>DWWS01000042.1 GCA_019119595.1 Candidatus Eisenbergiella merdavium | reverse complement strand
GCCGAAATCCGGCCTGCGCGCCGATCCCTATGACAATCAGGTGGGAGAATGCGAAATCGGAGGAAAAGGACTGCTCTGCGGACAGTTCGACTACTTCCATGAGATCATCGATGTCCGTTCCATCCATTGACAAAAAAGCCGGTACGTCTGTTTCAAGGCGTACCGGTCTCTCCTTCTGTTTTCGATGCAGCCCTTTGTCTGGGTTTGCGCCGCTTATCTTTGTCAGTCCAGATGGAACACATTCTTCAGATCGATGCTCACCGGGCTGTTGTCCGGGTTGGTCTCCATGATGTCGGCCATGTAGTCCCACCATTTCCTGTTGATGGCAGTGTCCGCGCCTTTTGCCCAAAGCTCTTCATCCGCAATCTCGATGTAGCCGAACAGGGTCAGCGTCTCCCTGTCCAGGAAAATGGTATAGTTCTTTCCGCCATGCTCATGAATCATATCCTTCATTTCCGGCCAGAGCAGGTTATGGCGTCTTTCATACTCCTCCTCCTGCCCCTCATAAAGTTTCATTTTAAATCCCTTGATCATCCTTACCTCCAATTTCCGCCGCAGCCTTTCCACTTCCGGCGGCAACATCCGCATCATCCATGTCCAGTCATTTTTCCGCGGGAACCACACGGAACCGACACTTTCTCACTTCTGTATTTCCGTTCCTGGCGGGTACTTCCCAGGAAATACAGTACACGCTTTCCAGCACTCCCTTATGAGAGGAATTTTTCTTTTCCTCCACCAGGAAACCGCCCGCCAGATCCTGCGTTTCCACACGGCAGGCATATTTTTCTCCCGCTATCCACACCTGGCCGTTACGAATTTCAGGACGGTACTGGGTCACCAGATTCTCCCACAGCGGTACGTCTCCTTCCGCTTCCAGTTCATCCGCAATCTCCAGCACCTCCGTTTCCGGATCATAGGAAAAACTCCGAACGAGCTCTTTGACCCGGCTGTCGCCGTAAGCGTGCGCAAAATGAATCTCACAGCCTCCTCTTCCGTCCGCTGAAAAGCTGCTGCATCCATATTCGGCGCCGGCCTTCTGTCCCTCTCCATCCAGGATCGGCACGCTGTGGCCAAAAGAACTGTTGCAGAGGATCTGATAGCGTTCCGGTCCAAAATACTGCTTTGTATATTCTCCGGCCCCCAGATCGGTCAAAAGCATTTCATCTCCCAGCATGTAAAGGAAGCTTCCCACATCGTTGTGATTGTGCGGCTCCCCGTTGTGTCCGCCCTTGCAGGCCATGCCGCCGCCGCTTTTTCCATGGGCGATGTTCCACTGTGCCGCAGTGAGCACCATCACCTTATTCTCATCCGTTTTCGCGCTTTCTTCGCCTTTTGCCGCGCAACTTTCTCCGGGAACACTCTCCGCTGCCTGTTTCTTTTCTTCTTCCTTCAGATAATCCCTCGTCCAGAGCACATCCCGCAGGTTACACAGGAAGCGGAAGCAGGAATCCCCTTCAAAACCACGCGCCACGGATACGGGCGGGAGCACCATGTCCGGATACCGCATCGCCAGATAGCAGCTTAAGCCCATCCTGTAGCTGTCCCGGCTGTTGCCGTCGGAAAAGCTGAGCGTCCTTCCGGAAGGGAAATAGCACTTCTGCTGGAACAGGGCAATTTTGTGGCACTTCTCCTGTGCAAGCAGATCGGTCTTTCCGTTCGTATAGCGGTACAGCATCTCCGCAAACCCCACATAATAGGCAAATCCATAGGAAAAATAGTCCAGCCCCTCCATGCAGGTTCCATCTTCCGCAAAACCGCCGATGTAATGTGTCAGCGACCTCTGCAGCCGCTCCAGAAGCGCATTCAGCCTCTCCGGTTCATCCTTCATCAGATACATGCCGATACAGCCCACATTGCCGCCGCATACCGCATTCCAGTTATGATCCGCGCCTTCCCAGGGAAGGTAGGGCGGCTCGCTCTCCAGAAATGGATTCATCACCCGGCGGAAAATATTTTCCCGTACCTCCTGCCTCACGTCCTCCGGAAGCACATCGCCCGCCAGGCTGATGATTTCCGCCAGCGCCTGTGCTGTCTCCGACGCGAACAGATCCACACAGACCCTCCAGTCGGGATCCACATCCCTGTGCACATGAGCGGGAAGCGCCCAGCATTCCTCCGCACAGATCCCCTTCAGCACCTCAACGAGCTTTTTCACATACGTTTCTGCGCCATCCAGAATGGCGAGACAACCGAATACCGCCAGATACTTTCTGCGGGTAAAATAAACCTCCTCATAACGGAGCCGGTTTCCCGTCTTTTCATACAGAGAAAACAACTCCTCATCCGCCTCCGGCATGGCTTTATCCATCATCTCTTCCGCATTTTTCCGGATACAGCCCACATATTGATCCAAAAAAGTTCTAAGCTCTTCCTGCATAATTGACTCCTTTCAGAACACCTGACCTTTTTCAGATATCGCTTCCGTACACTTCGATCTGAGTCAGAGCCGGGAACGGCGAAGGATCGTCCGCTTTGATCAGCTCACCCAGCTTCAGCCACTCAATCCTCTTCTTTTCAAAGGTGAAAACATGAGGAAGCACCGATTTCTCCATGGGAAGCTGCATGCTGCTGCCATCCGAAAAAGTGAGCTTTCCGTCCACCCACCAGTTGTCATGCGGGAAATCCGCCCTCGTATAAAGAACCACTTTGTCCACTTCAACCGGCCTTCCGAACTCCAGCGTCAGCTCTGCGTCGTCCTGCATGTTGATTCCCCAGGAAGCATAGGGCCATGCGCCGTGCGAACGGTTTTCCGTCACTCCGTCAATGGCGTTCATCGCCGCAAATACGGATTCCCCTCTGGTCTCTACATTTGCATGCGCCCGCGGGAAGCAGACCGTATTTCCATGCTGGTCGTTCACATTCAGCGCAAGGTTTCTATAAGCATGAACATCCGTTTCCGGCGCCTTTCTTATCGTTACCAGATGCCTTTCTCCCGTAAACGCTCTGGGCGAATAGCAGATTCTCTTCTCTTCAAACGGAATCCGGTATTCATAGCTGCCCTTCAGATAAACCAGGGATTTTCCCAGCACATCCTCTATCTGCAGCCATGCATATACCGCTTCCTGCGTACTTTCCACAACAAGCCTGTCTCCCGGTTCATATTCCCCATTTACCACAAGGCGCGCTTCTTCCTCTCCCTGATCCTGCGCCTTCAGGCTGCCATCAGGCCCAATCCATTTAATTGTAAACATTTTTTCCCCTTTCCAGCACGAACCACGGTTCGTGCTGCCGCCTACGGCGGCATTTCATTCATGGAAGAATGGCGCCTGCCATTCTTCAGCACGAACCACAGGTTCGTGCACGCCTCATCTTTCCGCCGCCTTTGGCGGCATTTCATTCTGAAAAAGCCTTTCCGCACCAGATGCGGAAAGGCTTTCCATGTCCAACCAGTGTCCCTTACTGGGGCTGTTTTCCGATATAAGCCAGGATACCGCCGTCCACATACAGAACGTGTCCGTTCACGAAGTCGGAAGCGTCGGATGCCAAGAATACGGCAGGTCCCTGCAGATCCTCAGCAACTCCCCAGCGGGCAGCCGGAGTCTTTGCGATGATGAACTGATCGAAGGGATGTCTGCTTCCATCAGGCTGGATCTCACGCAGCGGAGCCGTCTGAGGCGTAGCGATGTAACCGGGTCCAATGCCGTTGCACTGGATGTTGTACTCGCCGTACTCGGAAGCGATGTTTCTGGTGAGCATCTTCAGGCCGCCCTTTGCAGCAGCGTAAGCGGAAACGGTCTCTCTGCCCAGCTCACTCATCATGGAGCAGATGTTGATGATCTTGCCGTGGCCCTTCTTGATCATGCCCGGGATAACGGCCTTGGATACGATGAACGGAGCGTTCAGGTCAACGTCGATCACCTGACGGAACGCCTCGGCGCTCATCTCCAGCATGGGGACACGCTTGATGATTCCGGCGTTGTTTACCAGGATGTCGATGACGCCGACTTCCTCTTCCACCTTCTTCACGAAAGCGTTCACAGCCTCTTCGTTCGTTACGTCGCACACATAGCCGTGAGCCTCGATGCCTTTTTCCTTATAGGCAGCGATTCCCTTGTCCACCAGCTCCTGCTTGATGTCGTTGAAAACGATGGTAGCGCCTGCCTCGGCATAAGCGGTCGCGATCGCGAAGCCGATTCCGTAGGAAGCTCCCGTTACCAGAGCGACTTTGCCTTCCAGTGAAAAGCTGTTTAAGATTGCCATGATACTGTTCCTCCTTATTTTTTCGTCCTGAGACTTTTATTTCACCGTTCCCCTGCACGCCCTCCGGCCTTTTGGGGGAACGGAGGTTTCCTGATCTGTTGCTTCATTTTGGGAAATTATTTAATTTCCTGCATTCCAACCCCGTCCATATCGTCGAAGTCCTGATTTTCTCCCACCATGCCCCAGATGAAGGTGTAGGCTCTGGTGCCGCTTCCGGAGTGGATGGACCAGCTCGGGGAGATCACCGCTTCCTCGTTGCGGATCACGATGTGTCTGGTCTCGGTGGGTTCTCCCATATAATGCATCACAAAGGCATCCTCGGGAAGATCGAAGTAGAGATAAACCTCCATTCTTCTGTCATGGGTATGGCAGGGCATCGTGTTCCACACGCTGCCGGGCTTTAAGGAGGTCATTCCCATCTCAAGCTGACAGCTTTCTACCTGACCGGGCAGAATGTACTTGCAGATCACTCTGTGGTTGGATTCCTCCAGGCTTCCAAGCTCCACCTTGTTCTCATCCTTGATGATCACAACACCGTCCTCCGGGGTTCCCTCTCTCTTGATCAGGACCGTGGGATAGGTGGTGTGAGCAGGCGCGCTGTTCAGATAGAATTTCGCGGGATCCGCCGCATCGTCGCTTTCAAAGGAAATATCCTTCGCTCCCATTCCGATATACATGCCCTCTCTGGGCGCTACGTTGTAAACCCTTCCGTCAATGGTGATCTTTCCGGCTCCGCCGATGTTGATCACACCAAGCTCTCTTCTCTGCAGAAAATACTCCGCGCGAAGCTCCTCCCCAGCCGTAAGCACCAGCTTCTTATTCACCGGGGTCGCCGCTCCGGTGATGATGCGGTCAATGTGGCTGTACACCAGCCTGATCTCATCCGGCGTAAACAGTCCCTGGATCAGAAACTCCTCACGCAGACGCTCCGTGGTGTAATGCTTGACATCCTTCGGTGAGCATGCCGTTCTTAATTCCATAAATACCTCTCCTTTCGCCGCCGTACGGCGGCATTAATTCTGAGAAGAATCCCGGAGGGATTCTTCCAGGAAAGCGGCCACAGGCCGATTTCCGCCACTTTTTCTTTGCCGCCGCACGGCGGCATTAAATTTTGAGAAGAATCACGTCAGTGATTCTTCCAGGAAAACGGCCTTTGGCCGTTTTCCGCCTTTCACTTCTCGCCGCCGTACAGCGGCATTCATTCCAGGAAAACGGCCTTCGGCCGTTTTCCGGTTACCCTTGTGAACCTATCATATCATTCTTTATATTCCTGTTCTTGTGTTATTTTCTTTAAAATCTTGCTTATTCTGAACTTCTATCGTATACTTAAGAAACACGGAGCACGTATCTGTTTTGCTTACAGAAAGAGAAGAGGATTGCCCATGAAAGAATTCAGTTCCTGCAAGCTGGCCATGCAGTCCTGCATGGAAAGCAAAAGCTTCGCGGTGGCTCATCTGTACAATGACGACAAGCCTATGGACATGCATATTCATGACTGCTATGAAATCTACTATTCGGTGTCCGGCGGAAAACAGTTTCTGATCGACAACCGTTTTTATGACATCCAGCCCGGCGATATTTTTTTCATCAATCAATATGAAAGCCATTATCTCTCCCAGCTCGATCAGGCGGTGCACGAGAGATTTGTGCTCGCGATCCATCCGGATTATCTGACTTCCTTAAGCTCGGAAAAAACGGATCTGAACCTGTGCTTTCATTTCCGCAGCGACGAGCTTTCCCACAAACTGCACCTGACCGAGGAGGAGCAGAACCGGTTCCGCTATTTCGTGCACAAGCTCACCGGCCTGTCCGGCTTCGGCTCCGACCTGGAGGATCAGGCGGTTTTCACGGAGCTCATGGTGTTCCTGAACCGGCTTTTCCATCAGAAAAGCGAGTCTCAGGCGGAAACGGATGAAACGCCCTCCTATCATACCCAGGTGGATGAGATCCTGACCTTTATCAATCAGAATATCAGCTCGCCCCTGAGCATCGAGGATCTTTCCGGCCACTTTTTCCTGAGCAGCTCCTACCTGTGCCGCATCTTTAAGGCTGCCACGGGAACCACGATCAACAAGTACATCACCGCCAAGAGGATCACCGTTGCCAAGTCTTTGCTCAGCTCCGGCTGCTCCGTGACGGAGACCTGCGAGCGCTGCGGCTTCAACGACTACAGTAATTTCCTCAAGGCCTTCACCAAGGCGGTGGGAATCTCTCCCAAGAAATACGCTCAGTGCTCCGCAAGCTGAGCCTGCTGCATCTGATAATAATATCCCTTTCGCGCCATCAGCTCCTCATGGGTTCCGCGCTCCGCGATCCGGCCCTCCTGGATCACCAGGATCAGGTCGGCGTTCTGGATGGTGGAGAGGCGGTGGGCGATAGCCAGGATCGTCCGCGTTCCGGCGATCCGGCTGATGGCGTTCTGAATCTCTTTTTCCGTCTCAACATCCACCGAGGCTGTGGCCTCATGTTTATATACACAAATCCCCGAAAGCCGCATAAACACTGAACTTTTTAACCATCATCAAAAAACAGAATATCCCTATAACCACACTGAAAACGCCTTTTGACGGCTTCCCAGCCGATCACG
>DWWS01000041.1 GCA_019119595.1 Candidatus Eisenbergiella merdavium | reverse complement strand
CTGGAGAGGGAGCAGAACCTGGAGAAGATCCGTCTGTGGGGAGCGAACGACCGGGCGAACATCTTCGTGGAAGGAATGCCGGTGGCGACCCTGTATGACAGGGAGCTTCTGGAGGAAGCGCAGGTGGATGTGAGCTTTGAGCGTCCGGCGCGGATGGACATCCTGATGGAGAACATGGGGCGCGTGAATTTCGGGCCGCGGATGGAGAGCCAGAGGAAGGGGATCGCCGGATGCGTGCAGTTAAACGGCCACATGCACTATAACTGGGAGATGTATCCGCTGCCGCTTGACAACCTGGAGAAGCTGGACTTCACGAAGGGCTATGAGGAAGGACTTCCCGCCTTTTACCGTTTTACCTTTGAAGCGGAGGAATGCTGCGATACCTGGCTGGATTTCGGAGGCTGGGGAAAGGGCTGCGCGTTCGTGAACGGCTTTAATATAGGAAGATACTGGGAGATCGGGCCGCAGAAGCGTCTGTACATCCCGGCTCCTCTTTTGAAGAAGGGAGAGAACGAGATCATCCTGTTTGAGACGGAAGGAAAGGCGCCGGGAGAGATCGCGCTTACAGACGAGCCGGACATCGGCTGAGCCTCACAGAAAACAGGAACAATCCTTCTGTCTCTGAAATGGCAGAAAAAAGGAACAGCCCGGCCATACCGCTTATGCGGAGACCGGGCTGTTTTTCGTCCCCGAATCAAAGCATTCGTCCCGGCGGCCTTGCGGACAGGGCCGCTTTTTCGTATACTGGTTGGGAAAGGACGGGAGGCATCCATAGGGAGGAAAGAACTATGAAACAATATTCTTTGGGAAATCATATCGGCTATCTGCTGAAGGGAATCTGGGAAAGCGATAGAAAGCTGATGGCGCTTCTGATCATAGAGGTGGTATGCAGTGTGATCACACCCTATATCGCCATGTACCTTCCCAAGATCGGCGTGGATCTGGCGACGGAGCAGGCGGATGCGGGGAGGGCGGCGGCGCTTTTGCTTGCGCTCACCGGCATTCTGATGCTCTCCCAGGGGCTTGGCAGCATGGCGGCCCGGGGAAAGACGCGGCTTCTTGACCGGGTGAGGAGTTTTTTTAGGATCCGGCTGTTCTGCAAGACTCTGGACTGCGATTATGAGCATGTGGAGAGTGCCGAATGGCAGGATAAATACGAGCAGGCGAAGGAGATGAGCGTGGACTGGGGGCCCTGGTCGGCCACCACGCTGATGAGCGAGGGCGTGGTGAAGCTGGGAAGCGCCGTCGTCAGCTTTTTTCTCTACGGGAGCATCATCGTTTCCTTGAGCCCCTGGATGCTGGCGCTGATCCTTGTGCTGTCGGCGGTTAATTTCCTGGCGCTTCGGAGGGCGCAGAAATACGAGGTCAGCCGGATCCAGGAACGCAGCGGCCTGCAGACCCGCAGGTGGTATATGGAGCAGACGGCCTCAGACATGAAATACGGAAAGGACATCCGGCTGTATGAGCTTTCCGGATGGATCCGCCAGTGCTTTGCCCATTACAACGACGCCCATTTCCGGCTGAGGCAGGAGGTGCAGCAGCGGTTCTTTCACGCTGCCTTTGCGGAAAGCCTCACCCTGTTTGTCCGGGACGGGATCGCCTATCTGTGGTTTCTGTACCAGGCGGCCTCCGGCGCGCTTTCCGTGGGGGATTTTGTGCTTGCCTGCAGCGCGGTTGCTTCCTTTTCCACGTTGGTAACGCAGACCTCCGCCAGCGTGGGCCAGCTTATGCAGGCGGTGCCACCGCTGGACCGGATGCGCGCCTTTCTGGAGGCGGCGGACGAGCCGGAGCCGGATCCGGCTGAAGAACCGCCGGGAAAGGAGGAGGCGGTTGGCATCTGCTTTGAGGATGTGAGCTTTTCCTACGGGGGCAGGAATCAGGTGCTGGATCATTTTTCCCTTCGCATCGAGCCGGGGGAGAAGATCGCGCTGGTGGGCCTGAACGGGGCCGGAAAGACCACCATCATCAAGCTGCTGTGCGGCTTTTACAAGCCGGAATCCGGTCGGATCCTGCTGAATGGAAAGGACGTGCGCAGTCTGAAAAAGGAGGATCTGTACGCTCTCATCGCCCCGGTCTTTCAGGAGGCCACGATCCTTCCCTTTACCGTGGCCGAAAATGTGGCGATGTCGGATGAAAACGTGGACCGCAGGCGTGTGGAGGACTGCCTGAAGCAGGTGGGGCTGTGGGAGGCCGTCAGCCGCCTGCCCAGGGGGATGGACAACGAGATGACCAGCCTTCAGGAGGGCGGAAGCTCCCTTTCCGGCGGGCAGAAGCAGAAGCTTCTGATGGCAAGGGCGCTTTATAAGGGCGCGCAGCTTCTGTTTTTTGACGAGCCGACGGCGGCCCTTGACCCCATCGCGGAGAGCGAGACCTATGAAATGTTCCATTCCCTTTCCGGGAACAAAACGGCCGTCTACATTTCCCACAGGCTGGCGAGCACCCTGTTCTGCAGCCGGGTGGTATTCCTGGAAAACGGCCGGGTAAAGGCCTGTGGGAGCCATGAGGAGCTGATGAAAAACTGCGGGGAATACCGGGAAATGTACGATCTGCAGAGCCAGTATTATAAGAAGTCGCAGGAGAGCCCGGCGGGCGCTTTTGCATGACCTGCGCACGCTTCCTCAGCGCTAAAGCGCTTCGGAATGGAGGTAAACATGAAAAAAACAAAAATGCTTCGGGTCTGTCTGCGGGAGATTTGGAAATGTGAGCCGCAGTCGCTTCAAATGGCCTTCTGCCTGGGTGTGACGGAGGCCCTGATCCCGCTGGCAGCATCCCTCTTATCCTCCCTGTTCGTGGACGGGCTGGAGCGGGGAGCGGCCTTCGGGACGCTTGCGGGCCTGGCTGTGGCCGGCGTGCTCCTTCTGTTTTTCCTGAACGCCCTGCGAGGCAAGATGGAGCGCAGCGGCCTTCCCCATTCGGAATACTGCAACGACCTGGTGGAATGGGAATTTTATGAAAAGAGCATGGGGATGAATTACGCGCAGGCGGACAGCCCGGAGACGGCGGCCCTGCGCGCCCGGATCGACAATGATTACGACTGGGGCTGCGGAGCCTATTTCATGGTGCCCCAGTTCCAGCGCTGTGTGAACGGCGTGGTGGGAGCGGTGTGCGCGGGCCTGCTGCTGATCCCCGTATTCCTGCAGGGCGGCCTGTGGCGGCACTGGAGCACCCTTCTTTTTCTCCTGCTTCTGCTCGCGGCCACACTCTGCTCCATCCGTTCGGAAAAGAGGGCCTACGACGCCCAGGAGAAGCTGCGCCGGGAATTTGATTCCCAGACCAGCAGGAGCAATTATCTGATGCGGGGCGGCATCACCTACCGGGAGGGAAAGGACATCCGCATCTACCGCGCCCAGCCGATGATCAAGAACGCGCTCCGGGAGGAGGAGCGGGACCGGATGGTGGACGGGGAAAGCCGTCTGGAAAGGAGGGCCGGACTTCTGGACGGAAGCCTTTCCGGCCTGCTGATGGGCGGGTCCTACCTGTTCATCGTGCTCCGGGCGCTTTCCGGCGCCCTTTCCGCCGGCTCCATCGTCCTCTTTGCCGCCGCCATCTACCGGTTTTCGGAAAGCCTGAAGACCCTTTCCAAAAGCGCCAACGAGATTTTGATGAACGCAAGCCGCATGGAGAGCACTTTTGCCTATCTCGCCCTTCCCGACCGGATGGAGAGCGGCGGCGTGCAAATGGAAGAGGCGGACGGATACGGGGCCCTGGAATTTGAGGATGTGTCCTACACCTATCCGGGTGCGGCGGCCCCGGCCCTCTCCCATGTTTCCTTCCGCCTGGAGCCGGGAAAAAAGATCGCCGTGGTCGGCATGAACGGCAGCGGAAAGACCACCATGGTGAAGCTCCTCTGCCGCCTGTACGATCCGGACGGCGGACGGGTGACGCTGAACGGCCGGGATATCCGGGACTATACCTACGAGGAATATCTGCGCCGCTTCTCCGTGGTGTTTCAGGATTTTCAGCTCCTGGCCCTGCCTCTGGGAGAAAATGTGGCGGGCTCTAAGGACTATGACGCCGCGCGTGTGGAGGAATGCCTGGAAAAGGCGGGCTTCGGGCAGCGCCTTGGGCGGATGAAAAAAGGCCTTTCCACCTTCCTTTACCGGAACATGGATCAGGAGGGCGTGGAGGTATCCGGAGGCGAGGCCCAGAAGATCGCGCTGGCCCGCGCGCTCTACAAGGACGCGCCCATCGTGGTTCTGGACGAGCCGACCGCGGCGCTCGACCCGGTTTCCGAGCATGAGATCTACAGCGGCTTCCGCAGGCTGGTTGGCGGCCGGACGGCCATCTTCATTTCCCACCGCCTTTCCTCCTGCCGCTTCTGCGACGAGATCCTGGTGTTTCATCAGGGAAAGCTCGTGCAGCGGGGGAGCCATGAGGAGCTGGTGAGCCGGGAGGACGGCCTTTACGCGGCCATGTGGCAGGCACAGGCCCAGTATTATGAGAAGGAGTCTTTTGCGGAAGGCTGAAACGGAAAGGCTGAAACGGAAAGGCCGAAGGGAGCAGAAAAAAGGCCTGCCGGGAAAATGAAAGAATCGGAAAAGCAGGCCGCCGAAAAAAAGAAAAGAATCGGAAAAGCAGACCGCCGAAAAGGCCGAAAGAATCAGAAAAACAGCCCGCCGGTAAAGCCGCTTGTATACGGCTTCCTCAGGCGGGCTGCTTCAGTCCTTCCGTATTTTTTAATACCATCGCGTCATCGGCAGCTCGTTGTTCACGCCCTTGCTCCACAAAATCTGATGCAGGTCGATGATGCCGTTGTAAAAGGTGGCGGCGCAGGCGCACAGATACAGCTCCCACATACGCACGAAAGACTCGTCGAACATCGCGCGCACCTCGTCCTTATGCGCCTGGAAATTGGCGTTCCAGCAGCGCAGCGTGCGGTTGTAGTGGCGACGGAGGCTCTCCACATCCAGTGTGTAGAACCGGTGCTCCGCCGCCGCACTTTCCATTTCCCGTAAGGACGGCACCATGCCGCCGGGGAAAATGTATTTCTTGATCCAGGGATCGCCCGGATGCTCCTTCAGCGCGCTGATGAAATGAAGCAGGAACAGGCCGCCGGGCTTCAAAACCTCGTCCACGCAGGTCAGGAATTTATCATAGTTTTCCCGGCCCACATGCTCCACCATGCCCACGCTCACAATGCGGTCGAAGCTTTGACCCAGCTGAGGCAGATCACGGTAGTCCATCCGCTTTACGCAAAGCTGTCCGGAAAGCCCTTCCTTTTGGATGCGTTCATTGAATGCGGCCTCCTGCTCGTGGCTCAGGGTAATGCCCGTGCCTCTTACTCCGTATTTTTTGGCGGCCTCGATGAGCAGAAAGCCCCATCCGCAGCCGATGTCAAGAAGCTCCATGCCGGGCTTTAAGTACAGCTTTTTCAGAATGCGGTCGGTTTTGTGAACCTGCGCTTCATACAGCGTGTCGTTTTCATTTTCAAAATAGGCGCAGGAGTAATTCTGCGTTTCATCCAGCCACAGCCGGTAGAAATCGTTTCCGATGTCGTAGTGCGAGGTGACCTCCTTTTCCTGGTTCTTCTTTGAACCGGAGGTGAAGATCAGCTTTTTCAGTCTGGAGGTATCCGTGGAAAAGCGGTCCATCTGCCCCATAAAGTGCGAAAGCGCTTCATACAGATCCCCCTCGATATTCAGATCGCCTCTCATGTAGGCTTCACCCAGAGCCAGGGAGGTGCTGGTCATCAGATCCTTAATATCCAGCTCCTTGTTGATGTTCACGGTGAATGTGGGCGTTCCTTCCCCGATTCTGTACTGCGTTCCCTGGTAATTGACCAGGAAAGGCGCCGCATCCAGTTTCCGCAGAAAATGAATGACGGCATTTTCTTCCAGTCCCATTCCATGATGCTCCTTTCCCGAAAGATAAAACAGAAAAAATGAAACAAATCGGCCTTCCGGAATCACCTTTTACGGTATCGCAGCCTGTCGGAGCAATGCTGCCGATACCTCCGCGGAAGCCTCCGAACGCCGATGGCTCTATTTTATCGCTTTTATTTTTGAGGGTCAATTATCTGAAAGTGGGAACTGATATACAATATTCTCTGAAAATTTCCATAATTCCTGAAAAAGAGAGGATCCTTTTTTCGAAAGCGGAACCGGTTACTTTCCCTCCGCTTTCTCTGGCTGCTCCTTCCGCCTGTTCTTCGCCCGCATGGCAGCGGCCTCCTTTTCAGACAGCTCCGGCTGACCGAAGGGGTAAAGCTCCTTATAAGCCGCAAGCTCCTCCGGCTTTCCCGTTCCGGAAGGGACGAGCCCCGTACAGTCAAAGGCAGAAGCGGCGCTGGTGTAGTCCTGATCCTCGGGAATGTTATAATCTTCGTCTTTCATGGCATCCTCCATTCCGGAGCGTAAGCGACGGAGGCGAAGAGAAATCGCGAATGCGATTTCTCTTCTGCCATCAGAGCAATTTGTGACGCTCCGGCACATAATTGCTGCAAAGCAAAGCTTTGCTGTGAAACAATAAGCCATCAGGCTTATTTTTCACACTGGTCTCCTTTTTGAAAAAGAGTATGCCCGTAAAAAAGGAAGATCATACGCCGCCCTGTGTGCGCGGAGGGCGATGCCAATGTATGTTACATATGCTGAGCTTATTCAGTTTTGTATCTTCATTGCGGCTCTTGTGGGTTTGTGTTATCAGATCTTCAAGGGAAAAAAATAGCCGCCACTACTCGCACTGGTGACGGCTGCTTCATAAATGAAGCTTTGAATTGATCTGGTGGGTAGGCCGTGTGTCTCTGGCTTTCCCTTCATCTATACTATAGCACGTCAGGCTATAGGGTGCAAGCAGATGCTTCCCGCCGAAGCATTTTCGTACGGTCTGCGCAGTAAATGCGCAGACCTGGCTGAATAGTTACATAGAGTAATCCTTGCTAAAAGCGAATAAATATTGTATGGTAATGACTAAACGGATAGAGGAGAGTATTTTGGAATGCTTACTAAGATCTGGGCGATATCGATCCTGGCGGCCTTTTATTTTTTCTATATTGCAAAAATGCTGATTCAGGCCGGCCAGTCGATAAAAACGAATCAGGCAGGAAAAGGAAATAAACCTTTAAAGGTACGGATCATTGAGAGGATCATGAGCCTTGCCGCAATATTAACAATAATAGCGGAAATCATCAGCATTTTTGCCATAACGCCGGTTTTCCCGAAACCTGTCGTCCTGCTTGGGGCCGTGACCGGTATAGTCGCCGTCGTGCTGTTCGCCACGGCTGTCATTACCATGAAAAAGAGCTGGCGGGTCGGGATTCCGGAAGAAAAAACGGCTATCGTAACGAACGGGATATACCGGATAAGCAGAAATCCGGCATTTCTCGGCTTTGATCTCCTTTATCTGTCGATGGCCCTGATGCTTTTTAACATTCCGCTCCTGCTCTGCTCCGTTTGGGCGGCGGTCATGCTCCATCTGCAGATACTGCAGGAAGAAAAATGGCTTGATCAGATGTTTGGAGAGGAATACAGAAACTATTCCCGAAAGGTCATGCGATATCTGGGAAGAAGGCGGCAGTGACCACAGGGAACAAGATTGGGAAATTTGCCTGACAGCGCATTTTCCAATCCGGATTTGCGACGCTTCGGCATGGAGGTAAAAATGGATCTATTTACATATATGGCGGAAAGCCGGAAGGAAAAGGAAGCCCCGCTGGCGGCAAGACTGCGGCCGGAAACGCTGGAGGAGGTGGTGGGGCAGCAGCACATCATCGGAAAGGACAAACTGCTTTACCGCGCCATCAAGGCGGACAAGCTGGGAAGCGTCATTTTCTACGGCCCGCCCGGAACGGGAAAAACGACGCTGGCCAGGGTGATCGCCAACACCACCAGCGCCCGCTTTACCCAGATCAACGCCACGGTGGCGGGGAAAAAGGATATGGAAGAGGTGGTGGCCCAGGCGAAGGAAGCGCTGGGCATGTACGGGACGAAGACCATCCTTTTTATCGACGAGATCCACCGCTTTAATAAGGGGCAGCAGGACTATCTGCTTCCCTTCGTGGAGGACGGCACGGTGGTGCTCATCGGGGCGACCACGGAAAATCCCTATTTCGAGGTGAACGGGGCGCTGCTTTCCCGTTCCATCATCTTTGAGCTCAAGCCCCTTTCCCGGGAGGACGTGAAGGCGCTTCTGCATCGCGCGGTCACCGATGAAAAAAAGGGGATGGGCGCATACGGGGCCGTTCTGGAGGAGGAGGCAGCCGATTTCCTTGCGGACATGGCGGGCGGAGACGCGAGGCTTGCGCTCAACGCCGTGGAGCTGGGAATCCTGACCACACCGAGAGGGGAGGACGGCAAAATCCGGATCACGCTGGACGTGGCGGCGGAGTGCATCCAGAAGCGGGTGGTGAAGTACGACAAGACCGGGGACAATCACTATGACACCATTTCGGCGTTCATCAAGAGCATGCGAGGCTCCGATCCGGACGCCGCGGTGTATTATCTGGCAAAAATGCTCTATGCCGGGGAAAGCGTCACCTTCATCGCAAGAAGGATCATGATCTGCGCGTCGGAGGACGTGGGGAACGCGGATCCGCAGGCCCTGCAGGTGGCGGTCAGCGCGTCCCTCGCCGTGGAGCGGGTCGGCATGCCGGAGGCGCAGATCATTCTGGCAAACGCGGCAACCTATGTGGCCTGCGCGCCCAAAAGCAACGCGGCGGTCTGCGCCATCAGCGAGGCTTCTGAATGCGTGCAGGAGACGGGAAACCTGCCCGTCCCGCCCCATCTGCAGGACGCCCACTACAAGGGCGCGGCGAAGCTGGGGCACGGGCTGGGCTACAAGTATGCCCACGATTACCCAAACCATTATGTGAGACAGCAGTATCTGCCCTATGAGCTGAACGGGAAGGAATTCTACCGTCCCAGCGGAAACGGCTACGAGGCGAAGATACGGGAGCATATGAAGCGGATCAAAAGGGAGGCCGGAGAGGAGAAGGATTAGAAAAGCTGCTCGGTCAGATAACGGTAGATCTCCTTGTTTTTTTTCTGCCAGTTGTCGCAGATGGAGGCGGCCAGCTCCTCCGTGGGGACGGACAGCCGGATGCCCACCAGATCCACATCCTTGTCCTTCGCCACAAGATGCGCCTCAAATTCCCCGTTCACCAGCTTATAATAGTCGCCCTGGATGGAGGATTCATTTCGCAGCTCCAGCCGGTGGGCGGTGAAATATTCCCGGATATCCTCCTTGATGGCGTCGCTGATGCGGTTTTCAAAATAGCGGAGCGTGTTCCGCCCTTCCTCCGTCAGGGAAAGCTGCGTCCGGTTCAGGATGGTCTTGGACTGGGCCAGCCCCGTTTCGGTCAGATCGGAAAAAACGGTCTGGAGCGTAAGAAAATTAGTATAGTCCCGATCCAGGATGAATTCGGCGATCTGCGCGGTGGTCAGCGGAAAATTCACGCAGTTAAGCATATAGAGCACCATGAGCTTATAAAGGGTGGTCGGTTCCTGATTCATAGCATTGTCCTTGTCTGATGGCATTCTGCTTCAGCCTGCGGTGAAGCAGATTCAATACGTTTCGTTTGTCCGCGCTCCATAAGGGTGCGATGAGCAGGCGCTTCGGCCCGTCCCCTGTCACCCGGTGGATGACGATCTCGGGGGAAAGAGCGGCGATACAGTCGCAGAGGATGGACAGGTAATCCTCCAGGGAAAGCGTCTGAAACAGGCCGGCCCGGTAATCCGCGGCCAGGTCGGTTCCCTCCAGAACGTGGAGAAGCTGCAGCTTGACGCCCCAGACGCCGCAGGCGTTCAGGTGGCGGATGGTCTGCAGCATCATTTTCCGGGTTTCTCCGGGAAGTCCCAGGATCACGTGGGCGATGACTGGGATTTGGGCCTCGTGAAGCGCTCTTACCGCGCCGTCAAAGCAGGAGAGCGGGTAGCCTCTCCGGATATAGGCGGCCGTTTTTTCGTGGATGGTCTGAAGGCCAAGCTCCACCCAGATGAATTTCCCGGGAAAGCGTTCCTTCAGAGAGACGAAAAGGCGGATCACCTCATCCGGCAGGCAGTCGGGCCGGGTGGCCACGGAGATCCCTCCGATATCCGGCTCGGCAAGCGCCTCGGAAAACAGTGCCTCCAGTCTGGGAAGCGGCCCGTAGGTGTTTGTATATGCCTGAAAATAGGCGATGAAGCGGCTTCCCGTTTTTTTCCCGGAAAGAAGCGCCCGGCCCGCGTCAAGCTGGGCGCGGAGCGTCCCTGTCCGGGCTGCGGCAAAATCCCCGCTCCCTCCGGCGCTGCAGAAGATGCAGCCTCTGTCTCCCAGCGTACCGTCCCGGTTGGGACAGGTGAAGCCTGCGTCAAGCGCGATCTTATACAGCTTTTCCCCGTAGGTTTCCCGGCACCAGGAGCTCAGCGTCCGGTAAGGCAGCCCGTCTCCGCAGGAAGCCGGGACGGTGCCTGCGGAAGCGGCGCCTTTTATGTATGAAGGCGTAACGGGTCGGGATTGGCGTTCCGCCTGCCGCCCTGATTTTTTCTCATCGTTCAATGTTGGATTTCACCGCCTCGGCCACCACGTCCGCCACCCGCGGGTCAAAGGCCTCGGGCATGATGTTGTCCGCGTTCAGCTCGTCCTCCGGCACCAGGGAGGCGATGGCGAGGGCGGCCGCCAGCTTCATTTTTTCCGTGATCTGCGAAGCCCGTCCCTCCAGAGCGCCCCGGAAGATCCCGGGGAAGGCCACCACGTTGTTGACCTGATTGGGGAAATCGCTGCGTCCGGTGCCGACCACCTTCGCGCCTGCGGCCTTTGCCAGATCCGGCATGATCTCCGGAACGGGATTTGCCATGGCGAACAGGATGGAATCCCGGTTCATGGAAGCGACCATTTCCTGGGAAACGATGCCGGGCGCGGATACGCCGATGAAAATGTCTGCGCCCTTCATTGCGTCTGCGAGGGAGCCGGTTTTTTCTTCGGGATTGGTGACCTCCATCATTTTTTCCTGCATCCAGTTGAGGCCCTCGCTCTTTTTGGAAAGGATGCCCGATTTGTCGCACAGGGTCACGTTGGTAAAGCCATAGGAGAGGAGCAGCCTTGCGATGGCAATCCCGGCGCTGCCCGCCCCGTTGATGACCACGCGGCAGTCCTCCTTCTGCTTCTGCACCACCTTGAGCGCGTTGATGACGCCCGCGAGGACCACGATGGCCGTGCCGTGCTGGTCGTCGTGGAATACGGGGATGTCCAGCGTTTCCTTCAGCCTTTCTTCAATTTCAAAGCAGCGCGGCGCGCTGATGTCCTCCAGATTGATGCCGCCGAAGGCGGGAGCGAGCCAGGTAACGGCTTTGATGATCTCCTCCGTATCCTGCGTGTCAAGGCAGATGGGAACCGCGTTCACTCCGGCAAATTCCTTGAACAATACGGCCTTTCCCTCCATGACCGGTATGGCCGCGTGAGGGCCGATGTTGCCAAGTCCCAGAACCGCCGAGCCGTCGGAGACCACCGCAATGGTGTTGGCCTTCATCGTATAGGTATAGGCGGCTTCCTTATCCTGCGCGATCACCTTACAGGGCTCTGCCACGCCGGGCGTATAGGCAAGAGCCAGATCCTCCCTGGATCTGACCGGAACCTTGGAGACGGTTTCCAGTTTTCCGTGCAGCTTTTCATGAAGCGCAAGCGCTTTTTCGTTTGTAGTCATTTTTCCCTCCATACCGAAGCATCGGAGCTTCTGCTTACTTTCCCATAATCATATAATATTTGCTTTTGATGTGCAAGATAAACTATTTATTGGGCAAGTTTTGATTTGCGATTTGGAACGTTGTGCGGTATGATAGAGGTACGAAGATTTTCTGCGCATTTTGGGAAAAGGGGCGCAGAAAATATAGAAAATAATGAAAAGGAGAGAGAAGATGAGCGACGTATTACAGAGGATCTATGAGATCGGAATCGTTCCCGTCATCGCGATCGACGACGCCGAAAAGGCGGTTCCGCTGGCGAAGGCACTGGTCAGGGGCGGACTTCCCGCCGCAGAGGTGACCTTCCGTACGGCGGCGGCCGAGGAAGCGATCCGGCGCATCGTGGCGGAGGTGCCAGAGATGCTGGTAGGAGCGGGAACCGTGCTGACGAAGGAGCAGGCGGACCGCGCCATCGACGCGGGCGTGTCCTTCATCGTCAGCCCCGGCTTCAATCCGGAGATCACCAAATATGTGCTGGACAAGGGAATGCTCATGATTCCCGGAACGGCTTCCCCCGGAGAGATGGAGCAGGCCATGAGCCTGGGACTTTCTGTGGTCAAGTTTTTCCCCGCTGAGCAGAACGGAGGCCTTGCGAAGCTGAAGGCCCTTGCAGGCCCCTACACCTCCCTGCGCTGGATGCCCACCGGCGGCGTGAATGAGAAGAACCTTCTGGATTACATCAAATTCAACAAGATCGTTGCCTGCGGCGGCACTTGGATGGTGAAGAAGGATCTGATCGAGGCGGAGAACTGGGACGAGATCGAGCGCCTGACCAGACAGGCGGTACAGACCATGCTCGGCCTGCGCCTGGATCATGTCGGCATCAACACGGAGAACGAGCAGGAGGCCCAGGCGGCCGCGAAGCTGTTCGTGGATATGTTCGGCATGAAGGAGAAGGCTGGAAATTCCAGCATTTTCGTGGGCGAGAACGAGATCGAGATCATGAAGAAGATGTACCTCGGCAAAAACGGCCACATCGCCATCGCAACCCATACGCTGCCCCGCGCTATCGCTTATTTCAAATCCCGCGGCTATGAATTCCGCGAGGAGACCGTGACGGACAAGGCGGCTTACTTTAAGGATGAGATCGCGGGCTTTGCGGTTCATCTGGTACAGAGATAAAAAGGAGGAAACATGGCAAAAGTAATTACTTTCGGCGAACTGATGCTGCGTCTGCAGCCCTATGACTACCTGCGTTTCCTGCAGGCGGATTCCTTTGAGGCCACGTTCGGAGGCGGAGAGGCGAACGTATCCGTTTCCCTGGCGAACTACGGGATGGATTCCCGTTTCGTGACGAAGCTTCCGTCCCATGCCATCGGCCAGATGGCGGTGAACAGCCTGCGCAAGTACGGCGTGAACACCGAACATATCACCAGAGGCGGAGACAGAGTGGGAATCTATTTCCTGGAGAAGGGCGCGTCCACCCGCGGAAGCGTCTGCATTTATGACCGCGCGCATTCCGCGATCGCGGAAGCGTCGGAGGAGGACTTCGACTGGGACGCTATCTTTGAGGGAGCGGACTGGTTCCACTTCACCGGCATCACCCCCGCTCTGGGAGAAAATGTGGTCCGCATCTGCAGGCAGGCCTGCATCGCTGCCAAGGCGCACGGCGTGAAGATCAGCTGCGACTTAAACTACCGCGGCAAGCTGTGGACGAGGGAGCAGGTGAGAGAGGCGATGACCGACCTCTGCCAGTACGTGGACGTATGCATCTCCAACGAGGAGGATGCGAAGGATGTGTTCGGCATCGAAGCGGAAAACACCGACATTTATGCCGGAAAGCTGGACAAGGAGGGCTACAAGTCTGTTGCCAAGCAGCTGGCCGACCGCTTCAACTTTGAAAAGGTTGCCATCACCCTGCGCGAGAGCAAATCCGCTTCCGACAACGACTGGAGCGGCATGCTGTATGATTCCGCCAGCGGAGAATACTGCTTCTCCAAGCTGTATCATCTGCACATCATCGACCGCGTTGGCGGCGGCGACAGCTTCGGCGGCGGCCTGATCTATGCGCTGTTAAACGGAAAGAGCACTCAGGAAGCGATTGAATTCGCGGTTGCGGCTTCTGCGCTGAAGCATTCCATCGAGGGAGACTACAACATGGTTTCCGTTGCCGAGGTGGAAAAGCTGGCAGGCGGAGACGGCTCCGGACGTGTGCAGAGATAATAGAAATGATCAGGATCACAGAGACAGCATGCTCTGAGAGATAAAATTAAGAAACAAACGGTTGGACGGGCGGACGCCTGCCTGAGCGTAAAGACCGGCCAGAGCGGCGGGAGGATTTCCTGTCTGCCCTGGCCGGTTTCATTTGTTATAATTCAAAAAAACAGAGTCGGGGTATCAAACGAGAAGGGGGAATGAGAAATGGAATTATGGGATGCTTATAATTCGTCTTTTCTTAAAATTGAAAATGTAACGCTTGTTAGAGGTGAACCTATTCCAAAAGATATATTTCATTTAGTGTGCGAGATTTTAGTAAAGCATGTGGATGGAACATTTTTGCTGATGAAAAGGGATCCCCAAAAGCATTTTGGGGGAATGTGGGAGGCTACAGCAGGTGGAAGTGCATTAGCCGGTGAAAATTCTTTTCAATGTGCAATCAGGGAATTAAGGGAGGAGACAGGTATTATTTCTACTGAGCTTATCGAAGTTGGAAGAGAGGTAAATGACAGAACACACTCTATTTATATAGAATTTTTATGTGTTACAGACTGGAATAAAGATGAAGTTTTACTTCAAGAAGGTGAAACTGTAGATTATAGGTGGATAAGCAAAGAAGAACTGCTCTCCATGAATAAAGATGAACTGGTAACGAAAAGAATGCAAAAATACATATACGAGTTGAATCCAAATGGAATAAGTGAAATACGCTGAGTACAAACCGCAGGTTTGTGTGAGGGGGGGGATTTCGCTCTGCACTCTGCGAGGCTTTGCAACTATGCACGAGGGTTTATTACCCGAAAATCCATATATGATCATGCCGCTGATCAAGATGAAATCCAATCCTGTCATGAAAGCCAGTTTGCGGATGTCCCGTTGTACTGCCTGTTTTTCGGATTATGGAAAAGCAATTATTTTTTGAATTTCGTGATAAAAAGGCTTTGACCGCTTTGAGAAAAAAAGACTTCCTATTTTTTCAAATTTGTTATATAATGAAGCAACGGAAATTTGTAAGGTCAAATATCCCTTGAAAACATATCTCGCTGGCACCTGACGGACAGGGCCATTGAACAGGCGTAAGGAAAGGGGCGGCTTTCCCGTGAGGAAGCCTCCTGTCATGCCGGATATCTATGTTTTATTTCCCTGAAGAAGGAATGGAAAATCAAAAAAGGATGTGGAAGCGTTTTTGGCTGCTGCCGGAGCGCATCTTCCGCTTTCAGATTTCCCGTAAACCTGAAATGAACGGAATACAAAATGGAGGAACAGTATGAGCAGTTTGGGAATGAGAGAAAAGTATCAGTCTCTTGCGTTGACTGATCTGAAGGACATTGCCAAATCCCGCGGGATTAAAGGCACCTCATCCATGAAAAAGGCTGACGTGATCGAAGCGATGCTGGCGCTTGACGAAAAGGAAGCGCAGAGCGGTGAGACGGCTGCGCCGGAAAAGAAGCCCGCCGCACAGAGGAGCACGCACAGCCGTAAGACTGAGACGGCGCAGACACATAAAGCGGGAAGCGCGCAGGGCCGCAGAGCGGCGGCCGCAGAGACGGACAGGCCAGAAGCCGCACAGAGCCGCAGGGCGGCAGCGACGGATAAAACGGACGCGCAGAATGTGAAAACGGACAGCACGGAGGCCGTCAGGGCAGAGGCCGCGGAAGGCAGGATTCCGGAAGCCGCTGAAAACCGGAAGACGGAAGCCGCAGAAAGCAGAAAAGCGGACGCTGTTGAAAACAGAAGGCCGGAAGCAGCTGAGGGCAGAAGAACCGAAGGCTCCGACCGCAGGCCGGAGAACCGGGAGGCGCGCAGAACAGAAGACAGGCAGACGGAAAACGGGCAGGAATACAGGAATCCGTCCAGGATTGTGCGCAGCACAGGCACCGGGAATGCGCCTGCGGCGCGGGGGACGGAGCGCCGGAGCGTGCGCCGCTTCGCGCCGGTCCAGGGCAGCGCGGGACAGGGCTATACACAGGGACAGAATTATTCCCAGGGACAGAGCTATTCCCAGGGGCAGAATAATTATTCTCAGCAGCAGTCTCAGCAGTCCTCCGGAGCCGCTTATACGGCGGGAACACAGAATTCCGGAGGCACTCCAACCCAGAGCGACGCTTCCGTCATACAGATACCGGCGGAGGAGGGCTTCCCTGCCGAGCTGGACAGCGGCGTTTCCGCAAACGGGATCCTGGAGGTTATGCCGGACGGCTACGGCTTCATCCGCTGTGCCAATTATCTTCCCGGCGAGAACGACGTGTACGTGGCCCCCAGCCAGATCCGCCGCTTCGGCCTGAAGACGGGAGATATCATCGTGGGAAACACCCGCGTAAAGACCCAGAACGAGAAGTTCAGCGCCCTGCTCTATGTTAAGAGCATCAACGGTTATACGCCGGAGGTCGCTGTAAAGAGATACAGCTTTGAGGATATGACGCCCATTTTCCCGGAGGAGAGGATCAGCCTGGAGCTGTCCCGGTCGTCGGTTTCCATGCGCATCATGGATCTGATCAGCCCGGTGGGAAAGGGGCAGAGAGGCCTGATCGTTTCCCCGCCCAAGGCAGGAAAGACCACCCTGTTGAAGCAGGTGGCTCAGTCTGTGAAGACCAACAATCCTGACATGCACCTGATCATCCTCCTGATCGATGAGCGTCCCGAGGAAGTGACGGACTTCCGGGAAGCGATCGAAGGGCCGAATGTGGAGGTGATCTACTCCACCTTTGACGAGCTTCCGGAGCATCATAAGAGGGTATCGGAAATGGTGATCGAACGGGCGAAGCGCCTTGTGGAGCACAAGAAGGACGTCATGATCCTTTTAGACAGCATCACCCGACTGACCCGCGCTTACAACCTGGTGGTTCCGCCCAGCGGAAGGACGCTGTCCGGCGGTCTGGATCCCGCCTCCCTGCATATGCCGAAGCGTTTCTTTGGCGCCGCGAGAAACATGAGAGAGGGCGGAAGCCTGACGATCCTCGCCACGGCCCTGGTGGATACGGGAAGCCGCATGGACGACGTGATCTACGAGGAATTCAAAGGCACCGGCAACATGGAGATCGTTCTGGACCGCAAGCTTTCCGAGAGAAGGGTGTTCCCGGCCATCGACATTCCCAAATCCAGCACCAGAAGAGAGGATCTGCTCCTTTCTCCGGAGGAGCTGGAGGCGACGGGCATTCTGCGCAAGGCGCTCAACGGCATGAAGCCCGAGGAGGCCGTGGACAAGATCCTGGATATGTTCACGAGAACCAGAAGCAATACCGATTTCGTCAACGTGGTCAGAAAGATGAAAATTCTGTGATCCTGCAAAATTCTGTAATTTTACAGCAAAATCGCACTTGCGCTTAAGCGGAAGCTATGCTACAATGAAAAAGCTGTTTACAGGATCGGTGAACGGCAGATGTATCGGCAAAAGCCGGTAAGTTCCGCTTCGGCGGATCAGTGGATGAGAACGAATTGGAAACCAGGAAAAAATAGAAGAGGTGAAGAGCGATGAAAGAAGGACTGCATCCTGAGTATTATCAGGCAACCGTAACCTGCAACTGCGGAAACACGTTTGTAACGGGCTCCACCAAGCCGGAGCTGCACGTGGAAGTATGTTCCAAGTGCCATTCATTCTACACCGGCCAGCAGAAGGCTGCTCAGGCCCGCGGACGTATCGATAAGTTCAACAGAAAGTACGGTGTGGGAACGACCGAAAACTAAGAGCAGGAATAGGAAGACGGATTTTTTCCGTAAAAAAAGGTTGAGGTGTGAGAATCTCAACCTTTTTTTACGAAAATCTGCCTGCGGAACGTGCAGCAGGAACGATGGAGGAAATCAATGGGTAAATCTGGCACGAAAAAATGCGGACATTATTCCGGGATCGGCGGACAGGCGGTTCTGGAAGGCATTATGATGAAAAACAAAGAGGAATACGCCGTATCCGTGCGCAGGCCGGACGGTGTGATCGAGACGAAGAAGGAAAAATATGAGGGCGTCTGGGGCGGCAAAAAGCTCGTAAAGCTTCCGTTTATCCGGGGCGTTTTTAATTTTATAGATTCCATGGTGCTCGGCATGCGGACACTGACCTGGTCCGCAGAATTTTACGAGGATGAGGAAGCGCAGGAGACGAAGGCGGACGAGGTGCTTGACAGGGTGACAAAAGGAAACGCGGAAAAGCTTCTCATGGGGCTTACGGTGGCGTTTTCCGTCGTGCTTGCGGTGGGCATCTTCATCGCCCTCCCCTTCGGCATCAGCCTTCTTTTTCAGAATTTTGTCCATAACGCCTCCCTGCTCGCCATTCTGGAAGGGCTGGTCAGGCTTGCGATCTTTCTGATCTATGTGGCAGCCATCGCCGCCATGAAGGACATCCGCCGGGTCTACCAGTACCACGGCGCGGAGCACAAGTGCATCAACTGTCTGGAGCAGGGCCGGGAGCTGAATGTGAAAAATGTGATGAAAAGCTCCCGCCTTCATAAACGCTGCGGAACGAGTTTTCTTTTGTTCGTTGTGCTGATCAGCATTCTTTTGTTCATGTTCATCCGGGTGGATAACCAGCTTCTGCGCCTGGGGCTGCGCATCCTGCTCATTCCCGTGGTGGCGGGCATTTCCTATGAGGTGCTCCGCCTGGCGGGAAGAACGGACAACATCATTATCAATCTGATCTCCCGGCCCGGTCTGTGGCTCCAGCGGCTGACCACCAGAGAGCCGGACGAGAGCATGGTCGAGGTAGCGATCGCTTCGGTGGAGGCGGTCTTTGACTGGAAGGCTTATCTGAAAGAGGAGTTCGGCTACGAGGTTGAGGAAGCGGAGGACGAATTTCCGGCGGAAGGAAGCGCTCTATGAGCTCTATGAAATACGAGGAGATCTATCGGTTCGGCAGCGCCGCCCTGGAGAAAGCGGGAATCGGAGAAGCGCAGCTGGACGCCAGGCTGCTGCTTGAGACGGTATGCCATACCTCGAGAAACGATCTGCTGGTACACGGCGACCGCGAGGTCACGGACGATGAGGAAAAAAAATACCGGGAATGGATCGCGCTGCGCGCGTCCCGCATTCCGCTTCAGCACATCACCGGCGTCCAGGAATTCATGGGACTGGAATTTCAGGTGAATGAAAACGTGCTGATCCCAAGGCAGGATACGGAGATCCTGGTGGAGGAGGTGCTCCGGGAGCTGACCGACGGCAGCAGGATCCTGGATCTCTGCACGGGCTCCGGCTGCATCCTGTTAAGCCTCCTGCACTATTCCAACGGCTGCATTGGAACGGGAAGCGACATTTCCGAAAAGGCGCTGGCCGTGGCGCGGGAAAATGCGGAGCGGCTGGGAATTAAGGCTGATTTTCTCTGCGGGGATCTGTTTGAACCGGTGGAAGGAAGCTATGATTTTATCGTATCCAATCCGCCCTACATCGCGTCGGGAGAAATCCCGCATCTGATGGAAGAGGTGCGGCTGCATGAGCCGCTGTCCGCTCTGGACGGACATGAGGACGGGCTTTTCTTTTACCGCAGGATCGTCGCGCAGTGCCCGCAGCATCTGGTGCGCGGCGGAAGCCTGTATCTGGAGATCGGCTGGGATCAGGGCGCGGCGGTGAAGGCGCTGATGGAGGACGCCGGATTTCATGAGGTTCGCGTCACAAAGGACTACGCCGGGCTTGACCGGGTGGTGAGCGGCGTCTGGTTTTAGATTTTTGGAAGGAAGGCTGAAGATTGAAAAATGTGCCAGGTAGCACATTTTTCAATCGGGATTTGTGCCGAAGCGTCACAAATCCCTGGATCGCAGCGGAGAAATCGCATCCGCGATTTCTCCGCGCGTTCCTCAGCGCCAAAGCGCTTCGGAATGGAGGAAATAATGTTTGACAGACTGGAGGATCTGCTGCACCGGTACGAGGAGATCATGAACGAGCTGAACGAGCCGGACGTGACGGCCAATCAGGAGCGTTTCCGCGCGCTGATGAAGGAGCAGAGCGATCTTACGCCTCTTGTCGAGGCATACAGACAGTATAAGAAGGCAAGGCAGGACGAGGAGGACAGCCTTGCCCTTCTGGAGGAGGAAAACGACGAGGAAATGCGTGAGCTCTTAAAGGAGGAGCACGCGGGGGCGAAGAAGCGGATCGATGAGCTGGAGCAGGAGTTGAAGATCCTGCTTCTGCCAAAGGATCCCAACGATGATAAAAACGTGATCGTGGAGATCCGTGCCGGAGCGGGCGGAGACGAGGCCGCTCTTTTTGCCGCAGAGATGTACCGCCTTTATGTCAAGTACGCGGAGGGAAGGCGCTGGAAGGTGGAGACCGTCAGCGCGGATGAGATCGGCATCGGCGGCATGAAGGAGGTCAGCTTCATGATCACCGGCAAGGGCGCCTATTCCCGCCTGAAATACGAAAGCGGCGTGCACCGTGTCCAGCGTGTGCCGGAAACCGAATCCGGCGGAAGGATCCATACCTCCACCATTACCGTTGCGGTCATGCCGGAGGCGGAGGACGTGGACGTGGTCATCGACGAGAAGGATATCCGTATTGACGTGATGCGCGCCTCCGGAAACGGCGGACAGTGCGTCAATACCACGGATTCTGCGGTGCGTCTGACCCATTATCCCACGGGGATCGTGGTATACAGTCAGACCGAAAAATCCCAGCTTCAGAACAAGGCGAAGGCCTTCGCCCTGCTGCGCGCCAAGCTGTACGATATCGAGCAGCAGAAGGCTCACGACGCTGAGGCGGAGCTTCGCCGCAGCCAGATCGGCACCGGCGACCGTTCCGAGAAGATCCGCACCTATAATTTTCCCCAGGGCCGAGTGACCGACCACCGTATCAAGCTGACCCTGTACCGGATCAACGACATCATGGACGGGGACATCGACGAGCTCCTCGACAGCCTCATCGCCGCAGACCAGGCCGCCAAGCTCGCGAAGATGGGAGAAGCGTAAAATTGGCCTGGTCTGCTGACCAGAGCCGCCAGGCTCGCGAAGATGGGAGAGGCGTGAATTTGGCCTGGTCTGCCGACCAGAGCCGCCAGGCTTGCGAAAGATAACAAAAGGATGTAAAGCTGTTCAGTTATCCATGTACTGAACGGATTACATCCTTTTTATTTTGTCCGAAGGGGAAAAGTTTTAGCCTTGTATATTGCCGCTGGCTGGTTCCCATGCGTTCGTTCGTTTGTTTTTCTTCAGCACTAAATCATATCCGCCATCGCCGCGATAGAAATAAATTTCTGTATCATCAGGCGCAAGCTCCAAAACAAACTCATTTTTTGAACCCCACGAACCGTTTAAGCCTCCAAATGCAGAATAAAAATGCAGGTAATGCGGTTTGGCCTTTCCCCCTTTGTCTGCGTAATCCCTGACATATCCCATAGAAGATGCCGTTGAGACAGTGAGAACGATTTCCGAACCATCCTCTGATATAGTATAGTCGGTCAGTACCACAGATGTTTGTTCCATAAAGCCTGTCCCGATAAAATACAGAAGACCTGATGCAGCAAATATGACCGTCAATACGGCTGCAATTTTCTTTTTCAATGTGCTTACCCCGAGTGATATCAATGTTTCAGGATGAAGATCGGCTCTTGTTTGGCATATCTCACAAAAGCAGCCTGTCCAGCTCCTCGTTCAGGCGTTTTTTCATACGGTCAAGCTCCTCTGGCGAGGGAAGCCAGGCCGGATCATACAGCTCGGATGCGGAAAGCTGCCAGACAGGGCCAGGCGCAGGCGTATCATGCTCTCTTCTGGGATAAAAATGCCAGTGCATGTGCTTATTATTTCCTGCCCCAAGCAGCTCATAGTTCAGCTTGTCCGGCTGAAAGGCGCGGTAGACCGCTTCTGCGGTCAGAGCCATCTCCTGCAGAAATTTATCCCGAAAATCCTTTTCCAGAAAATGCAGCTCGGTGGCGTGCTGCTTGCAGAGGAAAAGGGAATAGCCGGGAAAGCGCTGATGATCGCCGATGACCACGTAGCCTGTTTCCAGCTCTCTGACAAAATACGGATTTTTTCCCTGCCTGGTCTGGGCGATCCGCTGACAGACACCGCAGGTGCAGGGGGCCTGCGAAGATGGATTTTCAGGCGTTGGATTGGAAGAAAAGTCCGGCATGGTGAGATTTCTCCTTTCTCAGAATTTACGTTGCCTTAAGAATGTGATATATTGGCTATATTGTAGGGGCTTTATCCGAGGCTGTCAAGCGCTTCTGATGTCTGACAGCGGATTTGGACACTTCTGATCTGACAGCGGATCCGGTTGATGCCTGACAGCGGTTTTGGCCGCTTCGGAATGGAGGGAACGATGAAGAAAATAGTTGCGGTTCTGATGGGACTTGTAGTTGCTGCGGCAGGAATTCTGCTGTTGATTGTGGGAAAGAGGATGGGATCAAAACCGGCGCCTGTTGTGATCGGCGGGGCGGACGGCCCTACGAGCATCTTCATAGCGGGTAAGATCAGCGGAACGGGGCTGATGGAAACGGGTGCCATACTGCTGGCGGCCGGACTGGTGATCGGACTGATCGTGCTTCTGATCATCCGGCTGAAGCGGAAATAGGGAATTCAGGGTACGGGATAATCTATATCCTATCACAAAAGAAAATTGCAGTCTACTCTTTTTTTCTCCGGTTGTTATAATGAGGGAACAAAAAGTTCCGCCGCGTGTGTTGCGGGGGCGGAAATGAAGGCGAATGCCGCAGAAAGCGGCAGAATGGAGGTTGACTGCAATGCAAAAATGGATAAGGGACTATGTGAAAACGTTGACCGGCGCGCTGAAGGCGGAATTTGGGGACAGGCTCCTCTATGTGTGGGCCTGCAGGGGAGCTGCATGCGGGGCGAGGCCGGAGAAAACAGCGATATTGATATTATGGCCGTGCTGGATTCGCTGAGTCCGGTGGATATGGATGCGTACCGGAGGGTGGTGAAGTCTCTGGAATATGCGGATCGTTCCTGCGGGTTTCTGTGCGGAAGGGGAGAGCTTGCGGGCTGGAACCGCTGCGAGATCTGCCATCTGCTCCATACCACACTGGACTGCTTCGGAGAGCTTTCAAAGCTTGTGCCGGAATATACGAGAGCAGACGTGCTTGCGTATGTGCAGATCATGACGGGAAATCTGTATCACGCGCTCTGCCACAGCCGGGTACACGGCTTCGTTCCGCTGCAGGAATGCGGAAGCGCCCTTCAGGAAAAAACAGAGGGCAAAGAAAAGGCCACAGGAATGGAAGCTGATTCAGGCAGGGAAGCTGATTCAGCCGGAAAAGCATCCTGGGAAAACATGCTGCCGGAGGCATTCAAGCAGGCTTTTTTTATCCTGCAAAACAAGCAGTATCTGGAAAGCGGATGCTTCGCGGTCTCAAAGGCAGAGCTTCTGGGGCTTGTAGACGGAGCGGATGAGCAGGTTTTGAAGGAAGCCATGGGCGGGCAGGATTCTCCGGCGCAGGAGCGGTTCGCCCTTCTTTTTGACTGGTGCAGGCAGACTCTTTTCCGGGCGGAAGCGGCCGTTTGTGCGGATCGTCGGAAAGAATAACCTGACGGCATATCCGGATCGCGGCAAAACGGAGCCTTGCCGTGCTACGGGGTGGGGATGAAAGATGGCAAAAACAGTGAAAATGACAGAAGGAAGCATTGCAGGGCAGCTTTTTTCCTATGCCCTTCCGCTGATCGCGGGAAATGTGTTCCAGCTTACCTATAATGTGGTGGATTCCGTGATCGTGGGGCGGTTCATCGGGACGGATACGCTGGCGGCGGTGGGGACCGCAGGGCCGGTGATGAATCTTTTTATCCTTGGGATATCCGGCGTGAGCATGGGAGCCTCCGTGATCATGAGCCGCTTTTTCGGAGCGGGAAAAATGGGAGAGCTGAAGCGGGAGATGGGGACGGTCGTCGTGTTCGGCCTGTATTTTTCCGTGCTACTGGCCCTGGCTGGTGCGGCAGGAGCAAAGCTTCTGCTTGCAGCCCTCCAGGTGCCGGAGGAGATTCTGGAGCTGTCCGCTGTGTACCTTCGGCTGATCTTCATCGGCATGCCCTTCACCTATTTTTATAATGCTTATTCCTCGGCGCTAAAGAGCGTGGGGGATTCCAGGACGCCGCTGTATTTTCTGGTGCTTTCCACTGTCCTGAATGCGGGGCTGGATCTGGTTCTGATCGGCCTTTTGGGGTTTGGGATCGTCTGCTCCGCCTTCACCACCGTGCTGGCCCAGGCGGTCAGCGCCGTCGGCTGCATCCTTTATGTGAAGCGGCGGGTTTCCATTCTGCACGTTCCTATAAGGGAGCTTCATGCGGATCGGGGGCTTCTGGGGGAAACGCTTCGTTACGGCGGCGTCACCGCGCTGCAGCAGGCCTGCCAGCCCATCGGGAATCTGCTGATCCAGGGGGCGGTGAACGGAATGGGCGTATCGGTCATGGCCGCCTTCAACGCGGTGACGAAGATAGACGATTACGCGCTGGTGCCGGAGCGCAACATCTCCAACGCCATGACCACCTTCATCGCGCAGAACGGCGGGGCGGGTAAAAAGGAACGGATCCGGAAGGGCTTTGCGACGGGCATGTGGATGGAGGCGGCCTACGGCGTCGCCGCCTGCGCGGCGGTGCTTTTGATCAGAAGGCCGGTGATGGAGCTGTTTGTGGGCAGGGAGGAAACCGCTGTGATCGAACAGGGCGCGGGCTATCTGGGACTGATGGCCTTTTTCTACATCCTTCCCGGGCTGACCAATGGCATTCAGGGCTTTTACCGGGGAATGGGCATGATGAAAATGACCCTTGCGGGAACCGCGCTGCAGACCGGCCTTCGGGTTATTTTCGTCTATCTGCTTTCCGGACGGATGGGCATCCGCAGCTTTGCGGTCTCCTGCGCCATCGGCTGGTGCGCCATGCTTCTGCTGGAGGGGTTATATTATCAGGCTGTGATGAAAAAGAGGCTGGTCGGAGCGGCGAAGAATGGAAATGAAAAAAGAACGTGAAGCTTCCAATATATATCAGATAGAAAAAGGCAGCCGGGTAGGGATCATCTGCTGCTCGGACGGGCGAAGAATGGAAGGCTTCGGCCTTGACTCCGCCGCGGAAAGCGACCCTGAGCTTTTCGCCTTGCTTCAGAAGCTGGAAGCCATGGGGCTTCGTCCGACGCTCAGTCCCTGTATCTATGCGGGAGAGGGCGGGACTGCCGGAAGCGGCAGGCAGCGGGCGGAGGCGCTGATGGATTTTTACCGGGACGATTCCATCCGGGCAATCTTCGATATTTCCGGAGGGAACGCGGCGAACGAGGTTCTGCCCTTTCTGGATTTTTCCGTGATAGCCGCAACGGATAAGCTGTTCTGGGGCTACAGCGATCTGACGGTGATCCTGAACGCGATCCATGCAAGGACGGGCAAATGTTCCGTGCTCTGGCAGGTGAGAAACCTGCTTTATGAAAACGGAAAGGAACAGGAGCAGGCGCTGCGGGCGGCCCTGTTTGGAGAAAGAGAGAGGAATGGGAAGGGGGAAGGGCCCAAAAAGCAGGAGCCGCTCTTTTCCTTTCCCGTTCGTTTCCTTCAGAAGGAAAGAATGGAGGGAATCGTGGCGGGCGGCAACCTGCGCTGCCTGCTGAAGCTTGCAGGGACGCCGTTCTGGCCGGATCTGCGGGGCAGGATACTGCTGCTGGAGGCGCTAGGCGGAGGAGAGGCGTTGATCGCCTCAGGGCTTTCGCAGCTTTACCAGATGGGCGTTTTTTCTCAGATTTCCGGGCTGCTTCTGGGCACCTTTACCGAGCTGGAGCGAAAGGCACCGGACGAGAGGATGCGGCTTGCCGCCCTTATCCGGGAATATGCCGGGCAGGAGCTTCCCATCGCAGAAACGCCGCGGGTGGGGCACGGGGCGGATTCGGCCGCGGTTCTCATCGGGGGACGGCTGCTGCTTGAGGACAGCCTTACTTCCAGCGGAAGTTTTCCTTCCCCGCGCCAATCTCAAAATGATATTTGACGATGCCCGGATCAACCCTGGAATAAAAGCCTTCCAAAGGCTGGGCCTGTACGGTATTTCCCTCCAGCGTGAGACGGAATTTCTGCTGGTTCATGGCGGTGGGAGCGAGCATGGCCACCTCTATGCCGGAGCGGAACCATGCAGGCATGGGAGCCTGCGCGCGGCAGAGCTGTTCCATGGGCTTGCTGGTATGAAGGACGCCCGTTCGTCCAGGGAGGGCGATTTCGGCCCGATGAGGGCGATGTAATTCTGTACGCCCGAAAATTTTCCATAATGGGCCATGAGGCCGCTGAAGGCGTCAGGGTCTTTGGCGACGAGCTGAATATGAAGGCCGCCTTCCCGGTTGCAGGTCTCGATCTCAGACTGGAGGGAACGGATCGTGTCGGCTCCCAGGGGAGCGGTGTATATACGGTGTCTGTTGTGTCTGAGTTCCTAAAAATAGCTGATTCCATAAAAAAGATATCCCGCCGAATGCCGACGAATGTCCGCCTGGAAGAAAGGCGGACATTTATCCTACCGATACACCTTATTCAGGGTAAAGCCCCTACCCTTCACCTCATTGATCCGGTTTACGATGATGAAGGCTTCCGGATCGACCTCAAGGATGAGCTGGTTCACCCTGGGAAGCTCCCGGTTGGAAATGACGGCAAGCACCATGTTTTCTTCTCTGTGGAGATACCCGGTTTCCATGTGCAGCAGGGAGGTGCCGCAGTCGATGCGCTCCGCCAGCAGGCGGTTGATGGCCTCATGCCTGCTGCTGATGATCTTGACCTGCATTTTGGCGCCGCCGAACAGAAGGACCTTGTCGAGAGCGACGGTGTATACCACGATCAACAGGATCCCATAGAGGAGGGCGTGAATATCGGTGCTCATCATCTGAAGGGCGAGGATGATGCAGTCGCACAGATAGATGGTGGCGGATACATTGATATTTTTCTTCTTTTTCAGGATCAGCGCCGGAATGTCCATGCCTCCCGTGGAGGCGCCTGCGCGCATGACGATGCCGAGCCCCGCGCCGATGAGCACGCCGGCATAAAGCACCGCCGTAAGGCGCTCTTCCATGATGATGCCAGGCAGCCGCAGAGCCTCCAGGATCCCCAGCAGAAGGGGATAAAGGAGCGTGCTGAGCACGGTGGTCAGAGCGAACTGCTTTCCCAATATTCTTGCTCCAAGAAGGAACATGGCCACATTGAACACACAGACGAAGATGCTGACCGGGATGCCGGCGGCCCGGTTGAAGAAAAGCGCAAGACCGGTGGTGCCGCCGGTGAGAAGCCCGTTCGGCACGATGAAAAGCGTCACCGCCAGCGTGTACAGCAGATTTCCCAGAACGATCATTCCGAGCTTCTGTATCAGGTAAAAGATATTTTTTGTCATAATATCCTCCTTTTGGCTGCAAGGATTGATTTCCTGCTTTACAACAGTAAAATTTCCAATAAAAAAACGGCAGATCGTGCCGTTTATGTCTGCATATCTATTATCATTTCCATGCGGGAGGGCAGTCCGCGCCTCCCGGCTTTCTTTTTTTGCCTCATCTGCTTCATCTGTCAGATTTCCTTTCCGGATAGACAGTATGGTAGCATCTGCACTTAGATAAGTCAAGAGAAATTCAAGACTGGAAAACTGAAAATGATAAATTGCCAAAATGATAAATTGCCAAATTGACACAGCCCTGCGCCTGTCAGTATAATGATAACAGAAACGGCTTCCGGATCAGGAGCCAACAAAATCAATGCCGCCTGTCGGCGGCGGAAATGAGGCGGAGAAAACCACAGGTTTTCTCCTGGGAATTGTGCTTACGCCCAATTCCTCACAAATATAATGCCGCCTGTCGGCGGCGGAAATGGGGAAGAAATGAAAAGGGAGAATGAAATGTCGGGACGGCAGAGGCTGGCCTGGGAACCGGGGGGATTATACCGGGGAAGCATGAAGGCGGTGGCAGAAGAGGGGAGAATGCTTTTTACGTGCCCGGAGGAGGGGCTGGATTACCTGCTCTATGAGCAGAAAAAAGAGGATCCGGCCAGACTGGAGGACTACCGCTATCTGTGTCTGGAGCTGGAGGTGCTTGAGGCGCATTCTATGTGCTTTCAGCTTTCCTTTTATGAAAACGGACTGGCGGAAGAAAAAGAGGAGGGCAGCGAGGGGCAGACGCGGGAGCCTCAGATGCGCATAATCTTCGGGCTGCTTCCGGGAATTCCCACCATGGTGCCCTTTGATCTGAGGATCCTTGACAGCCAGGTGCTCTTCCCGGAGCGCACGCCGGGAAGGCTGAAGATGAGCATTTTCGGAAAGCCGGTGCGCCTTTCGGACGTGAAGGAGATTCGGCTGCAGACCGCGCCTGGCTTTGAAACCTTCCGGTTCGCCGCTTCGGAGTGCTTTCTTTCCGTTGAAGCTCCGGCCTGTGAGCTTCCGGAAAAATGTCTGATCGATGAGCTCGGACAGTGGACGCAGAAGGAATGGAAGGGAAAGGTGAAGGACAGGCAGGCCTGTACCCGTCTCCTGCAGGGGCTCCTTGCTCAGGCGGAGGAGGCCGAAAGGGAGGAGAAGGAGCGGGGAAGCGCTTTTCCCTTTGAGGACTGGGACGCCTATGGCGGCTGGAAGAAAAAGAGCTTCCGAAAGACGGGGTGGTTTCATGTGGAGCGGGAAAACGGAAGGTACTGGCTGGCTGATCCGGAGGGAAACGCCTTTCTTTCCGTGGGGCTGGACTGCATCAACCCCGGTGTGGAAACCCGTCTTGAGCCCGTGCTTCCCTTTGTGCCGGAGTCGGTGAGGGAACAGTATCTGGAGGCCGAACGGCGGGAGGGAGCAGAAAAGAAAGCGGACGACAGGCTCAGAAGCAGCCATGCCCGGGGAAGGCGGAAGGCGTATGATTTCTTCAATTACGGCGTGGAAAATCTGAAGGCAGCCTTCGGAGAGAGCTGGAAGGAGAGCTGGATGAAGATCGTCCGCTATTATCTGTGCTCCTGGGGGATCAACACCATCGGAAACTGGTCGGACCGGGAATTCATCCGTTTCGCCCGCCTGCCCTATGTGATCCCGCTGGATTCTTTTTCCGAAGAAGGCTATCCCCACACCGAGACGGCGGTTTTCCGGGATTTTCCGGACGTATTCGCGCCGGAATATGAGGAATCGGCGAAGCGGTATGCCGAAGGTCTCGCTCCCTTTGCCTCCGATCCGCTCCTGATCGGCTATTTCATGAGAAACGAGCCGGAATGGGCCTTTGTGTACGGGCTGAACATAGCAGAAGAAATGCTGGCAAATCCGGCTCAGACCGCCTGCCGGGCAGAGTTTCGGAAACGGATGGAGGCAAAATACGGACGGATTGACAGGATGAATGAAGCGTGGCATACGTCTTTCTCTGGCTTTGACGGGCTGAACGGGGAGATTTACAAGGCCGCGTCCCTGTCGCCGGAGGCGGAAGCGGATCTGCGGGCATTTTCGGAGGAAATGATCACCCGCTACGTGGAGATTCCGGCGAAGGAGCTTCGCAGGGTGGATGAAAACCACATGAATCTGGGCATGCGCTACGCGTATCTGACGGACAAAAGCCTGCTTTGCGGCTCGCAGTATTTCGACGTGTTCTCCATTAACAGCTACCAGATCACGCCTCTGGAACCGGTGGAGAAGGCGGCGGGCTGGCTGGACAAGCCGGTGATGGTGGGAGAATTCCACCAGGGCGCGCTGGACGTGGGCCTTACCGCCCATGGCATCCGCGGCGTGACGAGCCAGGAGCAGCGCGGATGCGCCTACCGCTACTATCTGGAGCAGGGTTTTACCCATTCCCATTTTCTGGGCGCCCATTATTTCCAGCTCAACGACCAGAGCTGCTTGGGCCGCTTCGATGGGGAAAATTACCAGATCGGCCTGATCGACGTGTGCATGCAGGAGTATGAAGCGATGACGCAGGCCATGCGCGCCTGCCACCAAAGCATGTACCGGGTGGCCGCCGGAGAGGAAGCTGCCTGGGATCAGGTGCCGGAGGATATCGAACCGATACATTATTAAAAATGGTAGAGAAATGAAAGCATTTAAGGTCATATAGGAGAAGATCATGGAGTTTCGAAAAGTATTTGATACAATTCCGGAACAGTTTGATAAGTACAGACCTCGATATAGTGAAGAGTTATTTGCAGATTTGATTTCTTATGCAGATATCAGACCAGGCAAAAATGTATTGGAGCTTGGTCCGGGAACAGGTCAGGCTACAGAGCCGATTTTAAACACCGGTTGCAATTATCACGCCATTGAGCTTGGTGAGCATCTGGCTGATGTGATGAAAAAAAAGTACGGAAAGTGTGCAAACTTTGATATTGTTAATGCTGACTTTATTGTGCATGATTTTGGAAGTCAGAGATTTGATATGATTTATTCTGCGGCAACTATACAATGGATTCCTGAGAATATCGCCTTTCAGAAGACATTTGACTTATTAAAGCCAGGTGGAGTACTTGCAATGTTTTTAACAAAAGCGGACTATAAAACGCCGAATGAAAAGCTTTATGATAAGATACAGCAAGTTTATTCTGCTTACTTTAAGCCTGATATAGAATATACACATGGTTCATTTGCTTATTCAAACGCCGTAAATTATGGGTATGTAGATTTTGAAAAACGTGAATATCACGGTAAGCGGGAATTTACAACAGATGAATATGTTGCCTTTTGCGGAACACATTGTGACCATATTGTACTTTCTGAACCATATAAAAGTAATTTTTATAACGGTATTAGATGTGCAGTAAATGAAAATGGAGGGAAGGTTATATTTTTTGATACGTATGTGATGTATTTGGCAAAAAAGCCGCTTTAATGATATCAGAAGCAGAAAGAACAAGTTTACTTTGCATAAATCAATTAAAATTTTGCTGGCCAAAGGCAGCAGGAAAAGAGGTAATTATGGAGTATTCAAAGATCACCAGGGAAGAAGTGATGCAGGCGCTGGATTTTTCCGCGGAGCAGGTCAAAAAGTATCTGCCTGAGTTTACGGACAAGTTTCAGAACGCCTACAGCGAGAACGGCTTTTATGCGCCCATTGAAAATGTGGACTGGACCAACGGCTTCTGGACGGGAGAGATTTGGCTCGCGTACGAGCATACGAAGGACGAGGCCTTCCGGAAGGCGGCTGAGGTGCAGGTGAAGGACTTCCTGCACAGGATCGACAACAAGATCATGGTGGATCATCATGACATGGGCTTTCTGTATACGCCCTCCTGTGTGGCGGCCTGGAAGCTGACCGGAAACGAGGAGGGGCGCGAGGCGGCCATTAAGGCGGCGGACCAGCTCATCAGCCGTTTCCATGAAAAGGGACAGTTCATCCAGGCATGGGGAGCGATGAACGCGCCGGAAAACTACCGGCTGATCATTGACTGCCTGTTAAATCTGCCGCTTCTGTACTGGGCGTCGGAGGAGACGGGAGATCAGAAATACCGGGATATCGCGGAAAAGCACATCCACACGGCGCTTGCCAATGTGATCCGGGAGGACGGCTCCACCTGGCACACCTTCTTTTTCAACATGGAAACCGGAGAGCCGGATCACGGAGCGACCTGCCAGGGCTACCGCGACGGCTCCGCTTGGGCGCGCGGGCAGGCCTGGGGCGTTTACGGCACGGCGCTGGGCTATCGCTACACGAAGGAGCAGAAATACATCGACGCTTTCAAGACGGTGACGGGATATTTCCTTTCCCATCTGCCGAAGGATCTTGTGCCTTACTGGGATTTTGAGTTTACGGACGGCTCGGACGAGCCGAGAGATTCCTCATCAGCCGTGATCGCGGCCTGCGGCATGCTGGAAATGGCGAAATACCTGCCGGAGGAGGACGCGCGGTATTACACCGACAGGGCCTGCGAGATCATGAAGTCCGTATGGGACAATTATGCGGTGAAGGATCACGACAGCTCCAATGGTCTGGTGCTCCATGCCACCTACTCCAATCACTCGCCCTATAACACCTGCAACCACTGCGGAGTGGACGAATGCAATTCCTGGGGAGATTATTTCTACATGGAGGCTCTCACCAGGCTGAAGGGAGACTGGGAGCAGTACTGGTAAAAGAATGATAAAGGGATGAAAAAAGTGCCGCATTCCGCCGGAAAGATTACATTTGTTCGATATAACATAAAATGTAATAAAAATCCGGCTGAATACGGCACTTTTTTGGATAAAGGGCTGGTAAATCCTGCGGTATATATTATAATGTAAAAAGAGATCATGATGCCGGTTTCAAAATCCTGCTGTGATGCAGAAGGCCGGAGGGGAGCGGCATCGTTGGCGTATATCTGCATCAGGAAAGAAATAGGAAGCAATGACATGGAAAAGGAAACGGTAAGTATATATACCATAGCGAAGGAAGCAGGAGTTTCTCCGGCCACCGTGTCCAGGGTACTTACGGGGAGTGCCAGGGTCAGCGAGGAAAAAAGGGCAAGAGTGCAGGCTCTGATCGAAAAATATAACTTTATGCCCAATGCTCTTGCGAGGGGCTTAAGCAGTGTAGAAACGAAGGTGATCGGTCTGATGGTTTCCGACATCCGCAACCCCTTCTATGCGACGATGGTGGTGGAATGTGAGAAGGCGGCGAATGCCCGGGGCTATCTTCTGATGCTGTGCAATTCCCTCGGGAGCAATGAGATGGAGCTTTCCTATCTGGAAAAATTCTACAGCCAGCGGGTGGACGCGGTCATCCAGATCGGAGGAAAGGTGGACGAGCTGGTTTCGGACACCCGGTACGTGGAAAGCATCAATAAGGTGGCGAGCTCCATGCCGGTGCTGGTCACCGGAAAGCTGGACGGGGCGGACTGCTATCAGGTGAACATCGACGAGGGGCAGGCCATGGAGCTTCTGATCCGGTTCCTGATCGAGAACGGCCATCAGGATATCGCGCTGATCGGAGGCCGCGGAGACGTGAAGTCCACCGTGGATAAAAGGCTTCGCTACCGGCAGATGCTGTGGAAATTCGGCATACCGGTGAGGGAGGAATATATCGCGGACGGAGACAGCTACGATATTGAGAGCGGTTCACAGGCCATGCGCCAGTTCATGCGCCAGGATCATCCCATGCCGAGCGCCATCATCGCTATCAATGATTTTACGGCGGTTGGAGTGGTCCGCACCCTGCGGGAAGCGGGCTTCCGGATCCCGGAGGATATCTCCGTCGTGAGCTTTGATAATACCTATATTGCGGAAACCTGCATGCCGCGTCTGACCTGCGTGGGCTACGATTACAGAATGTTCGGCGAGCTTCTGATAGACACCGCGATACGGGTGATCCACAGAGAGGAGCCTCCCAGGGTGCAGATGGTGAAATCCAGACTGGTGATCCGGGATTCCTGCAAATGTCTGAACGACTGATGAAAAGGAGCAAAAAGCGCCCATGTTTTATCTGATGGATCCTCACATCCTGCCTTCGGTAAGGCTGGCGGATTCGGTGGTAATAGAGCCGCCCTATGTGCATAAACGCAGAAAGGCGGACGAGTACATTCTCTATCTGATCAAAAAAGGGGCGATGTACCTGCAGGAGGACGGGAATCCTCTGACTCTGCTGCCGGGTGATGTATGCGTGCTTGACCCGGCCTGCACCCACGAAGGAAGAAAGGCCTCCTGGTGCGAATATTTTTATATCCATTTCCGCCACCCCTCCATCCGGAGGATCGATGAAAGCGGGATGGAGGATTTTCAGAGACTGCTTCTGGAAAACAGGCGTTCCTCCATCCAGAGCAATATTTTCAGCTATGAAAAATGTGAGGGGGAAAGCCTTTATCTGCCCAAGCTGTACCACATGTCCGATTATGGAAGCCTGGTCCGGGTAACGGAGCTTTTCAACGAGGCGGCGGGGAAAAATACCAGACAGCTTGAAAGCTATAAGATACAGGTTGCCTGCAGGGTTCTTGAGGCCTTCACCGAGATCGCGAGAAGCTATGTCACCACGGAAACGGCGCAGTACATACAGTCCCAGCCCCGTTCCTTCCGAGTGGCTCAGGAGCTTCTGCATTATCTGAACCGGGAATACGCGTCGGATATCACGGGTGAGCTTCTGGAAAAGGAGTTCGGCGGCAATTTCGACTATATGAACCGGACCTTTAAAAAAGCTACCGGAGAAACCATTTTCCGCTATCTGAACAGGGTGCGCATCAATCATGCCAGAGCCCTGATCCTGAATACATCCCTGAAGATGTCTGTGATCGGAAGCCGGGTGGGCTTTTCTGACGAATACTATTTCAGCAGGGTTTTCAAAAAATATACCGGCAAATCCCCAACGGAGTATGCCAGGGAAGGGATGAACGGCCGGAATGCCTCCGGCGGCTGAGCGGCGCTTCTTTCGACTTGTGCGAAAGAGGCGCTTTTTTCACCCCTTTTTCTTCTTAAGGCCATTGGTGCAGGTCATGGCGAGAAAATGAAAATCCATGCACCTGTTATACCGATAGAAATCCGTCATGAGCCGGGTGAGAGGATGGCAGACCAGGCTGCCGCTGTCGTCGAACTGGCTCAGATAGGCGAGAAAACGGCCGGGATCGTTTTGAGGCATGTGGGAAAAGGTGTCCTGTGTGGAGATGAATACAGCGTCGCACAGAAGACAGAGCAGAAGCGCGTGCCGACGATTTTGAACGATACTGCCGCAGCGGTAGAGGATCTGCCCCCGGGAAGAAAGAATGCGGATTGTGATATATGCCAGCCCTCTCAGAGAACAGCCGTCCCCCGGAGCGGGAAAGCCGCCGGGCGTCGGGAAACCAAGGGATTCATAGGCTTCCAGCCAGATAGTACGTCCCTTTTTCAGATGGCACAGGAAGGTAATATTCTGTGCAAAATTTTCGGTTTCAGAGCCGTCAAATTCCACTCCCATTTCCGTCATGAATCCGATCGGGTCATATTCCAGCACCTCCCAGGTGATGTCTCCCTTTTCGGTCCGGTCGGTGACGGCTGCCAAAAGCTTCTGTATTTCGGGTGAGTTCAAATCCATATCGTCGAGTCCTTTCCTTCGTCTTCCTGTCTGTCAGGAGAAAGTCTCCTTAATAAGGATTTCCCGAAAAAAATGAAAATATTACGTGATCTGTGGTAATAGAGGCAGATTTTGGAATCCGTGCACTGGAATTAAACTAATACGATAAAAATACTTTGTGAGTTTATTATATTATACTTTCACGATGGTTACAATAGTATTAGTTTAAGTTGAAATTGCGATCGGGAAAGAAGGTGGGCGGAAATGGCAGTAAACAGCAAGGCGATGGGCAGACGGATCAAGGCGGCGAGGAAGAAAGCGGAAATGACGCAGGCCAGACTGGCGGAGGAGGTCGGGATCAGCGAGGTCCACATCAGCAACCTGGAATCCGGAACGGGAAATCCCAGCCTGGCGACCCTGGTGGATATTGCGAATGTGCTGTCCGTTTCCACGGATGAGCTTCTGCGTGACAGCGTGGTCTGCTGTAAGCCCGTGTTTGAAAAGGAGATCCTGGAGACAACCGCCGACTGCAGCGATTATGAGATCCGCGTGCTGAGCTATATCCTCAAGTCGGCAAAGATGGCGCTTCGGGATAATCGGGATCTGAAATAAAATACTGGCAGAACGGGGAAAAAGAAAATTCCGGATTACAAAATGGGCTATGTGCCGGCATACGGAAACGGTATAAAACATCTGTTTTGAAACAGAGGAGCTGAAGCCGAGGGCTGCCGCTTAGTGCGGCGGACACCAACCGGCTTCAGCCTTTTTTGTTTCATATGAAATTCCGTTTTTTCTCGTAATACCCGCATTTTCTGTGCGAAGCCTCAGATATATTTCCTCGTCCAGCGCCTGGAACGCCAGCGGAAGAAGAAGGTCAGGCCGCGGAACAGCTCGTCCATCATGAAGGCGATCCAGCAGCCGGTGAGGCCAAGGCCCAGACGGACGCCAAGAAGATAGGAAAACAGGATGCTCATGGCCCAGGAGGAGAAGATGGAAATCACCATGGAAAACATCACGTCGCCCGCGCCGCGCAGGGAGTTGTCCTCGATGTGGTTGAAGGCGCGGCCGATCTCCACGAAAATGTCCACGAAAAAGATGGGAGCGGCCAGGGCGAAAATGGCGGGATCATCGGTGAACAGCTTAAGCAGGGGCCTGCCGAAGATGCAGATCAGTGTGGACCCGGCCAGATTCAGAAGAACGGCGATCCGCAGATTCTGCAGGTTCAGGCGGTACGCCTTGTCATATTCCTCCGCTCCCACAAGCCAGCCGATGATCAGCGAGGTGGCGGAGCCCAGTGACATTCCTACTACATATATGTAGAAAAATATGCTGGACAGATAGATCTTTGTGGAGATGGCCGTGGTTCCAAGGATCGCCAGGATGGAGGTGGTCACCACCTGGGAAACGGAATAGGACATGGAGCTGATCCCGCCCGGAAGCCCGATATGCAGGATGCTTCCGATGCACTTGAGCGTTTTCCAGTTCTTTTTCCGAAACTGCAGATCAAGAGAGCTTTTGGCCAGGCAGACCGCGATCAGAAGAAAGGCCGAGCCGCGGCTCATCACGCTGGTGACGGCGATCCCGGACACACCGTACAGGGGTGTCTCGAAGGGGCGGAAGATCACGATGATATTTAAGACCGCATTCATGAAGTTCATGAACAGGGAGGCCGCCACCGCGATCTTCGGCTTGCCGTAGCTGCGGAAGATCGCGGAGATGGAAGAGATCAGCGCCTGAAAAAAGGAGAAGGAGACACAGATGCGGAAATAAAGCGTCGCGTCCGCAAGCACCTGTCCGGTCAGATTCATCATTTTCATAAGGGATACGGCGAACAGGGACAGCACGCCTCCCACCAGAAGACTCAGCACAAAGCTGCAGAGAATGGCGGTGAAAGCGGCGTCCGACGCCTGATCCCTTTTTTTCGCGCCCAGGCGGTGGCTGATGAAGATGCTGGCGCCCGTGCTGATCACTGTGTAAAAGGTGTAGATCATGCCAAGAAGCTGGTTTGCCGTCCCAACAGCCGCTACCGCGTCGTCGGAATACTGGCTTAAGATCAGCGTGTTGACCGTTCCCATGGAGTTGGTGAGAAGGGACTCCACCAGCAGGGGCAGAAAAATGGAAAACAGGGACAGCGTTCCCTGCGGCGTGTCAATGCGGCTCAGGCTTTTGTCATACAGTCTGGTGCGAACGATGCTCCTGATGCTTTTTTTGTGCGGTGATGAGAAGGCGTTCATGTCAGATATCCTTTCCGCTTTTTATGAAAAATGAGCCGGATGCCTCTTTTGTTCTCCGGAAGCCCAGGGGCCGCAGGCGGGAAAGGCCCGCGGCTCCCTGGGGTTTTGGTGTATGGGAAAGCGGAGGATCAGTCCTCCGGAAGGCGGATGGAGGCCTCCGCGCAGTCCCCGGCGCTGACGTTTACGAGAATATCCCCTTCGCCCGTCCTGCGGACATATGCGATCAGCCTGCCGTCCAGCGTGCTGCGCACGGGCTCAGAGTAGGGGGTGTTGTCCGCCAGGTCGCCGTTTTCCAGTCCCAGAAGAACGCCGGGGCCGGATACGGACACCGTTACGGGGAGATCCCTGTGGGCGACGGTGTTTCCGTCATGGTCGGCAAGGGTGATCTCGATCTGCTCCACATGGCCTGCCGTCCTGTCCGCTGTTCTGTCTGCCGCCCGGGAGGGAAGCTGCCGCAGGGCGGAAGCACCAGAGCGGGATTTCCGGCTGTCGGAAAGGCCGTCCTGGGAAGCCCAGCGTTTTAAAAGCAGCCGCTCCGGTTCGCCGGTGGTGCAAAGAAGGAAGGTGACGGGTTCCGCGTTTTCTTTTTCGGAATTTTCTTTGGAAGCTTTTCCGTCAGTCTCCGCAGGATAGCCCTTCACACACAGCTCGCCCGCCTCAAAGGGAACGATCCAGTCCATGCTTCCCTCCTCATTCCAGCCGTCCTGTCTGCCCAGACTGCGGCCGTTTAAGAACAGCTCGGCGGAGGGCAGGTTGGTGTAGCAGCGGACCAGGATCTTTTCGCCGTCCTCATAATTCCAGCGGTCGGAGGCGTGCAGATACTCCGTCACATCGCCGGTATAGGGGGCGGTGGACAGGTGAAGCACAGGGGTGTCCACCCAGAAGGACTGTCTGCGGTAGTAGCGGTTCTTCGGAAAGCCCGCAAGGGTCAGAAGCCCGGCGGAGGAGCCGTGGATGGGCCAGCCGTGGGCTTCGCCCAGATAGTCGATCCCCGTCCAGAGGAACTGGCCGCTGATGTAGTCGTTTTCCGTGACCGCCCTCCATTCCTTCAGACCGTGCCCGTTTTCACTGCCGAGGAAGGGCAGAGCGGGAAAACGCTTATGATCCTCCTCATACAGATGCTCCTTATAGTTGTAGCCCACCACATCCAGCGCGTCAAAATAGTGGAGCCGGGAGGAAAGCTCCGGAAAGGCGGCGGCAAGCGTCACCGGGCGGGTGGTGTCGTAGCGGCGGACGATCTCGGCAAGATGAGCCGCGATGGGGGCAAGCCGCTCCATGTTGGGCTTGTCCGGATTGTACTGCCGCTCCGCAGCCGGCTTGTTGGCGTCGTTGTTTCCCGTCATTTCCGAGAACAGCGGATGGCAGTAGGGATCGTTGGGATAATCGATCTCGTTTCCGATGCTCCAGAGGATGACGGAAGGGTGATTGCGGTCACGCAGGATCATGTCGGCAAGGTCTTTTTCATGCCACTGGGGGAAGTCCTCAAAGTAGCCCTGATGCCTGGGCGGATATACGTTGTGTCCGGTGGACCACTTGTTTTTCGCGTTTTCCCACTCGTCGAAGGCTTCTCCCATCATCAAAAAGCCCAGCCTGTCGCACAGGTCGTAAAGCTGAGGCATGTGAGGGTTGTGGCTGGTGCGGATGGCGTTGCAGCCCATTTCCTTTAAGGCAAGAAGACGGCGCTCCCAGACCTCCTCCGTCACGGCGGCTCCGAGACAGCCCGCGTCATGATGGACGCACACGCCCTTCAGCTTCATGCTGCTGCCGTTGAGGAAGAAGCCCTTATCGGCGTCAAAGCGGAAGGTGCGGATGCCCACGCTGCCCTCATATACCTGATAGGAGGGCTGGCCGTTGACGGACAGCTCGGTGATCAGCGTATACAGCGTGGGAGAGGCGGGCGACCAGAGCTGCGGGTTCTCCACGCGGCCGTTCAGCACGACGGTCCTGCTTTCCTGCGGCTTAAAATCCACGCAGGAGCTCACCTCTAAAACCTGCTTTCCGGAAGGGGAGATCAGGCTGCTTTTGACAGTCACGGCGGCGTTTTTTTCGGTTTCATTGGTCAGCTCATGGGAAATCTCCACCTGGGCACTTTTTCCATCATCTCCGTAAAGCGTAGAAAAGAAAATGCCGTAAGGCACGGGATGGACGTTTTCCTCGATGAGCACGTAAGCCCTTCTGGTGATGCCGGAGCCGGTAAACCAGCGGGAATCCGCGATATCCGTATGCGTGACCCTGACGGTGATCTCATTTTCCGCGCCCGAGCCGTCGGCGTTTCGGAAGCAGGCGACGCTGCTGATGTCGTAGCGCACCGGAATATAGCCGTTGGGCCGCTTTCCAAGATAATAGCTGTTGCACCAGATCTGGCTGTTTTTGTAGATCCCGTCGAAGCAGATGGAAATTTTCTTTCCCCTGTATTCCTCGGGAAGCGAAAAACGAAGCCGGTACCAGCCGGTTCCGCCCGCAAGATAGCCGGTTCCGCTGGAATATTCCTTAGAAAAAGGAAGGCTCACCGACCAGTCGTGGGGGAGCGTAACGTCCTCCCAGGAAGAATCGTCGTATCCCTTATACCAGGCGTCCTCGGCCTCGCCCAGATAAAATTTCCAGTTGTCATTCAGTAAGAAACGTACAGAATCCATATTTACCTCCATTCCGAAGCGCTCTAGCGCTGCGATCTTCCTCCATTTCTCCGTCCGCAGACGGCCCTTGATATAATCCACATTATAGGAGAAAAAAAGAGGAAAACAATGGAGAAAAGAGTAGATGATTTGTACTTTAGCGACTTTTTGGAGAAAAAACTGAAGGAAAACTGAAGGAGAAAACGCTGGCAGGAAACGGCTATGGCCGCCCCTGCCTCCCATATTTTCTGCGGTACTGCGCGGGTGAAAAGCCGGAGGCCCTTCGGAATACCTTGCAGAAATAATTCCCGCAGGAAAAGCCGCAGGAGAGGGCGACCTCATCGATGGAAAGCGTGGTGTTCAGCAGCAGGAAAACGGCATGCGACAGACGGATGCCGTTTAAGCAGGCGAGGGGCGTCTGGCCTGTCTGCCGGGTAAAAAGCCGGGTGAAATAGGCGGCGGACAGCCCCAGCCGGGCCGCAAGCTCCTCGATGGAAAAACGCCGGTCAAAATGCTCCTTCATATAGCGGATGCCCTCCGTGACCGGGGCCGACGGCTCGAAAAGGGAGGGAGATTCCAGCGTCCGCGTCAGAGAGGAAAGGAAGCGGTAAACCAGCTCGCCGCCCTCGTAGCTCTGCAGCCGCCGACCTTCCCGCAGGTCCCGGTGCAGCTCCAGCCACAGAAGGACGGGCAGACTGTCCGCGGGCAGAGAAAAGCAGGGGCCGAAGGCAGAGCGTATGCGGGAAAAGAAGGGACGCGCCGCCTCCCCCTGAAAATGCACATAAAGATATTCCCAGCGGTTGTCCGCATCGTGAGGCGGCAGAAAATACCGGCTGTTTTCCGGAACCGAGACCAGAAAGGCCCGGCCGGGCGTCAGCCGCTCAGAAAAGCCCTCTCCCTCAAAGACGCCCTGCCCCTTGAGGGTGTACTGAAAGAGATAGCCGCTGTAATCCCTGTCCGCGTTATTGTAATCATAGCTTTCATTCTGCCTGACCTCCAGCCCGAAATCCAGAAGGCTGAGAGGCTCGTCCGCAAATGTGCCGGACGGAAGAAAGCCGAAGCTCCCGAGCTGATCTGAAGTCAACTGGTCTGAAATCAACTGGTCTGAAGTCAACTGATCTGAAGTCAAAATATTACCCTCCCGTGTCATTTTTTTATTCTTGCCGCAGCCTTTGTGAAATATTATAATCAGGTTGAACAGCAGGGGCAACCCTGAAATGCACAGGCAATGCATAAGCCGCAGGAACGGCGCAGGACGGCGGGAGGCCGGGAATGGCCTGACGCCCGGCTCAGGGGCCGGGCGCGTCCGGCATCTGACTGGAGACGGAGTACCTGCAAATGGTCAAAAATATACCTGTGGAAACATACCTGGAAAAGCCGGGCGGCTTCGCTGAAACCGGAGAAACCGCTTTGCGCCGGAGAAACCGCCTGCGGCGGAGAAAGAAGGAGGCCGGCACGAACCTTTGGTTCGTGCCAAAGAATGGCTTCGCCATTCTTTATTAGAATGAAATGCCGCCAGAGGCGGCAAAGAAGGAGGAAAGAGCATGAACAAAAACAGCTTTGCGGTCACGCCGCCCATGGGCTGGAACAGCTATGATTATTATGACACCACGGTGAACGAGGAGCAGGTGAAGGCAAACGCGGATTATATGGCGGCCCATCTGAAGGAATACGGCTGGGAATATGTCGTAGTGGATATCCAGTGGTACGCCTGGGGAGCCGGCTCCATGCGGAATAAGCACCAGTACATCCCCTTCAGCCGCCTGGAAATGGACGAATACGGAAGACTGCTTCCCTGTCCGGAGCGTTTCCCTTCCGCGAAGGATGGGGCAGGCTTTGGGCCGCTTGCGGATTACGTTCATTCCCTTGGCCTGAAATTCGGCATCCACATCATGCGCGGTATTCCCCGCGCGGCGGCGCAGAACCATCTGCCCATTCTGGGAAGTGCGCAGACGGCGGACGAGGCGGCTGATCCCTCATCCATCTGCGGCTGGAATCCGGACATGTACGGCCTTCGCGCGAACGAGGAGGGAAGCCAGGCCTACTACGATTCCCTGTTCGCCCTGTACGCGCAGTGGGGAGTGGATTATGTGAAATGCGACGATATCTGCAATACCAGCCTGTATCGGGAGAACCAGTATTCGGCGGCCCATGAGATCGAGATGCTCCACGCGGCCATCCAGAAATGCGGCCGTCCCATCGTGCTGAGCCTTTCCCCTGGTCCCGCGCTCATCGACAAGGCGTGGCATTATGAAAAATATGCGAACATGTGGCGCATCACGGACGATTTCTGGGATCGCTGGGAGCATATCCTGCATATGTTCTACCGCTGCGAGCTCTGGCAGGATCACGTGAAGGCGGGCTGCTTCCCGGACTGCGACATGCTGCCTCTTGGCATGGTCGGAAAGGGCTTCGGCCAGGAGCGCAAGACCAATTTTACCAGAGCGGAGCAGGTGACGATGATGACCCTCTGGTGCATCTTCCGTTCCCCGCTGATGCTCGGCGCGGAAATGACGAAGCTGGACGACTGGACCCTTTCTCTCCTCACCAACAAAGAGGTACTGGCCCTTCTTGGAGACGGCCACCATGGCGTCCAGGTACAGCGCACGGACGAGTATGCCGTATGGGCGGGCTGGAATGAAAAGGACGGAAGCGTTTACGCGGCGCTTTTTAACCTGAAGGAGGAGGAAGCCGTCGTTTCCGTTTCGCTGGAGGAGCTGGCCGCGGCCCTTCCGGAGCAGATCGGAGCGGGACTTCTGAAAAAGGCGGAGCAGGAAGGCATCACTGGAAAAGAGCTCTGGACGAAGCAGGAGCAGAGCTTCGGCGAAGGAAGGATATCCGCTCAGGTGGAAGGACACGGAGCGAAGCTGTTCGCGCTGTGAGGAAGATGGCGTCCATGGGCCTTTAAAAAAGAATTTAAGGCAGGATGATTCCCTTTGGCATTTGAATTAAGAAAAATTTAAGATATTGCCTGTGGATTTTTTCTGAAGATCGTGTACAATATAGATAAGCAGAGATGTGAAACATTTTCACACATGCTGGCAGGTATTTTTGGCTGACAAAGCCATTATTGAAAAGATAATTTGACCGACGAGGTCTCTCTGGTATGCCAGAGTAGGGTATGGTTAGCGCCGTACCCTTTTTATATATAACAACTAAGGAGAAATGCTATTGAACGAATATCTGAAGGCGCAAAGCAAAACAAATGAAATGATCATCGCCAATAACTTTACCGCCAATGAAATGGATCGTTTTTCAACATCTGATTTCCGATGGGCTGATAACAGAACAAAGCAATTCCGGCATCGGCAGATAAAAAAAGGAGAAATCTATCAATTTGAGTTTGGCAAGAATTATAAACCAGAGATGTCATATGAGCACAGAGGTCTGGTTATAGGTGTAAAGCAAAAATTACTTTATGTTCTGCCTGTTTTTTCTTATGATTCTACAAAACATCTGAATGTCTATCATCCCACAGATAATCCTGCTTCTAAAAGTGATATGTTTTTACTGAAGGCAATCGAATTCCCTTTCATCAACCATGATTCCGTACTGAAACTGAATGATATCCGAACGGTGAGTGTCAACCGTATCCTTTATCAACATAATGGCATGATAGCTCCAGCTTCTGATACATATAAGCAAATCGAACAGCTGGTTTTACAAAAATATTTTCCAGGGTTTTACCATGACTACAGCCAGCTTCAGCAAAAAGCAGCTTCACTGGGAAAGCAGCAAAAGGAAAATGATGCTGCATTGGCAAAACTCATATCAGAGAACGAAGAATTAAGGAAACAAATGGCTGCATTACAGGGACAGTTTAATAATCATTTGTAGATTAAAAACACCGTTCAGTGGATGAAAGGGTAGTGTTTTTTACAAATAATTCGTATACCTATCTTTTGATAAAAGCTGCCTGGCGGATTGCTGTTTTGTAACAAAGCTATACCCTTCCGGGGAATTTTATGGTAAACTGAAAAGCAGGACAGGATAAAAAAATATGTCCATTTACAAAGGTGATGCGCATGAATACGTTATATGTATCCGATCTGGACGGTACATTATTAAGAAGCGACGAATCAACCTCAGAATACACGAACAGCGTGATCAACAGCCTGACCGGTCAGGGCATGATCTTTTCTTACGCCACGGCGCGTTCCCTGATCACGGCCAGGAAGGTGACGAAGGGATTAAACGCCAGGATCCCGCTGATCGTCTATAACGGCGCGTTTGTGATCGACAACAGTACAGACGAAATACTGATCGCAAATTATTTTGATGAGCAGGTATACGGGCTGCTGGATGAATTGTTTGCAAATGGAATATATCCGATTGTTTATGCGTACATAGAAGGGAAAGAAAAATTTTCCTTCATACCGAAGCTGTGTACGGCGGGCATGAAGAAATTTTTAGACAGCAGGACCGGAGATATCAGAACCAACGCCGTGGGGACAACGGACGAGCTGAAAGCAGGAAATATTTTCTATATCACCTGTATCGATGAACCGGAAAGGCTTGAACCATTGTATGAGAAATATAAGGACGTCTTTCACTGCGTTTATCAGAAGGATATTTATACGAAGGATCAGTGGCTTGAGATCCTGCCCCTGTCCGCCTCCAAGTCGAATGCGGCAAAGCAGCTGCAGAAGCTGCTGGACTGTGAGCGGCTGGTCGTTTTCGGCGACGGCAGGAATGATATCGATCTGTTTGAGCTTGCGGATGAAAGCTATGCCGTTCAGAATGCTCATGAGGATTTAAAGAAATATGCCACAGCCGTCATTTTGTCAAATGAGGAGGACGGCGTCGCCAGGTGGCTGGAAAGCACATTTCAAAAAGAACATCAAGAAAAAGGAGAGACTTACATGCAGAACTATACGGGATATCTTTTTGTACATTTTACGGGGGAGCAGCCGGGAGGAGAGCAGATCTACTTTTCTCTGAGCCGGGACGGAATGCACTGGGAGGATCTGAATGACGGGAAACCGGTGCTCATTTCTGAGATCGGGGAAAAGGGCGTGCGCGATCCCTTTATCCTGCGCAATCCGCTGAACGGAAAATATGTGATCATCGCGACGGATCTGCGGATCGAAGCGGGAAAGGGCTGGGAGGTGGCTCAGTATGCGGGAAGCAGAAGCCTGATGGTGTGGCAGTCCGACAACATGACCGACTGGGAAGGGCCGGTAAGCCATGAGGTGGGCATCCCGCAGGCGGGCTGCGTCTGGGCGCCGGAGGCCATTTTTGACGAGGAGAAGCAGGCGTTCCTGGTGTTCTGGGCCTCCATGGTGAAGGAGGAAGGAGACGAAGCCGCGAAGCAGCGCATCTACGCCTCCTACACGAAGGATTTCTGCAGCTTTACCCCCGCGCAGAAGTACCAGGAGGGAGAAAATCATATCATCGACACCACGATCCTGAAGGCGGGAGAGTATTATTACCGCTTCGCCAAGGACGAGACTGTGAAAAATATCCGCATGGACAGAAGCAGAAGCCTGGATAAGGACAGCTTTGAGCCGGTGGAGTCTCCTGTTCTGAGCACTCTGATGGGCGTAGAAGGCCCCGAGGCCTTCCAGTTTAACGACAGAGAAGAATGGTGCCTGCTGGTTGACCGCTTCGCGACGGACGGAGGATATCTCCCGCTTCTTTCAAACGACCTTGAAAGCGGCGATTTCCGGATCCCGGAGGACGGCGAATATGATTTCGGAAAGACGAAGAAGCGCCATGGGGGCGTTATGAACCTGACGGAGCAGGAATACACGGCTCTGAAGGAAAGATACGGAAGGTAGAGTGACGCTTCGGAATGGGGATCCGTGTGTCACGCAGTTGTGAGCGCGTCAAAGCGCGCAGGGGGAAACGGACGTGAAAATGCTGTGGAGGCTGACCCGCGAGGCAGCGCGTTATAAGCTTCTGTATGTGACGGCCATTCTGGCAACGCTGGGACTGACCGTGGTGAACCTCGCGGCGCCGAGGGTGCTTTCGGCGCTGACGGGAGTGGTTGAGACGGGGACGGTATCCCTTCCGGTGATCCGCAGCCTGGCTCTGCTTCTGCTCGCGCTGTATCTGCTGCGGGTGCTGTTTCGGTTTTTAAGCAATTTTCTGGCGCATAAGGCGGCCTGGTATCTGGTGGGTGATCTGAGGGGAAGGCTGTATGACAGGCTGCAGAGCTTTGATTTGGGCTTTTTCCACGACAAGCAGACAGGCGATCTGATGAGCCGGGTGGTGAACGATACAAGAGATTTTGAGCTGCTTTACGCACACATCATCCCGGAGCTGATCACCAACCTGGTAACCTTTGCCGGCGTGCTTGCGATCCTGCTTTCCATAAACTGGCGGCTGGCGCTCATCACCTGTTTTCCGATTCCGCTGATCCTGGTTTCGGGCGTGTTTTTCGCCAAAAAGGTGAGGCCCTTTTTCAAGGTCTCCCAGAAATGTATGGGTGAGCTGAACGCCAGGCTGCAGGACAACCTTTCCGGCATTCATGAGATCCAGTCCTTCTGTCAGGAGGAATATGAGAGCGGACGGGTGCGGGAAAAGAATTTCGCCCAGATCAAAGCCATGCTGAGGGCTCTGCGGGCCAGCGCCGCGTTCCATCCGGGCGTGGAATTCCTCTCCTCTGCCGGGACCGTGCTCGTGGTATTTTTCGGAGGGCTTCTGGCGTATCAGAACCGGCTTTCCGTGGAGGATATCGTGGCGTTCGTTCTGTACCTTTCCCTGTTCTATACGCCGGTGAGCGGCCTTGCCACCCTGCTGGAAAATCTGCAGCAGTCCCTTGCCGGAGCGGAGCGGGTTGCCCTGATCCTGGAAACGCCGTCGGCGGTGACGGACATGCCGGACGCAGTGCCCCTCACGGATGTGAAGGGCGGGATCACCTTTGAGCATGTGAGCTTTCATTATGAAAATGAGGTTCCGGTTCTGAGGGATATTTCCTTTTCCTGTAAGCCGGGTATGATGGTGGCGCTGGTGGGGCCCACCGGCGTGGGAAAAACCACGCTGACCCAGCTGATCCCCCGGTTTTACGATCCCACGGAGGGAAGGGTTCTCATCGACGGAAAGGACGTTGGAAAAGTCACGCTGAAAAGCCTGCGAAGCTGCATTTCACCGGTGCTTCAGGACACCTTCCTGTTTGACGGCACCATAGCGGAGAACATCAGCTACGCAAGGCCCGACGCCACAAGGAAGGAAATCGAGGAGGCTGCCAGAGCGGCCAATATCCATGAGGATATCATCCGGATGCCGGACGGCTATGAAACAAAAGTGGGAGAAAGGGGGCTGCGCCTTTCCGGCGGACAGAAGCAGAGAGTCGCCATTGCCAGGGCGGTTTTGAGAAAATCCCCCATCATCATTCTGGACGAGGCAACCGCTTCATGTATTTATACACAAAAGGGAAATAAGAAGATTAGAAAACCGCAGGCCGCCAATCAGACGGCTTTAATTTTTGACCGCCGTGCGGCGGCAAGGTTGTTGTCGATAAACTCCATCAGGCGTTT
>DWWS01000040.1 GCA_019119595.1 Candidatus Eisenbergiella merdavium | reverse complement strand
CGGGAAATACTATAACCAGAAAGGTACATTCGACAAAAGATACGGTTGCAAAAGCCGACAAAAACCCCTACATATCAAATTCTTATCTGGAAGATTTCATTCCCATAGACACAGAATATTTTACAGCCTCTAAATTCTTAATTTTCCGGACTGACGGCGGCTTTCCGCCTGACCGGGATCCAGATCTCGCTTTCGTAATCCGCCGCCCGCATGTCAGAGGCTTCACTATACCACTCCACATTTCCCGGGAAGGCTATCTCGTATTCCGGGTTGCCCGGCAGCCATTCGCTGAAAATCTTTGTATTCACAGCCTGCAGCGCTTCCGGCATGGGCCCGGTACAGCGGAACTTCGCCCAGGTCAGCGCGGGGAATTCATAAACCGTCATTCCCTCCGGCACCTTACCCCCGCGGTAATCTCCCGCTATCAGATAACGGAAGCCCGTTTTCCCCATATCATCAATGCAGATGCCGTATTTTCCGACGCCGCTGCTGCAGATGACTTCTTCCTCTTCATTTTCCGGCGCTTTGCCGGCACACAGAGATTTCATTTTCTGCCCGCACACCTCGCTCCAGAACTGCGGGATCTTCTGATAGGAATCCTCGAACGCAAAACACCGCTCATATCCGATCACCTGGAACGAATCTCTTTCCTCCACATAAAAATCCATCTTATTTCCTCCCTGAATCGTGATTTTGATCTTCAAAGGCAGGAATACCTTCAGACTGGCGGGCTCCGTCTTCATCTGCGTTGGTGTTACTCCGTGAAAGCGGGAAAATGCCCTGGAAAAGCTCTCCGGCGTGTCATATCCATATCGGAACGCCAGATCGATCATTTTTTCCTTTCCCGCAATGATGTCCAGAGCCGCCAGATACAGCCTCCGGTTCCTGACATACTCCGCCACGGAATATCCCGTCATGACCTTAAAGCCCTTCTGCAGATAAAAGGGGGAAAGATGCACGGCATCCGCCACCTCTGCGGCGCCCTGCAGCGTCAGCAGATGCGCTTCCATGTAATCAATGGATCTTCGAATACTTTCAAGCCAGTCCATCTCAATTTCCTCCTGTCCTTTGTCAGGATCATCATAGCACCTCTTCCTGTTTTCCGTCCTGACTTTTTATGCAAAAAATTGTCCGGCTCGCCCGTCATGAATATCCCAGCTGCATCAAACAGAGCGTGCCTTTGATAATTCGTGTAACAACGGGCTTTCCTTAAGGAAAACAAAAAAGCCCTGATCTTATTCAAGGCTTTTCAGATTCCAGACCGGGCGGACGGCAGCAGACAGCAGAATCCCGTCTCTGCCCCCGCCCTCTTTTTTCAGATTTTCAGAAAATCTCTCACCACCGCTTCCATGCCGTCCTTCTCACACTCGGTATGGTGCAGGATGGGCGCGGCGCGAAGCTCCTCCACGGCGGCGGGTACCTCCACGTTGGCAATGCGGGAAAGCTCATCCACCAGGGCGAAATCGTCCCACTTCGCTTCCGCATAATCAGGGTCGATGGCCGTCATCACGCTTCTCGCGAATTTGAAGGGGCTGGCCGTGGAAGCGATCACGGTGGGCGCATCATCCTTCGTTTCCTCCCGGTAACGGTCGTAAACCGCAGCGGCCACCGCCGTATGGGTATCGATCACGTAGCCCGTATCCTCATAGAGGGAGCAGATCTTATCAAAGGCCTCCTGCTCTTTCGCATAGCCGCCGTAAAAATCCGAAAGCCTCTCCCGCATTTCCTCCGTGATCTCGTAGCTTCCTTTTTCGGAAAGCTGCTGCATCAGCAGGGCCGTTTTTGACGCGTCGTCGCCTGAGATGCGGTAGATGAGGCGCTCCAGATTGCTGGAGATGAGGATGTCCATGGAAGGGGAGCTGGTCAGGACAAACTCCCGGTTCTTATCGTATTCTCCCGTGGAGAAGAAGTCAAACAGCACCTTGTTTTCGTTGGAGGCGCAGATCAGCTTCCCGATGGGCAGGCCCATCAGCTTCGCATAATAAGCGGCGAGGATGTTCCCGAAGTTTCCGGTGGGAACCGTCACGTTGATCTTCTCCCCGTCCGTGATCCGGCCTTCAGCGAGCAAACGGGCATATGCGTACACATAGTAAACGATCTGAGGCACCAGGCGGCCGATGTTGATGGAATTGGCGGAGGAAAACTGGTATCCGGCCTCAGCCATCTCCTTTTCCAGCTCCCGGTCGGAAAACAGCTTTTTCACGCCGGTCTGGGCGTCGTCAAAATTGCCGTGGATGCCCGCCACCAGCACATTGTCCCCCTTCTGGGTCAGCATCTGCCGCTCCTGGATGGGGCTGACGCCGTTTTTGGGGTAAAAAACGATGATCCGCGTCCCGGGCACGTCGACGAAACCGGCCATCGCAGCCTTCCCCGTATCCCCGGAGGTTGCGGTGAGGATCACGATCTCGCGGTCCACGTGGTTCTTCTTCGCCGCCGTGATCATCAGATGGGGCAGGATGGACAGCGCCATATCCTTAAAGGCAATGGTCTTTCCGTGGAACAGCTCCAGAAACCACACGCCCTCCGCCTCCGCGAGAGGCGCGATCTCTTCCGTGTCAAACTTTTCATCATAGGCGTCCGCAATACAGCGCCTCAGCTCCTCCTCCGTAAAATCGGTGAGAAACAGCTTCATCACCTCATAAGCCACCTGTCCGTAGCTCATCTGTCCCAGTTCACGGGGCGTTTTGTCCAAAGCGGGGATGCGTTCCGGCACGAACAGGCCTCCGTCCTCGGAAAGTCCCTTCAGGATTGCTTCCGATGCCGCCGCCGTCCTGCCGCTTCTGGTGCTTTTGTATCGTAATTCCATGTATTAACCATACCTTTCCCTTGTGTTTTTTCTGCAAAACCGTTCTCAGTATAGCATACAATTTCCGGCAGGGCAATTCTTTCCCGCATTATTTTCCGTTTCATGCGCACTTTTGTTTTCCTCGCACAGACATTTCGGCTCAGCCATAAAACTCATGCCCTCCGTAAGCGAACAGCCAGGTGAGACTGCTGTCAAACCACCGCATGCTTTCTCCGGAGGCCGCGCTCCTTGCCGCGAAATACAGGGCCCCCTGGGAGATATCCTCGCCGTAAACGGCCCGCTCCACCGCCTCTCTGGTCTCATCGCTCACTGTTACACGGCCGATCCGGCCGTCCCGCACCGGCGAAAACTGATATACGCCGTAATCCTGCTGGTAGACCACCTCCCGGACCGTGTCCGGAAACAGAGGGCTGTCCACCCGGTTCAGAACTACGTTTGCCACCAGGAGCTTTCCGTTCTCATCCTCTCCGCCCGCCTCCGCCTCCACGATCCGAAGAAGGGTATCGTAATCCGCATCGCTCAGCTCATAGACCGGCTGCTTTTGAAGCACCTCATATTCCACCACGCGTTTTTTCGAAAGGATCGTTTCCACGCTGCTGCTGAAGCTTGTCTCCTGTATCTGCGTCACTTCCCGCATCTGGGAAGCGCGCACGGCCACTCTTGCCGCCGCACGGTTCAGGGCGCTTCCTCCCGCGCAGATCCATGCCGCGGCGGCCACCAGAGAGGCCGTCAAAAGCACCAGTCCATATTGTCCATATCTCCCGAAGCCGGCTTCCATTCCGGCCGCTCCCCGCTTCAACGTTCTGACAGGCATTCTTTTTCACACACCTTTCCACCTGCGCGGCACGATCCTTCGGCTTCCCGGCGTGCGGGGCGCTTCCTGCCGCTGCGTAATACTTACGTAAAATATTCTTCATACTCTTTTCATATTTTATACAGGCAGGTGGAAAAATATATCTTCTATCCGGGATATATACCCTTTTGCCCAAAGAAAAAACCGCGCTTATCCGAAAAATCCGGCATAAAACGCGGTTTTCTGACATCCCGGACTTCCCCGGGACGGCTTTTTGTTTTTCTCTTTCTTTTACTCTTTTCAGATCGGCTTACCGGCCAGGATCTCCTTATAATCCTGCAGGTTCTTCTGCAGAAGCGCCGGAGTATCCAGCCCGTAGGGGCATTTGCTCTTACACTGTCCGCAGTGCAGACAGTTCTCGATCTGCAGCATCTTTTTCTGCGCCTCCGGCGTCAGATGGGCCGCGGAGGGAGAACGGCGGATCAGCTGAATCATCCGCGCGCAGTTGTTGATCTCAATTCCCGCCGGACACGGCATGCAGTAGCCGCAGCCCCGGCAGAATTCTCCCTGAAGCTCCTTTTTGTCCTTTTCGATCAGCGCCTGAAGCTCCTCCGTCAGAGCCGGAGGATTCTTCACGTAGCTTAAAAATTCATCCAGCTCGCTCTCCCTCTGGATGCCCCAGATAGGCACCACGTTGGGGAATTTGGAAAACCACGCGCTGCAGGCCTCCGAGTTGCCAAGCAGGCCGCCGGAAAGCGCCTTCATCGCGATGAAGCCCATATCCGCCGCCTCGCATTTTTTCACCAGCTCCAGCTCCTTCTCGCCGGAAAGATAGCTGAAGGGAAACTGCAGGGTTTCATAAAGCCCGCTGTCGATCGCCTCATGCGCCACCGAAAGCCGGTGATTGGTGGTCCCGATGTGCCGGATCTTTCCCTGCGCCTTTGCCTCCAGCATGCATTCATACAGGCCGCTGCCGTCGCCGGGCTTCGGACAGAATTCCGGATTATGAAACTGATAGATGTCGATGTAGTCCCGCTTCAGATTTTTCAGCGAGGTCTCCAGATCCCTCCGGAAGCCCTCCGGCGTTTTGGATCCGGTTTTTGTCGCAAGAAAGATCCCGTCCCAGCTTCCGCCGAAGGCCTCTCCCAGCTTCTCCTCGCTGTCCGTATAGGCCCGGGCCGTATCGAAAAAATCGATCCCGTTTTCCCGCGCCTTTCTCAAAAGCCCGGCCGCCGCCTCTTTGCTGATCCTCTGGATCGGCAGACAGCCGAAGCCGTTCTGATTCACTGTAATCTGTGTTTTTCCCAATTTTACTTTCGTCATCTGTACCTCCATGAAAGAAATCGCATCCGCGATCTCTGCGCTGCGACTGCCGGACCTGCGCGCTGATCCGGTCATTCCTCCGCCGCTCTGCGGGCCGCCGCTTTCCCCGGCGCCACGATCACCTTCTTGGGACATTTTTCCGCGCAGATGCCGCAGCCCGTACATTTGCTCTGGTCAATGGTGGCGTTGAAGTTGGCCACATGGATTGCCCCCGCCGGGCAGTTCTTTTCGCAGATGCCGCAGCCGATACAGCCTGCCCGACAGTCCTTCATGGTCACAGGCCCCTTGTCGCCGGAGCTGCAGGCCACCGCGTACTGCGCGGAATAAGGGATCAGCGTGATCAGATTCTTGGGGCAGACGGAAATGCATTTTCCGCAGGCCTTGCACGCTTCCCGGTCCACCTGCGCCACGCCGTTAAACACATGGATCGCGTCAAAGGGACAGACCTGTTCGCAGCTTCCGTACCCAAGACAGCCGAAGTTGCAGGATTTGGCGCCTCCGTTCGGCACAAAGGAAAGCATTCTGCAGTCCCGGATGCCATTATATTCATAATCCAGCTTCACCTGATCCCTGGTGCCGCGGCACTGGACGAAGGCCACCATGCGCTCGCTCTCTTCGGCCTCAACGCCCATGACGGCGGCAATTTTCTTTCCCACCTCGGCGCCTCCCACCGGACAGGCGTTCACGGGCGCGTCGCCGGAGGCGATTGCCGCCGCAAGGCCCGCGCAGCCCGGATAGCCGCAGCCGCCGCAGTTATTGCCGGGAAGCAGCGAAAGAACCGCTTCCTCCTTCTCATTGACCGCAACGCGCAGCCAGATGGCCGCGCCGCCCAGAAACAGGCCGATGAAGAGACCGATGCCCCCCACAAGGGCAGTCGCTGTCAAAATTCCTGAAATCATATTTTCCTACCCCCTTTATAGTAGCCCCGAAAATCCGCAGAAGGCAATGGCCATCAGTCCGGCGGTCACCATAACGATGGGCATGCCGCGGAAGGGCCTTGGGATATCGTTATAGGCCATCTTTTCCCGGATCCCCGCCAGGATGATGATGGAAATGGTAAAGCCGAGGGCGGTGGCAAAGCCGTTCACCGTGCCCGCCAGGATCCCGTAATCCTCCTGCACGTTGGTGAGGGCCACGCCCAGCACCGCGCAGTTGGTGGTGATCAGGGGCAGATAAACGCCCAGGGCCTCATAGAGGGATACCATGTATTTTTTCAGCACCATTTCCACGAACTGCACCAGCGCCGCGATCACGAGGATGAAGACGATGGTCTGCAGATAGGTGATATCCAGGGGCACCAGCACAAATTTGTAGATCACGCCCGCCACCGCGCTGGACAGGGTGATGACGAAGATCACCGCCGTTCCCATGCCGGCCGCTGTCTCCACCTTCTTCGATACGCCGAGGAAGGGGCACAGTCCGAGGAACTGGCTCAAAACCACGTTGCTGACCAGCGCCGAGCTGATCAGGATCAAAAGCAGATCTTTAACCTCAGCAAGCATTTATCCTTCCCTCCCTTCTGTCCTCCCGGACGCCTGTGCGCCGGATTCCGAAGAAACACCCTGCCCGCTCTGCGCGTTCTGAGAGCAGCCCTTTTCCATGCAGTTTAAGCAGTCGGAGCCGCAGCCGGAGCCAAAACGGGACATATCCTTTCCCTTCTTTTCCCCGTTCAGCTTCACCTGGTTCTGCAGGGCGGTCAGGCAGGCCAGCACGAAAAACGCGCCCGGCGCCATGACGAAGATGGAAATGGGGACGAAGGAATCGGGCATCACGGAAATGCCGAAAAGCGCGCCGCTTCCCAGAAGCTCTCTCACCGCTCCGATACAGGTCAGGGCCAGAGAAAAGCCGAGCCCCATGCCGATCCCGTCAAACAGGGAGGGGATGGGAGGATTCTTGGAGGCATAGCTTTCCGCACGTCCCAGGATGATGCAGTTAACCACGATCAGCGGGATATAGATACCCAGTGAATCATTGAGCGCGGGGACATAGGCCTGCAGAAGAAGCTGAACCACGGTAACGAAGCTTGCCACGATCACGATGAAGGCCGGAATACGCACCTTATCGGGGATGATCTTCCTGAGAGCGGAGATCATCAGGTTGCTCAGCGCAAGGACCGCGGTGGTGGAAAGTCCCATGCCAAGGCCGTTTATCGCCGAGGTGGTCACCGCCAGCGTGGGACACATGCCAAGGGTGAGCACAAAGGTTGGATTTTCTTTGATTATGCCGTTGTAAAGGCGTTCTGTCACTTTATTCATCGCCGCTTCCTCCCTTCAGCTCTGTCTGAAAATAGTAAAGCCCGGCGTTCACGCCGTTCACCACAGCCTCCGTGGTAATGGTGGCGCTGCTGATGGCGTCGATCTCATCCTCCGCCGAAGCGCCGCTCTTTGTATAGCGGAAGCGCTCCGCATTCTTTCCGGCAAACTGGGGAACCAGCACCTCCTCTGCCCGCATGCCGAGACCCGCCGTCTCGGAAATGGAAAGGATGGACATGCCGTTTAAGGTGCCGTCCTCCTGTACGCCGATGGTGAACCGGATATCACCTGCATAGCCCTCGTGGGTGGTCAGGGTGATCACATAGCCTAGGGCGTTTCCGCCCGCGTCCAGAGCCTGCGCATATTCATCGATGCTGCAGCCGGAAAAGCCGCCCGCATTCAGCACCTCCTGCGCCTGCGCCGCGTCAAAGCTTTCCGGATCCGCAAAGGAAGCCGCATCCGCGAACACCTCCATGCGCGCCTCCATCTTCGCCCTCTCCTCCTGCGCCGCGATAGGATCCTTGGTGAGCTGATAGACCGCTCCCAGGATCAGTCCCGCGATCAGGGTGATGGCAAAGAGGATCGCCGCATCCTTCAGCATGCCGCCCATCATTCCGCTTTTCGGCATGCCGCCTGCCATGCCGTTTTTTTCTTCTTTCATGCTCTTTGCTTCGCTCGTGCTTTTCATATCACTCATGCGCGCTCCCCTCCTTTCCCGAAGGCCTTCGGGAACGTCGCCCGCTCGATCAGCGGCACCAGGAGGTTGCCGAGTATGATCGCATAGGAAACGCCCTCGGCGCTCGCGCCGAACACCCGGAAGATCCCCGTCATCACGCCCAGGAAAATGCCGTATATGTACTGCCCCTTCTTCGTGACCGGCCTGGTCACATAATCAGTGGCCATGAAGAAGGCGCCAAGCATCAGGCCGCCGCCCGCGAGCTGTGCCGAAAGGTAGTACCGGTCAAGCCCGTGGCCGCCGAACAGCGCCATGAAGATCAGGAAGGATACGATATAGGTACCCGGGATCCTCAGATCGATGATCTCAAGCCAGATCAGCAGGCAGGCCCCAAGCACGATGCAGAGCATGGAGGTCTCCCCGATGGTTCCGGACGTCCGCCCGATCACCATGTCGAATACATTCACGCTTTCCCCGGCGCGCAGAGACGCGAGAGGGGTTGCGCCCGTATAGGCGTCACAGCCAAAATCAGTCATGAGGGAGGCAAAGGAGATCAGCAGAAAGCATCTGCCTCCAAGAGCCGGGTTCATGAAATTCTGCCCCAGGCCGCCGAACAGCATTTTCACCACAAGAATGGCAAATACGCCGCCGATCACGCCGACCCACCAGGGCACGCTCACCGGCAGGTTCAGGGCGAGAAGCAGGCCCGTCACCACTGCGGAAAAATCTCCGATGGTAACCTCTTTTTTCATCAGCTTTTCATAGATCAGCTCCGTCAGCACCGTGCTCGCAACGGTCACCGCGATGATCAGCGCCGCGCGGATGCCGAAATTCCAGATGCCGAAAATGGTGGTAGGCATAAGCGCTGCAACCACCGCCAGCATGATCTTATCCGTGGACACCTTGTCCCGGATATGAGGATTGGACGATACCTTCATCAGCTCGCTCATCCCTGCTTTCCTCCCTTCGCTTTTTTCCGGTCCGCCAGGATCATCCGGCGCATGGATTTGATCGCCTGGGTAAGCTGGCGCTTTGCGGGGCAGACGTAGCTGCAGCAGCCGCATTCGCAGCACTCCATACCGTCCCGTTTTAAGAAGCTTTCCGTATCATAATGCTGGGCGTATTTTTCCAGCAGAGTGGGCACCAGCCGGGAAGGACAGGCCTCCACACAGCGCCCGCAGTTGATGCAGGCGGAGGGCTCTCCCACCTCGTCCTTTGACAGGCACAGAAGGGCCGACGCCGTCTTCGTGGTGGGCACATCCAGATCAAAAATGCCGAAGCCCATCATGGGGCCTCCGGAAACGATCCGCGCCGGCTCCATGACGAAGCCGCCCGCCTCGTCGATCAGCTCATGATAATTGGTTCCGATGCGCACCTTGAAATTCTGCGGCTCCATCACCGCGTCTCCCGTCACCGTGACGATCCGGTGCATCAGCGGCTTTCCTTCCCGCACCGCCCGGTTCACCGCCACGATGGTATCCACGTTATTCACGATACAGCCCGCGTCAGCCGGAAGCTGGGCGGAATGGATCGCCCGGCCCGTCACCGCGTAGATGAGCTGCCGCTCAGAACCCTGCGGATACCTGGTCTGCAGCTTCGCCACCGAAATGCGCTCCTTTCCCGCCGTTTTTTCCTTTAAAAGGCGAATGCAGTCCGGCTTGTTGTCCTCCACTGCCAGGATTCCCTTCGCCTTCGGGAACAGCGACAGGATCACCTCGAGCCCTTCGATCAGCATTTCCGGCTCCTCCAGCATCCTGCGGTAGTCGGAGGTCAGATAGGGCTCGCATTCCGCACAGTTTGCGATCACGTATTCGATCGCATCCGGATCCTTCGGCGCCAGCTTCACATGGGTGGGAAAGCCCGCGCCTCCCATGCCGACCACGCCGCCTTCCCTGATCAGGCTCAGCTTTTCCTCTCTGGTCAGCTCCTCCAGAGGCTTCACCGGGGGATATTCCACCTCCTCATACAGCCTGTCATTCTCCACAACGATGCTCATCACGTTGTCGCCCGTGACCACCCGTCTTGGCTCGATGGCCTTCACGGTGCCGGAAACGGTGCAGAAAATGGGTACCGACATAAAGCCGTCCGCCTCCGCCAGCTTCTGGCCGGTCAGGACGCGGTCTCCTTTTTTTACGATGGGCTTTGCCGGAGCGCCGATATGCTGCGACAGCGGATACACCAGATCTCCCTTGGGAAGGACCGTCTTTATGGGCTTGTCTTTGGAAAGGGCCTTGCCGTCGTACGGATGAATGCCGCCCCTGAATGTCAACTTCGCCTTCGCCATATACTTCCCTCTTTTCTTTCTTAATTTCTGTACCGCCTGTCCGGACAGACGCCTCTCTGGCAGCTCCTTCCGGGAGCACAGCCGCCCCGCAGACGATACATATTATCAATATGATACCTTAAATTTCATCAAAATACTACAGAAAACGCAAATTTTATGGTATATTGTGTATATGAAAACACAAACGCAACCCATTTCCGAACAACTGAAGGCTACGGCCGAGGTCTGTATGGGAGACCTTACCGAGGCTGTTTTTTTCGATATCGAGACCACGGGCCTCTCTCATAAATCGGCTTTTCTCTATCTCATCGGCGCCGCCTTTGTGGAAGACGGGCGCTTTGTGCTGTGCCAGTATCTGGCCGAAGATCTGTCCGAGGAGGAGGCCGTTCTTCGCGCCTTTTCCGAACGCATCCGCGGGAAGAAAAGGTTGATCCACTTTAACGGCTCCACCTTCGACCTGCCCTTTCTTCAGGCAAGATGCAGAAAATACGGTCTGCCGTGCCCGGCCTCTGAAATGGAGCAAATCGATCTGTACCGCCGGATCAGCCCCTTAAAAAACGTGCTCCGGCTTTCCAACTGCAGGCTGAAAACCCTGGAGGAATTCCTGGGATGCCGCAGAGAGGATCCCTTCACGGGCGGCGAGCTGATCGAGCTGTACCAGGCGTACCGCCGCGAAAGGGACGAACGGCTGCTGAAGGTCCTTCTGCTCCATAACGCGGAAGACATCCTTGGCATGCTCTCCGTACTCTCCATGCTGGCCTATCCCGCCCTCTGCCAGGCCGAGGCCGTTCCGGAAAAGACGGAGCTTTCCCCCTGTACAGACTATGCGGGAAGGGAGCAAAAAGAACTGCTTCTGCCTGTCCGCCTCAGTCTCGCCCTGCCCCGCCCCCTGTCCCTGCACGCGGACGGTATTTTCTTTTCCGGGCATGAAAAAACGGGCCTCATCAAGGTTCCCGTTTTCTGCGGAGAGCTGAAATATTTTTATCCTGATTATAAAAACTACTCCTACCTGCCCCAGGAGGACATGGCCATTCATAAATCCGTAGCCGTCTACGTGGACAAGTCCCACCGGGTCCCTGCCAGGCCCGAAACCTGCTATACCAGAAAAACGGGAGAATTTCTTCCCCTGTTCCTTCCCGGCGGCGCGAAGGAGCCCGCTTTGGAGGAATCACTGTTTTCTCCGCTCTTTTTCCGGCAGGCTCCGGACAGCCGCGCCTCCAGGCAGATGAAAGCCAGACAAGCTCCAAAGCAGGCGGCAGCCGGACAAACTCCAAAACAGACGGCAGACAGACAGATTTCCAGACACACGGCAGACAGGCAGTCCGCCGTCATCCGGGAGGGCTTCTTTGAGGCAGGGAGCGATTTTCTGAATGACGCGTCCCTTTTGTCCGCCTATGCGGATCACCTTCTTTCACATCTTCTGAAGGTCTGATTCCTTTGCGCCAGGCGGCGCTGCCGTCAGGCCAGCGCCGCCGACCTTTTTTCGTCCCGTTTTCTGCGGACGGCATACGCAATACAGCCCAGAAGGCCGAACAGGGATACCGCCTGTGATATGCGAAAGCCCGCCGGCTGGCTGTAAAAGACGCGGATGGTGTGCTCCCCTCCCGCCGTCAGCAAAACGCGGATCCGGTAATTGTTCCCATAGCTGATCTTAAGCTCGTTCCCGTTCTCATCCTCCGCCCGGTAGCCCAGATACTTCTGGATCGGGAAATCCACATACTGTCCCTCCTCCTCCGTCTGATAGGTAAGGACCGCACTTGTACCTTTCTTTTCATAGCCGGTCACCGTCACCTTCTGCGCATCGGAAAGCTGCAGCTCAGCCGTCAGCTTGTCGTCCGTCAGCGCGTCGATCCGCCATTCATAGGGATAGATCACCGTGGCGTCGGACTTTGGAATCCCGATGATCTTATCCTGATGTCCTACCGTAGTGGTATCATCATAATCCAGATAGGCAAAATTATTCTGATTATAGGGCTGATTCAGGCAGGTCAGCAGGTTCACGCCCACCAGGAAGGCAAAGATCAGGCTCCGGTAAGGACGGAGCACCCTGGAACCGGACAGCCAGATGGCTCCTGCGAAAATGAACAGGATGCCCGCAGGTGCCAGAAGCCTCCAGGGAAACTGAATGGTACGAAACGCCGTCTCCAGAACGGGAACCAGCTCAGTCAGCTTTTTGCTCCCGAAATATCCTGTCACCAGAAAGGTCAGCGCACAGGCCGCCCAGAACAAAAAGGTAAGGAAGCCGTTCCTTTCGTCCCACAGCGAAAGCTCCGCCCGATCCACCTCAGCCCTTTCCGCCTTTTTTTCCACAAAAATCCACAGCACACAGACCGCCGCAAGCCCAAGCACCGGCAGTCCAAGGGACAAAAAGCGGTAGTCGTTAGTATGGAAGGTATCCAGCAGGAAGGAGGCATTGATGGAATATTCGGCAAAGCCGCTCCAGTCCAGCGCCTTCGTGTAAAGATTTTCCTTCAGATAAAAATACAGGAAGGGTACCAGGAACCAGAGGTTTAAAACCGCGGTAAGCCCCGCCGCCTTCAGCAGGGAAAGCCATCTTTTTTCCCGCAGCAGCGCCCTTATGAAAAACAGACAGCAGACAGCGAAGATCAGCGCCATATAGGCCGTGCTGAGCACATGGCTTTCCACCAGCCCGGTAAAGCCAAGGACCAGCCAGGGCCATTTCTTATGATTGCCCACAAGCACCAGGTAAAAGCCCGCGATCACAATCGGCAGAAAGGTCATCGCCAGCGTCTCTCCCAGCGCGCCTCTCGCATAGATATTGGTAAATCGGTACGGAAGCAGAATGTACAGGGCCGTTCCCAAAAGGCAGGCATAGCGGGACGCCGCCATCAGCCGGAACGCTTTCCAGGTCAGCGCCACCGTAGCGACGTTGGCGAGCACGATCAGAAACTTATAGGACAGCGCGAGCGAAACGCCAAACAGCCTCAGGAAAGCGGGTATGTACAGAAACAGATAGGGATACATACTGTTCAGATAGCCGTTCCCAGACAGCGCCTCCGGATAGATCACCACCGGGAACTGTCCGTCCAGCATACCGTCTTTTATTCCCTCTATCCGGAGCAAATGATAGCAGATATCGTCCGTCTGTTTGAAGGACTGGATGAAAAGCGGAGTGGACGCATACAGGCACAGGCCTGCCAGGATCAGCAGGGTCAGCTTTCTTTCCCTGCTCACGGGATGTCTTTTCCAGTACCCGTCCAGAAGCATCGCCGTCAGAATCAGCAGAACCGCAAGCGCCGCAAGGAACCGGGCGTCATTGTAGAAGCTCCCCTCCGGCACCAGCGACAGGGTACGCAGCGTCAGGCTTCCCGTTCCGGAAAAATAGACGCGGATATGAAGCTGCTGGGAATCCTTATCCAGCGTAAAGACAAAATCCTTTGTCTGCTCCGCTCCTGCCGTACTGTCCGGAAACCACTGCGCAATTCTCGTTCCATTATCCCAGACCTCAAGGATATTTTCGTCCGCCGTGGCGGAATACTCCAAACGGATGGAATAGGTCCCCTTATTCAGCACATAGTCGTCCGTTCTCGCAAACAGGCCGTAATATTGGGCTGTCTCATCAATACCGATCACGCCCGTATAATCGCTTACACCCTCCTGCTGCTCCAGATCCGTCCCCTTCAGCACCAGCGGCTCGCTCCCTTCATCTGAAAGCCAGATCAGAAAAAGCACAAGCAGCAGCAATGCCGGATAGAGCAATTTTCTTTTCATTCTGTCAATCCCTCCCGGGCAGCAAACGCCGCCCAATCTTTTCAAGCATGATTTGGGGTTCTGAATGTATGCTTCAGATTCTCAGTACATCACACTTAACCCCACGTTATTTCACACTCAAAAAGGGATACGGAGTAATCCGTATCCCCTCATTCTCTATTATTCTGTTCACAGCAGCTTATTCTGCGTCGTCATCCTGCTGCTGAGCGATCACCGCGTCGATATCCACGGAAACCACATCCGCGTCGGACTCCTTCGGAGCAGCCTCTTCCTTCACCTCTCTGGGTTCGGGAGTGAGCAGCGCCTTAATGCTCAGGCTGATCTTCTTGTCGGCCTCGTTGAAATCAACCACCTTCGCGGTGATCTCCTGGCCGGTCTTAAGAACATCAGCGGGCTTGTCCACGTGCTCCTTGGCGATCTGGGAAACATGAAGCAGGGCATCCACGCCGGGCTCCAGCTCGATGAATGCGCCGAAGTCGGTCATTCTGGCAACCTTACCGGTTACGATATTTCCAACCGCATACTTGTCAGCCGCATTCTTCCAGGGATTTGCATCCTCGAATTTCATGGTGAGCGCGATCTTGGTTCCGTTGATATCCTTAATCTGAACCGTTACCTTCTCGCCTACCTTGAACACCTTTCTGGGATGCTCGATCCTGCCCCAGGACATCTCGGAGATGTGAAGCAGTCCGTCCGCTCCGCCCAGGTCGATGAATGCGCCGAAATCGGTCACGTTCTTGACAACGCCTTCCACCATATCGCCCACATGGATCCTCTCCAGGAGCTCCTTCTGCATCTCAGCCTTTCTCGCAACGATGAGCTGCTTGCGGTCGCCGATGTATCTTCTTCTCTTGGGATTGTACTCGCTGATCACGAATTCAATCTCCTGTCCCGCATACTTGCCGAGATCCTTCTCGTAGGTATCGGAAACCAGGCTGGCGGGAATGAAGATCCGCACCTCGTCCACGATCACGCTCAGGCCGCCGTCCAGCACCTGCGTTACCTTCGCCTTCAGAACCTCATGGCTGTTATAAGCCTCTTCGATCCTCTTGTTGCCTCTGTCAGCCGCAAGGCGCTTATAGGAAAGGATCACCTGTCCGTCTCCGTCATTGACCTTGAGGACCTTGACCTCCATCTTGTCTCCGGGCTTGACGACAGTCGTCATATCAACGCTGGAATCATTGGTGTACTCGTTTCTTGTAAGAACTCCGTCAGACTTGTATCCAATGTTAAGGATCACTTCTTCCGGCTTCACGTCGATGACTGTGCCTTCAACAACCTCCCCGGCATGAATTGTTTTTAATGATTCCTCCAACATTTGTTCAAAAGTTAATTCTGACATAATTTTGAACCTCCTCGATTAATTTATTCGGGGTAGACGCTCCGGCTGTAATACCTACCAGGCGGACAGCTTCCGGCAGTTCTAAATGCAAGTCATCCAGTGTCTGTATCAAACAGGTGTGAGCACATTCCCTGGAACAGATTTCGTACAGCTTCCTGGTATTGGAACTGTGCTTTCCACCGATCACTATCATAGCATCGACCTTAGCTGCAATATCCTTTGCCTCAGTTTGTCTCTCCTCAGTTGCGTTACAGATAGTATTCGCAACACTAATATCATAACCTCTTTTTTGAAAAATTTCAACTAATTCTTGAAATTTATTGTAGTTAAATGTCGTCTGCGACACAACGCACAGTTTTTCTCCTTCTTTCGGAGAAAAACGAACCGCTTCTTCCGTCGATTCGATCACGTCGGCGGGCGTCAGCGACCAGCCCATGATCCCTTCCACCTCCGGGTGTCCGGCGTTTCCGATGATGACGATCCGCTTTCCCGCCGCGCTCTCCTTTTCTACAATTCTGTGAATGCGTTTCACAAACGGGCAGGTGGCATCGATGCAGGAAAGGCCCTTCCTTTCGATCTTCTCCTGGATCCGCTTGGGCACGCCGTGGGAACGGATGATCACCGTCCCCTCCATAAGAGCATCCAGCTCCGCCTCCGATTCCAGCACCCGGACGCCCCTGCTTTCCAGATCCTGCACCACAAATTCATTGTGGATGATGGGGCCGTAGGTATAGATGGGCTTCGCGTCCGTCTCCTTCGCCGCGGCCTCGATCTGCTCGTATACCTGATCCACGGCGCGCTTCACGCCGAAGCAGAAGCCCGCGCTCTTCGCAAGAATCACTTCCATTCTATGAAACCTTTCTTAATATGAAATCTTTTTTATATGAAGCCTTTCTGACGGCAGACGGAAAGCACCGCCTCCACCGCCTGGTCGATGGTCATGTCCGAGGTATCCAGATGCACCGCGTCCTCCGCCTCTCTGAGCGGGGATATCTCCCGGTTCCGATCGTCCTCATCCCGTTTGATGATCTTCGCTTCCACGCTTTCCAGAGTTTCCGAGATGTCGCCCTTCGCGATCATCTCATCGAACCTTCTCTTCGCGCGCACCGCCGTGCCTGCCGTCAGAAAGATCTTCACATCCGCGTCCGGCAGGATGCAGGTTCCGATGTCCCGTCCGTCCATGAGGACGTTATTCCGGGCGGCAAGCCCTCTCTGCAGGTCAAGAAGTCTCGCCCGCACTGCGGGAACCGCGGAGGCCGCGGAGGACATTCTCGTCACCTCATCGGTGCGGATCAGTCCGTTCACGTTTTCACCGTTCAGGCTGACCACCTGCTCCCCGTTCTGGTAGGTGATGGCAACATCCGCTCCCGCGCATCTGTCCGCGATCGTCTCCTTATCCTCCGGCGCCACGCCCTGCCGGATGAGATACAGGGCGATGGCCCGGTACATGGCTCCGGTATCCACATAGATAAAACCAAGCTTTTCGGCCGCTCTGCGGGCAACGGTGCTCTTTCCCGCCCCCGCCGGGCCGTCAATTGCGATATTGATGCTCATACTGTCTCCATTTCTTTTCTATTTTTTCATGATTATATCCGAATTCTGTCTTCTTCGCAATTCCCATTTCAAACCTTGCAGATTTCAAAACCGGCAAATTGTGAACGGCATGGCTGAACGATTCCTTTCCCGAAGCAGTTCCCCGCCGTCAGGTGTCCTTCTCGCAGAAATAAAGAAGGTTCGTATCCGCATCATATATCCCAAGAGTAAAATTGAACGAGCCTCTCTGCAGGATATCCACTCTGGTATCCACTCTGGACGCCATTCCCTGCTCCATCTGTCTGTCGATGAGCAGGTAATATCCATTTTCAATTTTCGGGATCAGCGCCTTTCCTTCCTGATCTGTAAGATAGGGGCCTGTCTTCCCCCTCTCGTCCTCGATGCCGTACACCAGTATCCTTACCGTATCGTCCAGAGGGAATGGAAGCCAGCAGGGCGCCCTCTCTATCTGCTCCGGAACCTCTGTATCCGAACAGTCAAGCACATAAAAGCCGGTTCCGTCTCCATGAAATCCTCCGTGGCTATCCGATGCCGAAAGCACTTCACAGGCTGAGACATCCATGCCAAGCTCCCTGGAAATCGCGGACTGCACGCTTTCTTTCCCGCAAGCGCACAGAAAGCAGGAAAAAAAGAAAGCGGTAACGGATCGTATTATTACAGCAGACAGTCTGCCGGATCGTTTTTTCATGGTCTGCCTCCTGACTTTCTTCAACACGAACGGCGCCCGTCTGTAAGCATTTCACCAGAATATACTCACAGACGCCCTGACAGGGATACGACCGAAAGCCCGGTCCTCTCCTCGATCCATTTCCGGAATTCCGCGCAGGTTCCTCCTGTCAGCTTCTTCTTGTCATAGGCCTGGGCGCGTTTTTCGTTGATGATGAATACAAAATAGCCCGCATCCTCCGTCACATATTGGATCCGGTCATAGCCGAATTCCGTTTTCCCGATCCCGGTGACAGCTATGAATCTGTCCGGGTAAAACCGGCAGCTGCAGTGCTCGGCGCCCGGCAGATTTTTCTTCTTCCCCACAAAACCGTTGATCCAGTCCTCAAACAGCAGGAAGGGGATCAGAACGATAAGGGCGGCCAGCGTCACCCGGTTTACTTCCCATGCGGCAAGAGATACGATCCCCAGGACCGCCACGATCCAGCCGAAGATGTGGGAGCTTCTGCTCTTCTTTTTTCTTATGGTTTTTCTGAGCGCCTTTGCCATCGCGGCAAACGCTTTTATGTTATAATCTGTCTCGCAGGCAAATTCCTGATTCATATGGTCTTACTCCTTTTTTGGTATATCGCTGTTGACATAAAACCTGTCTTTTCCGCTCCTCTTCGCCACATACATTGCCGCGTCAGCATTTTTATACAGATCCTCATAAGAACGAACATCCTGCGAAACAGAGGCTACTCCAATGCTGACCGACAGCTTATAGTCCGTATAGTATTTTTGGAGCTCTGTTCTTACCTCATCCAGAAACTGATTCAGCTTTTTCTGCAGCACCTCTACGCTCAGCTCCTGCCGGAGCAGGATCACAAACTCATCTCCTCCCAGCCGAACTTTGATATCTGTAGAACGGAACTGTCTGTTGAGGATCCGTCCGAATTTTTTTAATACGTTATCGCCTTCCATATGTCCAGCCTCATCGTTTATCCGCTTGAAGTTATCCAGATCAATGAGTATCAGCATTCCCTGCGGTTTTTCCTCCTGAAATATCTGCCGCACCTCTTCTTCGAGCTTCTTTCGATTATACAGGCCAGTTAATGAATCCGTTATGTTTCTCGATATTTCTTCCGACAGTTTTGTATGGAGCTTATGGATCGCTTTCATATCTTTTGTGATATCCTGCACAAACCCATAGGAGGCGTTCTGAAAACAGGTTCTATGAACCATCAGCGTACGGCCGCTTTGGGCCTGATATCTGTCCTCCTCATAAAGACCATCCTCCCAAACCTCTCTTTTCATCTTCGCCTTCTCATAGTCGGACCGTATCTTTTGATGTACCTCCTCTTCCGAAAGCCCCACCAATGATATCAGATTATCCGAACAAAATATCTGATTGAGATCTGCATAATATTCATAGGCAGCAACTCCTTCGTCAAACATATTGGCCAAGGTACAAAGCCGTTTTTGCTTTGTTTCAATAACGGAAACCAGTTTGTTCAAGTCCTGAGACAGTTCCTTTATCTCCCTGTTTTTCCCTTCCCTAAAATATACCGTTTCTGCTCCGTTAATAAACCGTGTCATTTTTTGAGTGATCGTTTCCAGATCCGATAATACGGTATATCCCAGCAGCCAGTACACGAAGAACAGAACAAATACACTCAGGATCAACACTGAAGCCATACCTCTTATAAAGCTTTCGCGGACCCTCCCCTGCAGTCCTGCCATGTCGGATGCATATCCATAGATGATCCCCTTCCTGCATACCAGAACCGCTAACCACTTTTTCCCGGTAGTATCATAAATATACGTACCCGTTCTCTCCTCCCCTTCCTCCATATCAAGGATCAGCTCCAGGGAATATTCTGTCTGCAGATCGTTATTTTCTGATAGGGCCAGCAGCTTTTTCGTCTTTTGTTCCAGTGCAAAAAGAAACCGGTAACGCTCTGTCGGAATGGACTTCAGGAGGTTTTTCAGAGAAACCAGGCTTTCATATTGTTCCAGAGCTTCCGAGGAAACCTCCAGCTGGATCATCCCCTTCGGTGCGTCTAACCTTCTTACACCAACATAGATCTTTCGGTCCCCCCTTTCATCGGAAAGGCGTTCCATTTGAATATGGCTTTCCTGGCCGATACGACCTTCGATCAGCGGCAGGAATTCTGCAAACTGCTCCTTTTCATAAAAATTGATCCCTATGCTGTCCGGATTGCTACTCTCCACAATTGTACCATATTCATCAACAATATTCACCTCTTCTACTTCCAAAATATTCAGCATGTCATTCCAGTCAATGCCATCGCTCTTCCCCCTGCTGTACAAATTCGCAGCAATATTCGCCCTGTTTAGGTAATCCGCCTCAAACATCTCATACATATCCGCTTCCCGTTTCTCGTTGAGCTCCACAGAATGAATGATCTGTTCCATCGAGCTTTCCAGATACTTCAATTCCGCTGCGGCATTGCTGCTGTATATGAATCTGTTAAATACCCAGGCCATGATAAATGTCAACAGACCCGTTCCTGCAAGAAGGCTTAAAATAACTGATTTTCTTAAAGTCATATGATCTCTTTCCCGTCCGTTGCCTGCGCTTTCAAAGCGTCAGCTTCATGAACAAATATGATGATTTTTATGTATATTCGTTATGCGCCTTTGCAGAAGGCCCAAATCCTAACAGTCGGGCAAACGCCTCCGCTTCTATGGGGCGATAATAGAAAAATCCCTGAATCTCGTCACACCCAAGCTTCTCCAGGGAATCAACCTGTTCCTGCCTCTCCACTCCTTCTGCGGTAATCTGCATCCCCATGCTCCGGACCATCTCCATAGTAGAACGAAGAACGGTTTCCTCCACATCCGAGTTGATCAGGTCGATCAGCGTCTTGTCAAACTTAACCCCGTGAAACAGATCACTGCGCAGATTTGCAAGATTGGAATTCCCTCTCCCGAAATCATCCATCAGCATATGGAAGCCCTCCTGCCGAAACGCCTTGATGATCTTCACCACATCCATCTGAACCGACTCCTCGGTGATCTCCAGATAGACATATCCCTGATCTGTGCCCACACCTTCCAGGATCTGCCGATACCGGTGAACGATGTCAGGCACTAACAGACTGCCGCGGGAAATATTGACAGAAACAGGAACGATCCGCAGTCCATCTTCCTGCCATTGCTTCTGCTGCAGACAAGCCTTCTCAAACACATATTCATCCAGCTGTTCGATCTTTCCCCGTTCTTCCAGAATCGGAATAAACCGCCCCGGAGAAATGATCCTGCCATCTTTCCCCCGCCAGCGCACCAGGGCCTCAGCACCGTTGACACACTTTCTGTGAACATCATATTTGGGCTGGTACCAGACCTCGATCCCGCTTTTCTCCAGTGTCCGGTCAAATTCATCCAGAAGCAGGACCGTATCCGTAAGTTCAATGGCTGCCTGTTCATCATAAGCATGATAAAGAGCTCTCTCCTGCTTGGCAAGATTTTTGGCAAACATCGCCCTGCCGCGCAGATGCTCAATGGTCTCGCCTCCGTCTGCCACGCAGTATCCGAATACGGGGTTACTCTGATTCGCATAGATCTTGCGCAGCTTTTCCTGAATCTGCCCCTTTAATTTTATGCACACTGTCTCAGCTTCCTCCACGGCCATGCCCGGAAAGAAAAATATAAATTGATCGTCAGATACCCGCGCGGCGATTTTATTATAACCGTCCTTTTCTGCAAACAGTTTACCCAGCTCCCGGAGAACCTCATCCCCTTTCCTGGCTCCAAAATACCGATTGATCAGCTTAAATTCCACAATATCACAAACGATCAGGATCCCTCCTCTGCCCTGCAGCCGTTTGAACTCTCGCTTAAATGCCTCATAATTTGCCTCACCCGTAAGGGGATCCTGATAAGCCAGCCGCTCCAATTCCTGCTTCTGTCGGCGCTGCATACGCAGCAAAAAGAATATCAAAACCGTCACATAGGAAAGCACCAATACCAGCAAAAGAAGCACAGGGGCAAAAAGATTGTCAATCCGCATTTCCACATTCTTTTCAGGCAGCGTACTGAGCATACTGATAGCAATTTGGGATCCATGACTCCGCAAGGAAATCGGCAGGTAGTAGCTGAACCGCCCTTCGCCCAGGATCGTGTAATAGCCTCCGCCAGCCTGGGAACTGCGCAAAGCCTCCGCGAGCTGATCTGCAAAAGCCTGATTATCTGTATTTCCCTCCTGTAAACGCGCGAAAATATTTTCCCCCATTGAAAACATGCTGCGTTCTGATGCCGCTACAATATTTCCTTCCTGATCCATAAGGCAGAAGCTGGCCTGTCCGTCAAAGGCACCGGTATCCAGCAGAGCTGCGATGCTTTTTGCGCTGAATACCTGATAAAGGAAGCCGGTTGGAGCATTTCCGTCCTCATAGACAGGAATGCCAAGTATGATACCGTCCCACTGGCACCCGTCCGGCGACTGAACCGGCATTTCAATAAGACAGATGCTGTTTGACATATTTTCACGAAACAGGCTGCTGTTTGACAGATCCACATCCAGCCCAATGCTGTTCCATCCTCTGCCGGCAGCATCAATATATCCGATCCATTCAAAGTTGTAGAGATCTCTCCGGCTCTGCTGCTTTTGGATCCTTTCCTTCCACGAATCCTCCGGGCCCTCACGCAGGAGCAGCCATACACTGTTCAGATAGTCCACTCTGCTCTGCAGCATCTCTGTGATCGCTTTTGAGCTTTCCGCGGCCACAGTGCGCAGCGTATAAAAAGACTCTTCGCCAATATCGCGTCGAAGCTGATCGGTCAAAAAAACACTTCCAAAGATCAGCATAACCGTCAGACAGACGATAAACGTAATATTAGTAAGCCTGTAGATGCTCTTCTCTTTTCTGTCATAAAGATTTTTAATGGAAAACATTCAAATTTTGTCCTCCGCTCTGGATCATCCCGCTGTGATGATTTATCTGATCAGAAAATAGTGGTGAATTGTGACTACGATCATCTAAACTTTATTTTCAATGAAATGCTGTAAACAGAAAACGAAGATCTTAGAAACCGAATATTATGCCTGTAAAAAAACGATTGATTCTACCAAAAAGTATACTACAAAATATAAAAAAACTCCAGTTAATCTGGCAATTTTCAACATGACTACAGAAAAAAATCCCCTGAAAGGCCATATCTTCCAGGGGATCCGTCCTTATGTTTCCTTTATATGTATCCAATATATGTCAGTCAACAGGCTCACGGAACGTTCTCCCCTGCCAGATATCCGGTGGACCAGGCAATCTGCAGGTTGAAGCCGCCGGTGAGCGCGTCCAGATCCAGAAGCTCTCCGGCAAAATAGAGGCCGGATACCAGCCTGGACTCCATGGTGGAGGGATTCACCTCCCGGACGCTGACGCCGCCTCTGGTTATGATGGCCTCCGGAAAGCCTCTGGTTCCCGTCACATGCAGCTCCACGTTCTTGATGCGGGCGGCAAAGCCCTGCCGCTCCTGCCTGGTGATGTCGTGCACTCTCTTTTCCGGGTCAATGCCGGAAAGGGCGATCATCACGGGAATCAGCCTGGCCGGGAAAAGGCCCTCCACCGCATTCCGAAACTGACGGTTTTTTGCCTCCTCAAAGTCCCGGATAAGCCGCCTGTCAAGCTGCTCCTCGGAAAGAGCGGGCTTTAGATCCAGCCTCAGGACAGCTTCCGGAGCCGCTTTTTCCTCTGCCTTTTTCTTTCCGCCCTTTGCGGTCTGCGCAGGCCGGGTACGGTAATAGCTGCTGGCGCTTAAGATAAGCGGGCCGCTCACGCCGAAATGGGTAAAAAGCATTTCCCCGAAGCCCTCATAGACCTTCTTTTTCCCAAGGAACAAAGATGCGGAAACATTTTTCAGGGCAAGTCCCTGCAGATCGGCGCACCATTCTTCCTCCACGCAAAAGGGTACAAGCGCCGGTTCACAGGGAATCAGAGTGTGCCCCAGCCTCTGTGCCATCCGATGCCCGTCCCCGGTGGAGCCGGTAGCCGGATAGGAGAGGCCGCCGCTGCACAGGATGACCGCGTCGGCAGGAAGCTCTTCGCCGGAGCTCAGACGCACGCCGCGGACCGAAGGAACACAGGACGGGGCTTGTCCAGGGCTTTTTTCCGGTTCGTTGTCTTCCCGGACAAGGATTTCCTGAACCGGCGCGTGCAGGCGCACCGTGACGCCGAGGCGTTCCAGCTCCTTCGCCAGCGTGCGGATGATGTCCGAGGAATGGTCGGATACGGGAAAGACCCGGTTTCCCCGCTCCACCTTCAGCGGACAGCCTCTTTTTTCAAAAAAATCCTGCACCGCCGCATTATCGAAGCCATAAATCGCGCTGTACAGGAATCGGGGATTGCTTACCACGCTGTCGAACAGCTCCTGCGTTTCGCAGGCGTTCGTCAGGTTGCAGCGTCCTTTCCCCGTGATATAGATCTTCTTTCCCAGCTTTTCGTTTTTCTCAAGAAGGAGCAACTGATGGCCCTTCTGCGCGGCGGCGATGGCCGCCATCATGCCTGCGGCGCCGCCGCCGATCACGATCACTCTGCTCATGTCTGTCCGTCTCTCTCCTTATGTACTGCCTGATGCCTCATCCGCTTTCCGGAAGGCGTCTCTTCCCCGGAAGGGAAAACAGGGAATCCTCGTCGATCCGGTCGATCTCATCCTGCTCGGAAATCTGATAATTGTTCCAGACCCCCTCCAGGCTCTCCAGGCTGTCCCGCACCGTCTGTGGCTGCTTCAGGCACAGGGCGACCACCAGGGCGTTGATCACGCTCAATGGAGCGACCAGAGAATCCACAATGGAAACCATGTCGCTTGCGGCAAAAAGGTTGCAGGAGGAATACAGGCACATGGGGGAATGCACGCTGTCGGTGATGGTGATCACCCTGGCGTTCCGGTCGTTGGCGAATTCCAGCGCCTTCAGGGTGCGCATGGAATACCTGGGAAAGCTGATCCCGACGACGGCGTCCTGATCGCCGACACGAAGCATCTGCTCCAGCACCTCGCTTAAGCTGGTGGTCTTTAACAGCACGATACCGCCCCGGATCATGTTCAGGTAGAAGCTCAAAAATTCCGCCAGCGGCGCGCAGCTTCGGATGCCGACCACATAGACCGTTTTTGCCTGAAGCAGGATATCCACCGCCGTATCGAAGGCCGCCGCGTCCAGGCTTTCCGTGGTCGAGCGGATGTTGTCCATATCGCCCGCAAGCACGCTTTCGATCACCTCGGACTGGCTTCTTCCGGCATATTTTACCCCGACCCGTTCCACCGCGTTCAGACGGCTCGTCACCCGCGCCGCCAGCTCCGCCTGCATCTGGGGATAGCCGGAATAGCCGATACCGGAGGCAAAGCGGACCACGGTGGATTCGCTGACGTGAAGCTGCTGCCCCAGCCTGGCCGCCGTCATGAAAGCCGCCTGATCGTAATGCTCCAGAATGAAAGCCGCGATCGCCTTATGTCCTTTGCTCATGTGAGGGAATTTTTCATTGATCCTGGAGATGATGTCCTTCTCTCTGTCCATAGCGATGCTCCGTCCGTCACCCTTCCTTCAGCATCAGCGCGTTCCCGTGAACGGATATTTTGTCAAAGCTTCGTAAAAAGCTGGACACCCGGTTGTAGCCGTAGTCGCTGACGTTGAACTGGGGATGCTTTTTCTTCAGATGATCCAGAACGAGGGAGAGGTTGTCCACCTTTCCTCCGTGTCTTTTCAGGAATGCCATGATCTCCTTCTCCAGAGCCTCCGGCCCGGCCTGCTCCTTCAGCTCGATCCGGTAGGAGGTTCCCTCCTGGATGATGGTGAGCTTGGGGCATTTGTCCCGAAGCAGGGTCACCAGCTTGGTATAGCCATAGTTTCTGGCGTCAAATTCGATGAATTTGTCTCCGAGCCTGCTTCCGACCTCGCCCAGATAGGTGGGCTTTCCCTTGTTTTCATTATTCTGAACAAAGGTAATGATGGCCTCCTCGATCTCGCTGATGGGCGTGACCGTGCTGTCCTGCTTCTCCTCCGGCGCGCTCGCCTTATGCTTCCGCCCGCCGCCAGAGGCCTTGGGACTCTCCGCGCTCTTTTCGTCCAGCTCTCCGGAGATCAGATCCAGACGGATGAATTTGTTGCACGCCTTTGTCAGCGCCAGCGGCGTTTTGGATTCGCCCATGCCGATCACGTACATCTGCGCCTCCCGCAGGCGCATCGCCAGCTTGGTAAAATCGCTGTCGCTGGTCACCAGGCAGAAGCCGTCCACCTTTCCGGAATAAAGAATGTCCATGGCATCGATCACCATGGCCATGTCCGTCGCGTTTTTTCCGATGGTATAGTTGAACTGCTGGATGGGATTGATGGAATTTTCCAGGAGCGTATCCTCCTTCCAGCCGTTCCCCTTCGCCCAGTTTCCATAGATCCTGCGGTAAGACGCGTATCCGTAGTCCGCAATTTCGTTAAAAATACTGGACGCATATTTCTCGCTGATATTGTCCGCGTCGATCAATACGGCAAAGTGCTTTTTTTCTTCTTCTTCGTTCATATCTCCCTCCGTTTCCGACTCCTTTTGACACGTTTTCCGGCCAGACACTGTTCCGGCCGCCCGCTTTCTCCGGGCAGCCGCTTTTTTCCAGTATAACACAGGTTTCCGGGAAAGTCACGACGGATCGTGCAGGCGGCTGGCAAATGGTACGGTACAGGCAGCCGCTAACAAAACGCTAAGAACCCGCTAGGATTGTGCTAAGCATTTCCGCGGACGCTTCCTTCCTTTTTTCATTGTGATAAAATACTGGATGTTGAGAAAAGACAGAAAAACACAGATAAGGGGGACCTCTACCGTGAATATCGGAATACTTGTGATCGCTCTCGTCGGCGGACTCGCCGGAATCCTTTCTACCTTCTATCTTCTGATCGCCATGCCCGTTGTCATCGTTCAGAAGATCTACAGAAAGGTCCGCTTCGGCACCCCGATCATGAAATGAAACCCGAACACGCTGCCCGGGCTTTTCGATTCTGCCGTCCGGCAGGACCGCGCATGTGCGGGCCTGCCGGACGGTATTTTTTTCATCAAAAAATATGTTTCACAGATTTGTCTTGATACGGATTACACATCTCTGTAAAGCCGTCATAATTTCTTCTGTGTTTTTCCTGTCATTCTCAGACTTCTATAATTATGATACCGCTGTCTCCAGCAGGATTCTCCGCAGCAATACTCCCCTCTTTAAAATATATCGCGCCCCCCGCCGCATGTTCAATCATTCCGTCACAAACATCAAATGGATTTACCAGAAGAACAGTCTTTCCGCAAAGAGCCGCCTGTCTGGCATACTCATACTTAATTTTTTTATTCCACTCTTCTGCGTCATAATCACACCAGACAGGCCACAGGATAATATCAGCTTTCAATCGTCTCATTTCCTCCGGCCGTCCATCCGTCCAGAGGTCGCCGCACAAACCAATGGCAAATTGCTTTCCCTTGTAGGAAAACACTTGAAAATGTTCACCCTCCCGATAGTGCTCATCAGTCCGGCAGTAATCCTTCCATCCGATGCTGACTCTATGAAAATTATGAATAACCTCGCCCATTTCATCAATGACAATTTGACTGCTGAAAATAGATTCTCCGTCCTTTTCCAGATAACCAAAGGAAACAGCTATCCTGTTTTCCACCGCGCTCCTGCGCACCTGCATAATTGTTTCATCTGTCCGAGGAACTGCCATTCGACAGTCTGTTTCATATTCCCAGCTCAAACTGTTAAACCCCTGCAAAACAGATTCTCCAAACACCACCAAATCTGCTTTTCCCCTGCATTGCTCCATATTTTGCAGGATGACCCTTACATTTTGTCCGATAGCCTTTTCCATCACAGGAGCGGATGCTAATGCAATTTTCATAACCCCTTATCCCTAAACTAATAAGTCCCAGATCATTTTTATCAAAAAGCAAAAATAATCCGGGTAATTCTCTTCTATCTCACCGAGCCCCGTCTTTGAAGACAGGCTTCACTCCAGCCGCATCGCCACTTCCAGCTTCCAGTCCCTCCGGCCTTCCGCCTGCGTCCCGCGCAGCGTCACATCCGCCAGACTGCCGCAGATCAGAGGCATCTGCGGCGGCAGGTGGCCCAGATCCACGTCCATGATAACCGGAACGCCGTATTCCTTTAAAGGCTCCCATACGGCGGAATACTGGTCAAGTCCCATCATTTCCTGGCCGAAGCACAGGGGTCTTCCGATCAGGAAGCCCTTCACATGGGAAAACCAGCCCGCATGCTTCATCTGCCACATGGCGCGGCGGATGGCGAACACGTTCAGGTCGCAGGATTCCAGGAACCAGATGATCCCGTCCTGCGCATACTTTTCGGAAAATTCCTGCACATGGTCGTACTTCGTCCCGGTCAGGTTTACCAGGCAGTCCACACAGCCGCCAAGGAGACGGCCCCGGAAACGGATCTCTTCGTCCCCGTTTTCCGCCGTTCCGGAAATACCGAAGGGTTTTATCGCCACCGGCTCCGTGGTGTTATAGGGAACCAGAGGGTTTTCCTCCGTCTTGAAGCCTTCCTTTTCCCAGAGGTCATAGCTTCGCATGGTCAGCTTCTTTCCGCCAAGCAGGTCCAGGGCATCCTGAACGGACGCATGCCAGGGCTCCATGCCGAAGGTTCCCGCGCAGGGGCCGTAGATGGCCGCCGTGTCGCAGAGGGTGGGGAGCAGGAAGGTCAGGTTGGTGTTGTCGGAATAGCCCATGAACCACTTGGGGGCCTCCTGTCTGATCCGGTCAAAATCCACATGATCCAGGATCTCGCACATCAGCTCGCCGCCTCCGCAGGAGATCAGCACGTCGCTGTCCGGCGAGGTCATGGCCTCATTGATCTCCCTGCCGCAGCTTTCCGGCGCGCTGCTGATGCCGATGCCGTCCGAGGCGTAGCAGTTGGGGCCAAGCTTCGTCTGATAGCCAAGGGCATGAAGCTTTTTTAACGCATTGTCAAAGGCGCTGCGGTAGGGCTCCGTCGCCGCCCCGAAGGAGGGAGCGGCGAAGCCGATGGTTCCGTTTTCCCGTAAAAATTCCGGATATCTCATATTTTCCTCCATTCCGAAGCGCCTGACGCTTCGGAACGCGCGGAGAAAGCGCGGATGCGATTTCTCCGCCGGCCGACGGCTTCCCGCCGGGATCAGCAGATTCTCGTTCCTTTCGGGATGACAGGGATCAGCAGATCCTCGTTCCCTCCGGGATGATATCGTCCACGAAGATCACCTGGCAGCCGCAGGCATTGTTGGTGGCGGCAAGCAGCATACCCTCGCTGGTCACGCCGGAAAATCTGGCCGGCATCAGGTTGGCGAGGACGATGATCTTCTTTCCTACCATTTCCTCAGGCGTATAGTAGCTCTTGATGCTGGAGACGATGACGCGCTCCTTCAGTCCGTCGAACAGGGTCAGCTTGTAGCAGCTGTGGGACTTGCGGATCTCCGCGCATTTGAGGATCTTACAGACGCGCATATCCATCCTCTGGAAATCCTCCATGGTGATCTCCTCGCGCACCGGCTCAACCGGATCGGGATCGCCGTAGGCCACCTGTTTTTTCTCAGGCTCCGCAGGCTTCTGTGCCTCCGCCTTTTTCTCCTCCAGACGCTTTTCCTCCTCGGTCATGGGCGTGGAGAAATCCAGAAGGTGCACATAGCGCTCCGGATCGATGGCGTAAAGGAACAGGTACAGCCTGGGCCCTTTTTCCTTGTCGATGAGAAGCTTATATACATTCTTGAAAAACTGTCCCTGGATCTTCTTAAGCTCCTTTGCGTCCTCCAGATTTCCGATCACCTGCTTAGGGATAGCGTACAGCTCCTGGTTCAGAGCCTCCAGATCGTAGCCTCCCTTCACAAGAAACGCGTGCAGCAGGGCGATCTCCTTCTTTTCTTCCTCGCTTAAGGTCTCGTAAACCTCCCAGCCCCGTCCGGCGCGCAGCCGGTTCACATTCTCCGGAGAGCACTGCTCCAGCCAGTATTTGGCCCGGTCAAGGCGATCTTTAAACTGCTCGTAGGTGAAGGGCTGGCCGATCTTTTCAAATACGGTTTCCAGCATGGGAACGTTGAAGTCCACCACAGAGCCGAGCTGGACGAGAAGGCTCATGGGTACGGTTTCAATTTTGCGGTAAACCGGCTTCCCGTCTTCCTCTCCCTCCTCGCGCAGGCAGTTTGCCATGACCGCGTTCAGGAAATCGTCGCCCTTTCCCGCGAGAAAATCGTTGTACTGCTTATCAAATTCAAAATACTGGCGCAGGATGCCGTCGTCAAAGCAGAAATCGAAGGCCTTCGTGGGCTCGGATTTGGCGTACAGCCACAGGATCACCTCCGGCTGATAGAGCTTCAGAAGCGTATCCGGCGTCAGGTTCAGTCCGGAGGAGCCGGACATTTTTCCCGTGGCTCCCTTGATCCCGATGAATTCATAGCCCTGGAATACGGGCGCTTCATAGCCGAAGATCTTCTGCGCGATCACGCGGCTGGTATCGTAGCTTCCGCCCGGGCTCGCATGATCCTTTCCGCCCGGCTCGAAATCCACGCCCTCGTACATCCAGCGCATGGGCCAGTCGATCTTCCAGGCCAGTTTGCAGTTAAAGTCCTTTGTAAAATCAAAGGTTCCGTGATGGCCGCAGGCGCATTCGTACCCGGCCACGGTGCAGTCCTCGGACAGAGAGGTGATCTTCGTGGTATCCCTGCCGCAGTGCGGGCAGTAGATGCTGACCGGATAGTAGGCCTCCCGCTCCCCTTCCTGCGCGGTCTGGGTGCGGAAGCTGTCCAGGATGTCAAAGATCTCTCCTCTTTTCTTCAGCGCCAGGATCACATACTGCGCATATTTGCCGGAACGGTTCATGGACGCCTGATAGCGGTAATCCATTTCGATGCCGAAGCGCTCCATGGCGGCCTCGAATTCCTTTTCAAAATGCGTCGCATAGCTGCTTTCACAGCCCTCGCCGTCGGCGGCGAAGGGATTGGGAACATCCACGTAAGGGCAGCCGATGTATTCCTCCCAGGGCTTCTCGCCTTCCGGACGGGGCACCTTCGCCACGTTGACGGGAATCTTTCTCAGTCTGTCGAACTCGTCCCAGGAAAAAAGAAGCTTCGCCTTTTTCCCCTGTCTTCTCAGAGCTTTAACCACGAACAGACTGGTGGCGATGTCTCTGAAATTGCCGATATGAATGGAGCCGGAGGGGCTGATTCCCGCCGCGCACACATATTCTTCCTTATCCGGCCTGCGCCTGATGATCTCCTGCGCGATTTTGTCTGACCAATGCATCGTATCACGTACCTTTCGTTTTAATCTGTATTCCGAAATTTCCGGCTATAAATGTATCATTTAATTGAAGGCTTGTCAATTCATTACGGATGCTTCCCGCCGATACATTTTCGTACGGTCAGCGCAGTAAACGCGCAGACCTTGCTGAATGGTTACCACATCCTGCGGTGCGCACGCCGTCCACAGGACTGCGCGCACACCGCAAGGCCTCGCACCGCAGGTACAGCGCCGTGTCAGTCCAGCAAAACCTTCAGCTCGCAGCCCGTCGCCAGACCGCCGTCCTTCACGAAGCCCTCTTCCCTTCCGGAAAGCTCCCGGATCAGGATGTCCCGAAGCTCCTTTATGCGTCCGGCGTCCTCCGACCGTCCGATCCGGTCGTGCAGCTCGTTGGGGTCCTCGTCGATGCGGAAATACTGCTCCTTCCCGGTCTGGGAATACCAGATATATTTGTCGGTTTCCGTCACGATCCAGTGGCTGGAGGCTTCGCCCAGCGTATGCTCCCCGTGCAGCCAGGCGCGCGGCTTTTCCTCCGTTTCGCCAAGGGCGCGCTTTAAAACGCTGACTCCCTCCACGCTGTCGGGGACCGGCGCTCCCGCCGCCTCCAGCAGGGTGGGCATCACGTCTCTCAGCTCCACCACATCCGTGCGGACGCTTCCCGGCTCGTCCGGCCGGAAGGCGCCGCCCGATACGATGAACGGGATCCGGCTGGAGCCCTGGTAGGCCCGGCTCTTGCGGAACAGATGGTGGTCCCCCAAAAGCTCGCCGTGGTCGGAGACGAACAGGATCAGGGTATCGTCATAGAGCTTATTTTCAATGAGGGCCTGCAGCAGACGGCCGATCTGATGATCCAGGTGGGTGACGCAGGCGTAATAGCCGACCTGCATCTGGCGGATCAGCTCCGGATCGATGGGGCCGGTATCGGAGTCAAAGATCCTGCCCTTCTTTTTCAGCAGGGCGTCGTCGCACCAGTCTCCCACCACGGGCGGGGTCAGCTCCTTGTTTTCATACATGTCAAAATAGCACTGGGGCGCGTCAAAGGGCGGATGAGGCCGCAGATAGGAGGCCATCAGGAAAAACGGCATATCGGGATCCCGCCTGCGCAGGAAATCCAGACAGCGGTCCGTCACCCAGTTGGTGGGATGGTATTTTTCCTCATAGATCCAGGGCCTTGCCACCCAGGAATTGCACTCCATCCCGGTGTCCGTCACGTCGCAGCCGATCCCCTTCTCCTTCTGGAGCCAGTAAAAATAGTCGTCCGCAATCTTCTGATTCTCCTGGTAGGCGATCGCCGGATCCCTGTAATAATGCAGATACCCGTCGTGCAGCTCCACATGATGAAAGCCCAGATAATTGCGCAGCGGATCCACATGCATTTTTCCCACGCACTGAGCATAATATCCGGCCTTCGCAAGCTCTCCCGCCATGGTGTGCGGGTACTCCCAGCGCACGCCGTCCGCGTAGCCCACCCGCTTGTGGGATTCCTGGGTCAGCCCGGTGTGCAGCGCGGCCCGCGCGGGAATGCAGGACGGGCAGGCGGAATAGGCGTTTTCAAAGCGCACGCCCTTCGCAGCCAGCGTGTCCAGATAGGGGGTTTTCACATCCGGATGCCCGGCGCAGCCCATGCAGTCGCCTCTGAGCTGATCGGTCATCAGAAGAAGTATGTTTTTTCTTTTCATCGCAGTCCTCCGTTTTACCTTTCATGTCCCTGTGTTGCAGTTTCCTGCTTTTTCTTTACTTTACCCCAATTCCTGCCTTCTGCCAAGCCCAAATCGTTACAAACATTCCTATTACAGTTCACTCGTCAGCCGGAATCAGACAGATGCCGTGCTTGCACGAACAGATGCCTGATTCCGAGCTGACGAAGAGCACTTGCCCTATCGTGCTGCGCCCGCTTATGAGCAGGAAGCCGCTGAAGGCGGTTTCCCGCAGCTGCGAAGCAGCGGAAAGCGCGAAAGCGCGGCTTTGCGAATGGCGCGGGTGAACTGTAATACCTCTTCCGGGAACCTTCGTTCCGCCTTTGCATAAGCTGTTTACAGATGGCTCTGCGCGCGAATATCCGGCAGGAGCCGTCCGATGCGATGCAAGGGAGGTCATTATGCAAAAACTCATTCCTCTTTCCCGGCTCATTCCCGGCGAGGCCGCCGTCGTGCGCAGGCTGGATTCTAAAGGGGCGCTGCGCCGCCGTCTGCAGACCGCCGGTTTTCTGGAAAATACGGAGGTTCGCTGCGCTTTTCGCAGTCCTCTGGGAGACCCGTCCGCCTATCTGGTCCGGGGGACTGTCCTCGCTCTGCGTGAAAAGGACGCCGACTCCGTCCGGGTGGAAAAAAAGGAGGAGCCGCGGCAGACTGCCGGTGAGCGGGAGCCTCTTCTCGTTCTCGCAGGAAATCCCAACGTGGGAAAGAGTACGGTTTTCAACGCCCTCACCGGGATGAAGCAGCATACGGGAAACTGGGCCGGGAAAACGGTAGAATGCGCCCGGGGAGCCTGCCGCATCGGGGACAGGCGCTGTCAGCTCGTGGATCTGCCGGGCTGCTATTCCCTCCTTTCCGGAAGCGCGGAAGAAAACGCGGCGAGAGACTTCCTGCTTTCCCATACCCCTGACGCGGTTATTTCCATCTGCGACGCCTCCCGGCTGGAGAGCACCCTCCCGCTCACGCTGCAGCTTCTGGAAATGGGCCTGCCCGTGCTGCTGTGCGTCAATCTGATGGACGAAGCCCGCAAAAGGGGAAATCCTCCCCGCCTTTCCCTTCTGGAAAAACGTCTCTCTATCCCGACAGCCGGAACCTCTGCAAACCGCAGAGGCGGACTTGATGAGCTGCTGGAGAAGGCATCTTCCCTTCCCCTTTCCGGCTCTGTTTCCGGCGCTTCCTCTTTTTCCATTCCCTACCCCTCCTGGCTGGAAACCGCGCTCAGCCTCCTCACACCCGCCGTTCAAAAGGCCCGCAGGGAGACAGGCCACACATCCTTCCCCGGCGACCGCTGGGTCTGCCTCCGGCTTCTGGAGCAGGCGCTGGGAAGGGGCAGTGTTCAGGACGAAAATCCAGACGGAAATACGGGCCTAACCGAGAACAAGGACAAAATCGAGGACGGAAACAAAATCTTAGACGGGGGCAGAATCAAGGACGCGAACAGGACCGGGGACGGGGACAGCGGCGTAAAGCAGGCGCTGGCTTCCTGTCTGGCTTATCTCTCCTCCCAGGGCATCGATCAGGATAAGCTTCTGGAGGCACGGGACGCCGCCTGCCGCCGGATGGCGGAAAAGCTCTGCCGGGGCATCTGCCCCCAGCCCTGCGCCGTAAGTGAAAAAGACCACAGGCTGGAAAAGCTCTTTACCGGGAAGCGGACCGCCTTCCCGGTCATGCTCCTGCTTCTGTTTTTTCTGTTCTGGCTCACCATCAGGGGAGCCAATTATCCCTCCGCCCTGCTTTCCGCCGCTTTTTTGCGGCTGGAGGAGCTGCTGGCGCAGGCGCTTCTTTCCGCCGGCCTTCCTGGGGTTTTGGTGGATCTGACCATCGGAGGCATATTCGGCACCACCGCCCGGGTGATCTCCGTCATGCTCCCGCCCATGGCCATTTTCTTTCCCCTGTTCACCCTGCTGGAGGACGCGGGCGTGCTTCCCCGCATCGCTTTCAACCTGGACCGGGGCTTTCAGCGCTGCGGGGCCTGCGGGAAGCAGGCCATCACCATGGCCATGGGCCTTGGCTGCAACGCGGTGGGCGTCACGGGAAGCCGCATCATGGAAGAAAAAAGGGAACGTCTGCTGGCCGTTCTCACCAACAGCTTCGTTCCCTGCAACGGGCGTCTGCCCGCTCTTCTCACTCTGTCCGCCCTGCTTTTTTCCCGGGAAGCGGCCCGCTCCGACTCGTCTTTGCTGGGAGCTGCTTTCCTGCTTGGCCTTCTTTTGCTGGGCGTTTTCATGACCTTTCTTACCTGCAGGCTGCTTTCCGCCACCCTGTTAAAGGGGGAGGCATCCCCCTTTCTTCTGGAGCTTCCCGCCTTCCGCAGACCAAGGCTCCTGCAGGTCCTGCTCCGAAGCGTCTGGGACCGCACCCTCTGCGTTCTGGGCCGGGCGGTCTGTACTGCGGCTCCCGCCGGACTCATCCTGTGGCTGCTTTCCCACCTGCGGCTGTCGGACGGGAGCATCCTGCTGGCCCGCCTCACCGCCGCCCTGGATCCCTTCGGAAAGTGCTTTGGCATGGACGGCACCATCCTCACCGGCTTTCTGCTCGGATTTCCGGCCAACGAGATCGTGCTCCCCATCACCGCAATGGCCTATTCAGCCCAGAACGGGCTTTCCGCGGCCGGAGGGCTGTCAGGGGCCACATCCCTGTTTTCCGAAGCGTCCCTTTTGGAAAACGGCTGGAGCCGGACGACGGTGGTGTGCACGGCCCTGTTTTTTCTCATGCACTGGCCCTGTGCCACCACTCTGCTCACCATAAGGAAGGAGACCGGAAGCCTCCGCTGGACGCTGGCCGCCTTTCTCCTTCCCACGCTCTGCGGGCTGGGGGCCTGTTTTCTTGCAAACCTGCTTCTGTCCCCCTTTTAGACCTGTATCAGCCAGAACCTGGCCCCGCATCAGGGTTCAGCCCTGCGCCAGGCTCTGGCCCAGTACCGGCCCCTGGCTCCGCATCGGAATTCAGCCCTTCACCGGGATCCTCACCACCACAAAGCCAAAAGCCGGAAGGGTCAGCTTATCCGTATACGCGGTCTCCTCGGTCTGAAGGGTCACCTTCTCCGGGTCGGTGATGCAGTTGTAGTCCTCCTCCTTTCCGGAAAGGCTCATCCGCTTCATGCTTCCTGCCGGGGCCAGGCCCTGGGCCAGACTGAGGGAAAGCTCCTTTTCCTCCGGATTGTGGTTCACCGCCTTGACGATGACTTCCCCGGTCTTCTCGTCCAGGGAAACGCTCGCATAGATCCCGGCCTCCCGCAGCTTCTTCTCCTGTCCGTCCATGGAAAGGGTGGTGGTTCCCAGGTTTTCCGCATACAGCTTCTGCACATAGTAACTGGGCGTGCCGTAGGCACGGCAGTCGTCAAACCAGATCATGTCGGGGGACCACTGGGCATAGCCCACACGGGCGAACAGGGGCGCGTAGGAGGCAAGCACCACCACGTCGGCGTTTCGCTCAAGGCCGGTCAGGAAAGCCGCCTCCGCCAGCGCGCCGCCCAGGGTATTGGCGTCCGGACGGTTCATCCCGCTCACCGGATGGGCCGCATATTCTCCGGAAAATACCTTCACCTGTCTGGGATATTCGTCATAAAAATCCGTATGCTCATAGAGCCATTCCGGCTTCACGTAATAATGCTCGTCCACCGCATAGACAAAGCCGTCCTTCTTCGGCGCTTTTTCATAATAGAATTTCCATGCCGCCTCGTAGCGCTCCGAGGTGATATCGGGTCCTGCGGAGCCGATCAGCTGCATGTCCGGATATTTTTCATGGATCGCCTTTTCAAAGGCCTCGTACCTTGCGAAAAAGTCCACTGTTTCCGTCTGCCACTGCTCGTTGCCGATTCCCATCATCGTCATGCCGAAGGGCTCCGGATGACCCATCTGCGCGCGAAGGGCTCCCCACTTCGTATCCACAGCGCCGTTTGCGAATTCCACCAGATCCAGAGCGTCCTGAATGAATTCCTGAAAAGCCGGATCGTCCATCTCAACCAGCTCGTAGGACTGGTACTGACAGGCAAGGCCCACGTTCAGCACCGGAAGGGGCTTCGCTCCGATCAGCTCGCACAGCAGGAAATACTCGTAATAGCCCAGGCCCAGCGTCTGATTGTAATGGGAATAGCAGGTGTGGAACCCGTTTTCCGGCTTCGTTTCATGCACCGCCCAGCGGTTGAAGTTGCTCCTTCTGCCCTCCGGCCGTCCCACGCTCTCCTTCCAGCGGTAACGGTTCTCCAGCGTGTTTCCCTCGATGATGCAGCCGCCGGGGAACCGGAGAAAGCCGGGCTTTAATCCCTTCAAAAGCTCGAACAGATCCCTGCGGAAAACGCCTGCCACCGCGTCCTGAGGCATAAGGGAGACAAAATCAAACTCCACCACGCCGGGCTCCGTCAGGGAAATGACGAACTCCGCCCCGCGCACATCCGCCTCAGCGGTCAGAACCGCTTCATAACGGTTCCACTTCTGCCAGGTATGCTCCGGCGCATGGACACAGGAGATCTCCGCCTGCGCATAAACCTTCCCGTCCTTTCGCACGCTTGCCTGAAGATTGCCCCGGAAGGAGACGCATCTGGCGTAAAAGGAAGCCCGGTAGCTCTTTCCCGCCTCCAGCCTTACGCCGTCATAGGCCTGATTGGCAAAGCCCTGTCCCGCCTGATCCGCTGTAAATCTGAGATAGTGCGGATTGGCCCGGTCAACGGGGCTTCCCATCACGTATTCCATCCTTCCCTGTCCGCGCTCCTTCGTGGCGCTCCAGCCGTAGCCGCTGTCCTGCTTCGTATAATAATCTCCCACCGTCCCGTAGCAGTCCAGAAATTCAAAGGAACGGTTCTCGATCATCTCCGCATACAGTCCCCCGTCCGCCGCGTAGTTGATGTCCTCGAAGAAAAGTCCGATCATTCCCTCCTGAATCGGAACCCCTTTTTTGTCCGAAATAAAAAGCTCCATGGCATCCTCCGTTTCTGCCGTCCTGCCAGAAAAACAGACCGGCCTCGTCCTCTTTTTGTTTGTTCTCTCCTGTTATTATAAAGAAAAGCGCCGGTTCTGTAAACGACAGTTTTCCTGTGTTTTCGCCACCCACGCCGCTGTGATGCCTGTCATATGTGAAAAGTTTGCCTGAAATTCTTAACTTTTCTTAAAGGATTTCCGTCCTTTTTTTATTTTTTCTTTTGAAACTATACATACTCCTGTCACATTTTTCAGGTATCATAATTATCAGTTGAAGGAAACACGGAATTGTGCCGGTCAGAAATCATGCGTTGCAGTTCTGCAGAATATACTTCATAAAAACAAAGTGAAGGCCTCGTTTGAAACGGGGCCTTCCGCTATTTAATCGATTATTCCTTCCTGGCTCGTTCCTCCGCCAGGAATCGTCCCGCCTCCCAGGATCGTCCCACCTCCGAGCACATACTCTCCGTCGTAAAAGACCACGGCCTGTCCCGGCGTCACGGCGCGGACGGGCTCGTCGAAGGTGACGCGCAGCCGATCCGGGCCGATGGGCTCCAGAACGCAGGGCGCTCCCCGATGGCCGTAACGGATCTTGGCCAGGGCGCGGCGGGGCTCCTTCAGATCAGGTATCGCCATAAAATTCAGACCGCCGCAGATCAGCACATCCGTGAATACATCCTGCCCCTCCCCGATCACCACCTCATTTGTCTCCGGGCGGATGGCGGTCACGAACACAGGACGGCCCATGGAAAGATTCAGGCCCTTGCGCTGTCCCACCGTATAATGGGTGATCCCCTTATGGCGGCCCAGCACCTCTCCCGTCAGAGAAACGAAATTGCCCGGCCCGGGAACCTGTCCGTTTCGCTCCCGTTCGATAAAGGCCGCGTAATCATGATCCGGGATGAAACAGATCTCCTGGCTGTCCTTTTTGTGCGCAACAGGAAGGCCAGCGTCCTGCGCCAGCTGCCGGATCTGCTCCTTGGTATAGGCTCCGACGGGCACCAGGGTATGCGCAAGCTGCTCCTGGGTCAGCGAATACAGGGCGTAGGTCTGATCCTTTCCTGCCGTCACCGAATTGCGGATGCAGAAGCGGCCGTTTTCCAGCCGGTCGATCCTGGCATAATGGCCGGTGGCGATGTAATCGGCGCCAAGGGCCAAGCTCTTGTTCAGAAGCGCCTCCCATTTCACATACCGGTTGCAGGCGATGCAGGGATTGGGCGTTCTTCCGCGCAGATATTCCTCCACGAAATAATCCATCACATGCTGCCGGAATTCCCTTTTAAAATTCATCACATAATAGGGAATATCCAGACGATCCGCCACCCTTCTGGCATCCTCCACCGCGCTCAGGCCGCAGCAGCCCGAATCCTCCCGGCCGTCATCTGCGCCTTCCCAATTCCGGGAAGCGGAACAGGCACAGTCTTCCTGTGCCTCCATCCGTCTGTCCTGCCAGATCTGCATGGTGACGCCAATCACCTCATAGCCCTGTTCCTTCAGCAAAAGGGCCGCAACGGAGGAATCCACGCCTCCGGACATTCCCACCACCACTTTCCGGCCCATTTAATACTCTTCCTCTTCCGCTTCTTCGCCTTCATGGATATCGGATTTGGGCTTCTCCAGCCCCTCGATCACGATCCCCTTTTTCTGTGCGTAATCCCAGAGTGCGGCGTGGATGGCTTCCTCCGCCAGAAGGGAGCAGTGCACCTTGACCGGCGGCAGCCCGTCCAGAGCCTCCATTACAGCCTTGTTCGTCACCTGCATGGCCTCCTGCACCGTCTTTCCCTTCACCAGCTCCGTCGCCATGCTGCTGGTGGCCACCGCAGCCCCGCAGCCGAAGGTTTTAAATTTCACGTCGCGGATGATGCCGTCGTCGTCGATATCCAGAAAGATCCGCATGATATCTCCGCACTTCGCGTTCCCAACCGTTCCGACGCCGCTGGCGTTCTCTATCTCTCCCACATTTCTGGGATGCTCAAAATGATCCATAACCTTTTCGCTGTACATGTATTTTTACCTCTTTCCTTTTTTGATGAAATCCTCATACAGAGGGGACATATCCCTGAGCCTTGCCACGATCTCCTTAATTGCCTCCACTGTGGTATCCAGCTCCTCCTTCGTATTTTCCTCGCTGAGCGTCAGGCGCAGAGAGCCGTGGGCAATCTCATGAGGAAGGCCGATGGCAAGGAGCACATGGGAGGGATCCAGGGAGCCGGAGGTGCAGGCGGAGCCGCTGGAGGCGCAGATCCCCCTCATATCCAGCATGATGAGAAGGGATTCTCCCTCCACAAACTGAAAGCTGAAATTCACGTTGTTGGGAAGGCGTCTTTCCCGGTCGCCGTTCAGGCGGCAGTAGGGAATCTCCTCCTCGATCCGTCGGATCAGATAGTCCCGAAGCTCGATCTCCTTTTTCGTCTTTTCTTCCATACGGGCCATCGCCCTCGCGCTTGCCGCGCCAAATCCCACGATGCCCGGCACATTTTCCGTGCCCGCGCGCCTGCTTCTCTCCTGCGCACCGCCGTGGATGAAGGAACGGGTCTTTAAGCCCTTGCGGATATACAGAAAACCGATTCCCTTGGGGCCGTTCAGCTTGTGGGCGCTGGCGCTGAGCATGTCGATCTGATATTCGTCCACATTGATGGGAAGCTGGCCGTATGCCTGCACCGCGTCCGTGTGGAACAGAACGCCGTGCTCCTTCGCGATGCGGCCGATCTCCTTAATGGGCTGGATCGTTCCGATCTCATTGTTGGCAAACATGATGGAAATGAGCACCGTGTCCGGCCGGATGGCCCGTTCCAGCTCGTCCAGCTTCAGGATGCCGTTTTCGTCCACACCCACATAAGTGACCTCATACCCTCTCTTTTCCAGATATTCGCAGGTATGCAGCACCGCGTGATGCTCGATGGCGGAGGTAATGATATGCTTTCCCTTCTGCGCATAGGCCTCGGCGGTCGCCTTGATGGCCCAGTTGTCGCTTTCCGTTCCGCCCGCGGTGAAATAAATCTCGTTTGCCGCCGCACCGATGCTTTCGGCAATCTGTTCCCGCACCGTGCTGACCGCCCTCTTGCTTTCCGTTCCCAGAGAATAAATGCTGCTCGGATTGCCGTAATGCTCTGAAAAATACGGGAGCATGGCCTCCACCACCTCCGGCGCCGTTTTCGTCGTGGCGGCATTATCCAGATAAATGAACTGTTTCATCAGCAGTCTCCTTTTCCTGATTTGTTTTATTCCTCCAAAGCGGCGTTCCTGTCCGTTCTGCCGAAAGCCGCTTAATTCCTAGTAAAGCACTTCGTTTTACTGAGGTTACTATACCATTGCCCCTGCGTTCTGTCAACTGCCGCCCCCGCATATATTTACCCAAAGACCTTTTCCGGTGACGACATGCTGCATTCTCATAGAAAGAATCCTCTTCCCGTCCGTTCCTCCCCTCTGCTTCAAAGGCTTAAGAATCCCTTCATCGCCGGCACGCTGGTTCTGACCGCCACAGGGCTCGTCAGCCGCCTGGTCGGTTTTTTTTACCGCATTTTTCTCTCCCGTCTCTTCGGAGAGGAAAACATTGGCATCTACCAGCTCATCAGCCCGGTTCTGTCTCTGGTTTTCTCCTTCAGCGCAGCCGGGATCCAGAACGCGGTTTCCAAATTTGCAGCCGGAAAGGAGCTTGACGCGGACGGCAGGGGCAGCGCCCGCGTCCTTTTCGTTGGCCTTCTGTTTTCCCTGCCCTCCTCCCTTTTCTGTACGGCTGCCATTTTCTGCGGCTCCGATTTTATTGCCGCCCGGCTTTTATTTGAACCACGCTGTGCGCCGCTTCTGCGCATCGCTGCGCTTTCTTTTCCCTTCAGTGCCGTCCATTCCTGCATCAACGGCTATTTTTACGGCCTGCGCAGAGCTTCCGTTCCCGCCTCGGCACAGCTTGCGGAGCAGTTCGTCCGCGTGGGAAGCGTCTATCTCATCTCTGCGGCGGCTCTTCAAAGCGGCAGGGAGCTTTCCGTTTCCGTGGCGGCCGCCGGCATGGTCATCGGAGAAATGGGCTCCATGCTCCTGACCATCGGTGCGGTCCGCATTCACTTCTCCAGGGCAGGCCGTTCCGGAGCCGTCCGTATCGGCAACGGACGTTTTACCGGCGAGCATTTCACAAGCAGTCTTTCCTCTCTTGCCGGGCAGATGCTCTCCTTTTCCGCTCCTCTGTGCCTGAACCGGCTGTGCATCAACATTCTGCAGGCCATTGAAGCGGCCTGTATCCCGGCCAAGCTGCAGGTATATGGATATTCTGTCAGCGAATCCCTGAGCGTATACGGCGTTTTGACCGGAATGGCCCTTCCTCTGATCTTTTTCCCCGGGACACTCACCAATTCCGTATCCGTCCTTCTCATGCCTGCCATTTCAGAGGCGGATTCCGCAAATAACCATCGCATGATCGGCCGTACTGTCCGGAAATGTATCCTGTACTGCCTTCTTCTCGGCATTTCCTGCAGCTTTCTCTTTCTGTGCGCGGGAGAACTGGTCGGCACGCTCCTTTTTGACAGTCCGCTGGCCGGCCAGCTCATCGTGATGATGGGCTTTCTCTGCCCCTTCCTCTATCTGAATACCACGCTCACCAGCATCCTTCACGGCCTTGGCAGGACCGGCTACACCTTTGGTCTGAGCATGGCAAGCCTCCTCCTTCGCCTGCTTTTCGTCTTTCATGCTATTCCCGTCTATGGCATGAAGGGCTATCTTACCGGCATGCTCCTTGGCCAGCTCGTCACCACCCTTTTCAGCCTCATACCGCTGAAACGCTACTGCCTGCCCGGATAAGGCTTCACACAGCGGGAAATACCGGGACCTGTTTCCGGGCTTATCCGTAAACAGAGACGAATGTGACACAGGGACAAATGCGATGCTTGCAACCAGAAATTTTCTATATTATAATAAACGCGGCCCTGATCCATACGAATGATCGTTCTGCAGAGGAAGCATTCCCCTCTGCGCGCCAGGAGCAGCGGATGCTCCCATACGGAGGAAAAAAGAAAGATGAGTTTTGAATTTATCAGAAAGCTTCCCACCCCGGAAGAGATCAGAAGAGATTATGCCGTCCCGGAACATATCGCACGGCTAAAGGAGGAGCGCGATCGGGAAATTCGGGACGTTTTTACTGGAAAAAGCAATAAATTCCTTGTTATCATCGGGCCCTGCTCGGCGGACAACGAGGACGCGGTCTGCGATTATGTTTCCAGGCTCGCCCGTGTCAATGAAAAGGTAAAGGACAGGCTGATCCTGATTCCCAGAGTCTATACCAACAAGCCCCGCACCACCGGCGACGGCTACAAAGGGCTGGTCCATCAGCCGGATCCTGAAAAAAATCCTGATTTTCTTCAGGGGCTCATCGCCATGCGCAAAATGCACATTCATACGGTGGAGGAATCCGGACTCACCTGCGCGGATGAAATGCTGTACCCGGAAAACTGGAGGTACGTGTCCGATATTCTTTCCTATGTGGCCATCGGCGCCCGTTCCGTAGAGGATCAGCAGCACAGACTTGCGGCCAGCGGCTTTGACGTTCCTGCCGGAATGAAAAACCCCACCAGCGGCGATTTTTCTGTCATGCTCAATTCCGTTTATGCCGCCCAGCATCCCCATTCCTTCATCTATCGGGGCTGGGAAGTCAACACCACGGGAAACGATCTGGCTCACACGGTCCTTCGCGGCGCCACCAACAAGCACGGCCGCAACCTGCCCAACTATCATTATGAGGATCTGAACCTGCTTCTGACCCTGTATAATGAAAGGGAGCTGAAAAATCCTGCCTGCATCATCGACGCAAACCACAGCAATTCGGACAAACAGCATGAGCAGCAGATCCGCATCGTGAAAGAGGTTATGCACAGCCGGAAGCTGAATCCCGACATTCACACTCTGGTCAAGGGCGTCATGATCGAAAGCTACATCGTAGAGGGCTGCCAGAAGGTGGGCGGCGGTGTATACGGCAAATCCATCACCGACCCCTGCCTGTCCTGGGAGGACTCTGAACGTCTGATCTACGATATCGCCGAATATGAATAAAAAAGACGCGCACGGGGATTCCCTTCAGGGGACGCAATCCTCATGCGCGGCTTTTTTTATTTTCTTATTTCTTCTTATCCCTTCCAGTCCCCGCTGATCCGCAGGCCCGCCGTTTCCGTAACAGGCAGGGAAAAGAGAATGGATTTCGCCTTGCTGTCCATACCCGCCTTTTCCATGATGGCCTGCATGATCTCATTCTTTTTCTCCGCTCTCGCCACAATAAAGGTCATTTCCTTTTCCTCGGCAAGCGTCACTCCCAGGAATTTTTCCGCCTTCTCCATCCCGGTGCCTCTTGCGTGCACCACCGTGCCGCCTCCGGCTCCGGCCCCTCTCGCCGCTTCCATCACCAGGTTATTGTATCCGTAATTGGAAATCACGATCAGAAGCTCATATTCCGTATTCTTCAATTCCGATTCCTCCTCCTTCTCATACTCCTGTCCGGCAAGCAGATATCGGAGCGCCTTGCCTCCGCCCACACTGCTGACCGGAATGATAAAGGAAATTCCCGTTCCCGGAACGTCGATGTTCAGCTTCTGCTCCATCCGTTCCTTCACATGCCGCCAGGACTCATGTGTCACAATGGTAAAAATGACGATCTTCTCCCTGCTTTCCATGCCGAAATAGTCCAGCATCTCGCTGCTCGCCGTACCGTTTCCCAGCGTCAGCAGCATCACCGGAAGATGCTCCGCCTTAAACAGGGAGGAAAACTGTTCTCCATGGTTCCTTCCCGTTATGGTCACCATACAATATACACTGCTCACGATCCGCTCCCATCCGCGCTACAGCGCCATCCGTTATCCTACAGTTCAATAATTTCCATATCTCCCATTCCGTCAAAGGCAGATACATATGCTTCCTGTCCCTCTTTTTCTGCTCTGGACGCTCTCACGCGGAATACCAGACCCAGGATCTGAATGGTGATGAGCGGCGTCATCGCCACCATCGCCACTACGCCAAAGGCATCCGTAATGATATTGCCGCCCACAGCGGAGCAGGCGCCCATAGCGAAGGGCAGAAGGAAGGTAGCCGTCATCGGCCCGGATGCCACGCCGCCAGAGTCAAAGGCGATGGCGGTGAAGATCTTAGGCACGAAAAAGGACAGAACCAGCGCGATGAAATAGCCGGGAATGATGAACCAGAAAATAGAGATTCCCGTCAGCACCCTGATCATGGCAAGCCCAAGGGAAACCGAAACGCCGATGGAAAGGCTTAAGCCCATGGCCCCCGCTGAGATCGCTCCGTCCGTTATCTCCTCTACCTGCTTGGTAAGAACGAATACGGCAGGCTCCGCGCGCACGATGAAATACCCGATCAGCATTCCGATGGGAATGATGACCCAGCGGTATGGCAGCGAAGCAAGCACCTGTCCCAGATAGTTTCCGGCCGGGCTGAAGCCCACATTTACGCCGGTCAGAAACAGAACCAGTCCCGCATAGGTATAGACCAGGCCGATCCCAATCCTGATCAGGCCCCTCACCGGAACAAGACGGAAGATCATCTGAAACAGCCCGAAGAACAACACGATCGGCAGCAGGGAAATTGCCATTTCCTTCATATATTCGGGCAGCTCATGCAGAAAATATCTGCACAGCTCCACCGAATCGGAAAACTCCGGAAGCGCGTCCGGAATATAATCATAGCTTTCCGGATGATAGATCATCCCCAGGATCAGCACTGCCAGAATGGGGCCGATCGAACAGAGAGCCACCAGACCGAAGCTGTCGTCCGAGGCATGCCGGTCATTACGGATGGATGCGATACCGACGCCAAGAGCCATGATGAACGGAACCGTCATCGGGCCTGTGGTAACGCCGCCGGAGTCAAAGGCAACGGCCAGAAAGCTGTCAGGTACCAGAAAAGCAAGTCCAAATACTACAATATACAGAGCCACGAGCATGGGCGGCAGCGCGATCGCGAAAAGCATACGAAGAAGGGCCACCACCAGAAAAATACCAACGCCCACGGCTACCGCAATGATCAGCGTCATATTCGGAACCGACGGCACCTGTTCCGCAAGGACCTGAAGATCCGGTTCCGACACAGTGATGATAAAGCCCAGCACAAAGCCCATCAGGACCATGATCCAGAGCTTTCTTGTTTTCGTCATGCAGGTTCCGACACGCTCTCCCATCAGGGTCATGGACATATCCACTCCCATGGAGAAGAGAACCATCCCCACCATTAATAATACCGCTCCTACCAAAAACGCCATCAGGATCCCCGGCGTGATCGGAGCCATACTGAAGCACAAAAGCAATACGATTCCGATGACCGGAAGCACTGCCTTTCCTGTTTCCGCTGCTTTTTCCCTGAGAATTGTATGAAAAACCTTCAACTGTCCACTGCCTTTCTGCTGGTGTGCGGCCGAACGGCCATAATGACGTTTACCATGAGATGAAATGACTTTTGTTTAGTATAACATTAAACGGATAAAATCGAAAGGACAAAATGCAAATTTAATGCTTTTTTAACAGTCTATAGATCACATTCGGAAAAGAAGGAAGATTTTATCAAGAGCGGAGGGATTCACATAGCCTTCCAAAACGCAGCCTCCAATGAACGCACAGAAGATCAGAAAAAGAAGCCTGCCCTCGGCGGTCAGGAAAAGCGCTTTCCCAGCTCCCGCTTTCCCGCCTCTTTTCTGTCCGAAGGTAACACACCAGCCGCATAGCAGCCAGAATGCAGGTACAAGAAGGAATGCCTGCGGGAGGATCCCTCCTGCAAACAGTACGACGCCGCGGATCCCATATCTGAGAGAAAGCACCGAAAGCAGCGCACCGGCCGAAAATCCGCTCCACAAAAGGAAAAGACAGACTGCGGCTCCGCCTGCTCCCGCCGCTGCCGCCAATACCATAACGCCTGCCGGAAGCAGCCGCTGCCTCAGGCTGTAAAGCAGAAGCCCCTGCCGATCGATCTCAAGTGCACTGATCCCTTCTATACTTTCGTGATTCAGAAAAGAGGTATTCTGTACCAGTCCCTCCTGTCCAATAAAAACAAGCGCAAGCCCGGCCAAAAAGCCCGTCAGAAAAATCACAAACGCACGGCGGCTGAATCTGGGCGAAATCAGGGACCTGAGTCCTGTTTTCCCAAAATATTCCCCCACATGCATCGCCTCCGCCCACTTGCGCCCCAGGCGCTTTTTCTCAATTATATGTCGGCGGATCGGAGGACTATTCCAAAAAATATTCCCAGAGTATTCCGTCAGTCCGATCCTGCACAGCCGCCTCAGAGCTGTCGCTGTCTCAACCCTGTCGCCGAATCAGCATTGTCATCGTATCAGCACTGTCACCGCATCAGCACTGCTCCAGCTTCGCCTTGTAGCTCATGACAGCCGCTATGGTTTTGGAATCCTCGATCTCTCCGCTCAGGATCTTATCGCACAGCTCCTGCACGGTATAGGCTTCCACATTGATAAACTCATCCTCGTCAAGGTGCTGCTGTCCTCGCGAGAGGTTCGTCGCGAGGTAGATATCGATCTTTTCGTTGCAGAAGGCCACCGTGGTGCGTACAGTGATCAGCCATTCCAGTTTTCCCGCCGTATAGCCGGTTTCCTCCTCCAGCTCTCTGGCGGCTGCATCACGGGTGGGCTCATCCGCCCCGTTCAGACCTCCTGCCGGGATCTCCAGCGTGTATCTGTCCAGCGCGTTTCTGTACTGCCGGACCATAAGAAGCCTGCCATCCTCCCGGACAGGAACCACGGCCGCAGCCCCCTGATGCCTGATAAAATCCCATTCGACAATATTTCCGTTGGGCACCTGTATGGTGTCCTTATAAAAATCCACGATCGCGCCTTTATAAACCAGATCTCTTTTCAGTCGTTTAAATTCATCTGCCATTTCCATCCCCCTTTTCTTATTTTCCAATTCATCTGCGCTCCGCCGTGTCAGGATGCCGATTCACTATAAAATTACAAATTTCCGATAGCAAAAAGCTCTGCAGGCGTCGCCCGCAGAGCTTTTGTTTACTGTTTTGTCTGACTATTTTGCGTAATCCGAAACGCGGCTTTCTCTGATAACATTGACCTTGATCTGTCCGGGATATTCCAGATCGGCTTCAATCGCCTTTGAAATATCACGGGCCATCAGAACCATGTCCGCATCCGATACCTGTTCAGGAATTACCATAACACGAATCTCTCTGCCCGCCTGAATGGCATAAGATTTATCCACACCTTTGAAATTGTTTGCGATTTCTTCCAGCTGCGTAAGCCTGCTGGTATAGGTTTCCAGCGTCTCCCTTCTTGCACCGGGCCGGGCTGCCGAAATCGTATCAGCCGCCTGCACGACGCAGGAAATGAGGGTAGTCGGCTCAACATCGCCGTGATGGGATTCCACCGCGTTAATGACGACGGCGGATTCCTTATACTTTTTACAAAGCTCAACGCCGAGCTGAATGTGGGAGCCTTCCATTTCGTGATCCACAGCCTTGCCGATATCATGCAGCAGGCCGGCACGCTTTGCCATTCTCACATCCAGTCCAAGCTCGCTTGCCAGAAGTCCTGACAACTGAGCCACCTCTATGGAATGCTTCAGCGCATTCTGTCCGTAGCTCGTCCTGAACTTCAGTTTTCCGAGTAACTTTACGAGTTCGGGATGAACGCCGTGCACGCCCACTTCCAGGAGCGCGGCCTCTCCCTCCTCTTTGATCATTACCTCGACTTCCCTCTGCGCCTTTTCCACCATCTCTTCGATTCTCGCGGGATGAATACGTCCATCCACGATCAGCTTCTCAAGCGCGATCCTCGCGACCTCTCTTCTGATCGGATCGAAGGAAGACAAAATAACCGCTTCCGGGGTATCGTCGATGATCAGATCCACGCCGGTCAGCGTTTCCAGCGTTCTGATATTGCGGCCCTCACGCCCGATGATCCTTCCCTTCATTTCATCGTTGGGAAGCTGGACGACGGATATTGTAGCTTCCGCAACATGGTCGGCCGCACATCTCTGAATGGCCGTAACCACATATTCGCGAGCCTTCTTATCCGCCTCCTCTTTGGCCCTGGCCTCCATATCCTTGATCATTACGGCTGATTCGTGCTTTACTTCATCTTCAACAATTTTCAACAGGTAATCTTTTGCCTGTTCGGAGGTTAAACCTGAGATTCGTTCCAGTTCCTGTATTCTCTGCTCATTCAGCTTTGCGATCTCTGATCTCTGCTTAGCCAGCTCTCCTTCACGGGCTGAAAGCGTGGATTCCTTCTTTTCAAGGGCATCCGCCTTCTTGTCCACATTCTCCTCTTTCTGCTGAACCCTTCTCTCAAAACGCTGCACCTCTGCTCTGCGTTCCTTGATCTCCTTATCCAGTTCGTTCTTTGCACGAATGGATTCTTCCTTTACCTCCAGCAGACCTTCCCGCTTTTTGGCCTCAGCAGACTTCAAAGCGTCGTCAATGATCTCCCTGGCTTTCTCCTCGGCATTACCGATTTTCGTTTCCGTTTCTTTTTTCCTGTATGCAGAAGTCACCACGAAAGTCACCGGGACAGAAATCACCAGTGTGACCGCTACCGCTATCACGTAATAAAGCATAGACAGGAGCACCTCCTTATTTAATTTTCATTGTACGAATATCTGTCACAGAATGTATGTACACACAAACATTCTTATAATCGTTTACAACACTACAATTTTAATAAATAACAGGTACTATGTCAAGTCCAAAACACATTTTTCATTTTTTTTCGTTGCTTCTGCACAAAAAAAATGCTGCATTTCTTCCTGATGCCTATATATGCCTATATATGCCTATATGTCGTCATAACAGCCCCCGTCCATCGCTCTGCGTATACCCTCCGCCGAAAAACCCTTTCGAAAAAGAAAAGCCTGTATCCTTCTTCTCTCCGACAGATCTGCCTCTGCGGCGTTAAAACGCTTTTTTTCCAGAAGAGCGCGAATCAAAGAGGCTTCATCCTGCGCGCCGTCCTTCTCCTGTACCAGGGAAACGGCTTCCTCGATCAGCGCCCGGTCAACGCCCTTTCTGAGAAGCTCCTCCTCAATCCTTCTGAGGCCCTTTTTCTCTATCTGATCCTCTACATAGCTTCTTGCATAGGCCGCATCGTCAACATAGCCGTAGGATTCCACATAAGCCAGGGCCTCCTCGATCACGGCTTCCGGATATTTTCCCGCGCGGAGCTTTTCCGTCAGTTGTCTTCTGGTATAGCTGCGGCTCTTTAAAAGGTTCATACAGCGCAGCTTTGCCCGTTTGGGAAGAAGCGTCTGCATGATTTCAGCAAACGCCTCCTCCGAAAGCTCTTCCCCTTCCCGGATCCGGTATCTGGAAAGCTCTCCCCGGTACAGGGTGAACACACGCTCTCCGTCAATGACGACCGCATACTTCGTTCTGCCCTCCGGCAGGATACTGGTAACCGTCATCTGTCCTTCTCCCGCAGCTTATTGCGACTGCTTTTCGGGCTGTCTTTCCGGCTGCTTTCCGGGCTTTTCAGCCGCCTTTTCCTTCTGTTCCGCTTCCTCTTTGTCCTCCTGAGGCTTCGCTTCGGAAATATAATGCGCTCTCACCTTCTGCTCGATCTCATCGCAGACCTCTCTGTGATCCGCAAGGAAGGTCTTGGCATTTTCCCGGCCCTGACCGATCTTGTTTCCTTCATAGGCAAACCACGCGCCGCTCTTGTTGACAATATTCAGCCCCACCGCAAGGTCCAGAATATCCCCTTCCCTTGAGATTCCCTTTCCGAACATGATATCGAACTCCGCTTCCTTGAAGGGGGGAGCGATCTTATTCTTCACCACCTTCACGCGCGTGCGGTTTCCCACCACCTCGCCGCCCTGCTTGAGCGCCTCGATCCTGCGGACATCAAGCCGGATAGTGGAATAAAATTTGAGTGCACGGCCTCCCGTGGTGGTCTCCGGGTTTCCAAACATCACGCCCACCTTCTCACGGAGCTGGTTGATGAAGATCACCGTGCAGTTGGACTTGCTGATCACAGCGGTCAGCTTGCGCAGCGCCTGGGACATCAGCCTTGCCTGCAGACCCACATGAGAGTCGCCCATGTCCCCGTCAATCTCCGCCTTCGGCACCAGAGCCGCCACCGAGTCAACGACGATGATATCGATTGCTCCGGAACGCACCATTGTCTCCGTAATCTCCAGCGCCTGCTCTCCGTTATCCGGTTGAGAAATATACAGATTATCGATATCCACACCGATATTCTTCGCATAGACGGGATCCAGCGCATGCTCCGCGTCAATGAAGCCCGCGATTCCTCCCCGCCTCTGCACCTCCGCGATCATATGAAGCGTCACGGTCGTCTTACCGCTGGACTCCGGCCCGTATATCTCCACGATCCTTCCCTTGGGAATGCCTCCCAGTCCCAGAGCGATATCAAGGCTGAGCGCCCCCGTGGGAATGGTCTCCACGTTCATCTGCGAGGACGGATCTCCCAGCTTCATCACCGCTCCCTTGCCATACTGCTTCTCAATCTGTGCCAGCGCCGCATCCAGCGCTTTCAGCTTCTCTTCTCTTTCCATTTCTTCCTCCTTCACAGCACGAACTGCCGGTCCGTGCCAGCCTCTTTTATAACCCGGCGGTATTTCAATCGCCCCGGAACGGTGTCCGTGACGGCAGCCGCCCGTTTTTCATCCAGAACAAATGTTCTTTTTCATCTTAAAACATCCGCCCGGATTTGTCAATTCTATTTCTGGAAATTACGGCGAAACGCCTGAAAACCCGGACACAGCCGACGGGTCCGGTCTATCTGAAAAAAATGAATGTAATTTATTGTAGCATGATTTCTGCTGAAAATCCACCGTTTTTTCACAACTACGCCTTTTATGATAAATCCCCGCCGGCCAGAAAGCCGCGGGGATCTGTTTCATCAAAACTTCGTCACATACCGCTCGTAATTTTTTATAGTAGCCGTCACCCATCCCGTGCTGTCGCTGGTAGTATAGTTAAATCCTATTTCCAGCCCCACAGGAGTATAGAACACAATATTCGTATTCTCATCAGAAAGGAAATCGAGAAGCTGTTCATCATCCATATTCTCCACCGCGTCAACCGCTCCATTCTGGTATTCGTTCTGGCTGCGGAATTCATCGACAAGCTTCTGGCTGTATTCGATCAGCCTTCCGTTGTTCAGCACCTCCCCGCTGATGAGGTCAATATTGATGCTGTACAGAGAAATGCTGCTCTGCCCGTCCATCACATAATTTTCCTCCAGCACAATGCTGATCTTTTCTTCATCCATATAGGTAACGTAGCCCATGCTCTCCACGTTATAGACCACGTTTTCACCCTGCCAGCTTCTATAATAGTTGTAGAGGTTTGTGAAATAGGTAGCTTCCCTTTCGATCAGCTCGTTCAGCTCTTCCACCTGCGGGATATTTCCTCCCACAAGCCTGGGATACCTGCCGACAGCGGTTGCCCCTGTCTCATCGTCCGTCAGATCATATTCCTCCCATTCCACGGAATAGCTCAGATCATCCCGCACCGCGTCCGCAAGCGTCACGTAATAATCATCCTCCGCGCTGGGCACATATTCCTCCTCCGGTTCCGGCTCCGCTTCGGAGGGCGCATCATATTCGTAGGGAAGCTGTCCGTACCATTCCGGCGCGTAGCCCTCATCCGGATAGGGAATTCCAAAATTTTCCTGCCGTTCGGTTTCAGAGATCACTGCGGTATGCACAGAATTTTTCACCAGGAAGAATATCAGAACCAGAGCAAGGCAAAGCAAAACAGCCAGCACGGTTATGGCGACTGCGGCGATTACCTTTGTGTTATTCCTTTTGTCCGGTCCTGCTCCGTAAGTACCGTAAGGCTGCGGGCCATGGCCATGGGGCGTATACGGGGGCATTCCGCCGCCATAATCCTGTCCGTACGGCTGTCCCTGCCATGGCCCCTGTCCGCCGTTCGGGCCGCAGCCAAAGCCAGGGTTCCTTCCGTTTTGCGGGCCGTAAAACGGGCCGGTTCCAGGGTCGTAGCCGCCTCTATTCTGCGGGCCGCAAAAAGGGCCGGTTCCAGGGCCATAGCCGGCTCCGTTCTGCGGGCCATAGTCTGTGGAACCGGCATTTTTGTTTTGGGTATCGTTTCCATCCTGCAGGTATGGGCTGTCCGTCATGCCGTCAGCCTCGGGCGCATTCCAATCTCCGTCCGGCCTGCTTTCCGCCTTTCCCCAGCCGCAGTTTACGCAGACGCCATCTTTGGCGAGGGCCCCGCATTCCGGGCAAAATGTATATTCCTCCTGATGCGCTTCGTTCATAATCATCCCTCCGTCGGCCCTGCCGGCCGCAAGCAAATCCCGTCTCTCCCCCGCGTCAGTCCGGCGGAACACGCTTTCCCCGCCGTTTCCGATGATTCAGCCAAACACCTCCAGAATGCAGCTTCGCATCAGCGTCAGCGCAGCTGCCACCGAGGCTTCCCGGATCTTCGCCCGGTTTCCCTTGAAGTGGAATTTTTCCACCCATACATTGCCGCAGACGAAGCAGGCCATATAAACAAGGCCGACCGGCTTTTCATCGGTTCCGCCGTCAGGCCCGGCGATTCCCGTTATGGAAACCGCCACGTCCGCTCCGGCAGCCTTCGCTCCGCCCACAGCCATTTCCTCCGCGGTCTGAGGGCTTACTGCGCCATATTTTTGCAGGGTTTCCTTTTTCACTCCCACATGTCTGCGCTTCGCCTTATTGGAATAGGTCACAAATCCGCTCTTAAACACATCCGACACGCCGGGCACATTAACCAGCCTTCCGGCAAGAAGGCCTCCGGTGCAGGATTCCACCGTAGCTGCGGTCAGACCGTTCTTTTTCAGAAGCCGGGCCACTGCTTCTTCCAGCGTCACCTCGTTTTTGGTGGTGTAGACCGCCCGGCCGAACCGTCTTTCCAGCTCCTTCACAACGGGCTTCACCAGCTTTTTCGCCGCTTTTTCATCCGCCGCGCGGGCGGTGACGCGCAGGTGCACCTCTCCCGTCTTTGCATAAGGGGCCACCGTGGGATTTTCATGGGCTTCCAGGTCGGTGATCAGGCTCTCCACGCCGCTCTCTCCCAGGCCGCAGATCTTCACCGTGCGGGAATAGATCACCGCAGGGCCGTTCGGATTCAGGGACAGAAGCCAGGGCGCGATGCTCTTTTCAAACATGGGGGTCAGCTCGTTGGGCGGGCCGGGAAGCAGGACGATATGTTTTCCGTCCTTTTCCAGAATGATCCCGGGGGCCGTTCCGTTATCGTTGTCAACCACAACGGCCCCTTCCGGAACCAGAGCCTGCTTCCGGTTATTGTCCGTCATTTTCAGCCCCCGCTCCCGGAAATAGTCCTCGATCCGGGAAAGGGAGCGCGCATCCTCAATCAGCCGCTTCCCGCAGACCTGCGCCGCCGTTTCCTTCGTCAGATCGTCCTGGGTTGGCCCAAGGCCGCCCGACAGGATCAGGATATCGGAGCGCTCCAGCCCGGTCCGCAGGATCCCTGCAAGGCGCTGCGCATTGTCCCCCACCACCGTCTGATAATAGCAGGACAGGCCCAGCGCGGCGCACTGCTCCGCCAGCCAGGCCGCGTTGGTATTCACGATATTTCCAAGCAGAAGCTCGGTTCCCACACAGATCAGCTCTACTGTCATTTCTACCTCCATACCGCCATCGGCGATATCTATACAAGCACGAACCAAAGGTTCATGCCGCCATCAGACGGCATCTTTTTACTCTGACGCACGCTTTTTTTATTTGGGATCTTTCATCACGTCCCTGTTTTTCAGCAGGTAATCCAGAAGGGACACCACCGTCAGGATCAGGGCGATCCACATGACGATCTGCGTCACGATAGAAAGGGCGGCGATGTCAGCGATCATCAGAACGATCATCACCATCTGGAAGGTGGTCTTAAATTTGCCCCACCAGCTCGCCGCGATGACCACGCCCTTGTCGGAGGCCACCAGGCGGAAGCCGCTGATGATGAATTCCCGGCTGATGATGATGATGACGATCCATGAGGGGATCCGTCCCAGCTCCACCAGACAGATCAGGGCGGAGCAGACCAGCAGCTTGTCTGCCAGCGGGTCCATGAATTTCCCAAAGGTGGTCACCAGATTATATTTTCTTGCGATCTTTCCGTCCAGAAGGTCGGTGAGGCTTGCCGCCACGAACAGAGCGAGGGCGATCCATTTTCCCGCTGCGCCTCCGATGGGCGCAAGCATGAACACCACAAAGGGCACGATCATGATCATTCTGAGTATGGTCAGCTTATTCGGTAAATTCATCTTCCAATTCTCCTATCAAATCATAGTCACAGGCTCCGGTGACGCGCACCCGGACAAAATCTCCGGTCAGAAGCTGTCTTGCGGTGTTGATGAAAAGCAGGCCGTCCACGCCGGGCGCGTCCATGTAGGTTCTTGCCACATAGGCGTTTTCGTCCTCCATTTTTCCTTCGATCATGGCAAGCACCGTCCGGCCCTTCTGCGCCTCCGCCTTTTCAAAGGCGATCTCCTGCTGCAGCTCCATCAGCTCATCCCTGCGGGATTCCCGGATCTCCTGGGGTACCTGATCCGGCATCCCGGCCGCAGGGGTTCCTTCCTCCTGGGAATAGGGGAACACGCCCAGCCGGTCAAATTCCATCTCATCCACAAAATTGTAAAGCTCCTCGAAGTCCTCCTGGGTCTCGCCCGGGAAACCGCTGATCAGCGTGGTGCGCAGGCAGATATCGGGAATGGCCTCCCGGATCTGCGCGATGCGCTCCCGAAGCTCCTCCTGATTCGTCCGCCTTCCCATTTTTTTCAAAATTCCGTCCGCCGCATGCTGGATGGGCATATCCAGATAATGGCAGATCTTGGGTTCCTGTCTGATGCAGTCGATCAGCTCCGGGGTGATCTCCTCCGGATAGCAGTACAGAAGGCGGATCCAGTACAGGCCAGGAATGCGGCACAGCTTTTCCAGAAGCTCGGGAAGCGCCTTTCTTCCGTACAGGTCCTTGCCGTAAACGGTGGTTTCCTGCGCCACGAGGATCAGCTCCCGCACACCGCCCGCCGCAAGCTCTTCGGCTTCCTTCACAAGCGCCTCCATGGGCACGCTGCGGAAGCTTCCGCGCACCTTCGGGATCACGCAATAGGTGCAGCGCTTGTCGCAGCCCTCCGCGATCTTGAGATAGGCGTAATGGCCGCCGGTGGTCACGCTGCGCTTCTTTCCGTATACGATCGCCGCGTCGGGCTCCGGGATATGGTTTTCCTTATGTCCCGCCGTCACCTCGTCGATGGCGTCCGCCACCTTGTCGATGGCCATGGTGCCAAGGATCTCATCCACCTCCGGGATCTCCTGCTGGATCTCCTCCCGGTAGCGCTGGGCAAGACAGCCCGCAGCGATGAGCACCCGGATCCTTCCTTCCTTTTTCAGCTCCGCCATCTGCAGAAGGGTGTTCACGCTCTCCTCCTTGGCGTCCCCGATGAAGCAGCAGGTGTTGACCACCACGGCTTCCGCCTCCGCCTCATCGTCCGTAAAGGTATGCCCCCGCTGTGCCAGCATCCCCAGCATCATTTCCGTATCCACCAGGTTTTTGTCACAGCCGAGGGAAACAAACAGTATTTTCATAGGTCTGACTGAAAAAAGAGAAATGCCCGAAGCGATTTCTCTTCCTCCTTTTCCTTTCCCGTCATTCTTCCACGCCAAGCTCCGCGGCGGCCTCCTCATCGCTCAGGATGCGGATCTTTCCTTCATTCAGCTCCTCCACGGCGGCAGACAGAGGCTTCATGCCCGTCTTCATGCTCACCATCGGATCGTCTCCGCCGATGATCTGTCTGGCTCTCTTCGCCGTCGCCATCACGATGGAATAACGGCTGTTGACGATCTGGCCCTCGCCCTCCTGCGCGCCGCTGTTTACCACTTTCATCAAATCACTGTAAGAGGGATGTAACATTTTTTATTCTCCTTTCACTACCGCGTTCAGCTGGGAACGCATATCGGCGATCATCCGCCTGTTTCTGACCGGTGCTTTGCGCGCCGCGTTGATGATGTCGTTCATCTCGCGCACGCATTCGTCCAGGTCGTCGTTAATTATCAGATATTCATACTTTTCAATGCCGTCCGCCTCCTCGGAAGCGCGGGCGAGCCGCTGCCTGATCACTTCCGGGCTTTCCGTTCCCCTGTCTTCAAGCCGCCTCTTCAGCTCTGCGGCGTCAGGCGGCATGACGAACAGAAGCAGCGCCTCCGGGAATTTTCCCTTCACCTTGAGCGCGCCCTGGATCTCGATCTCCAGGATCACGTCCAGGCCGTTTTCCAGGCACCTTTCCACATACTCCCGCGGCGTTCCGTAATAATTGCCGCAGTAGGAAGCATATTCGATCAGGCCGTCATTTTCAATCGTTTTTTCAAAGGTCTCCTTATCCACAAAAAAGTAGGACTCGCCGTCCACCTCGCCCTCTCTGGGCTGCCTTGTGGTCATGGAGACCGAAAGGGCGTAATTGTCATACCGCTTTAAAAGCTCTTTCATGAGCGTACCCTTGCCCGCCCCTGAAAAGCCGGATACCACGATCAGAATTCCTTTACGCTTCATCCATTTCCTCCCGTCCGGGCTGCGCCCTGTTCGCTATGGTTTCCGGCAGAAGCGCGGAAAGCACGAGCTGCCCGTTTTCCATCACCAGCACCGCCTTGGTCTTGCGCCCCTGGGTAGCGTCCACCGCGGTTCCCGCCTCCTTAGCCGTCTGCACCATTCTCTTTACCGGCGCGGATTCCGGACTCACCACCGCGATCACCTTATCCGTGTTCACAAGATTCCCAAAGCCCACATGAATAAACTGGTTCATAAAAATCCTCATTTCATCCTTTATTCAATGTTCTGGATCTGCTCCCTGACCTTTTCGATCTCCGTTTTCAGCTCGATGGCGTGATTGGAGGTTTCCAGATCGCTGGCCTTGGAGAGGATCGTATTGGCCTCCCGGTTCATTTCCTGCGCGATGAAATCCAGCTTTCTTCCGACGCTTCCGCCCTCGAGAAGGGTTTTCCTCGTGGTTTCGATGTGGCTCTTCAGCCGCACCAGCTCCTCATCCACACAGACCTTATCCGCAAAGATCGTGACCTCCATCACGAGGCGGTTCTCATCCACCTGCGCGTCTCCCAGAAGCTCCTTCACCTTCGCCTCCAGATTCTGGCGGTATTCCGCGACGATCTGGGGTGAGCGCGCCTCAATGAAAGCCACATGCTCCAGCATGCCGTCCAGCTTTCCGATCAGATCGTTCTTCAGGGTTTCCCCTTCGCTGATCCGGGTCCGGGTCAATGCCTCAGCAGCGCCCCGAAGCGCCTTTTCCAGCGTCTTCCAGATGCCCTCCTCGTCCATATCTCCCTCTTCCATGGAAAAAACCTCCGGAAAGCGGGCAAGGGAGGAAACCTTGATATCATCCTCCAGAGAAAATTCCTCAGCCATCTGTCTTAAGTATTTCAGATATTCCGCCGCCGTTTCCCGGCTGTATCTGACCGTTCCGCCGCTCTGGGTAAAATCCTCATAGGAAAGGAACAGATCCACCTTTCCTCTCTGGATGTATTCCTTCAGTGTGCCCCTGATAGCCGCCTCAAAAAAATTCAGCTTCTTGGGCATCTTCATGCTCACGTCCAGATAACGGTGATTGACGGACTTCATTTCCACCGTGATTTTTCGGTCGGCGTCTGCGGCCTCGCAGCGGCCAAACCCTGTCATGCTTTTTATCATCTGCTGTCCTCCGGATCGGCAGCCCGGCCGCTACCCTGATATATTCAGGCAGGGGCAAAGCTTCCCATATTCAATTTATTATAAGTCAGAACCGCACCCCCGTCAAGATTCACTTGTGCCCGCGCGGCCATGCTGATATACTATGTCTTACAGTTCACTCGTACACTAGGGGCGGTGAACGGCAACACACCAATGCAGTCCAAAAAAGAAAGGATGTTTCACATGGCATTTGACGGTATCACGATCGCAGCGATCCGGAAGGAGCTGTCCGATGCGCTCACCGGCGGGCGGGTTTACAAGATCGCGCAGCCGGAACCGGACGAGCTGCTTCTTACCATAAAAAACAACAGCACCCAGTACAGGCTCACCCTGTCCGCCTCGGCCTCCCTGCCGCTGTGCTTTCTAACAGGGAAAAATAAGACCAGCCCCATGACGGCGCCCAACTTCTGCATGCTTCTGCGCAAGCATATCCAGAACGGACGGATCCTGTCAATCACACAGCCGGGCATGGAGCGGATCCTGAATTTTCAGATCGAGCATCTGGACGAAATGGGGGATCTGCGCACCAAACAGCTCATCGTGGAGCTGATGGGCAAGCACAGCAATATCATTTTCTGCGATGAAAACAACATGATCATCGACAGTATCAAGCACATTTCCGGCCTGGTCAGCTCCGTCCGGGAGGTGCTTCCCGGAAAGGATTATTTCATCCCTCACACCCAAGATAAGGCGAATCCGCTGGAAGCGGACCGGACGCTTTTCATGGAGCGGGTGTTTTCCAGCGCCCAGCCCTGCTTCAAGGCGCTCTACACCTCCTTCACCGGTCTGTCCCCCGCCATCGCCCATGAGATCTGCTATCGGGCGGGCGGAAACGCGGATCTGTCCACCGCCGCGCTGGACGAGGACGGCAGACAGGCGCTCTGGGAAGCCTTTTCCCGAATGATGGAGGACGTGAGGGAGGAGCGCTTTTCTCCCTGCATCGTGTATGAGGCGGGCGGGCGGAACGCCTCCCAGGACGGTTCCTCCTCCGGCGCAAGGCCGACCGCTCCCGCGGAATACGCAGCGCTGACCCTGACCTCCTACCCGACCGCCCTGCGTAAAGGTTACGCTTCCATCTCCGCCCTGCTGGAGGATTATTACGCGGAAAAAAATACGGTCACACGCATCCGCCAGCGCTCCTCAGATCTGCGGCGGATCGTTTCCACCGCCCTTGAGCGGAATGTGAAAAAATATGACCTGCAGATCAGACAGATGCGGGATACCGAGAAGCGGGATAAATACCGGGTGTACGGAGAGCTTTTGAACACCTACGGCTACAGTGCAGAGTCCGGCGCGAAGGCCCTCACCTGCCCCAACTATTATACAGGGGAGGACATCACCATTCCGCTGGATCCCACTCTCACCGCCGGAGAAAACGCGAAGAAATATTTTGAAAAATACAATAAGCTGAAACGCACCTTTGAGGCGCTCTCCGCCCTCACCCTGGAGACCAAAGCGGAGGTGGAGCATCTGGAATCCATCAGCACCTGCCTGGATATCGCCCAGAAGGAGGACGATCTGGTTCAGATCCGCGAGGAGCTGATCGAAAGCGGCTACCTGAAAAGAAAAGGCGGAAGCCGCGCCAAAAAGGTGAAGATCACCAGCGTTCCTTTTCATTATATAAGCGGCGACGGCTACGATATTTATGTGGGGAAAAACAATTACCAGAACGAGGAGCTGACCTTCCGCTTTGCTTCCGGAAACGACTGGTGGTTCCATGCCAAGGGCATCCCCGGCTCCCATGTCATAGTGAAATCCAAAGGAGGGGAGCTTCCGGACGCCACCTTTGAGGACGCGGCAAGGCTTGCGGCTTACTATTCCAAGGGCCGCGGGAATGAAAAGGTGGAGGTGGATTACACCGAGAAAAAGAACGTGAAAAAGCCCGCCGGCGGAAAGCCGGGCTTCGTGGTCTACTATACCAACTACTCCATGATGATCGATTCGGACATCAGCGGGCTGAAGCAGGCGGAGGTGTAAGTCACAGCAGCTCTCTGGTCTTTCCGGCGAGGTAGAGCGGGAGGTTTGTGATAGCTCCGTCCTTCCGCCAGCCCCGTCTGGAGAAACGGACCGCGTACTCCGGCTGCCGGCCTGCGACATAACGCTTAAAGGAAGGCGCGGCCTTATCCTCCCCTCCTTTTACTTCAACGGGAATGATCTGTGTACCGTATTGCAGCACAAAGTCGATCTCACTGTTTTTATCGGCAAAATAGTGCGGCTCCACCTCAAATTGACCCCGAAGCTGCTGTAAGACATAGTTTTCAGTCAGCGGTCCTTTAAACTGGAAATCTGTTTTCAGAAGGATCGCACTGTTATCAATCCCAGCCATGTGCTTCAGCAGACCGGTATCAAACACAAAAAGCTTGAATTGATCCAGCTTTTCAAACGCGGATAAAGGATGCTCCATTTTGGAAACATTGTAGACCCGATTCAGCATACCGGCGGAGACCAGCCATTCGATGGCCTCTTCAAAATCCCTCGCCCTGCCGCCCTCCCGAACGGCTCCATACATAAATTTTTCATTGGGCTTGGCAAGCTGCGCCACAATACTGCGAAATACCATCAGGATCCGTCCGCTGTTAACCTTTCCATTGTGCTTCGAAAAATCATTTTCATAGATTTCAATCAATTCACGCTGTGTCCGTAAAACCTGGGCCGGATCCTTGTATGCGGCCCAGGATGAAACACATTCCGGCATTCCGCCGATGATGAGATAATTGTTAAAGGCCTCCAGCAGGCGGTTGTGAAAGATCTCTTCAATGGGCTGCCCCTTCCGGATGCCGCAGTAAAAGTCATAAAGCACGGGATCTGTCGCGGCGAGAAATTCATCAAAGGTCAGAGGATAAATATCTATCAGATTCACCATCCCCACCGGATAGGATTTCGGCTTTGCCAGGAGCGTCCCCAGCAGGCTTCCGGCCGCGATCACATGATAATCGTTGGCCTTTTCTTTAAAGTATTTGAGCGTGTTCAACGCTTCGGGACATTCCTGAATCTCATCAAAGATGATCAGCGTCTTTCCCGGAAGAATTTTTTCTCCGGCGATCATAGACAGCAGTTCTACGATGCGGTGAGGATTTTTATTGATCTCAAAGATGGATTTCAGCTCATCTTCTTCGTCAAAGTTAAAGTAAACACAGCTTTCATAGCAGCTTTGTCCAAACTCCTTCATCAGCCATGTTTTACCAACCTGACGCGCGCCGCGCATGACCATTGGTTTACGCATTTCACTGGATTTCCAGCTGATCAGCTCCTGCATTGCATTTCTTTTCAGAAGAACCACCTTCCTTTCCGAACGGCCGATATCAGCGTAACACATTTTTCCGTGTTTTTCAATGAGGTATTTGTACTTTTTTCTCCATTATTATCGTTCTAAAATCACATTTTTCCCAAAAACAGGGCTCTTCGAAGCACATTTTTCTAAACAGGAGAAAAAGGAACAGGCTGAAAATACAAACAGGCAGAGCCTTAAAATCCGGCTCTGCCTCATAGCCCGTGTTTTTATTCACTTTCTCCTATCCATCTACGCCATAAGCTTTCACTCTGTCCTGCGGACAGTTTAATCTATGTAACACCGATCAGCCACCCCAATCACCCGAAGCGTGTGACAAGGGGGCTTTCCCGCCCCCGTTGCCACATTTCCGCCTTCGTCTTAAAGCGTCGCGGAGGTAAAGAGTCCTCTCACATGGGAGATTTCCTCAGGCGTCGCCTTCTGCGCGGGCACATAGTAGGACTTCTCCCTCGCGAGCTGATAGAGCTGCTCCTGGCACTGCTCCGCCGCGTTGCGCATCTGCTTCAGCGTGGTTTTCAGCTCCTTATTTTCTGTCTGGGCGATCATTTCGCCGTATCTGGTCAGCTCCCCGTTGATCCCGGCGAGAGCATCCGCTACCATCGTTTTTTCCTGCATCATTTTTCGCACATCCTTTCCGCCGTCCGGCCTTACTGTAAAAATTTCATGAGCTGCTGTTTGTTCTCCATCGCGGACTTCGCGCCCTCCTCGAAGAACTGTTTGATCTTCGCATCCTCCGCCCAGGAGGCGTATTCCTTCATTTTACAGTGGGTCGTGTCGCAGCCGCCAATCAGGTGGCGCAGGTTCTGCAGGTCGAGCTCTGAAATATTCGCCATTTCCATACCTCTTTTCCGTTTTTATTCTGAAGGAAAGCCGCCGGCGGGCAAAGCCCGTTTTGCCGCCGATGCAGCTTTCCGGTTCCGGTTTACATCTTTATTGTGTTCGGCCCGGCATGGAAATATACAGGAAGCTTTTGTAACAGATCTTTCACAGGCGTTTTGCCGTTACAGTCCGAGCTGCTCCCAGGTCAGGGTCACCTCGATGAAGCCCGCCGCATAGGGGCCGGCCTCGTAGGGCTGCGTGTAAAAAACAACGCCCTCCCGGGACAGCCAGCTCTGGCTGATAAAGTCCGTTTTGGCACTGATCGTCTCCGCAGCGTCCTCAAAAAAACCGTCCTCCGGATGTTTTTCCTCAATACGGGCCAAAAATGCCGCCCTTGCCAGCTCATTTATCTCATCCTCTGAAAGAGAAAGCAGCTCCGGAAGCGAGATCTGACTGCCGTCCGCCTCGCTGAAAATGTGATTTTCCCGGCCCGGCATCCCATGCGCGCCGCCCAGATAGAGATAATTGTCCATCCGGATGGAGATCACCCCCTGTGCAACAGTCACCTCTTCCACCGCATAGTCGTCCGAATAAGCGGGGATGGTATACTCGCCGGATTCCCTCATTTCCAGCGCCTCCTGCACAAACTCCGACGTTTCATAGGCGGCGAGCTTTTCTTCTGCCCATTGCTGAAAATACTCGTTGATCGCCGCTTCCGCAGGGCTTTCTCCCTCAAAGACCGGATATTCCAGAGCAACCGTACAGGCTTCCTCCCCATTGGATGCGCTCCAGCTCTTTTCCGCCGTTTCCAGATGATATTGATAAACGCCCGCCGTCAGGGTTTCCGATGCGGCTTCCTCCGGCTCCTGCACCACCGAGCTGTCCTGCTCCGTTTCTTCCGGCTCCTGTCCCGGCAGGCTTACGCTTTCCTGCGTCTGCCCGTTCTCCGGCTGTTCACTCCGCTCCGCCTGGCCGCAGCCTGCCGGAACGATCAGTGTCAGAATCATCCATGCCGCGCATGCCGCGGCTGTCAATCTCTTTTTCACAGTTACCACCTCCAGACAATCAGGGAAAAAATCATCCGGCACCTTTTTCGATGCCGGATGTTCTTCCATTTTCATTCAGTATACGCAGAATCATCGAAAATTATCCTGGCAAAATTCGATGATTCCGATGCTCAAAGCCTGTCACGATGATTCGGGATTACCCGATCAGCCAGTCATACATTTCCTGATATTTCTTCGCGGAAACGTTCCAGGAAAAGTCAACCGCCATGCCTCTGTCGATGATCTTATTCCATTCGCGCTTTTTATCGTAATAGATCTTTTCCGCATAGCGGATGGTGCTGAGCATTTCATGCGCGTTATAATTGGTGAAGCTGAAGCCCGTTCCGGTGCTCTCAAATTCATTGTACGGCCATACCGTATCCTTCAGGCCGCCCGTCTCGCGCACGATCGGAACCGTGCCGTAGCGCAGGGCGATCAGCTGGCTTAAGCCGCATGGCTCGAACAGGGAGGGCATCAGGAACGCGTCGCTGGAAGCGTAGATCCTGTGAGCCACCGCCTCGGAATAGTAGATCTGCGCAGATACCTTTCCCTGATATTTCCAGGCGAAATGACGGAACATATTTTCATAGCGCTCCTCGCCGGTTCCCAGGACGATTAACTGGATATTATCCTGGCAGAGCTCATCCATCACATAGGCCACCAGATCGAAGCCCTTCTGGTCCGTCAGCCGGGAAACCACGCCGAGCACCATGGCCCTGTCATCCTGATTCAGTCCGAAATCAGCCTGCAGGGCACGTTTATTTTTCACCTTTTCCTTCCGGAAATTCACCGCATTGAAGGTCTTGGTGATGAGAGAATCCGTCTCCGGATTGTATTCGTCGTAATCGATGCCGTTCACGATACCTCTCAGATCGCCGCTCCTTGCGCGCATCAGACCGTCCAGACCCTCACCATAGAAGGGAGTCTTGATCTCCTCCGCGTATGTGCTGCTCACCGTCGTGACCGCGTCCGCATATACCAGGCCGCCCTTTAACAGATTGGCGTCCTTGTAGGCCTCCAGCTTATCCGGCGTGAAGAACGACATGGGAAGTCCGGTGATGTCCTGCACCTCCTTGATGCTCCATTTTCCCTGAAATTTCAGGTTGTGGATGGTCATGACCGTCTTGATCCCGCGATAAAAATCGCTTCCCTGGAACCGCTCATGCAGATAGACCGGAACCAGTCCGGTCTGCCAGTCATGGCAATGGATCAGGTCAGGACGGAAATCGATCACGGGCAGGATGGACAGCGCCGCCTTGGAGAAAAACGCAAACTTTTCAATTTCAAACAGTGCATTGTCGCAGTATGGCTTAAATCCGTTAAAATAGAACTCATTATCAATGAAATAGAACCTGATGCCGTCCACTTCCGCTTCCATGATCCCCACATACTGGTTCTGCCAGTGGAAATCCATGTAAAAGTGGGTTCGATAGGTCAGCCGGTCCTTCATCTCCTGGGTCATGCAGACGTATTTCGGCAGAATCACGCGCACATCATAATACTCCCTGTCAATACACTTGGGCAGCGCGCCCACCACATCCGCCAGACCGCCTGTTTTTATGAACGGTACGCCTTCCGAAGCCACAAATAGAATTTTTTTCATTGCGAATCCTCCCGTAATCAATAAAATATCCTTCTCTAAATTTCGGCTTTGCATTCATTATACATCATCACCGCATTGAAATAAAGGACTTTTTCTCGGGACGGTCATTCGCGCGCTTTCCCGTCGGCAGCAAGAAAGGATGCTTCTGGAAATCCGTCGGTTTTTGTGTTAACATAAAGCCACAAAAGATACCAGGCTGCGCCGGACTGCAAATATCTCTTCCGCCCCCGGACGCTGCAGCTATTGCAGGCTTGGCGCCTGTTTCAGCCAGGAAAGGAGATTTCATGAAAAAAACGGGCAGACTTTCCGCCATTCTTATCATTGATGTGATCCTGTTCGCCGCTGTGTTTCTTGCGCCCTCTCATCCGCAGGCACCGGTCAGGGAAATCCTGCTCGCCGTTTTTGCCGCAGCGGCGTTTTTCCTGCTTTTTCTTCTCGGAAGGAGCAAAAGCCGGAAGCCGCATGTGTCAGTCGGAAGCATCGAGCCTGTAAGCCGCATCAATCCCGCCCAGTATCTGACCCGGAACGGCGTCGTTTCTCCGGGAGGCGACGGCCGCTATCATGTCGTCTTTCTCCTTCAGGACGGCTCTCGGCTTGAGCTTTCCCTGTCAGCCAGGCAGGCGGGCCCGCTGGCTGTCGGGATGCGCGGCACACTGATCCACCGGGATGCGGTTTTTCTCTCCTTTCAGCCCGATACCTGATTCCGGAGGAATTACGTTCCCGTCAGGGTCGAAATCCTTAACTCTCTCAACCCTTGTACTGCAGGCGTATCTTATCTGCGATCAGTGCGATAAACTCCGAATTGGTTGGCTTGCCCTTTCCGGTGTTGATGGTGTAGCCAAAGAGGGCATCCAGCGTTTCCATTTTCCCTCTGCTCCACGCCACCTCGATCGCATGACGGATCGCCCGTTCCACGCGGCTGGGCGTGGTCTGATATTTCTTCGCTATCGTAGGATACAGGATCTTGGTGATGGAATTGAGCATTTCGATATCCTGAACGGACATCATAATCGCTTCCCTCAGATATTGATATCCCTTGATGTGAGCCGGAACACCAATCTCGTGGATCATGTCCGTCACATCCTTTTCCAGACTGCGGGGCGTCTGCCCGGGAGCCTGAACGGCGGCCTGACCAGCCGTTTCCAATGGCTTTTCCTCTGAAGCCGTAAGCTCCGCTGCGGCTGTTCCTGCCGCCGGAACCGTGATCATAATCTGAAATTCTTTATTGGTCTTCATCAGATCGGTCAAAATCTGTACCACTCTTTCGCTGTCCTTCCCCGTATTCATGCGTAGCTGTTCCATACTTTCCTCCATTCCGAAGCGCTTTTTTCCCGGAGTGTGCAAACTTCCTCCAATTTTGCCAAAAGCCTTTTCTTTCTCTCTGTTCCTGCACTAATTATATAAGAATGACAAAATATGGCAACCTTCTTTCGTCGCACAAAACGCGTTAAATCGTAAAGATTCGATATGTTTTCGATGCTGGCCCTGTCGTTTTTACACGAAACGGGGTGAAATCCGGCGATAATCGACAGCTTTCGCCGGATAGTCCGCTTGAGACGTTACCTCCCTCCACTCCGTCCGGGCACAGCGAGAATCCGCTTCGCTCCTTCTCGCTGGCCGGCTTTCGCCGGATAGCATCCCTTCGCAAAAGACTCTGCTGTAAGCAAGCTTACGCAGAGTTCCTTCCCTTTACTCCGTCCGGGCACAGCGAGAATCCGCTTCGCTTCTTCTCGCTGGCCGGCTTTCGCCGGATAGTCCGCACGTTGAAAAACGCCCCTTGTAAGCAAGCTTACGGGGCGTTTTCATCATGCGGACTGCCCGGACTCAATGCTCGAGCATGTTTTCAATAAAAATCCCGTATCCTCTGGTGGGGTCGTTGACGAGGACGTGGGTTACGGCTCCGATCAGTTTTCCGTTCTGGATGATGGGCGCGCCGCTCATGCCCTGAACGATGCCGCCGGTCAGGGCGAGGAGGCGTTCGTCTGTGACGGTGATCTCAAGGCCTCTGTTCACGTTGTCGTGGTCCAGATGGATCCCTGTGATCTCTATGGTATATAGCTCGGGTTCTCCTCCCAGGCTGCACAGGATCTCTGCCTCTCCCTCCTCCACCTCCTGCTTCAGGCCGATGGGCATGGCGGTGGAAATAATCCCGGATGCGGATTCCTCATTGAGGCTTCCGAAGATGCCTTCCTCTGTGTTGGCTTCTATGGTTCCGATCCGGTTGCATTCGTTATAGTCGATCACGCCGGTCAGCTCTCCCGGCGAGCCGTTTTCTCCCTTTGTAATGGATATGATCTCCGTTTTATAAAGGCTTCCCTTCTCCAGGTTCATCAGCTCCGCCGTGTCCATATCGTTGATTCCATGTCCCAGCGCGCCGAAGCTGTTGTCCTCATCCAGCCAGGTCAGGGTTCCTACGCCCTGGGCGTTGTCGCGGATCCAGATCCCCAGCTTGTATTCCCCGTTCTGATTCTGCTGCGGGGTAAGGCTTATGTCAAACTGCTGTCCGTCCCGCAGAATGGTCAGCGTCATTTCCTCCCCGCCGCTGTCCGCGATCCTCTGCATGAACTCCGCTTTTCCCGTCACAGCTTCCCCGTCCGCCTTCAAAATATAATCCCCTTCCTTCAGCAGACGGGACGCGGGAGCGTTTGTCTGTCCGTCCGGGCCCTCAAATTCTCCGGTGGCGATCACCAAAACCCCCTGCGTCTTCACATAGATCCCGATAGGGATTCCCGCGGGGATCAGGGTTTTGTCATCGATCACCTCAACCTGAACGGTCTTAAAGGGGATCAGCCCAAAAAGCTTCAGCTTTATGGTATAGCTTTCCAGCTCCTCCGCGTACAGGGTGAGCGGCTCGCTCAGGTTGACGGACAGGCTTTTGGGAGCAGCCGGATTCACCACGTTCATCCCAGCTACCGCCACCGCCTCCGCGTCGTCGCCTCCGTTCGAGGCGCTGCTCCCGCCCGCAGTAGTCTTCCCGCCCGCAACAGCTTCCCCTCCCTCAGCAGTTCCTCTTCCCGCAACAGCTTCCCCTCCCTCGGCAGTTCCTCTTCCCGCGGCAGCTTCCCCTCCCGCACCATCATTCCGGTACAGCTCCCCGGAAACAGGGACGTTCAGCTCCAGCTTCTGCTGTACGCCTGCGCGGATATGGATCATGCCGGGCACACGTTCCCAGACAGCGAGCAGCCAGCATATAAAAAGCGCCGTAGCGGCACCAATAAGAATCAGGCACAGGATCAATCTGTATTTTCGTCTCCTTTCCAATTCCTCACATCCTTTCCCAAAAACTTGAAAAGGACATACATCTGTCATGTACGTCCTTTCTAGTATGTGAAGAATCGGTTTCGGATAATTTAGTATTGTTTTGTATTCTCTGCCATTTCTTTCAATTCCCTCGCGTTGGCGAGAGCGCTTTCGGTCAGCCCGTCTCCGCCCAGCATGCGGGCCAGCTCCTTTTCCACCGCGTCTTTCTTAATTTCATAAATGGTGGTGGTCGTGGAGTCGTTTTCTGATTTTTTTTCGATCACGAAATGGTTGTCCGCCATCGCCGCGATCTGAGGCAGATGGGTAATGCAGATGACCTGGCGCGCCTTTCCCAGGACCGCAAGCTTCTGGGATACCTTCCATGCGGTTTTGCCGCTGATTCCCGTATCGATTTCATCGAAAATGAAGGTATCCTTATCCTCCTGGGCCGCGGTCACCGTCTTCAGCGCAAGCATGATGCGGGAAAGCTCGCCGCCGCTGGCGACCTCGGAAAGGGGCTTTTTCGGCTCGCCCGGATTTGTGGAAATCCGGAAGGCCGCCTCATCCCAGCCGTCGGAGGCCGGACGGTCCTTTTTTGTCAAAAGAACATCAAAATCCACCTGATTGAAATTCAGATCGGAAAGCGCGCCGATCAGAAGCTTCGAAAGTTTTCCTCCCGCCTCCTTTCGGACCGCAGAAAGACGGGCGCAGAGCGCCTCCACCTGTCCTTCTTCCTCCTTCAGCTTTCCCTGAAGCCTTTCCCGGTATGCGTCCGCGTCCTGCAGGCGTTCGATTTCCAGCTGCTTTTCCTCCTGATAGCGCAGGATCTCTGAAATGGTATTCCCATATTTTTCCTTGAGACGGTTGATCAGATTGAGGCGCTCCTCCGCCTGCCGGAAATCCTCCTGGTCAAATTCCAGGTCGGAAAGATATTCCGAGGCGGAATGGTTGAATTCATTCAAAAGGCCTTCGATATCGGACAGCATGGAAACGAGCTGCTCCACGCCGTCGTCATAGGCGCTGACGGAGGACAGCTCCCGAAGGGCGCGCCCCACCGCTTCCGAACAGCCGCCCTCTGCTTCCGAGCCGGTGAGCTCCCAGGCAGCCCCCACCGCTTCCGCAATGCGGCGGCCGTTCGCCATCCTCCGGTAGCGTATCTCCAGCTCCTCATCCTCTCCGTCCTTCAGCCCCGCATCCTCGATCTCCTGTGCCTCAAAGGCGGCGAGGGAAAGGGCCCGTTCCCTCTCCCTGCTGTCCAGACAGCATTCGGAAAGAAGCTTCTGTATCTGCCGGAAGGCCTCATAGCGCTCCTTCAGCTCCCGTTTCAGCTCTGCGGCCTCCTCTCCGGCAAAATCGTCCAGGATCTCCAGATGGCGCTTGGGCTTCAGCAGCTTCTGGGAATCATGCTGGCCGTGAATGTCGATGAGGATACCGGAAAGCTCCTTTAGCAGCTTACCGTTCACTGTTTCCCCGTTTACCCGGCTTAAGCTCCTTCCGGGCAGAATTCGCCGCTGCAGGATCACCATACCGTCCTCCTCCACGGGAATATCCAGGGCGCGTACCCGGTCCGCCTGTTCTTTTTTATCCAGGGCGAACACCAGCTCCACCAGCGCATAGTCCTCTCCCGTGCGGATCATGTCCCGATCCGCCCTCCCGCCAAGGGCCAGCCCCACGGAGCCGAGGATGATGGATTTGCCCGCTCCGGTCTCTCCGGTCAGGATATTCAGGCCGGGACCGAAAAAGACCTCCGTCTCCTGGATCAGCGCAAGATTTTTCACATGTAAGCTCACCAACATATTTTTTACCAGAATCCCTTCTCAAAATACAAAATGGCCGCTTCAGTGCCGGAGGCACCGGGCAGCCTGTTTTTTCCCTTATCCCAGGATGCGGCGGATCTTTTCCATGACCGCCCTCGTATCCTCCACGCTTCGCACCGCCATCATGATGGTATCGTCCCCCGCGATGCAGCCGACGATCTCCTGAAACTTCATGGCGTCCACCGCGGCGGCCACAGCCATCGCCATGCCGGATACGGTTTTGATCACCAAAATGTTCTGCGCCATATCCATGGAAACGAAGCCGTCCTTCAGAACCCGCACATATTTATCCCACAGATGGCTGTCGTCCTGCCGAAGCACCACATATTTCTGCCGTCCGTTTCCGGCGGGCACCTTGGACAGGTGAAGCTGTCTGATATCTCTGGAAATGGTGGACTGGGTAACGGCAAAGCCCGCCTCCTTCAGTCTGTCGGCAAGCTCCTCCTGCGTCTCGATCTCCCCGGTCTCCACCAGCTCCACAATTTTTTCCTGTCTGCTCTGTTTCATCCGTCTACTCACTCATCTTTCTATGTAAGCGCTCCAGAAAGCCCGGCTCGCTCAGCTTGATAATGGATGTGGTCCTTTCGCTTTTTTTCACCCGGATCCTGTCCCCGGTCTGAAGTCTGGTAAGCAGCGTTCCGTCCAGGCTGATCTCCACCTCCTGCACGCCTCCGGACTGCTTCCTTCCGATCTCCACCATCACCTCGTCCCGGTCGCACAGCACCACGCTCCGGGTATTGAGCGTGTGAGGGCAGATGGGGGTTAAAAGGATCAGGCTGGCGTCCGGCTCCACGATGGGGCCGCCCGCCGACAGATTATAGCCCGTGGAGCCGGTGGGGGTCGCGATCACGATCCCGTCCGCTCCATAGCTTGCCAATGGCTGACCGTTCACCCGGATGCGCAGGGGGATCACCTGCATGGGTCCGCTTCTGGTAACGGTAACGTCGTTTAACGCGTCGATCTGGGCCGTTTCCCGACTCCCGTCCCCGCGCAGCACGCTTCCCGAAAGCATCATCCGCTGCTCGACGGTATAATCGCCGTTCACCAGTCTTTCCAGCGCATCGTCCAGGGCGGACACCTCCACCTCGGCCAGATAGCCCATGGTGCCAAGATTCACGCCGAGAAGCGGGATTCCGGCAGCAGCCGTTTCCCTCGCCGCCTTCAGCATGGTTCCGTCACCGCCAAGCACGATCATGCAGGCAGCCCTTCCGTCCGGCTCCGTTCGATCTGCGGCCGTTCTGCCCGGCTCCGTCCGGGCCGATTCCGTTCCGGCCCCTTCCTCCGCCGTCAGCCCCAGCCGGGAGATATCCTCGTTATCCGCAAAAACGGACACCCGGCCGCCATGCGTTTCCAGAAACGCACGGATCCGTTCCGTCACGGCAAGTCCCGGATCCTTGGGCCTGTTTGTCATGATGATGTAATGTCTGTTTCTTTCTGCGCCCATGCTCTGTCAATCCTATTCCTGACGTTTACTCCACCTGCGCGTGGGCCTGGCCCACGACCTCTGCGATCCTCTCCTGCCACTCTCCCGTCCGCGAAATGCCTCCGCCCTCTGCCTCCAGTTCGGAAAACAGCTTCAGGGCGTCCGCCTCAGAAAGCGGCTCGATGCGCGCATCCTGCGCTTCGTCCCTCCCGATCCGGATCAGATATTCGATGTTTCCCTCCGGCCCTCTCACCGGAGAAAAGGTCAGCCCAAGCACCTGAAAACCCAGAAAAGAAGCGAAATCCACGATTTTCTCAATGACCTCCCGGTGCACAGAGGGCTCTCTCACCACGCCCTTTTTCCCAACCTTTTCCCGGCCCGCCTCAAATTGGGGCTTGATCAGGCAGACCATCTGCCCGTCCAGCTTTAACAGCCGTCTTGCGGGAAGGAGGATTTTGGTGAGGGAAATGAAGGACACATCCACCGATGCAAAATCCAGATCGTCCTGAATGTCCGCGCGCACCATATATCTGAAATTGGTGCGCTCCTTGCAGACCACACGCTCGTCGCACCGAAGCTTCCAGGCGAGCTGGCCGTGCCCAACGTCCACCGCATAGACCTTCGCCGCGCCGTTCTGGAGCATGCAGTCCGTAAAGCCTCCGGTGGAGGCTCCGATGTCCATGCAGACGCAGTCCGTTAAGGAAATGGGAAATTCCTTCATGGCCTTTTCCAGCTTCAGGCCGCCCCGGCTGACATATTTCAGAGGGTTCTCCTTCACAACGATCTGCACGTTTTCTTCAAAAACCGCTCCCGCCTTATCCTCTCTCTGTCCGTCCACGAACACGTTTCCGGACATGATGACCGCCTTCGCCTTTTCCCGTGAGGGCGCGTATCCCAGCTTCACCAGAAGCACATCCAGCCGTTCCTTCATAAGCGGTTCCATTCCTCCAGTATCCGTTTCGTCACCGTCTCCTCGTCGATGCCGATCTCTTTTTTCAGAAGCTCCACATTGCCGTGCTCCACGTACTCATCCGGGATGGTGACGGAAAGGATTACGCCTGGCAGCTCCTGTTCGTCGGCAAAGGTACGCACCCGTTCGCCGAAGCCGCCGCTTTCCACGTTTTCCTCCATGGTCACGATCAGCCTGTGGGAGGCGGCAAGGCGGCGAACCATCTCCTCGTCGATGGGCTTCACAAAGCGGGCGTTCACCAGAGTGCAGGAAAGGCCGCATTCCTTCAGGCGTTCCCTGACGCCCTCCGCGGTCTTCACCATGCTTCCCACAGCAAGAAGGGCGATCCCCTCCTCCTCAAAGATCATCTCCGCCTTTCCGTATTCCACCGGGGCGCGGTATCCGGCAAGCCCGTCATAAGCCTCGCCTCTGGGATAGCGGATGGCGATAGGGGCGTTGAAGCCCGCCGCAAATTTGAGCATGTCCGACAGCTCCCACTTATTCTTGGGCGCGCAGATGTGCATGTTCGGGATGGAAGAAAGATAGGACAGGTCAAAGATGCCCTGATGGGTCTCTCCGTCGCTCCCCACCAGTCCCGCCCGGTCGATGGCAAAGATCACGGGCAGGTTCTGAATGCACACGTCATGCAGGATCTGGTCATAGGCCCGCTGCAGGAAGGAGGAATAAACGGCAACCACCGGCTTTAAGCCGCCCGCCGCAAGCCCCGCGGCGAAGGTCACCGCGTGCTGTTCCGCGATCCCCACGTCAAAGAAGCGGTCCGGGTAGGCGTGGCTGAACCGCTTTAAGCCCGTGCCGTCCGGCATGGCCGCGGTGATGGCTACGATTCTGTCGTTCCTCTGGCCCAGCTTCATCATCACCGTGGAAAAAATATCCGTATAGTTGGCCTTCATTTTTTTCTTCAGAGGCACGCCCGTCTGCACGTCAAAGGGCTCCGCCCCATGGAAACGGGCCGGATGCTTCTCCGCGGGAGGATAGCCCTTTCCCTTTTTGGTGAGCACATGGATGAGCACAGCGTTCTTTCTGCGCTTCGCCTCCCGGATCACCCGCACCAGCGCCCCGGTATCATGGCCGTCCACCGGGCCAAGATAGGTGACGCCCATATCCTCGAACATCATGCCGGGGATCACAAGCTGCTTTAAGCTGTTCTTCGCCCTGCGGATCCCGGCCACCACCGGATCCCCGTATCTGGTGTTCCGGATGGCGTCATAGATGCCGTCCTTCACATCCAGATAGGCGTTGGAGGTCCGGATGTTGTTCAGATATTTGGAAACGCCGCCCACATTTTCCGCGATGGACATGTTGTTGTCATTGAGGATGATGATGAAATTGGTTTCCAGCCTGGCCGCGTTGTTCAACGCCTCATAGGCCATCCCTCCGGTGAGGGAGCCGTCCCCGATCACGGAAACCACCGTATAATCCTCTCCCTGCAGGTCCCTGGCCTTCACCAGGCCAAGCCCCGCGGAAATGGAAGTGGAGCTGTGGCCCGTGTCAAAGCTGTCGCACTCGCTTTCCTTTCTCTTGGGAAAGCCGCTCATTCCACCGTATTTGCGCAGATGCTCAAAGCCCTCCCGCCGTCCGGTCAGAAGCTTGTGGGTATAGGACTGGTGCCCCACGTCCCAGATGATCTTATCCTCCGGCAGGTCGAGCACCAGATGGAGCGCCATGGTGAGCTCCACCGCGCCCAGGTTGGAGCCAAGATGGCCCCCGGTCACGCTGATCTTATTCACCAGGAATTCCCGGATCTCCGCTGCCAGCGCCGGATAATCCCTGGGGCTGATCTTCTTAATGTCGTTTGGCTGCTTTATCTGATCAAGAAGCATATCTACCTCCATGTCGGAGCGTCCTTAGCTCCGACCGCGCTGCGTCTATTTCCTGCGTGTGATCAAATCCTCCACCAGGCATTCCAGAAATTCGTTTCCCTGCTCCGTCAGGCCCCTTAGCTCCTCCAGCGCTTCCTCAGAAAGCCTGCGCACCTCTTTTTCCGACTGCTCCATGCCGTTTAAGGACACGTAGGTAACCTTATTATTCTTCAGATCGCTTCCCGTCTGCTTGCCAAGCTCCTGCAGGCTTCCGGTGAGATCCAGGATATCGTCCCGGATCTGGAAGGCCAGGCCGATCCTGCTTCCGATCCGTTCCAGAGCCGCAAGCTTTTCCTCGTCCGCTCCGGCCAGCAGCGCGCCGATCATCATGGGGCTTTCGATCATGGCCGCCGTCTTGTTTTCATGGATATAAAGAAGCAGCTCCTGCGTCACCCGTTCGGGAGGGAATTCCTCCGCCTGGGTATCCGCACACTGGCCGCCGATCATGCCCCGGATCCCGGATTTTTCGGAAAGAATCTGAAGCGCGCGGGCCATCCGCCCAAGCTGCGCCGCATCCTTTGCCAATGAAAAGGCAGAGGCCGCGGTCTCGAAGGCCAGGTTCAGAAGGGCGTCTCCCGCCAGCACCGCCATGCCCTCTCCGTAGACCGCATGGGTGGTCTTTCTTCCCCGGCGGTATTCGTCGTTGTCCATGCAGGGCAGATCGTCGTGCACCAGGGAATAGGTGTGAATGAATTCAATGGCTGCCATGAAGGGCGCCGCCAGCTCCTCCTCTCCCCCGAACAGCCGGCAGCACTCCAGAAGCAGCATGGGGCGCAGGCGTTTGCCGCCCGCAAGCACGCTGTAGTTTGCCGCCTCGGCCACCGTTTTCGCGTAGCCCTCCTCCTTCGGCAGATACCGCCGCAGGATTTCCTCTATCTGCGCGCTTTCCTCCGAAAGCCGCGCCTGAAACTCCTCAAAATTCATCCAGCCCGCCCTCCTCGTTCAAAACCAGGACCTTCTTCTCCACCTGGTCAATTTTATCGCTGCAGAGCTTCAGAAGCTGAATCCCCTTCTGATAGGCGCCGAAGGAATCCTCCAGCGAGATATCCTCCGCCTCCAGAGAGCGGGTGATCTCATCCAGCATGGAAAAGGCCTCCTCCAGGCTGAGCTTTTCCTCTTCTGAAGCCGCTTTCTCACTCTTTTTCTTCACCGGCATTTTCTTCCCTCGCTTCCTGCGCCGGACGGCCCTGCAGTTCCTGCGGATCCCAGGCCGCCGTTTCCTTCACCTCGGCAAACGCCCTTCCGTTTTTCATGTAAATGGTCAGAAGGTCGCCCGGGCGCACCCTTTCAATGTCCGAAACCGTCCGCCCCTTTTCGTCCTCCACATGGGAAAAGCCCTGGCACAGCTTGTCAAGCGGAGACAGACCTTTCAGCCTCTCCGCATAGAGCCTGAGCCTGCCCCGGCGCTCCTCCAGGACGCGTTGCATGGCCGCGTTCAGGTCTTCCTCCAGCCGCAGGGCGCGCATCCTCTTTTCCCGGATCCGGTTCGCGGGGCTCACATACTGCATCCGCTGCTTCATGTGTCCAAGGCGCAGCTTTTCCCGGTCAAGCCGGCTTTTCATCCTGCGGTCAAGCCCTTCCTTTTTATCCGAAAGAAGCGCAAGGAAGGAGCGCACGTCATACACCGCAAGCTCCGCCGCCGCGGAGGGCGTGGGGGCACGCAGATCGGAGACAAAATCGATGATGGTGGTATCCGTTTCATGTCCCACCGCCGAAATGACGGGAACCGTGCAGTCGAACACCGCCTGGGCCACCGCTTCGTCGTTGAAGGCCCACAGATCCTCGATGGAGCCGCCGCCGCGGCCCACGATCATCACATCCACGCCGATGCGCTCCAGCGCGCGGATGCCGTTCACGATGCTTGGGACCGCCTGATCGCCCTGCACGATGGCCGGATACAGGATGATCTGCACATAGGGATTCCTCCGGTGCGTGATGTTGATGATATCCTGCACCGCCGCCCCGGCAGGCGCTGTCACCACCCCCAGGGTACGAATGTATTTGGGAACCGGCTGTTTGTACTCGGGCGCGAACAGGCCGCGCTCCGCAAGCTCCTTTTTCAGCCGCTCAAATTTCTCATATAACCAGCCTGCCCCGTCCGGAATGATTTCTTTCGCGTATAGCTGATATTTTCCGTCGCGCTCGTAAACCTCCACGCTTCCAAGCGCCACCACCTGCTGTCCTTCCTCCAGGCGGAATTTCAGCCCTTTCCGGTACCCGGAAAACATCACGCAGGCGATCGAGCCTTTTTCGTCCTTCAGCGTAAAATAAAGATGTCCGGAGGAATGATACTTGCAGTTGCTCACTTCCCCTCTGACATAAATGCTTCGCAGCATGAAATCCTGGGAAAACATGTTCCGGATATAGGAATTCACCTGCCCCACCGAATAAACGTTTTTCATTCAGCTATCCTTATACGAACCTGGCCAGCACGCCGTTCACAAAGCCGGAGGATTCATCCTGTCCGAATTTCTTCGCCAGCTCGACCGCCTCATTGATCGCCACGCTGTCCGGGATCTTCTCGTCAAATCTGATCTCATAGACCGCAAGCCGGATGATAGTAAGCTCCACCTTTCCCATCCGGTCAATGGTCCATCCCTTCGCCGTGGTGCTGATCATTTCGTCGATCTGGGGAAGCTTTTCCAGGATCCCGTCAAGCTTCTGCCTGATATATTCCTCGTCTCCGGCACCCGCCGCATTTTCCTCATCCTCAAAGAAAAGCCGGCACTGCTCCGGCATCTCCTCTATTTCATTAAATTCCACACGGAAGAGCAGCTTGAATATCTGCTCTCTCTGTTCTCTTCTGCCCATCTTCATCCTCATTTTTGCAGCAACAAAAGGAAAGCACGGCAGAGGGCCCGCGAACCGCCCCTCATAGAAGCAATCCGCGTAAGGCCCTCCGCCCCGCGTTTCCGGAAAAATGCCTTCCGTTCTGGAGTTCGCCCGCAGACGAACACAAAAAAGGCACGTTACGGCTCAGACAGCTCTGAACCGTTCTCCTCTTACTGTCTGCCCGGCTCCATATTGACGTTTACGATCCGGATGTTCACATCCGTAACGGTCAGTCCCGTCATGTTTTCGATTGCGTTCTTCACCTTTTCCTGAACCTTCGCGCTGGTTCCCGGAATGTTGTAGCCATATTCCAGGCTCAGGGCCAGATCCACCTTCACATTCCCCGCGTTTACCTGGACCTTCACGCCTCTGGTCAGACTTTTGACGCCCACCTTGCTCATCAGCTCATTGGTCACCTTCCCCGCCAGGGAATAGACGCCTTCCACCTCCATGGCGGCGAGGGAAGCGATCATAGCGACCACCTCATCTGCAATCTGTACGGAGCCGATGCTGTCGTCTCCCTGCAACACATAGGTGTTTCTGTTTGTATCTTTTTCCATAAGGCTGCCTCCTTTATCACTATAACACTGATTATAACAAAATACCTTCCCTTTGCAAAGTGTTTTTCGGCGTGTCCGTCCTGCTCTCTGTACCAGCTCAGGCACAGGCTGAGCCGGAACGGCTCCTTAAGCCTTTGCGCAGCCCTGCCGGAGCCGCCCTACCAGAAAAACGTCAGCGCAAGCCGTTCCTCCGATACCGCATAGGAAACCGAAGCCCGGTCAAGATACTGAAAGATCTCCTGGCCGGAAAGGAGCCTGTCGTACAGCTCCTCATATACAGCCCTGTCCGCGCATTGAAACGTCACCGTGCTCGCGCCCTCCTGCAGCGCCCTTTCAAAGGCCCGCACCGCCTGCTCCATATCGGCCTGCGAAAAATAAAGTCCCTCACGCACGTAATAGTTATCCGTCATACTGGTACATTCCGGAAGGAGGAAGGTTTCGTCCGGCGTATGGGTGAGGAAAAGCTGCCGGGCGGTAACGAGAAAATAGCCGTAATCCACTTGCTCCTTCTGCCCGGCGGCCAGACTGCCTTCCGGATCCTGCTCCCCGCCGTCCTTCGTCTGATAGCTCACATCTCCCCAGGCAGGATCCGCATAGTACCACGCTCCGTTACAGCGCACCGCAGTCCAGGCGTGGGGCTCTCCGGCATTCACCGTACCCGTTACCAGTACCGCAGGGATCCCCGCCCTCTGACAGAGATACTGAAATGCCTTCGCATAGCCCTGGCAGACCGATCTTCCATAGAGAAAAACGGAACAGAGCGTCTGATTTTCCGGCGCGTTCAGGTCATACTCCGTACCCAGGACCACCGCCTCATACAGAAGCTTCAGCTTTTCGTAGTCGTCCATATCCGGTGTGAGGGAGGAAAGAACGGCATCCGCCGCCTCCCCGACCCGCGCCGCCCGCTCCCGGGCCTCCGCCTGTGTAAAGGTATAAACTGCCTGAAAGGATACCTCCTGGACCATTTCCCCGAGGGTCCGTGTGGTGAGGGTATAGCCGTTCACATAGAAAATCTCCGGATGATCCGCCAGCATACAGGCAAATACCCTTTCGATCCGCTCCGCATCCCATACGGAAAGAGGCGTGTTTTCGGAAAAACCCGTAACCGCCTCATAAAGCTCCTGATACAGGGCCGCATCCTCCGCTCCCAGCCGGGAACGAGCATAGCCATCGTCAGGAACGGCATCCGAAACGCTGCCGTCCGCCTGTGCCTCCTCCGCCGGAGCGCCTCCCCCGGTTTCCTCCTTTGTCCGGTCTTCCTCTTTTGTCCGATCTTCCTGCCGCGTGTGCTCTGACGCTTCCGTTCGGGCGGGCGTTTCTTGTCCGGCGGAGGTCTCCAACATAGCGGCCGCTCCTTGTCCGGCAGATGTCTCCGCCTCGGCGGCCATTCCTTGTCCGGCAGATATCTCTGCCCCTGCGGTCATTTCCGGCCAGATGGCATTTTCCTCCTGGGCGGGGGTTCCCGACGCGGCGGGCGTTTCTTGTCCGGCTGTCGTATCCGGCATTGTCCGGGCAAAGAGGACGGATGCCGCAAAATAAACCGCTGCAGCGATCCCGGCGGCAGGAAGCAGCGTCTTCAGAGCTTCCCGGAGCTTTCTCATTCCAACCTCCTGTTTCATTTTCCCCGCCATACCGATGCAGCGGCGGGCGGGGATTCTTTCCTTAATTCCTGCTAAATTCCGTCAATATCAGGCCCTTGTTTCTGTCCACCGTCATGCCAACGCTCCATTCGTTGATGAACAGAAGCAGCGGGTTTCCTTTCATGTCCTTTACCTTCTTCATATCCGAGGTTCCGGTCAGCTTATCCAGATCGAAATCCTCCTTGTTTTCAATCCAGCGGATGTGCTCATAGGGCAGCGGCTCCAGCCGGATCTCCACGTTGTATTCGTTGTTCAGGCGGTATTTGAGCACGTCGAACTGCAGAACGCCCACCACGCCAACGATGATCTCCTCCAGGCCCGTGTTGTATTCCTGGAAGATCTGGATGGCGCCCTCCTGGGCGATCTGGGTGATTCCCTTGACGAACTGCTTTCTTTTCATGGTATCCACCTGACGCACCCTGGCGAAATGCTCCGGGGCAAAGGTGGGGATTCCCTCGTAGGCAAAGCTTTCCTTTGGCATGCAGAGCGTATCTCCGATGGAGAAAATGCCGGGATCGAATACGCCGATGATGTCTCCCGCCCAGGCCTCGTCCAGGATCTTACGCTCGCTCGCCATCAGCTGCTGGGGCTGGGAAAGGCGCATCACCCGGCCGCCCTGCACATGCTTCACCTCCATGCTCGCGTCAAATCTGCCGGAGCAGATGCGCATGAAGGCGATTCGATCCCGGTGGGCCTTGTTCATGTTGGCCTGGATCTTGAACACGAAGGCGGAAAAATCATGCTCCACCGGGTCTACAAGACCGCAGTCCGCCCGTCTTGCCAGCGGCGGAGTCGTCATTTCCAGGAAGTGCTGCAGGAAGATCTCCACGCCGAAGTTGGTGAGGGCGGAGCCGAAAAATACGGGCGTCAGATCGCCGCTTCTGACCTCATCCAGGTCAAATTCCGCGCTGGCCCCGTCCAGCAGCTCCACCTCCTCCAGAAGCTTTTCCATGGCGTCTTCTCCGATGAACTGACGCAGGGTATCCGTATCCGAAAGAGGGATTTCCGTGGCCTGTCCCTCCTTCGTTCCCTTTTCCGTATCGGAATAGGTGATGACACAGCCTCTGTCTCTGTCGTAAACGCCCTTAAATTCCTTTCCGGAGCCGATGGGCCAGTTCTTAGGGCAGGTGGCGATGCCAAGCTCCTTCTCGATCTCGTCCAGCAGGTCGAAGGTATCGTTGGCGTCCCGGTCCATTTTATTGATAAAAGTAAAGATCGGGATCTTGCGCATCACGCAGACCTTGAACAGCTTTCTTGTCTGCGCCTCCACGCCCTTAGAGGCGTCGATGACCATGACCGCGGAATCCGCCGCCATCAGCGTCCGGTAGGTATCTTCGGAGAAGTCCTGATGTCCCGGCGTATCCAGAATGTTGATGCAGAATCCGTCATATTCAAACTGGAGAACGGAGGAAGTGACGGAAATACCTCTCTCCTTCTCGATCTCCATCCAGTCGCTCACTGCGTGGCGCGCGGTCGCTTTTCCCTTGACGCTGCCCGCCAGGTTGATCGCTCCGCCGTAAAGCAGAAATTTCTCGGTCAGCGTGGTTTTTCCCGCGTCCGGGTGGGAAATGATGGCAAAGGTTCTTCTTCTGTTTATCTCTGTTCTTAAATCGCTCACTGTTCCTGTTTCCTTCCGCCGCCGCAGCGGCATTTATTTCCAATTTATATTTTTATTGTGAAATGTCCGTTCTTCTCTGGCACGAACGCCGTTCCTGCGTCGCTTAACGCTGCGTCGCATTACGCTGCGCTGTATTGCGCTGTACTGCATTGCACTGTGCTGCATTGCACTGTGCTGCATTGCGCTGCGCCGCCTTACGTGGGATTAAAAATTGCCGGCAGGACGCTTTCAGCCTCAAAGCGCGGGCGGATCCCGAAATAGTCCAGCACCGTGGCGCCGATATCCGAGAAGGTCGGTCTGGTTCCCAGATTGACGGGCGCGATTCTTTCTCCATAGATCACAAGCGGCGTATATTCCCTGGAATGATCGGTGGACACGGTATAGCCGGGATCGCAGCCGTGGTCGGCGGTGATCATGAGAACGTCGTCCGGACGCAAGTTTTCCAGGAAGGAGGGCAGCCACTCGTCAAAGGCGGTCAGAGCCTTCGCATAGCCGTCAATATCGTTTCTGTGTCCATAGAGCATGTCATAATCCACCAGATTGATGAAACAGAGCCCCTCAAAATCCCGGCTCTGGTATTCCAACGTCCTCTGCATGCCTTCCGCGTTCCCCGCAGTGTAAACATGCTCCGTGATTCCCTTTCCGGCGAAGATATCAAAAATTTTCCCCACCGCGATCACGTCATATCCGTTTTCCTTCAGCTGATCCAGCATATTCACAGCGGGAGGCTGGAGAGAAAAATCATGGCGGCGGGGCGTTCTCACGTAATGGCCGCTCTCTCCCTCGAAGGGGCGGGCGATCACCCGGCCCACGCCGTGTTCCCCCGTCAGAAGCTCTCTGGCGATCCGGCAGTATTCGTACAGGGTTTCCGGAGGGATGACGCTTTCGTGGGCGGCGATCTGGAACACGCTGTCCGCCGAGGTATAGACGATGAGCTTTCCGGTCCTTACGTGCTCGTCGCCGTAATCCCTTATGACGTCTGTTCCGGAATAGGGCCGGTTACACAGAATGCCCCTTCCGGTGCGCCGGGAAAATTCCTCCAGGATCTCCTGCGGGAAGCCCTCCGGATAGGTGGGAAGCGGACGCTGTGAACGGATGCCCGCGATCTCCCAGTGTCCGATGGTGGTATCCTTCCCTTTGGATGCTTCCCGCATGCGGGCGACGGCCCCAAAAGGCGAAGCCGCGGAAGGGCGCCAGTCGATGCCTTCGATGTTGAACAGGCCAAGAGACGCCATGTTCGGCATGTGAAAATACGGGCTTGAGGCCGCGCTTTTTAGGGTATTGGTTCCTTCGTCTCCGTACTCGGCAGCGTCCGGCTCCGCGCCGATGCCCACGCTGTCAAGGACGATGAGAAAAATGCGTTTTTTATGGGATGTATCTGGATTCATAGGGATTCTCTCCTTTTTTGTGGACGAGCAGGGTGAATTTTGTGAATGGGCTCGGTGAAAAAAGCGGAACGGCGCTTCGCTGGTTCCGCTGTGAATAAACCTTCTTCATAAACCGAAGGCTTCCGCTTTCAGGGCTTTATATTTTCTGCCCGACTCTTCTAAGTCCCAGCTTTTCCGAAATTTCCATTAAGTGATCCACATCTCCCTGTACAAGATGCCCGGTAGTATCCGGCGGCATATTGATAACAGCCATATTCTCTGCCGCAAAAAGAGTCTTGATATTCTGTACCGTTTCTTCTACATCGAGAAAAGCCTTTTCCTCATAAGCATTTGAATAAAACCAGCTGAAACCGGTTCTGGAACAAACGGTCATTTCGAAGGGCAGATAATAGCTGTTTCCCTGGTAGGTATAAATCTTCGGATCATCCGCACGGCACATATGAGGATCCCAGAGGCGAAAATCGCTGGGGAACATCCTTAACGGATCATTATTCTGATAATTTTTCGGCAGATAACGAGGTTCCTCAGGACCGCAGGCAATACCAAAATCGTCTCCTACCGTATGGTTGATGCCAATCTGACAGGCAGGCTGCAGCCGTTTCACGAGATCATAAATTTCTTCAAAGTGCCATTCCTGTCTCGCTTTATCCCATGAACCGTCAAGCCATAACTCCACCACCTCACCGTAACGGCCGTCCAAAAGCTCCGTCAACTGTTTTTTCATATAAGGAATATAGCCATCCTGAAAGTTATTTTTATAGTCTCTGCAATTTCTGTCCCATAATGAATAGTACAGCCCCAGTTTTACACCATATTTTTCACAGGCCTTTGAAACCTCTTTCACTACATCTGTCGGATTCCCGGACTCTCTTACGCAATAATCCGTATAAGCAGTATCCCATAGACAGAAACCGTCATGATGCTTGGTCACCAGAACCACATAATTCATTCCGGCCTCAAAGGCCGTCCTGACCCATTCGTCCGCAGCTATTTCCGCAGGCCGATACCGTTCGGCCAGAATATCTCCATGAGACCATTCCACATTTCCAAATGTATTTATCCCAAAATGTATAAACATTCCAAACTTTCTCTCGATCTGCGCCCTTTGACCGGCATTGGGTACTAACGCAGGGATCTGTCTGATCATGTCATGCTCCATTTTCATTCTCCTTAGCTTTTTTGCGTGCCCGCTTCTGTGATCACATAGATTATAATGTATTTGGGGGGGAATTGTAAACTGTTAATAAAACTGACAGCGCAAACCATTCTGTTGAGGCCTGCAGCATCAATGGCCGTATATGGCGGAATAGGCTTTCGGCGTGATCCCGGTCTTCTGCCGGAACATTTTGATGAAATAGCTGACGTCGCAGAAGCCGGTCCGTCCGGCGATTTCCGTAATGCTGAGTCCGGAGGCTTCCAGCAGGGCCGCCGCTTTGGTCAGGCGATATTCCAGCAGATACTCCGTGATCGTCATGTTCATCATCCTTCTGAAATAGCGGCAGCATTCGCTTCGGCTCATGGATACGCTTTCCGCCAGCGCCGCAAGCGAAAATTTCTCCGCATAATGCTCATGAAGATAAGCCACCAGCTCCAGGATCCTGCGGGTATTGGGCGGCGTCCGCACCGTTTCCGGGGCCGGAAGCGCGGACGCGAACAGCGCCCATACATCCTGCAGAATATGCTGGGTCTTTAAGCGGAATGCAGGGGAGGTATCCGGGCAATGCTCAGCCACCTGGCTCAGCTCACAGAATACCTCCTGCGTCCATGCATCCTCTTTCCTGAGCAGAAAAAGCGGCGTATTGCGGTCCGCCACCGGACGGTAGTAGGCTTTGTCAAAATAGCTTCCCCGAAACCCGTAAAGGATCTCCGGATGAAAGATCAGCGTAAAATAGCGGGCGGCGTCATGTCCCGGCGCGGGCCGGATGGAATGCAGAAAGCCCGGCATGGTAATAAAGCCGTCCCCGGCCGTTACCGTCTGCTCCTGCTGCAGCACATATACGTTTACCGCTCCCTCACAGACTACGGAAATCTCAATCGTAGGCTGTCTGTGCCAGTTAACGAAGCCCTTGTTGTATTCACTCAGATCATCCTGTGAAAACAGGAAGCGGAAGCTCTCATCGTACTCCACAACAGCATTCATTTCCCCATCTATCGGTATCTGGCGTTTCTCCATCTGTACCTCCCTGTCAATGCGGCGTTTTCGCCATATGCAGATTTTCACTCCCTATGCGCAACATAATTATGTTTTACGGCAATATATACATAGTTTTTTTCGAAAATTTCATGATAGAATTATACCTGCCGGATCCTCATCCGGCAATAGTCAGATGCTGCGGCATTCTTCAGGGAGGTATTTCATATTATGCGTCAGTATACGAAAGAAAAAATTCCGGCTTCAGCCCAGATGAATCCGGAAGAAAAAAAGGATTTTTACAGGGAGCTGTTTTCCCTTGCCATTCCCATCGGTCTGCAGAACCTGCTTGTGGCGCTGATCGGCGCGTCCGATGCGCTGATGCTGGGAAGGCTTTCCCAGGAAGCGGTGGCTGCCGTCTCTCTGGCCAACCAGATTTCCTTTATCATGAATCTGTTCATCGGCTCCATCGTGGGAGGCGGCGGGGTGCTGATCGCCCAGTATTGGGGAAAAAATGACCGGACAATGGCAAAAAATCTGTTCTGTATGCTCATGAAATGGGCGTTTGGAATCTCCTTTGTTTTCTTTGCTCTTGCCATGTTCGCTCCCCATTGGCTGATGCGCATTTACACGCCGGACGAGACGCTGATCCGGATCGGTTCCTCCTATTTGCGCGCGGTGGGCACCTCCTATCTGTTCGCAGGCGTCACCCAGTGCTATTACCTGGTGATGAAGTTGGAGGGAAAAGCCTCCAAAAGTGTGGTCATTTCAGTGGTCACCCTGATCACGGACATGACGCTGGACTTTTTCCTGATCTACGGCATCGCAGGCGTCCCGAAGCTGGGAGCAAACGGCTCGGCCTATTCCACCGTTGCGGTTGAGCTGATCGCTCTGGTCTGGTGCATTGCCGAATCCTTCCGGGGCGACAGCATCCGTCCGGACCGGAAGGCCTTCCGCTGGTTTTCCGCTGCCATCACAAAGGATCTTCTCAAAATCTCCGCGCCCATGCTGGGAAGCTCTCTGGCCTGGGGGATCGGCTTTTCCATGCACTCACTGATCATGGGGCATCTGGGAACGGACGCTACCGCCGCAGCTTCCATCGCTTCCGTGGCGCAGGAGCTGATCACCTGCATCTGCAAGGGCTTTTCGGCGGGAGCAGGGATCATGATCGGCAAGCTCCTTGGACAGAGTCTGTTCGACAAAGCAAAGACTTATGGAAAAAAATTCTGCCACATCTCTTTTGTTGTGGGAGGGATCCATATGGGCGTACTCTGCATTGTCGGCCCGATCGTTGCGACATTCTTTGTTCTCTCGGATACCGCAAGACAATATCTGATCATCATGCTGATCTTCACCGCATTTTATGTATTCGCATATTCGATCAATACCATCATCGTCTGCGGTATATTTCCGGCGGGAGGCGACGCGAGATATGACGCCGTCAGTGTTTTCTTTGCCTCCTGGTGCTTCGCCCTGCCGCTGGCCCTTCTTGGAACGTTCGTATTTCGCTGGCCGGTAATGGTGGTTTATATTCTGATGAATTCGGACGAGATCGTCAAGCTGCCCTGGCTTTACAGGCGGTATCGGAAATATCTGTGGCTGAACAACCTGACCCGGGAGGGAACGGAAGTCACGCAGCAGAGCTGATCCGCTTTTCGTGCCGGGATGTGCCCTGCACATGGTCATTTCCCAAAGATGCCCTGCGCCAAAAGCCCGCCGGCCCATGAAGCTGTTTTCAGGCTTCACAGTCCCGGCGGGCTTTTCCTTTTCTTTCATTCATCCCCCGGAAACCGGGCTGATGATGATATTTTCCGGCGCGATCCCGGTTTTTCTGGTAACGATGTCCTCAATCTGGGCGCGCTGGGCGTCGGTGAGGGTGGAGGCGTTCACCACCACGTCCACGTTCGTCCCGCTGATGCTTACCACCACGTCGGCAAAGCCCTTGGCCTCCAGAAGGATCTCCGCGGCCGTCTCCTTTTCCGCCATGTCGGTCAGACTGATCATGCCGTTGATGGCGTCCTGCTTCTGTTCCTCGCTGATGTTTTCATTATTAATGATGTCCAGCAGGGTTTCCTTATTTCTTGCCCTGGTCTGCTCCTTTTGGAGCTTGGCGCCCGCGAGGGAGCTGATTCCGGAGGAGCTGGTGAAAACGGCCTCGCCCGGAACGCTGCTGTCGGATACGCTCTCTCCTTCCAGAGCGAGCTCCGCAGCGGCCTCATCAATGGCCTGCGCGGCCACCGCCACATCCGCCTCCACCTCTCCGGAGAGAGCGCCGTCTGCGGACATGCTTTCATCCAGATAGTTTTCGACGGCAGCGGCCTCCTGGTCGGAATCCAGGCTGTCAATATCGGAGATGTCCCCGCTTTCCAGGTCGGATACAATATCCTCCTCCGACAGATCCAGAAGGGCAGTCATTTCCTCATCCTCTGCGTTTTGCGCATCCGCACTTGCAAGCTGCTCCTGCCCCGCTTTTGTCCCGGCGAAATTCAGATATCCCGCCACGGCGATCATGATCGCCAGAGCCGTAATCATAATCTGATTGCGTTTCAACACATTTTTCACTCCTGTTCCCTCTGCTTTCTGCTATTTCATCTTAACTACTTTAATCTTATGAGCCTCTATATCAAATAATGCCTGAATCACCTCGGTTATGTTTTTCTGGATGAGGACGTCTCCCCCGCCCTGGGCTACCACGGTCACGCCCTCGATCTGGGGCTGTATGGTCTGGGAAACATAAGGGGTCCGGTTTCCTTCCGAATCCGTGACGTACACCGTGCTTTCCTCCTGCCTTGCGCTTTCTGATTCCCTGGTACCGCCCGCGCTGTCCGTCTCGCTGACCCGCTCTGATTCCGCCGGAATATCCTTCTCCACCACCTGCTGCTCCCAGGCGCGGACCGTGAGCATCACCTTCGTCTCTCCCACTCCTTCCATGGAGGAAAGAAGCTCCTCCAGCTGCCTTTCCATTTTTTCCGCATAGCCTGCCTCCTCCAGCGTTTCATCAGCCGAAGCTGCATCTGCTCCTGATGCCCCCCTTCCCGCCTTCCCTTCCTGCGCTGAAGGACTCTCCTCCTCTGCATCCTGCTCCTGTCGGCCTACGGAGCAGCTATCGGCGGGAATGGCTATCACCATGAGCAGAAGTCCGAGAAGCGCAGCCACCGCCATATTTTCTCTGGTGAGCTTTTTCTTCCATTTTTTCAGGCTTTCAGCCCAGCGTTCCGTCATCCCAGATCACCTCCAGCTTTTCCGGTTCCATTTCCAGTTCCTGCGCAAGAGCGTCCCGAAGCGCCCCGTCCCTCGCACCGCCGTTCTCCCCGTTCTCCTCCTTTTCCCCGCTCTGCCCCACCTGGATCCTCGCGATGGAGATTCCCTCCTCCTTCCCGCTTTTCTCCGAGTCCCTGACAGTCAGCTGAAGCACGCCGTCCTCGTCAACGGCCGCAGAAACGATCCGAATCCCCCATTCCCCGCAGAAGTCCAAAAGACGGTCGGAAAGCGCCGTCTCAAGGCCGTCCTGCACATAGCCCCCTTCCTTCAGCCCCGCCTGCTCCACCTGCTTTTCAATGCGCTGCATTTCCTGCTCATATTCCAGCAAAGTGTCAGAAAAAACGGCCCGGGCATCAAAGCCTCCCAGGGAAAGCAGGGGAAGGGCGAGCTGAGAGAGCACCATGACGCCGACGATGATCCTTGCGTATTTTTCATAGCCTCCCTCAGGAAGGAAGCGCAGGATCACCTGTCCCGCAAGGAGAAAAATGGTGATATTCTTAAGCAGCTCCATAAACCGGCTTCCCACAGGCGTCCCTTCCTCCTTTTTCCGCCGCAGACGGCTATTTTCCCAAAGCATGACAGGGCTTCTTTCTAATCATCGAAGCGTCCCCGCCAGGCAGGTGATGATGGCAAACAGGATCAGGAAGCAGGCCAGCGCGGTAAAGGCTATCCTCAGCACCACGAATACCGCGTCGCCCGCCCTGTCGATGCAGCCCGTCAGCCTTTTGTCCGCGCTCATCCCAAGCAGCCCGGCGCACAGCTTGAGAATGGCCCCGTAAAGAAAAAGCTTGAGAAAGGGCACGACGCACAGCGCAAGAAGCAGCAGGATGGCGGCGGCTCCCAGTCCGTTTTTGATGAGCACCGCGGAGCCGAACAGAAGCTGCGCCGTTCCCTCCGCCAGCCCGCCTAACCCCGGTATTGCGGAAAGAAGCTTTGCGGCAGAGCTGACCTTAAGGCTTTCCAGCACAGGCGTGACCATGGACTGCAGCAGTCCGATCCCGGTAATGCAGGTTAGAAGGAATTTCAGCCCGCCTGTGAGACCCTTGTGCATGAGATCGATGAGCGCGGAAAGCTTCTCTTCCTCCCAAAGCCCGTTCATCACCACCAGCATCATATAAACGTTCGCCGCGGGAAGCCCTACGCTCATCAGAAGCTGCTCCACCCCGTAGATCAGAAGCAATATCAGCTCGTAATAGCCTGCCGCGGTCACCGTTCCGGCGGAAAAGCCCAGGGCGATCATAAAGGTAGGAAGAAAGAGGCGGACAAAAAGGAGGATTTTTTCCAGAAGCGCTTCCGTGATATCCGCCGCCTGGGAAAAGGCGGCGAGCACAATGAGAAGCATGAGGAGGAAGGCCACGAAATGAGCGATATCCGCGATCTGATGGCTTTTGAAGGCCTGAGCTGCCACCGTGAACAGGGACGACATGATCCCCACAAGCAAAAGCAGCAGAAACAGGTTTCTCATGCCGGCCGCCTCCCCGGCGATTCCGTCCCTCAGCGAGGCAAGAAGCAGACTCACTCCCTCCTTCCAGTTCCCGGAAAGGATCTGTGAGAGAAAGCCGGAAAAGTCAATGGAAAAGCCTGGAAAAAGCTCCTCCAGCTTTTCCGACATCCCGCCAAGCTCCAATTCCTGAAGCAGCCCGCTCTGTTCCACCTCTTCCCTTTCCTTTCCGCCGCCTTCAGGCGGCATTAAAATCGTGGAAGAACGGCATAAGCCCTTCTTCGGCACGAATGCAGTTCGTGCACCTTTCTTTCCGCAGGAAGCCAGCCGCAAACATGCGGCTTTTTCTGTCATCCCATGAAGCCCGCTATGGTTTCGATCAGCGAAAGAAAGACGGGCATTCCCGCAAGCAGCACGGCCGTTTTCCCAAAAAGCTCCACCTGCGCCGCAATGGACGAAAAGCCGGCATCCCGGCACAGTCCTGCGCAAAACTCGCTCAGCCAGGTGATCCCCACCACCTTGAACAGGATTCCGAGATATTCCCCGCTGCCGGACAGACGGCTTCCGAAAGCGGAAACCGCATCCTTCATCTGCCCCAGATAAGCTCCCGCATAGGAAAAGATCAGGATCGCGGCGGCTATTCCGATAAACGTGCCGTACTCCTGTTTCCCGCTTTTAAACAGGAGTCCTGTCAGCACGCCCACGATTCCCAGAAGAGCAACCTTTGCCACATCCATCCGTCCACCTCCCCGGCAGCCTAGAGCTCAAACAGATTCTGTACCGAAACGAACAGATCGTAAATATAGGGGATGATCCAGGTCAGCACCAGAATCAGCCCGGCAAGGGAGAGCAGGAAGGCATGCTCCTCTCTCCCGCTGTGCTTCAATATCTGGCTCAATATGGTGACCAATATGCCCACGGCCGCTATTTTAAAAATCAGACCTATCTCCATTCTTTCCTCCATGCTGAAGCGTTTGTGCCAGGGCGCGCACAATGCTCTCCGGCTTCTGCCCGTCCGGATCCTGTCCGTTCGGATCCTCTTTCAGAAAAGCAGGATGGCAAGCAGAAGCCCTCCCGCCGCACTGACGGACAGGATCGTTTTTTTCCCGTTGTCCGCCTCCTGCCGTGCCGTCTTTGCCGCCTGGCCCAGCTCTCCGGAAAACTGTTCAAGCGCGGTAAGCTGCATATTTCCGTCTGAAAAGCCCGTATACTCCGGAAATGTCAGCACAAGCCGCTTCTCCTTTTCCTCCAGGCAGGTCTGAGCCAGATACTGCGGCATCAGCTCCCTCCACGCTTCCTTCAGGGTGACGCCGGGCTCCGCGCGCACCCGCAGGCCGACCCTCCTCAGGCTCTCCCCAAGAGCGCCTTCCAAACGGCCTCCTATCCGCAAAAGCCCGTCCGGAAGAGGCAGGCGGCTGTATCCGGCCTCACTTGCGAGCATGATGAAGGTCCGTTCCAAAAGCTTAAGCTGGGCCGCTCTTTTATCCAGATCCCTCCAGATACAGAAGCCGAAGCCGGTGCTTCCCGCAATGAGAAGGCAGGCGCCGGCAAGCTTCAGCATCCCTCCCTCCACAACAGGCTTCCTTCCTCGTCCAGAACGGCTGCGCTCCGTCCCGTCCTGTCTCCTTCTGCGTTTCCCTTGCCGGAAAGCAGCACATACCTGGAAAAAAGGGCGGCGCAGGACCCGCTCAGCCGCTCCTGCGCTTCCTCCATGTTTCCGGCATGGATGGTGGCAAGCATGGTGCAGCCGCATTTCAGGGCCTGTCTGACAGAGCGGATCTCTTCCTCTCCCCCCAGCTCATCCACGGCGATGACCTCCGGCGCCATGGAACGAAGCAGAAGCATCATCCCCTCCGCCTTCGGGCAGCCGTCCAGCACGTCCGTACGCATTCCGACGTCATTCTGCGCTATGCCCCGGAAGGTACCGGCGATCTCCGAGCGTTCATCCACCACCCCCACCGTCCTTCCCTGGCAGAAACGGTTTCCGTCCGACACCTGCCGCACCAGGTCCCGGAGCAGCGTGGTTTTTCCGCAGCCCGGCGGAGACAGGATCAGCGTGTTCAGAAGCCTTCCGTCCCTGTACAGCCAGGGAAGCAGTTTGTCCGCAGCCCCTTTGACCTGATGGGAGATCCGGATGTTCATTCCGGATATATATTTCAGGTTTTTCACTCGCAGGCCTCTCCCGCCGCCTCCGTCCGTCAGGACGGCTTCTCCCACCAGCCCCATCCGGTGCCCTCCCGGCAGAGTCAGATAGCCTCTGCCGGTTTCCTCCTCATAGGCGTACATGGAGCTGCTGCATACATAGGAGAACAGGTCCTCCAGCTCTTCGCGTCCTGCCTGCACAGCCTGTCCCTGCATCTTTGCAGGCTGTCCCGGCGTTTCCGCAGGCTCCCCCTCCTTTGTCAGAAAATACTCTCTTCCTTCCATATATAAAAGGATGGGTCGGCCTGCCCGGATCCGTATTTCCTGAAGCCGCTCCCCACACTCCGCCACATGCCGCCATCTGTCTCTCATGTCCTCCGGAAAAATGCGGAGAATATCCTCCCTGACCGCCATGCGCATCCCTTCCTTCCCATGCTTTTAAGTCCCTGCCAGTCCCTGCTGCTCCCTGTCAATCCTCTGCAGGCGTCCTGCCCGGCCTGCGCCTGTCCCGTCCGCCTGCTTATCTCAATATATGAGGACGGGCGGTCAGATAGAATTGTATTCTCCCGGCAAATGCAATATAATTGACAGAAGAACCGGATGCGGAAAGGAAATGCTCCATGAACAGAATTTTGGTGATCGACGATGATAGAGAGCTTTGCGCTCTGATTCAGCGATATATCCTGACAGAGAACATAGAGGCTGACTGCTGCGGCAGCGGCAGGGAGGGCCTGGAAAGATTAAGGGAAAGGGAATATCAGCTTGTCGTGCTGGATGTGATGCTGCCGGGCATGGACGGTTTTGAAACAATGGAACAGATCAGAAAGGAATACATCCTTCCCATTTTAATGTTCACAGCGAGAAACGATATCACCTCCAAAGTGCGCGGTCTGCGGGCCGGTGCGGATGACTATCTCACAAAGCCCTTTGATATGGACGAGCTGACCGCCCGTATCCTTTCTCTGATCCGACGCTATACACGATTCAATCAGCCGGAAGGCTCTTCCGGACGGCTTGTTTTCGACGACCTGACCATTGACGCGGACGCCCGTTCCGTCACCACCCTCCGGGGAACCTTTACGCTTCCCCCTAAGGAATTCGACCTGCTCTGGCTTCTTGCAGGACATCAGGGAAAAATTTTCACGAAGCAGAGAATCTATGAACTCGTCTGGGGAGAAGAATACTGCTACGATGACAGCAACATTATGGCGATTATCAGCCGCCTTCGGAGGAAGCTGGAAAAGGATCCCGGAAAGCCCGAATATATCCAGACGGTCAAAGGCGTGGGATACCGTTTTAACAGGGAGGTCTGACAAAATGGAACTGCTCGTTCTCATCTCAGTCCTGACTGCCGCCGCTTCCGTCCTGATCTGTATTTTTGTGATCCGACGGGTAAAAGCGCGGCTGAATGGAATGCTTGACGCGCTGGCGGATATCAAAGCCGGAAATGGCAATCGGCGTATTCTGTCCACGACGGATGAATTCACCGCGCCCATCGCCTATGCAATCAACGACATTGTTTCCTCTTATGAAAAAAAGCTGGCCGCATTCCGCCGGACGGAGGAAGCTAACGGACAGCTTATGACCAGCCTTTCCCATGATGTGAGGACTCCTCTGACCACACTGATCGGATATCTTGACGCCGCCCGCAGGGGGCTTGTGACCGGAAGGGAGAAAAGCGATTCCATCGAAGCCGCCCGCAGGAAGGCCTATGACCTGAAGGAATACATCGATATCCTGTTCGACTGGTTCAAGCTGAATTCTGATGAATTTGTTCTGACTATGGACACAGTCGAAGCTGCCGAATTGACGAGGAATATCCTTATTGACTGGATCCCGGTTCTGGAAGAAAAGCAGATCGACTATCTGATTCACATCCCCGAACAGCCTTTCCGGGTACGTCTTGACCCGGACGCATATCTGCGGATCCTGAATAACCTCATACAAAATGTGATTGTCCACAGCCATGCGAACCGGATGGAGCTTTCTTTGTCAGCCCGTGACGGAAAGCTGACCCTCCTCGTGGCCGACAATGGAGTTGGAATGGAAAGGGAGGATCTGAAGCATATCTTTGACCGTCTTTACAAATGCGATAAGGGGCGCTCCGAAAAGGGAAGCGGCCTTGGTCTGTCCATCGTCCGTCAGCTCGTTGAAAAAATGAGCGGCACGATCAGCGCAGAAAGTACGTCAGGCAGCGGCACAGCGTTTACGTTATGTTTTCCTCTGGCCGATTAAAAAAAACTCTGGATTGCAAGGTTCCCGTAAGGTTGGAGCAAGGTTCCTGCAAGATTGGGGTGATATAATATCGAAAGAAACAGGAGGACAGACGACGCATTATGGATGAATTTATCATTGAAACCAGACATCTAACCAAACAGTATGGTACGCAGAAAAGCGTTTCCGATCTGAATATCCATGTAAAAAAGGGTAGGGTTTACGGTCTGCTCGGAAGAAACGGAGCCGGGAAGACAACGACCATGAAAATGCTTCTGGGATTGACAGAACCAACGTCCGGGGAAATCGAACTCTGGGGAAAGCCCCTGCGGGGAAATGAAAAGAAAGTGCTGCCCCGTATCGGCAGCCTGATCGAATCCCCCGGTTTTTATCCGAATCTGACGGCAACGGAGAATCTTCGCATTTTTGCCGCTCTGCGGGGCGTACCCAGCCGTCACGCAGTCAAAGACGCCCTGGATCTGGTCGGACTTCCCTATCGGGATAAAAAGCTGTTTTCCCAGTATTCTCTCGGTATGAAGCAGCGGCTGGCGATCGCCCTTGCGGTCATTCACGACCCGGAGCTTTTTATCCTGGATGAACCGACCAACGGACTTGATCCCATCGGAATAGCGGCGATCCGTTCCTTTATCCGGCGGCTGTGCGACGAAAACGGAAAAACCGTTCTCCTCTCCAGTCATATCCTGTCTGAAATTTCCCTGATGGCCGACGACATTGGAATCATCGATCATGGAGTGCTGCTGGAAGAAGAAAGCCTGTCCGCTCTGGAAAGCAAAAATGGACGCTATATTCACTTGGGGATCTCTGATGCCGCACAGGCTGCCCGCCTGTTGGAAACAGTGCTCCATACAGGACAGTTCCGGGTTGACGATGACAAAAACATCCGCATTTTTGACACCTCCCTGCCGCTTTCGCTGCTGTCCGAAACCATGGTGAAGGCCGGCGTAGCCCTTTACGATCTGCACCTGTGTGAAAACACCCTGGAGGATTACTTTAAACGCGTGACGGGAGGTGAAGGAATTGCGTAAGCTGATTCTGTGCGAACTTTTCAAGTACAGGCGTAATAAGGTTATTCCCGCCTTAACCTCTTTGTCGCTTCTCTTTCCTCTGGCCCTGATTTTTATGACAAAGTCTGAGCTGAACGGCGCAGATACGCTGGCGGAATATCATGCTTATTATGACAGCCTGTTCAATAACAACCTGGCATACAGCTCCATGCTGCTTCTGCCCGCTCTGTCTGGCTGTATCAGCGCAGTCCTCTTTTTCACGGAACGGGACTGCGGCGCCTTCAAGAATCTGCGGGTTATACCCGTAACGGAAAGAGAACTGATCTTTGCCAAGCTCATTACGCTGTACCTGTGGTCAGCCATCTATTCGGCAGGCTCCACAGCCGCAATGACCCTGTTCTGCTTCTTTCTGGAGCCTGCCGCCGTCTATGACGTTTTGTTCAGGCTCTTCTGCAGCATGCTAACCGGCGTTACCATGGCGACCGTGTCCCTCCCGGTTGTCGTAATCGTTATCTATATGAATCAGAGCTATCTGCTTTCGCTGCTGCTGTCATTCCTGTATGCTGTCGCAAACTGGCTTCTTCTCATCCTTTTTGCATCCAATGACAGCGCCCTTCGCTGGCTGCCGCTGATAAACGGACTCATTCTGCCTTCCAGTCTTCTCGGCTGGCGAAAAGCGTTTCTGGGCGTTGGAGAGCTGACGGCTCTGCCGTTTCAGGAATATGTATTTACGGCGCTGTTCCTTTTGTTCTCTTTATCTTTATGCGCCTTTTTGATTATCCGCTTTTATAAAAAATGGTCGAGGTAACGGCGATGAAAATTCCCATGCATACTGTCATACTGACTGAGATAAAAAAACTGAGACGATATTCCATCCTGAGAGCGGGGCTCATTGTGGTGGTATTGTCAGATCTGTTTGCTTTCGCTCCCGTATTCGCAAACGACGGGGTAAGGAAAAATTTTACGCTCGTCATGAATAATATTCTGGAAAGCAACTGTACTTATTTTTTCCCCTCACTGATCCTGCTGACCGGAGGCTTCCTCGCCCGCAGAGAATATACCGACGATACCCTTAAGAATATTCTGGCCGTTCCCGTTCCGCTTCGGATGCTTTTGTCCGGGAAAATGATCGTTCTGTTTTTCCTCACCGTTTTCTTTGGCGTACTGAGCGGACTGATGGGAATCATTTTGTGCTTTGCCGCCAGTCTGCCGGATCTGACGCTTCCTCTCATCGCTGAATGGATGAGCAGAATCGTTCTGGGGAATACCTTCCTCTTTATCGCGCTGCTTCCCCTCACGATCGTTTCCGTTTTTTTTGTCAATGCCGTTTATGCCTGTACCGCGGCAGGCTTTGTCTATGGCTTCTTCGCGACGCTGGAAGGGGCACGGCTGAATTATTATCCGGTCAAGGCGGTTCTTATTCTGTTCGATCCGCAATGCGGCGCAGGCTACGATTTTGTCCGCTACTCAAAGGAAGCCGCATGCCTTTCCCTGCTTGCCGTTCTCCTGATATCCGTCATTCTTTTTCCCATTTTACAGCCGACAGGAATGGCAAACGGAGTGAAAACCTCAAAGAAGGATGCACGACCCAAAGGATGGTAGCAAACGCCCCGCATCGGTTACCAATCACCGCTGCGGGGCGTTCTGTCGGTTCTGGTCAATATGATCCGAACCGGAAAATACATTTTATCGGAAGCAGCACTGATCCGAAACTCAGATCTGCGCAACGTCCTTCATGGAGAAGCTGGTCCTTCCCATCTTGTCCTTGCCAAGGCAGACAACGGTTACCCTGTCGCCCAGAGTCAGGACATCCTCCACGCGGTTGATCCTCTGCTTCGCGATCTTGGAGATGTGGACCAGGCCTTCCTTGCCGGGGGCGAATTCGATGAACGCGCCGAATTCCTTGATGCTCACCACCGTTCCCTGGAAGATCTGTCCCTCCTGGAATTCCGTGGTGATGATCTTGACCATCTCCATAGCCTTATCCATCATTTCCTTATCGGTTCCGCAGATGGACACCTTGCCGTCGTCGGAAATATCGATCTTCACGCCGGTACGGGCGATGATCTCATTGATGGTCTTTCCTCTCTGGCCAACCACATCGCCAATCTTCTCCGGATCGATCTGCATGGAAATGATCTTGGGAGCGTAAGGGCCGACCTGCGGTCTGGGATGGGCGATGCAGGGCGTCATGATCTCGTTCAGGATATATTCTCTCGCCTCTTTGGTTCTGGCAATGGCCTCCTCCACGATGGGCCTGGTCAGGCCGTGGATCTTGATGTCCATCTGGATGGCGGTGATTCCGTCATGGGTTCCGGCCACCTTGAAGTCCATGTCTCCGAAGAAGTCCTCCAGTCCCTGGATATCGGTCAGCACGATGTAATCGTCGTCCGTCTCTCCGGTCACAAGGCCGCAGGAAATGCCCGCCACCTGCTTTTTGATGGGAACGCCCGCCGCCATCAGGGACATGGTGGACGCGCAGACGGACGCCTGGGAGGTGGAGCCGTTGGATTCAAAGGTTTCGGATACGGTACGGATCGCATAGGGGAACTCATCCTCGGAGGGGAGCACAGGCACAAGAGCCTTCTCCGCCAGCGCGCCGTGGCCGATCTCACGTCTTCCCGGTCCTCTGGAGGGCTTGGTCTCTCCTACAGAATAGGACGGGAAATTATAATGATGCATATATCTCTTGTTCACTTCGTTCTCATCCAGGCCGTCGATCCTCTGCATCTCGGAAAGAGGGGCAAGGGTGGTAACGGTGCAGATCTGAGTCTGTCCGCGGGTGAACATGGCGGAGCCATGCACTCTGGGAATGATATCCACCTCGGCGGCCAGAGGGCGGATCTGGGTGATCGCGCGGCCGTCAGGACGCTTGTGATCCTTCAGGATCATCTTGCGCACGGTCTTCTTCTGATACTGGTAGATGGCCTCTCCCAGAAGCGGAAGCCATTCTTCCTTGTCGGCGAAGGCCTCCTCCAGCTTTTCCGTAATGACGCGGATATTTTCCTCGCGCACCTGCTTCACATCCGTAAATACCGCTTCCTCCATCTGCTCAGGAGTCACGATCTCACGGATGGCCGCGAACAGTTCCTCCGGAACGGCGCAGCTCGTATAGGTGTGCTTTTCCTTTCCCACCTCGGCAACGATATCGTTAATGAATGCGATCAGCTTCTGGTTCACATCATGAGCCATATAGATCGCCTCGATCATCTTTTTCTCCGGAATTTCATTGGCGCCGGCTTCGATCATGATCACCTTCTCCGCCGTGGACGCCACGGTAAGATTCAGATCGCCGTTCTTCCACTGTTCCTGAGAGGGATTGATGACGAATTCGCCGTCCACCATGCCAACCTGGGTCATGGCGCAGGGGCCGTCGAAGGGAATATCGGAAATGCAGGCCGCGATGGCGGAGCCCAGCATGGCCACCAGCTCCGGACGGCAGGCGGGATCCACAGACATCACCAGATTGTTCAGCGTGACGTCGTTGCGGTAATCCTTCGGGAACAGAGGGCGCATGGGGCGGTCGATGACACGGCTGGTAAGCACCGCGTTCTCGCTGGCCTTTCCCTCTCTCTTATTGAAGCCTCCGGGAATCTTTCCCACGGCATACAGCTTCTCCTCGTATTCTACGCTGAGAGGAAAGAAATCGATCCCCTCTCTGGGCTTCTCGCTTGCGGTCGCCGTGGACAGCACGGTGGTGTCTCCATAGTGCATGAACGCCGCTCCGTTTGCCTGCGCGGCAACTCTTCCGATGTCCACACTGAGCGTGCGGCCGGCGAGTTCAATGGAAAAAGTCTTGTACATCTCGTCTCTCCTTTACCTGAAATAAAATTTTCTCTCCGCCAGGCAGAAGACGCCGAAACTACTGACAGGGACACTTTCAGGCAAATGCCGCTGTCAGTGGTCTCGGAAAATCTTTCTGCCTGTTGTCGCAGAAACAAGGCGGCCGGCTTCGGCATACGCCAAAGCCATATCCGCCTTGTCAGCTTTTACTTTCTCAGTCCAAGTCTCTCGATCAGGGAACGATATCTCTCAATATCCTTATTCTTCAGATAATCAAGCATGCCTCTTCTCTGTCCTACCATCTTCAGAAGTCCTCTTCTGGAGTGATGGTCCTTGGGATTGTTCTGCAGATGCTCGGTCAGCTCCTTGATTCTCTCGGTGAGAACCGCGATCTGTACCTCCGGTGATCCGGTATCGCCCTCACATCTCGCATACTCGTTGATGATCGCTGTCTTCTTCTCTTTGGAAATCATCTGTCGTTTTCTCCTTTCCTTCTTTGATCGCCTCATACCAGGACGAGGTCGGAGTCTCCGTCACCCGGGTATGGGCTGAACTCATACGGTAGCAGTATATCACACTTCCACCAATCTGTAAATCACCTTTTTCAGGTATTCAGAACACGCTTCACCGCATAAGGAGTACGATAGGAAGCGTTGGAAATCTTGATGCCGGTTCTCGCATTGCTGGCATGGATAACCTGCCCGTTTCCAATGTAGATCGCCACATGGTTGACCCTTCCGTTCTTCGCATAGAATACAAGGTCTCCGGGCTGCGCCTCAGACAGGCTCACCTTGCTTCCGACCGTGCTCTGGGCAGAAGAGGTTCTGGGCAGAGACACGCCGTATTTTTTGAAAATGCTCTGCACGAATCCGGAGCAGTCCGCCCCGTTGGTCAGACTGGTGCCGCCCCATACGTAAGGATTGCCCAAAAACTGCTTCGAATAATTGACCAGATCCACACGCACGTCGGACACGCCCTTGCCATAGATCAGCTCGGTCTGCGTCACCGCACGGTCCAGCTTCTTCGCGATATCCACATAATCAGCGGAAACATAGGCTTCCTCGTCGTCCAGCATGATCTTAACCCAGCCGTCGAGCTGCTCCACGACCTCCAGCTCCTCGCCTTCCGCCACCAGAGTGATGACCGGGCTGTCCGTGCTGGCATCCTCGCGCACTCGAAGGCCGCCGGAATTGCAGACCGCCATGTCGGTCGCCACCTCGTCCGCCCGGTCTCTTGCTTCCTTGCCGGTCAGCAGGTATTCCGCCTTCACATATCCCGTCACCCTGCCGGATTTGATGTAGGCCCAGCCGTCTTCTATTTTCATGATCTCACAGCCGCTGTTCTTGCTCATCTTGCCGACCAGCTTGCCGTCCTCAGAGGGCTCCTCTCTCACGTTCAGATAATTGGTCACGTTGGCGATCCCGAGGTTGCTGAAGCCGTAAATTGCCTTCCGCTCATTCTTCGCTTCCTCCGCTGCCGCCAGATAATCCTCCTCCGCGAGGTCTGCCTCCAGAATCTGTCCCACGCCCGCGGATGGCACCGCTGCCGCTCCGCCCGCCAAAGCAGGCTCAGACCAGCCGAACCAGAGCGCCGCGCCGAGTACAAGTAATCCTGTCGCTTTCGTTCCTTTTCCCATCAATCCATCTTCTCCTGATACGTACATGAACTGCAGAACACGGAGGAACCCGCATTCATTACAGAAGCCTTTCAAATTATTACAAATATGTTACATCGATATTTATTATATGGGAATACTCCGGCTCTGTCAATCCGTTTTTTCCGGAATATAATGGTCAATAGCGCCAAAAAAGACGCCGGTCGATCCGCCGCCTTTTTGGACGCCATATGCCGCGCTGCTCCTATCGCCCCTGCTCGTACCAGTACCTCCGTCCGCTCTCAATATCGCGGGCCATGTTCCGCTTCAGCTCCTCCACATCCGAAAATTTCTGTTCCGGCCTGCAGAAGGAATACAGGCTCACCTCCACATATTCCCCATAGATCTCGCTGTCAAAATCAAACAGGTAGGTTTCCACGCTCATCTGTCCGGAATCGCTCACCGTGGGCCGGCAGCCGATGTTTGTGACGCCGGGGAAGCTGACGCCTCCAAAATTCAGACGAGAAAGGTAAACGCCGCTTGGAGGAAGCAGCTTGTCCTTCTCCGGGAGCAGGTTGACGGTGGGCATTCCCAGCGTCCTTCCCAGCCGTTTCCCGTGCATCACACGTCCGGAAACGGTGTAGGGGGCGCCGAGCAGCTTCGCGGCAAGCTCCATCCTCCCCTTCTGAATTTCCTCCCGCACAAAGCTGGAGCTGATCTCTCTGCCGTTATAGAGGATCTTATCGATGATCTCCGCCTGGTATCCAAGCTTTTCCGAGAGAGCCAGAAGCAGATGCCAGTCGCCTTTTCCGCCGTCTCCAAAGGACAGATCCGTTCCGGCCGCCAGATATCTGGTATGCATCTTCCCACAGAGGATCTCTCTTACGAAATCCTCCGCGCAGATCGCCGCGGTCTGCGCGTTGAGAGGGAACTCGATCAGAACGTCCACTCCCATCTCCTCAAAGCAGCGGCGCTTTTCCTCCTTCGTCATGAGAGCGGCCTGTGGCTTTCCCGAAAAAAAAACGCCCGGCGGCGGATCAAAGGTGAAAACGGCGGCGGCAAGGCCATCCTCCTTCGTTTTCAGGATCCTGTCCAGAAGCCTCCTGTGGCCCAGGTGGACGCCGTCGAATTTCCCGATGGCCGCCGCCGTATTCATATCACATTCAAATTCCATCGTCCCCGAAATAATCTGCATCCAACCACTCCTGTTTCACTCATGTCAAAAACATTTTCACCGGGCGGTATGTCCCGTTCTCTTTCGTCCCGGAAAAAGCATACAGGCCGTAAAACGTTCCGTCCGGCCCGCAGACGCGGAAATTTTCCGGGCCAGGGCCCGCCATTCCGGAAATTTTCTCTGCCGCACAGCCCTCCGTCCGCTCCGGAACCGCCTGAACCATATCCACCTGATCCATAACCACCTGATCCGGATGCAGCTCGTTTCCGTTCTTCACCAGCCGTTCAAACTCCGGCTTCACCATCAGCCGGGGACAGCGGGAAAACAGCGTCTCCACAGGGATCAGCGCTTCCTCAAGCCGGTTTTCCTTCGCAAGCTGCTCAAGCTCGGCCAGGGTACGCGCCTCCTCCGCCCCAAAAACGCCGACCCGGGTGCGCTTCAGGCTTTTCATCGCGCCGCCGCAGCCAAGCCGCTCCCCGATATCGTGGCAGAGCGTCCGGATATAGGTTCCCTTCGAGCATTCCACCCGGAAGGTGATCTCGGGAAGCTCCGTTTTCAAAATACGAAGCGAGAAGATCTGCACCGGCCTCGGGCGGCGTTCCACCTCTTTTCCGGCTCTTGCCAGCTCGTAAAGCTTCTTCCCGTTCACCTTAAGCGCGGAGTACATGGGAGGGATCTGCTCATAGGCTCCCAGAAAGGAAAGGACCGCTTCCTCCGCTTCCCTTTCATTCACGGTCACTTCCTGCTCCGCAAGAACGGTTCCGGAAAGATCCTGGGTATCCGTGGTCTTTCCAAGAAGCAGCACGGCCTCGTATTCCTTTGTCTCTCCGGCAAGCAGATCGCACAGCTTTGTGGCGTTTCCCAGACATACGGGAAGTACCCCGACCGCATCCGGGTCAAGGGTACCTGTATGGCCAATCTTTTTCTGACCGCATATGCCGCGCAGCTTCGCCACCACATCATGGGAGGTAAAGCCCGCTTCCTTATATACATTCAACACGCCGTTTCTCATCATTACCTCCATGCCGGAGCGCCGCCGAGGCATGCGCGGAGAAATCGCGCACGCGGTCCTCTTACCGCGATCGTGCCTGAGAAATGTGCTGTCTGACACATACCTCAAGCCTTAGCCTCTTTGCCGTCAAGCTGCCTTTCTATATGTAAGGACAGATTATTGATCACATCGTGGGCCGTTCCCAGCATGGTGCAGCCAGCCGCACGGACGTGTCCGCCGCCGCCGAAATAGGAGGCGACTGCCGCCACATCCACCTTATCGCCGGAACGCAGGCTTACCTTATATTCCAGAGCCCGCATCTCATACATGAAAATAGCGCATTCCACACCGGCGACCGTCCGAAGCTGACTCACGATCCCTTCCAGGTCCTGGGGCTGAGCTCCGTAAAAATCAAGGGTTTTACGGTTAAGCACGCTGACCACGCAGCGGCCGTCCATGAAGCGAATGCTTTCCAGGAGCGCCCTTCCCAGAATCTGCGTCTGCAGATAGGTCTTTTCAAAAAAGGTTTCGTCGATCAGGCGGCTGAAATCGAAGCCGTAGGAAATCAGGTCAGCCGCGGCCCTCAGGGTGTCCGGAGAGGTGCAGGAATACTGGAAGCATCCCGTATCATGGGCGATTCCCATGTAAAGCGCCTTTGCGATCTCCACGTCCAGCCCCTCCCTGCCGAGCAGGCGGTAAACCAGCTCGCAGGTGGAGCTTGCATCCGGATCCACGAAATTCACGTCTCCGCAGCCCTTCGCGTTGCTGATGTGATGGTCGATATTGATGCGCTTTCCGGCCGCCTCAAAAAAGGGCAGCGCCGCTCCAAGCCTGTCGGCCGCAGTATCCAAAGCAAAAAAAACGTCAAATTTCTTCTGTTCGCCAAAGCTGCTGTCCACATCCTCGATCCGGCTGATACAGCCGTAAATCTCCGCCGGCTTTTCCAGGAAAACCCTGATCTGTGCCTGCGGAAGCTCTTTTCTCAGATAAAGATACAGCCCCATACAGGATCCGATGCAGTCCCCGTCCGGGCGGATATGCCCGCTGATGCCGATTCTCCCTGCTCCCTTACATTCTTGCAGAAGATTCATGAACGTTTATTCCTCCTCCCTGTGTTCCTTTTCCATGACCTCATCAATCTTATGCGACATATTCACGCCGTATGCGATGGACTGATCCATCACAAAGGTGATCTCCGGCGTGATGCGCAGATTGATCTCCTTTGCCAGGCGGCTTTTCAGAAAGCCGACCGCGCTGCGCAGTCCCTCCAGCGTATCCGCCTGCGCCTTCTCATCCCCGAGCACGCTGATCCATGCCCGGCAGGTTTTCAGATCCGGCGCGACCTCCACCGCCACGACGGAGGTGAGAGGCGCGATCCTTGGATCCTTGATCTCGCCGCGGATCGTTTCCGCAAGCACCTGCTGCACCTGGGCGTTGATCCGCGTATTTTTTATGCTGTTTTTTCTCATATATCATCCTCATCCCGGAGCGTCCCCGCCGCTGTTTCGCTGCGGGAGTCCGCTCCGATCCGGACACCCGGAAGGCCTTACACGGGTATCTTTACCCGGGTGATCTTACCAGGGTAATTTTGCCCGGGTAATCTTACCTTGGCACCTCTACCATGATATAGGCCTCCACGATGTCGCCTTCCTGAATCTGGTCGAAGCCGTCGAACACAAGGCCGCATTCGAAGCCCGAACGGACCTCCTTCACATCGTCCTTGAAGCGCTTCAGGCTCGCCAGCTTGCCTTCATAGATCTGATCTCCCTCTCTGGTGATTCGCACCTTGCAGTCACGCTGGAATTCTCCGTCCAGTACATAGGAGCCCGCGATGTTTCCAATCGCTGACGCGCGGAAGATCTGACGGATCTCCGCATGGCCGATGATCTTTTCCTCGAATACGGGATCCAGCATGCCCTTCATTGCCGCCTCGATGTCCTCGATCGCCTGGTAGATCACGCGGTACAGGCGGATATCCACGCCTTCCCGCTCCGCCGTGGCCTTGGCCGTAGCGTCAGGACGCACGTTGAAGCCGATGATGATGGCGTTGGAGGTGGCCGCAAGGGTCACATCGGATTCGTTGATCGCGCCGACGCCGCCGTGAATGCACTTGACCACCACTTCCTCGTTGGTCAGCTTCAGAAGGCTCTGTCTTACCGCCTCCACGCTTCCCTGTACGTCCGCCTTGATGATCAGATTCAGCTCCTTCAGCCTGCCCTCCTGGATCTGGTTGAACAGATCGTCCAGGGACATCTTGGATCTGGTCTCCTCCAGCTTCTTCTCCTTGTTCTGCGCGATGAAGGTCTCCGCGTAGGTTCTCGCTTCCTTATCGTTTACATGGGCAAGGAACACTTCTCCCGCTCCCGGCACATCGGAAAGTCCCAGGATCTCCACAGGAGTGGAGGGTCCTGCCTCCTTCACTCTTCTTCCCTTGTCGTCGATCATGGCGCGCACCTTGCCGTGGCTTGCTCCAGCGGAAATGAAATCTCCCACATGAAGCGTACCCTTTTGCACCAGAACGGTGGCGACCGGGCCGCGGCCCTTATCCAGCTGGGCCTCGATCACAAGACCTCTCGCCATACGGTTCGGGTTGGCCTTCAGCTCCAGGATCTCGGAGGTCAGAAGGATCATCTCCAGAAGCTGGCTGATCCCTTCGCCCGTCTTTGCGGATACGGGGGCAAATACGGTGCTTCCGCCCCATTCCTCCGGAATGAGCTCATATTCCGCAAGCTCCTGCTTCACGCGGTCGATATTGGCGTTGGGCTTATCGATCTTGTTCACCGCAACGATGATCTCGATCCCCGCAGCCTTCGCGTGGCTGATGGCCTCCACGGTCTGAGGCATCACGCCGTCGTCCGCCGCAACCACAAGCACGGCAATATCCGTGGCGTTCGCGCCTCTCATACGCATGGCCGTGAACGCTTCGTGGCCGGGCGTATCCAGGAAGGTGATCGTCTGTCCGTTGATCTGGACGGTATAGGCGCCGATGTGCTGCGTGATGCCGCCCGCCTCCTTATCCGTCACGTTGGTCTTACGGATAGCGTCAAGAAGGGAGGTCTTACCGTGGTCAACGTGTCCCATGACACAGATGACCGGCGGTCTGGAAACCATATCCTCTTCCTTCTCCTCATCCTCCTTCAGGAGCTCCTCGATCACATCGACCTTGACCTCCTGCTCGCAGATGATATCGTATTCAATGGCAATGCTCTCCGCCTCCTCATAGGAAATCTCCTGATTCAGCGTCACGATCTTGCCTTCCATAAACAGCTTCTTGATGATTCCTGCCGCAGGAACCTTCATCTTGTCGGCAAGATCCTTTATGGTAATGTTCTCCGGGAGGGTGATCACCTTGATCTGCTCCTCCTCAGGCGCTGCCTTTACCGGCTCCGGCTTGATGAATCTGCCGGGCTTATTCTTCAGCCTGCTCTTCGATTCGTCCTCTTCGTAGATGTGATCCTTCTTCGAGCGTCTGTCTCTCTCCTGACTGTTGCGGCGCTTTTCTTCCTCTCTGTGCTTCTCGTTCTCCTTAATGGGAGCCTCCGCAGCAAAGCCCTTGCCCGGAGCAGGCTTACGGAATCGATTGTCCTGCCTTCCGCCTGCGCCCTGCGCACGTTCTCCTCCAGAACGCTCATTATTCGCGCCAGGTCTCGCCCCGCCTGTACGGCCGCCAAAGCCCTGCGCACCTCTCTGAGGACCGCCAGGACGGCTGCCGGAGCCAGGGCGATTCTGGCCATCCGCGCTGCGCGGCTGTCTCGCTCCCTGTCCGGAGCGTCCGTCACGCCCGTCGCGGCCCTGCGGTCTGCCCGCCTGCTGTCTGCCTTCCGGCCTCGTTCCCTGTGCTCTTGCCGGCCTTTCGTTTGAAGCATTTGAAGCCCCCCTGTCCGTCGCCTGTGCAGCCTGCGCCGCTTCCTTCGCGGCCTGCTCCTGAGCAGCCTTCTGCGCAGCGGCCCTCTCTTCCATGGCCTTCTGCTCTCTCGCGGCTCTTTCCGCCGCCTCCTGCCGCCTTTTCTGCTCCTCAAGCCGTTCATCCGGCATCTGCGGCTGGGACGGCTTAGTCAGAGGCTTGATCAGCCTGGGCTGTCCGGTCAGGATCCTTCCCGTGGAACGTCCCTGCCCTGCGCCCGTGCGTCCGCCGTTTTTGTTTCCCGCAACAGCGCTGCCCTGACGGCCAGCGCCCGCCCTGGCTCCGGCATTTCCTCTTCCGGCGTTATCTCTGCCTGCGCCGTCTCTTCCTCCGGCGCTTCTTGTTCCCTGCGCCTGTCCGCTTCCGCCGGCTTCTGTCCGGCCGTTCCTTCACGGCTGCCCGCTCCTTCATGGCCAGCCTCCGCCGCTTTTGCGGTCTCCGGCTTCGTCTCTTTCTGAAGTTCCTTCTTTTCAGGCATATCGCCCATTCTCATCTCTCCCTCTGTCACTATCCGCTTTTCTCCTTCGCTCTTGCCAAAATGTTTCCTGACTGCCTGTACCGCGTCTTCCTCTATCGAGCTCTGGGCGGCTTTTGCTTCCACCCCTTTATTCTGCAGAAATGTAAGAATATCCCTGCTTGGCAGCCCTAACTCCTTCGCCAGTTCAAAAATTTTCGTTTTCGCCATGCTGCGCCTCCTTTACTCGGCTGTTTCCAACTTCCCGATCAGGTTTTTCGCAAAACCTTCATCCGTAACCGCCAGGGATGCTCTCAGCTCCTTTCCCATCGCATGGCCCAGCTCCTCCTTCGTTCCGTAGAAAAAACAGGGAACATGATAGTACGTACACATATTCAGGAAATTTTTCTTCGTATTATCGGAGGCGTCGCTTCCTACGATCACAAGCCTTGCCCTGCCTTCCTTCACTGCCTTTTCCGTCAGAAACTCTCCGCTTGCCACGGCTGACGCTCTGGTTGCAAGGCCGAGCAGGGAAAAAATCTTATTCTGCTTCAAACTCCTCAAACTCCTTTTCAAGCTGATCATAAACCTCGTTCGGAATGCTCATTTTGAAGGAGCGCTCCAGTCCTTTGCTCTTCCTCGCCTTCCTCAGACAGTCCATCGATCTGCACAGGTACGCGCCTCTTCCGTTCTTTTTTCCCGTCATATCCAGCATGATCTCGCCCTCCGTCGTCCGAAGGACGCGCATCATTTCTTTCTTGCCTTTCATCTGTCCGCAGCCGATGCACTGCCGCAGCGGAACCTTTTTATTCATCCAGCACCACGCCTTTCCTTCCGCTCATGCCGGGATGGTCATTCTTCCTCCGGCGCCTCAGCGAAATCCCCTTCCGGGATCTCCTCGTTCCCTAAAGGCTCTCCGTCCTCCGCGGGAAACTCTCCGGCAGGCTCCTCTTCTCCGAACAGCTCCTGAGCGTCTGAAGGAAGCTCATCATAGCCTTCCTCCGGCTGTCCCTCTTCCTCATAGGACTCCTCCTCGTAGCCGTCGTAATCCTCCTCGTACTCCTCATCCTCAAAGTCGTCCAGATAGTCCTCATACCGGAAGCCGGGAGCATCCTTCGCCTGCGTTTCGCTCTTGATATCTATCTTATAGCCGGTCAGCCTTGCCGCCAGCCTTGCGTTCTGGCCTTCCTTACCGATGGCAAGGGAAAGCTGGTAATCGGGCACGACCACCTTCGCCGTTTTTTCATCCGGATCCGCGAACACCGCCACGATCTTGGCCGGGGACAGGGCGTTCTGGATCAGGTTTCCGGGATTCTCATCCCAGTTGACGATGTCGATCTTCTCGCCGCGCAGCTCATCCACGATCGCATTCACTCTCGCGCCGTTCATTCCCACGCAGGCGCCCACCGCATCCACGTTGGGATTGTTGGACCAGACCGCCATCTTGGTACGGCTTCCCGCCTCTCTCGCGATGCTCCTGATCTCCACCGTGCCGTCGCGGATCTCCGTAACCTCCGCCTCAAACAGCCTCTTTACCAGCTCCGGGTGAGTACGGCTCACCAGGATTCTGGGGCCCTTGGGCGTGTTCTTCACCTCCAGGATATAGACCTTGATGCGCTCCGTGGGGCGGAACACCTCGCCCTTCACCTGCTCGCTTTCGTTTAACAGTGCGTCCGCCTTGCCAAGGTTAATGCTTATGTTTCTTCCCACATAACGCTGCACCACGCCGGTGACAACATCCTTTTCCTTTTCATAATACTGATTGAAAATGGCGCTTCTTTCTTCCTCGCGGATCTTCTGAAGGATCACGTTCTTCGCGTTCTGGGTTGCGATCCTGCCGAATTCCTTCGATTTGATCTCCACGTGGATGACGTCTCCCACCTCCGCGCGCTTTGAGATCTCCCTCGCATCCTCCAGCGCGATCTGCAGAACGTCGTCCTCCACGTCGTCCTCCGTGGGAACGACCTCCTTCTCCGCGTAGACCAGGAAATCGCAGGTCTCCCTGTTGATCTCCACCTTCACATTGTCCGCCTTGCCGAAATGATTCTTGCACGCGGTGAGCAGGGACGTTTCAATGGCGTCGAAGAGGGTTTCCTTGCTGATCTCCTTCTCCTTCTCCAGAATGTCCAGCGCTTCCATTAATTCCTTATTCATGATTACCTCCACCTTTTAAAAATCCAATGCAAGCCTGATCAACGCTATGTCTGACTTTGCAAATTTCTTTTCTTCGTCCTCTGTCTCTATGGTCACGGAATCCCTGTCGTATGCCTTCAGGATGCCCTCGAATTCCTTCCGCTTCTCCAGCGGGCGGTACAGGCGCAGCTCCACCGCCATCCCCAGGCTCTTTTCCAGGTGGCGGTCCTTCTTCAGCGCCCTTCCCAGGCCGGGGCTGCTCACCTCGAGGATGTAGGCGTCTTCGATATAATCCTCCTCATCCAGCCGGTCGGACAGCTTCCTGCTGACGTTCTCGCAGTCCTGGATGTTCACGCCGCCCTCCTTGTCGATATAGGCGCGCAGGTACCATTCCCCGCCTTCCTTCACATATTCCACGTCGTAGATCTCTACGCCGTTTTCCTCCGCGATCGGAAGAAGAAGCTCCTCCGTGCGCGCTTCGATATCCTTTCCCTTCGGCATCCGTTCACCAGTTCCTTTCTTCCAGGGTGCGGCGTATTTTCGTGGCATCCGCGCGCCGTCCCCTTCGTCCCAAAACTTTCCTCCGCCAAAAATAAGAGTGGGCGGAAAGCCCACTCTAGTCTGATAATCTTATTAACCATAAAACAGTATAGCACCAATCCTTTGGAAACGCAAGGGTTTTTTCGGAAATCAGCAATGGCAGTAGAGCTGCGCCTGTACCGCCCTCAGAAGAAAAATGAAAACAAAATACTTAATCCCCAAGATCATCCCGATGTTTTCACAGGCTCAGATTGATGGTAAAATATAAAACAAATAACGTAACCATCGGATCAAAATATCACAGCAGAAGGGAGTTAATACCATGACAGAACGGGAAAAAATGCTTGCGGGCCAGCTTTATGACTGCGGAGACGAGGAGCTGCTGACGCAATGGCACAGGGCCAAAAACCTGATGAGGGATTATAACCTCACAGACTCCGCAGATCTGAAAGAGAAGGAGCGGATCCTGAACGAGCTGCTTGGCGGAAGAGGGAGAAACCTCTGGATCACCGCTCCCTTCTATGTGGATTACGGCAACAACATCTACTTTGGAAATAACTGCGAGGTAAATATGAACTGCACCTTTCTGGATGACAACATCATCCGGATCGGTGACAATGCGCTCATCGCACCCAATGTGCAGATTTATACCGCCTTTCATCCGACAAACGCCATTGAACGCTTCGGAGAGCCCAAAGAGGACGGATCCTTTGCCTTCTGCAAAACCCGGACGGCTCCGGTTACCATCGGCAATGATGTATGGATCGGGGGCGGCGCCATTCTCATGCCGGGCGTTACCATCGGGGACAATGTGGTGATCGGAGCGGGAAGCGTTGTCACACGGGATATCCCTTCCAATACCGTAGCCTGTGGAAATCCCTGCCGGGTCATGAGACAAAACTGAAGATCTTTCATCCGGAGGGGGCGGCGCATGGACAGCACCGCCCCCGGTCATGCTTCATCTCCGACAGGTCATCTCACATTCCGCACACATGATCAGGAAGGCTCCCATGCCATGCAGGTCATTGACGGATACAGGACGATCGACATAGTGCATATAATCTCCAACGCCCGTACCGATACAGACCTGGCCCAGCAGCAGATCGTTTTCCTCCCATTCCAGAGAGCGGATCACACCCTCATAGCCTCTTTTTGCCGGTTCCAGGTACGATTCAGGAAGCAGCCCTTTGCGCACCGCCTTGAAAAGAGCTGCCGCATACAGACAGGAGCAGGAATTTTCCAGCCAGTCATCTTCTCTGCTTCCCTGATCCACCACCTGATACCAACGGCCGTCTGAGGACTGATATCTGCAGACGGCAGTGAGCAGATCGACGACGAGCTGCCTTAGTCCCGGCACCGCCGGATGATCCTCCGGGAAAAAGTCCAGCTCATCCAGAACGGCCACGGGCACCCAGCCAATACTCCTTCCCCAGAATTCCGGAGATCTTCCGGTTTCCGGATCCGCCCATTCCTCCTTCCTCGATTCATCCCAGGCATGATACCACAGTCCCGTCCGCACATCCTCCGTTTTTTCTCTCATTAGGAAGGCCTGCTGCGCGCAGAGATCGAAATATTCCGGATGCGCAAAGCGGCTTGCGTATTCCGCGCTGATCGGTCCGGCCATATACAATCCGTCCAGCCACATCTGCCTGGGAAACCATTCCTTGTGCCAGAAGCCGCCGTCTTTGCAGCGTGGGAAATCCCTGACAACAGGCAGCAGAATTTCCAGCGCTTTCCTGTATTTTTCATTTCCCGTCTTTTCCAGCAGAGGAAAGAGCAGGATACCTGGCTGAATATCATCCAGCTGTCCCTTATTAAAATCCTTTGGTCTGCCCTCTTCATCCAGACAGGCATCTACCCATGTCTTTGCATAATCAAAATATCTCTCTTCTCCGGTCAGCTGCCAGATTTTAAGCATTCCTGACAGAAATACCCCCTGGTGATAATGAAAATGGCCTTCAGGCGGCAGCTGTTCTGCCTCAAACCTGCGCATCATTGTTTCACAGCCTGCTTTCGCATAATAAAGCGGTTCCCTGATTTTCCCGTCTTTCATATCATTTCCCTTTCCGGCGTCATCACAAAGCTTCTGACCTGGGCGGTTTCCGTCTCTGCCCCTTCGGCAAACACGCCTGCCACGGTTCCGGTAAAGCAGCGGTTCGCCATTCCCGTACACAGGAAACGGGCGGAGCCCTTCATCGCCAGAACCGTATCGCCGTTTATGGTATAGAAGAACTCATAGCCGCTTTTATCCGCCTTTATCGTGAATTCGACCGTTCCCCCGGCAGCCTTTTCCCTGTATGCCTGCACATAAATATCCTCCACAAACCGTTCCGCCACCACATAGTCTCCGTCCGGCTCGCAGCTTTTATAAATACGGTACAAAAAACCCGGCTCCAGATATACCGCAAGGCCGGCCCGCAGATCCGTTCCCCCGCACACAAGGGACGCTCTGATCTCACAGGAAAAATCCGGCTGACGCATGGCGGCAAACGTTACACCCGTATGTCCGTCCGGCAGCCGTTTCTCGGAAGGCCTCAGCAGAAGCTCTCCGTTCCCCCTGACATAATTTCCCTCTGTCGGGGAACCGATAAACAGCCACTCCTTCTCCCATTCCTGTCTGGAAAAATCCGCAGCCACCGCCTTCTGCGGCCTCTGTACGCCCGTTCCGGAGATTTCCGCCTCCAGCATCGCTTTTCCTCCCTCCACAACAAACCATCCGTCCTTTCTTGTCACAGGCATCAGAAAGGTTTCCCGTCCCAGATTTGATTTGGAGGCAACCGCAGGTCTGATTCCAAGATGAACCATATAATAGTTCCCTTCTCCGTCATCTACCAAGTCCGCATGTCCGGTTTCCAGGATCTGCTTTGTCGTATCGTTCCGGTTTGTCAGGATCGGATTGAAGGGACAGGGCTCATATTCGCCCCAGATGCTTTTGCTGCGGCCCTGCGTAACCATATGGCCCCAGCCGCTGCCGCCTTCCGCCGAAAAGATATAGTAATACCCGCCGATATGATAAATATGAGGAGCCTCCAGCCAGCCATTTCCCGTTCCCCGCCAGATCCTCCGAATCTCGCCCGTAACCTTCCCCGTAGCAGGATCCATTTTTGCAACGGATATTCCTTCCTCTCCGCCGACATAGCGGCTTCCGCAGTCATTGGCACAGTAATACATTTCCCCGTCCTCAAAAAACATGGAGGGATCGATGCCGTCCAGCTCCGCCCATACCGCATTGGAATAGCCTCCGGCAGGAGTTTTGGAGGACACGATAAAATTGCCTTTTTCACTGAAGGTGGCAGTCACATAAAAGATCCCGTCATGATAACGTATGGTCGGCGCCCATATTCCGCCCGACGGCTTTGCCAGATCCATGGGCAGCTGCTCCTTTCTGTCGATACAGTGGCCGATCAGCTCCCAATTAACCAGGTCTGTGCTGTGATATACCGGTATTCCCGGAAAATATTCAAATGTGCTCGTTACCAGATAATAGTCCTTTCCCACACGGCATATGCTGGGGTCCGGATGAAACCCTCTGATTACAGGATTGACGTATCTCATCATAACACCTCCTCTGTCAGATACCCTTTTGCAGCTTCCGGCAGCTCTTCCCGGATAAATTCCAGACACATGATCACATTCAGACACCACTGTGCGGTGGTATTCGTCGTGATTTCCGGCACCTCACAGCGCGGGCTTCCATCTTCCGCATCCGCATACCTGCACAGACCGCCAAAGCCCTCCGGAGAGCTGATCTCTCTCAGATTCTTCAGCAGAATTTCCCAGGTCCGCTCTGCCAGCCTCCGGTCCTTTCTCCGCATGGCGCTGTATGCCGCCGTTCCCGTAGCGAACATGGGCCAGTCAAAGGGTCTGTTTTTGATCCGGCCTCCTGTCCGTCGGCTCTTCTCCTCCGGCTCAAGAAAATAAAATGCCCCAAGCGCCTCCAGCATGCGCCTGAGCGCGTCATTTTCCAGAGCGTCTGCCGTCTCCATCCATATCTGAGGCCCTCCCATGCAAAGCTGCAGATGCTGGTTCGGCGTATGCTCGTTCTCTCCAATATAGGTCAGATGTCCGCTGTCCGGGTCGTAATGAAAATCCGGCCCGGATATCAGTCCAAAGGGTGTGTTTGACAGATCCTCAATTCCCGTTTCAATCTTCCGGCGGTACCTTTCATCCATCGTCCGCTCATACCGGGTCAGCCAGTTTGATACATAGGAAGACCAGTCAGGCCCGCTCCTTGCGGCGGGATGCCTGCTTCCATCCGGCAGCTGCGCCGTCATATGAATATTTTCCGCCGCGCTCCGATCCGCATCCTTTCCCTCATCCATGACCTCCCCAAGCCTCTCGTCTCCCGTCAGATAATACAGAAAACGATGATGTCCGGCCATTGCGACTCTCGGTTCCTTGCACGAGCAGCCCCAGTGACGCACATTGTGACGGGAACCAAGGCCCTGATACGGCCCGAAATGATAGATATCCACCTCCGACGTATGACGGCTCATCGCTTCGGCCATGGAAAAGACCTCCTCCTTCCCCGTGCGCAGGAAATAGAGCCACAGCCAGTAGGTAGGCACCAGCTCCGTATTGTCCCAGGCATAGCCTCCCACGTCATACTTCCAGACATGACGAAGCGGGTCGTAGCTGTGCATCACATCCCCGTAGTCGAACAGTCCATACCATTTCCGGGCCTCCACCTCGTTTCTGTAAAAGGCAAAAGCCGCTTCCATCTGTTTTTCCAACCATCGCTCAGCCGCAGTCTCATGCTTCGGCAGGCTGAAATAGCCGAAGGCTTTCTTTTCATGATAATATGCGGGATCCCCCACATAGACTGCCGGCTTCTGCAGCCTCCGTCCAAGCTCTGCTGCCTCTCCCGCAGAAGGGGTATCCTTCTGCAGGGCTATCCTGCACTCACTTGTAACGCCGATCCCAAAGGCGCTGGCCCCCACCTCCTCAAACCCCTCATAGCAGGTCTGGGGATAGCTTCTTACGTCATAATGGCGGAAATCATAGGCCGGAGCCTTTGGGGAGTAAAACCATACGGTACAGGCTGTGTCTTTTCCGTCCATCCCGGCCAAATCCCTCACCTCAAGGCCGGAGGGATGCTTCTGCCAGAAATCCCTGATCCCGCACAGCAGCGCTCCCCTCGTTCCGCTCACGGCCATGGCTCCCATCGCCCGTCTGCCGTGCCTTCCGGTCAGCTCGCAGCGATCCATTCCGGTCCTCTTTCCAATGGAAAAATGTTCGCTGCTGTGCTGCTGCAGGAAATAATGATTCCAGATCGGAAGATGCCCGGAAGCATAAGCGATCTCTTCAGCCTGCTTTTCCTTTTCCGGTTCAATATGCTCTCCCTGAAGCTGCCGCTTTTCAAGCATGCTGTCCAGCCGGGGATGGTTGCTGGCAAGCGTCTGAGCCATTTCATGAAACGGATCCCCCTCAATGGCATACTGTACATGCCGGTTAAACGGCTCTCCCCCCAGTCCTGCCTCGATCCGGATCCCCATGCCGCCCAGGCGATCCGTCTCCTCCTTTCCGTCATACAGCATCGTGTGCACCATACGAAGCTCCGCACTGTCCCTTCCCAGATACAGACGGATCACGAATGGCATCCGGCAGCTTTCTCCCTCCATGTGCGCGCCGCAAAAGCAGAACACCGCCTGCAGCGGCCCGTTTTCCTCAAGTACCGTTTCTTCAATAACTCCCCGGTATTCCTTCCGCACGATCCGCTCCGTACCGTCCACATCACGGGACTGCCGTTCCAGCACAAAAACCGGATAAACGGCCTTTGCCGCAAATTTCTCCTGCCGTCCGTCCTTTCCGGAATTTCCATCCTGCAGGATCAGATTCTGCGCCAGCGCTCTGCTGCTTTCCTTTTCCGGAACGGGAATTTCCAGAGTCAGCTTCCCCGTGTCTGCCAGATACATGTTTCCCTGACGGCGCGCTATGTTCTCACCCTTTCCGGAAGCTGTCTCCGCAAGCCCGGTCAGCCGCACCCTGCGTCCCATTTTCCGGGAATCGGCCGTATGGGCACTCCATTTCACGCTTCCGTCGGGCCAGCGCGCCTGAATCCTTGACTGCACGGGAATCGGTTTCCCTGTTTCGTCTGTCAGCAAAAAGCCTTTCTCTCGCTGCTCTCCCCTGCTCCATACCGCTCCGAAGGTAGTATAGCCTCCGCACTCGCGTCCTTCCAGTAAATGAAGCTCCATCCTTTTCCATCCTCCTGAATCTTGATACGGGCCTGGCGGCGGCATATTGCCGCCGCCCATACTTTCCGCCCGCAGGATTTCCTCCTCACAGTCTGTTTTTTTGTTTCCCTTTGCTTTATTCCAGAGAATCCCGGATTGCCTTCGCATTCTCGATATCCGCAAGCTTCCAGTCGATGACCTCCTGTGCTCCCAGACCCTCACAGTCGCTCACCATCTGATTCCACAGTTCGTCAAATTCCGCGTCTGTTTCTGCAAAAACCATCTTCCAGCTCGCAGTGTTCACCTTGTCACGGATGGCGTCCACAGTAAGCTGCATCATATCGTCCGGCTCGCTTTCAAACAGCTCCACGTTGGTCAGGTCGCTCTCCGTCACTAAGGCGTCCTCCGCCTCCAGCCACTCCTGCCAGGTATCATAACCTGTGGTCTGCTGCCAGGAATGGAATGTATCATTATCGGTGGAAATCTCGATCATCTCACTCCATGCAGTTGTGATGCAGGGGCGGCGTTCTCCATTTGGATCCGTATAGCTGGTGAGTACGCCGCCGTCACTGACGATCCAGGGTGTGTTCCACAGGGTGATCTCTTCTCCGCTTTCCAGGGCGTAATCGGAGGCATCTCCGCTGTTGGATGCCAGCGCATGCTCCATCCCCTTTTCGGTAAAGGTCGCCACTCCGTTTTCATCCACGTCCCACACCTCTCCTGCCGGGCCGGAACGAACCCAGAGATAGGCGTCCGCATCGGCCAGCATGTCAATAAAATTGAGGCAGGCCTCCAGATTCTCCGTTTTTGCATTGATGCCAATCACATGATCGGACCCTCCATAGGTGTTGGTGTAGTTATAATAAATCGTTGTGTCCGGCACCAGATAGGGCATATAGGTGGGAGCCCAGCCAGGAAGATAACCGGAAGGCAGCACGGCATAACCGTTATCCACCTTGGGCTTCTGGGTCGCCCGGTCGTTACTGATGCTGTCCGGATCAAGCAGTCCGCGCTTATACGCCTGATTGTACCATTTCAGCCCTTCGTAATACTTGCTGTCCGTACTCAGGATGGAGGAAACGGTGCCCTCTGCCATATTTGCTTCCAGCAGGTAGGGAAGCTCCGTCACCTCATAGCCCTGAAACTGATACCAGCAGTTCATACAGGCCCAGTAACTCGTATCAGAACCCGCATTCAATACCGTGCCGTACATCTGATTGCCGTCATCGGCCTCCGGCATGGCCGCAAGCATCAGCTCCGCCGCATCCAGCAGGCTGTTCATGTCCGTAATCTCCGGGCAACCCGCCTTCTCATATGCTTCCCAGTGCAGCTTGACGGCACGGCGGTCCGTAGCGTCGTTCACCTGATAACGGGCCGTGCTGCCTCCTACACTCAACGGCATGCAGTAAACGCTTCCCGTTCCGTTGCTGCGGAATTCCCGGATATAATTGATGGCCACCTCCAGCTCCTCAAAGGACTGTACATGAGGCATCTGCTCCAGATAATCGTCCAGCTTCAGCAGCATGCCTGACTGGATCATGGCGTCCAGATTTTCGGTCGGAATGATCATCACATCCGGCAGCTCGCCGCTGGCAAGGATCGCGTTGGTCTTCTCATCAGAATAAGCCCACACATCCAGATTGAAGCCTCTGGAGGCGAAATATTCTCCCTTATATCCTCCCACCAGGCCGCTGGTCAGATTGGCGTCCCTGGGATAGAAGGTGATCGTCGGCACATCCTCCGCAGTTGTCGTCCCGATTTCCCCGATGGTAAAATCCTGCCCGGGGGCTGCAGCCTCTCCGGCATCCGCGCCTTCCGAAGTGCTTTCGGAAGCCGCGCCGGACGCGGCGGTGCTTCCGGTATCTCCGGAGCCTATGCAGGCCGCAAGAGACAGGGTCATTGCGCCGGCAAGAACGATGGTCATCAGTCTCTGAATTACTTTTCTTTTCATACCGTTTCCTCTCTTTTCAAAATATATAATAATATACAGCTGCTGTATAATCCTTTTTTCACGGGCGGCAGCCCGCCCGGCCCCGTTATCCTTTTACTGCTCCCACCATCAGCCCCTTCACATAAAAGCGCTGTACAAAGGGATAGACGCAGAGGATGGGGATAACCACCACCGCCGTAAGGGTCAGCCGGATACCGGTAGGAGTAATCGCTGCTCCAGGCCCGTTCACATCAATCTGCTCCGCAGCGGCTGCCACCTGATTCAGCAGCTCGTACAGCAGAAACTGCAGGGTATAAAGCTTCGTGTTGGTAATATAGAGCTTCGTGGTAAAGAAATCATTCCACTGGTTCACCGCTGTAAACAGGCTTATGGTGGCGAGCACCGGCGCCTGCAACGGCAGGACAATGCGGAAGAAACAGGTCAGATAGCCCGCGCCGTCCAGATAGGCCGATTCCTCCAGCTCCGGCCCCATACCTTCGATATTGGTCTTTACCAGAACCATATTGTATACGGAGATTGCGGCCGGAATGACATACACCCAAAAGGTATTGTTCAGCCCAAGCATCTGGTTATTCAGATAAACCGGTATCATCCCCGCAGAAAAATACATGGTAACAACGGTAAATCGATACCAGAATTTTCTTCCCCACATATTCTGCTTGGTGAAAAAATATCCCAGATAGCTGGTGCAGACCAGACTGAGGGCCGTGGTGCAGACCGTCCGCAGCACGGAGATCAGCGCGGAATTCGCCAGGTTCTGAACTCCAAATATCTCGGCATAATTCTGGAAGTTGATGCCGTGCGGAAGAAAGACGATCTGGTTTAATTCCACCATCTTCTGGTCACTGATCGTACAGATCATCAGATAATAAAACGGATAAACGCAGATGAAGGTGATCAGTATAAAGACCGCAGCCGCCACAATATTGAATACCTTATCTCCCCGGCTCATGCGCACCCTTCTGGAAGCCTGCACCGTCTCTTTTTTTCCAAAAATGCCCATTGCTGTCCTCCTTTTCTAAAATACGCTCGTGCCGCGGATCTTCTTTGACGCGAAATTGGCTCCTGCGAACAGTACCAGTGCCACCAGCGATTTCATGACTCCCACCGCCACGCTGAAGGAAATCTGCCCGCTTCCGATGCCCAGATTATATACATACAGATCCAGCACCTCGATGTACTCCTTATTCATGGCGTTGCCGAAGGTTAAAAACTGATCGATCCCGGAATTGAGAAAGTTTCCGATTCCCATGATCAGCAGGACAAAGAAGGTGGGAATCAGCAGCGGAACCGTAATATAACGGATCTTCTGCCAGCGGGACGCTCCGTCCACCATGGCCGCCTCATACACCTCCTGATCCAGTCCGGCAATGGCAGCGAAATAAATGATCGCGCTCCAGCCCATGCTTTTCCACAATCCCAGCAGCGCCTGTATGATCCATACATGGTCATCCGTCGTCAGGATATTAATGGAAGCAAGCCCAGCCTCATTCAGCGCCGCATTTACAATGCCGTTCGCTCCAAAAAGGCTGCTCGCCAGGGAAAACATAATAACCCAGCTGATAAAATGAGGCAGCGTCGTCAGGGTCTGCACCACCTTCTGAAATTTCGTGCTGGCCACCTCGCTCAGGAAAATGGCAAACAGCATCGGCACGGGCATCAGTACATAATTCAGAAGCTGAATGCCGAAGGTATTGCGCAATACGCGAAACAGATTCTGCCGCATCACCGCGTTTCCGAACAGAGCCGAAAAATTCCGCAGCCCGACAAATTCGCAGTCAAACAGGGACAGTCCCGGCTTGTACTGGAAAAATGCGTAAGCCCATCCCCAAAGGGGAAGGTAATGGAAAACAAATATAAATACCAGGCAGGGCACAATATATAAAAACAGTTTATAGCTCTCCCACTTTTTACTGTGCAGAAATCCCTTTTTTACAACGGGACTTTTGTTTTTCGTCATCATTCCCTCATTTCTGCGCCGCGCCTTATATGACGGAGACCTGCGGACGCTGCGCCGGCACAGGCTCCCGGGATCAGAAATCCTCTGAAGGATCTTCCTCCCTGCATTCCTCTTCTGGTTCCTTTCCAGCCTCTTCCCTTCCGCGGAATAAGGGGAATCGGTTGTGATACTGTTATTATAAAAAGGATCCCCTTCGGCGTATATAAGAATAATTTTAGAAATTTATACTAATTACACAAACGGCATAAGAAGAAGCATTGGGTTTTTTCCATTGAAAAAAGGACCCCCAAAAGTGAGATCCTTTCTTCCGCACAGACACTTTGTATCAGTCAGGCCCTGTTTTTTCTTCCTTCTGTTCTCCCCTCTGGCACGGCATGCGCCGGATGAGGAGCTGTATGATGATCCCTCCGTCCGCGTTCTGAAGCAGCTCAAGTCCGCAGGGCTCCCCATAAAACAGGCGCAGCCTCTGATGCAGATTTTTCAAGCCGTAGCTTTCCTTTTCTGTAGCGATCGGTTCATGCAGCTGCCGGTTCAGCCGGTCAAGCTCCTCCTCCCTCATTCCCAGCCCGTTATCCTCCACCGTTATCCGGATCAGCTCCTCATTCAGGATATGCCCGTGAAAGCACAGGCAGTTATCGTTCCGGGCCGGGTTTATGCCGTGAACAAAATAATTTTCCACCAGAGGCTGCAGCACATTGCGCACGATCCCATAATCAAGAACCTCACTGTCAAAATCATATTGAATCTGCACCGCATCCGCATATCTGGCGCGAAACAGCTTCAGATAACGCCTGGTGAAGGCCAGCTCATCCCGGATGGGGATAAAGGTGGCAGAGCCGATAAAGCCTCTGAAAATAGCAGCCGTCTGGGCGATCAGCTCCGCTGTGTCCTCATCCCCGTTCTGATAACAGCGGGCGCAGAACAGCTCCAGGGAATTGTACAGAAAATGCGGATTGAATTTGGCCTGGAGCTCCTGCAGCTCCGCCTCCTTCTGCTTCAGCTCATAATAATAGGCACGGTCTATGTTCTCCTTCAGGCTGGCTGCCATCGCATTGATGGATGAGGCGATCTCCGAAAAGCCCACCTGATAAAAGGTTCCCTCTATCCGGCTCTCCAGATGGTTTTCCCCGATCTGCGCCAATCCGTGCCGGATCGTATTCATCTCCCGGTTCAGCATATGCAGCATCACCACATAGATGGCAAGAGAAAACGCCACAAGCGCCGCCACGCCCAAAAGCATCGGTCCGGTCATCCGGTGGGAAAGACGGGAAAGCTCGTTCCACTCCATCGAGTAATAGATTCTCACCCACCTGGTAGTATCCGCCGCCACCTGCACATAACGCTTTGTTCCTTCCGCCGTCTTCAGGATTCCGCCCTCTCCCTTATCCGGCAGTCCTTCAGGAAGATAAGGTTCGCTTCCTGTGGTAAACAGGCATTCCCCTTCCAGCATGATATCAAACTGGAGAGTTTCAAAGGCACTATCGCTTCTGCAGATACGCTCCAGCATATCCGTATCAAAGCCCACCATCAGCGTTCCTTCTCCCACGCTTCCCGGCATTCCTCCAGTCATCGTAATACAGTCAATTTCCTCTCCCAGCACAGTGACGGTCCTTTCTCCATAAACTTCCATCACGTCCTGCCGTTCTGAAAGGTCCTCCCAATAGGGAAAATCCTCTCCCAGAGGCTGCAGAGTATTCTGCTCCGTAAACCAGGCATAATTGACCGCTCTCTGACCGGAGATCACCGCCACCCAACGGACGCTGTCGTCCCGCGCCGCCATCTGACGCAGCGCCTCTGCAAGCTCCATCTTCTGAGGCGCTGTCAGATCCGACACCGGGCTGCCGGAAAAATACTCCCGAAGGACGCTCTGGGTCCGCAGATCGGTTTCAAACATCGGAATATAGATATTCCAAAAATCGCTCGTCAGATTTTCATACTCATTGACCGCCCGAACCAATGTCATATCCAGACCGAAAAGCAGCTCCCCCTGTCTCTGGCTGTAAGCAATCCGGCATGCCAGCCCCGTTACTGCCGCGATGATCACAATATAGCAGCAGATCAGCGTCAACATCACTTTATTCTGAAAGATACCCTTTCCCTTCATCCCATACCTTTGCTCCATACGTCTGCCCCTCTCTACAGAGACGTCTCTTCCTCCCGCAGAAGTCCCTGCCGGTAAACGGAGGGAGATACTCCCCTGTAATTACGGAAACACTTCACATAATAGCTGGCATAGGAAAAGCCTACCGTTTCCGCGATCTCCCCAATCTTACGGTTCGGATTTCTCATAAGCACGATCGAGCGCTCCATCCGGCACTGATTCAGATAATCGTTGAAAAAAAGGCCGGTTTCCTCCTTAAACACATGCCCCAGATAGGCAGGATTCATTCCGATCCTGGTACAGAATTCCTTGAGAGAAACCTGTTCTCCCGCCAGCACCATGCCGCGTATATGGCGGATCGTTCTCTGTACGATGGGGCTGTAGCTCTCCAGGCAGGCCGAAAAAATCCCCCAGCCTCTGTCCAGAAAAGCGACAATTTCTTTTCCGGCCTGCTCCGGGGCATCAGGCCATGCCGCCGGAGCAGCTTCCCTGTAAATTTTCTCAGGCAGTCCGCTTCTTAATGAAAATTCTTCCACCAGCATCTGTATACAGGCCCGAACCAGACAGACTCCATAATCCGTCTTCCATCGCTGCTTTCCGCACAGCCTTGCGGCCATGTGTCCAAATCCGTTTTTCCTGTATTCCTCCGACTGTTCATAAAACAGCGTGCGGATCTCCCCCGCCAGCAGATCTGCCAGATAATTCGTTCCTGTATTCTGTACAGGAAGAATCGCTTCTTCCCTGCGCAGATCCGCCAGCTCCAGCGTATCCACCGCCATCTGACAGCTGATATGAAGAGAGTCCGCTTCGTTCACGGGCACGCCGAAGGCCACAGCCATTTTTTCCAGCGCTCCCGTCTTCTCCGCGGCGGCCCGCACCTTCTTTTCAAGCTCTGCAGTATCGATTTCCTTGCCTCCCAGGATCAGCAGATATCTTCCCTTATCATCCCAGAAGCCGTATACATCATACTGTACCTCCAGAGCTTCGATACAGGCGGCCCGGAACAGAGCCGTGGAGAAATCCCCTTTCTTTGCCATGCAGAGAACACAGTAAGCCGGCTGATACAGGTTAAAGCCCAGCACATTCGCCCGTTCCGTCAGCTCCTCCTCTCCAATGGTGCCAGCAGTCCAGCGGCGCAGAATATTTTCCTGCAGCAGATGATCGGAGCTCCCTCTCTTTTGATAAATATTATCCAGCGCGTTCCGAACAGTCTGTTCGATCTCCTCCTTCACGATCGGCTTCAGAAGGTAATTTTCAACGCCAAGCCGAATGGCTGCCTGTGCATACTCAAACTCCCCGTATGCAGTCAGAAGGATACAGCGTGTGTCCGGCGAAAGCTTCCGTACCCTGTCGATCAGCTCCATCCCGTCCATACGCGGCATACGGATATCCGCGATCAGCAGATCGATCCTGCAGCGTTCAAACTGTTCCAGTGCAGCAATGCCGTCCATCGCAGACAACAGGGTTCCCACCCCAAGCTCCTGCCAGCCAATGCTGGTCCGCAGAACCTCAAGCACGCTTTCTTCATCATCCACTATCAAAATCGTATACATGGCAGCTCCCTCCCCGCCCCCGTTCTGAAAAATCCTTTTTTAACCCCTGTCAGGAGGATTCCCTGACCTTCAGCCTCTCTCCGAGGCTGAGACGCCGTCCGCCTCCTCCAGATTCCGTATGATCTTCTGCGCGCAGGACAGGAAGCGCTCCATCTCCTCCTCGTCGATCCCCTTCCAGATCTGCCCGTCCATGCGTGAAAAATTCTCGTGCACCTCCGCCGCCTTCTCTCTTCCCGCCTCCGTCAGGACGATGAGGAACGACCGTCGGCAGTCCGGGTGCTTCTGCCGGCTCACATAGCCGGCCTCCTCCAGCTTATCCAGGCTTCGGGAAAGCGTGGCTACGTCCATGGAGCAGCGGTCGGCCAGCTCCCTCTGGCTGACGTGATCCCGTTCAAACAGCTTATTTAGGATCCGCGGCTGCCCCGGCGTCAGGCCCAGCTTCTGAAAATAAGGATGCAGGATCCGCTTTCTGGCGGCTTCCATCCTGACCATCGCTTCTCTGATCTCTCTTTTTTCCATATTAATCTCCATTCCGGCCGAAACCGGGTCATGCGCTATTCCAGTTCAAACTGTCCGGTATACAATTTATAGTAACGTCCCTTCTGGCCAAGAAGCTCCTCGTGATCTCCCCGTTCGATCACCTCTCCCTTTTCCAGCACCATGATGGCTTTGGAGTTTCTGACCGTGGAAAGGCGGTGGGCGATGACGAATACGGTGCGGCCGTCCATGAGCTGATCCATGCCCTTTTCGATCAGGCGCTCCGTGCGGGTGTCGATGGAGCTGGTCGCTTCGTCCAGGATCAACACCGGCGGCCGGGAAATGGCAGCTCTTGCGATGGCAAGAAGCTGCCTCTGCCCCTGGGACAGGTTGCTTCCGTCGCTGTGGAGCATGGTCCGGTAGCCGTCGGGCAGGCGGCGGATGAAGGAATCCGCGTTGGCCAGACGGGCGGCCTCTCTCACCTCCTCATCCGTGGCGTCCAGACGTCCGTAGCGGATGTTGTCCGCGATGGTGCCGGTGAACAGATGGGTGTCCTGAATGACCATGGAAAGGGAGCGGCGCAGGTCGTCCTTCCGGATGCGGCGGATATCCAGGCCATCATAGGTGATGGTTCCGGACTGGATCTCGTAAAAACGGTTGATCAGATTGATGATGGTGGTCTTTCCCGCTCCCGTGGAGCCCACAAAGGCGATCTTCTGCCCCGGCTTCGCGTACAGGCTGATGCCGTTCAGGATTTTTTTCTCCGGCGTATAGCCGAATACCACGTCGTAAAAGCGAACGTCGCCCTTCAGGGGAACCAGAGAAAAGCTTCCGTTCTCCGGAACCCTCCAGGCAAGCGTCCCGTCCGCCGCCTGTGTCAGGGTCACATCCCCCTCATCCGGCTCCGGCTTTTCATCCATCATCTCAAAAATGCGCTCCGCGCCGGACAGGGCTGCCAGCAGGAAGTTGATCTGCTGGGTAAACTGGTTCATGGGCATGGCGCTCTGGCGCACATACACCAGATAGGAGGCCAGGCTTCCCAGATCCATCAGCCCGGAAAGGACGAACATACCGCCCACACAGGCCGATACCGCATAATTAAAATAAGAAAGGCTGACGATGGTGGGCACCATCATGCCGGAATAGGACATGGCCTTCGTTGCCGACCGGCGAAGCGCCTCGTTCCTTTTGCAGAATTCCTCAAAATCCTGCTCCTCATGGTTGAAGATCTTTTCCACCTTCGCCCCGGCAACCATTTCCTCCACAAAGCCGTTGATGCTTCCCAGGTATTTCTGCTGCTCGATGAAATATTTCCGGCTTCTTTTTCCATTATACTGGATAAAAAGGAACATGAGAAGCAGAAAAGCGATGACGATGAGAGACAGTCTGAGATTCAGCACCACCAGCATGACGATCGTGCCGCTCACCACAATGAAGCTCTGCACCAGGAGGGTGAAGCTGTTGTTCAGCGCCTCCGTGAGGGTGTCCACGTCGTTGGTAAAACGGCTCATCAACTCCCCATGGGTATGGGCGTCAAAATAAGAAAGGGGAAGCCTCTGGGTATGCTCGAACAGATCCCTGCGGATGCGGCCCACGATCTTCTGGCAGGTGATCACCATGAGCTGGTTGTAGCCAAGGGTGGCCAGCGCCCCGGCCCCGTACATGAGGGCCATCAGAAAAATGATCCGGATCAGTCCCGGGATGTCGCCGGGCAGGATATAGGTATTAATCACCGGCTTGAGCATATAGGTGCCGAGAATGTTGGCCAGGCTGCTGACGCAGACCAGCAGGGCCACCAGAAGGACGGACCATCTGTAGATTCCCATGTAATGCAAAAGCCGCTTCATCGTCTTCCCGCTGTCCTTCGGCCTGGCATATCCGTTGTATCTTGCCATTACAGTCCCGCTCCTTCCTGCTGAGAATAATAGATTTCCTGATAAACCGGATCGTTTTTCAGAAGCTCCTCATGGGTTCCCACAGCATGCACCCTGCCGTCGTCCAGAATGATGATCTGATCCGCATGCATCACAGAGGTGATCCGCTGGGCAATGATGATCTTCGTGCATCCAGGCAGGCTCCTCGCAAGCCCCTCACGGATCCGGCTTTCCGTGGCCGTGTCCACCGCGCTGGTGGAATCGTCCAGGATCAGCACCTTCGGCTTTTTCAAAATCGCCCTTGCGATGCAGAGTCTCTGCTTCTGGCCGCCGGACACGTTCACGCCGCCCTGCCCCAGATCCGTCTCATAGCCGTTTTCCAGACGGTCGATGAATTCATCCACACAGGCGATGCGGCAGGCCTCCTCAATCTCCTCTCTGGAAGCGTCCTGCTTTCCCCATCGCAGGTTATCGATCACCGTTCCGGAAAACAGCGTGTTTTTCTGGAGCACCATGGCGATGGAATCCCGCAGGGGCTTTAAGGGATATTCCTGCACCCGATGGCCGTCGATGCGCACCTCTCCCTCCGTCACGTCATACAGCCTTGGGATGAGCTGCACCAGCGTGGACTTGGCGGAGCCTGTCTGACCGATGATCCCTGTGGTCTGCCCGGCCTTTATGTGAAGGCTGATATCGGAAAGCACGTTTTCCAGCGCGTTTTTGCTGTATTTAAAGGAAACATGGTCAAAAACGATGTCTCCTCTTTCCACCTGAATGTCCCTCGCTTCCTCCTCCGTGATGTCGGGCTGCTCCTCCATCACCTCCTCGATCCTGCGCCAGGAGGTCAGGGAACGGGTGAACATCATGAACACGTTGGAGATCATCATCAGAGAGTTTAAAACCTGAAGCACATAGCTCAAAAATCCGGTCAGCTCTCCCACCTGCATTCCGCCCGTCCGGATCAGATTTCCGCCAAACCACAGAATGCACAGGATCGTGGTATACATCACAAGCTGCATGGCAGGCATGTTCAGGGACGCCACCCGGAACGCCTTTTCCGAGGTGGTCAGGAGCTCGGTATTGACCTCGCTGAATTTTTCCGTCTCATAATCCCCCCGCACATAGGACTTCACCACGCGGATGGCCGTAAGATTTTCCTGAATGATGCGGTTGACCAGATCCACCGCCTTCTGCATCCGGCCGTACAGCGGCCTGACATGGGAAACGATCTCAAACAGCAGAAAACCCAGCGCAGGCGCCGCGACGAGAAACACCACCGCAAGCTCGCTGTTGATCTGAAAGGAAACCGTGATGGCGGTCAGCATCATCACCGGAGCGCGGCAGGCGGGCCGAAGCCCGTTGGCAATGGAATTCTGGATATTGGTCACGTCTCCTGTCAGCCTGGTTACCAGAGACGAGGTCCGGAACCGGTCCGTATTGGAAAAGGAAAACTGCTGCAGCTTCCGGTACTCCTCCTTCCGGATCTGCGCGCCGATCCCCTGACCGCAGACCGCGGCGAAGCGGGCGCTTCCCGCGCCGAGAAGCATGGCCGCCACCGCGCAGACCGCCATCTGCACGCCTTTCATAAAGATATACGGCCTGTCTGCGTTCGCCACGCCGATATCCACCATATCGGCCATGATCATCGGAATGATCAGCTCCAAAAACGCCTCCGTCACGATGCAGAGCACCGCAAGAATGGTAGCCGTCCGGTAGGGTTTCGCATAGGACAACAATCGCTTCATGACTTCCTCCGTTTGATCTGAATACACCGTTTTAAATTGCATAATCAATAATATCATCATCAACAATAGACAGCGCAATCATTGTATGCCCCTTCTACGGAAAAGTCAAGCCGGAAAAATTTTTTGAAAAAATTTGAAAAAAGTGCTTGCATTTTTGAAAAACCTGTTGTATTATAAACAAGTCGCACGGGTGATCACCCAACGACAACAAAGAGAAGTGGCTCGTTGGTCAAGCGGTTAAGACGCCGCCCTCTCACGGCGGAAACAGGGGTTCGATTCCCCTACGAGCTGTTGTTCATAAAAGAACAGCCCAACCCAGAGATGTGCCGGGAACTGATAAAGGTTCCGGGCATTTTTTCTTTTTCCCAAAAGATTTCCGGCCTTTTCATGGCGATTGTTTTACCGGAATCAGAGAGATTTTTTGAATGAAGGGAATATTTATGAATTTGGCGGAATAGCCTGCGAAGCCCTGACCGCGGAACAGGCGGAAACGGGAATATTGCAGGGTATTGATAGATAATCTGAGAAGAGCAACAGGCAAAAGAGGCTGTTGCTCTTTTCACATGATAGATCCGGTATCTTTAAATCACTTCCATAACGGGATAAACATAGCTGTTTTCATAAATGAACTCGGGTGCACAGTCTATCGCTCCATTATCCCACACCAAAACACCATGATCCAAAGACGCGCTGTTAAAAATATCGTCATCCTCTAATCCTGAAAATACCCCGTCATTCAGAATACCGGTATCAAACAGACGCGTCTCGCCCGTTGAAAACGTAACCAGCATCATTCTGTCCCGCAAAATTTTTATGGCGTCAATTTTTAACAATCCCTTCGGTTCACCGCCGTATACAATACCATTTGATACAAACATATTTTTACCTTTTTATTTTCGCTCTTCCTTTTTGCAGGCTTCCGGAATATCCGGCGCGTCCCGCTCTCCATCCGGCAGGACGGAAATGTTCTCTATCATTTTCAGCTCCCGCATGAGTCTGGCGCTGTCGATCATTCCCTGCTGATAGGCCATTTCGATCAGCCTGCCGGAGCACTCATTCTGACAGTCGGTCATTTCCTCGATCACATCATGATATTCCTCCGGCACACTGCCGTAGCATTCCTCGGAAGCCTTTTCCTGTTTTCTGCTCAGCTCCTGATATTCCGCGTCTTTCAGAAAGATCTCCTGCAGCCTTCCCGATATCACACAGTCCGCAATTTCTGCCAGCATGCTCATAGTCCCTCCTGCCTCCGCGCCTATGGCGGAACACTCTTTCATGAATTATCTCACTGAATAAAGTGTATCACAATACGGTTTGTGCGTCTATCTTTTTGTAGTAAGCCTTGTCCCTGGGGCATCAGATGGCAAAATCAAACAGGCTGATCTGGTTGGATTCAGGGAGGTCGCCCAGCAGGTTCAGGGAATCCATCAGATCCACCACGGTCTTTGACACCTTCGTGCGGTCGCGGAAATCGTCCTTGGAAAGAAAAGGTCCGTCCTTTGCCGCCTCCACGATGGCGTCCGCCGCCTTTTCTCCCAGGCCGTCGATGCTGTTTAAGGAGGGCATGATCTTATCGCCGACGATCTGGAAGCTCCGGGACTGGGCCGCAAAGATATCGATGGGCACGAATTCATAGCCTCTGGCGTACATTTCCTGCACCACCTTCATATCCTTCGCCGTATCCTGCTCCTTCTTGGACAGGCTGTCCGCCCTCTTTTTATAATCCGCCATGACCATTTCCAGATGGGGCCGCCCCTGGCACATGATCTCATAGGAGAAGGCCGAGGCGCGGATGCTGAAATAGGCCGCGTAGTAGGCCAGCGGGTAATTCACCTTACAGTAGGCGATCCTCCAGGCCATCATGACGTAGGCCGCCGCGTGGGCCTTGGGGAACATGTACTTGATCTTTTTGCAGGACCAGATGTACCAGTCGGGCACGTTGGCGGCGATCATGGCCTCCTCCATTTCCGGCTTCAGGCCCTTACCCTTACGGACGCTCTCCATGATGGTGAAGGCGAGGCTGCTCTCCACGCCCATGTTGATCAGGTAGGTCATGATATCGTCACGGGTGCAGATGGCGGTGGAAATGGTGGCTTTCCCCTCTTTGATCAGGGTCTGGGCGTTTCCCAGCCACACGTCGGTTCCGTGGGCAAGGCCGGCGATCCGCACCAGGTCGGAAAAGGAGGTGGGCTTGGTGTCCAGCAGCATCTGCATGGCAAATTCCGTGCCGAACTCGGGAACGCCCAGGTTTCCCAGGGGCCAGCCGTCGATGTCCTCCGGCGTGATGCCAAGCGCCGACGTGTTCTGAAACAGGGACATCACCTGCGCATCATCCAGCGGGATCTTCGTGGGATCCAGACCGGTCAGATCCTGCAGCATACGGATCATGGTGGGATCATCGTGTCCCAGAATGTCCAGCTTCAGCAGGTTGTGGTCGATGGAATGGTAATCGAAATGGGTGGTTACCGTATCCGTTGTCATATCGTTTGCCGGATGCTGGACAGGGGTGAAGGAGTTGATCTCCTCTCCCAGAGGGAGCACGATGATGCCGCCCGGATGCTGTCCGGTGCTCCTTCGGATTCCCGTGCAGCCCGTCACGATGCGGTTGATCTCACAGGTGCGCTTCTTATTGCCCCGTTCCTCATAATAATTTTTCACATAGCCGAAGGCGGTCTTGTCCGCCAGGGTAGCGATGGTACCGGCGCGGAAGGTCTGTCCTGCGCCGAAGATCACCTCCGTGTATTTATGAGCCTTACTCTGGTATTCGCCGGAAAAATTCAGGTCGATATCCGGCTCCTTGTCGCCCTTGAAGCCGAGGAAGGTTTCAAAAGGAATGTCAAAGCCGTCCTTTTTCAGCAGCTCTCCGCAGACCGGGCAGTATTTATCCGGCATGTCGCAGCCCGCCCGGCCCGAATAGGCCTTCACCTCCGGGGAATCAAAATCGCTGTAGTGGCATTTCATGCAGTAATAATGGGGGCTTAAGGAGTTTACCTCCGTGATTCCAGCCATATAGGCCACCAGGGAGGAGCCCACCGAGCCTCTTGAGCCCACCAGATAACCGTCCTCCACCGATTTCCACACCAGCTTCTGGGCAATGATGTACATCACGGCGAAGCCGTTGGTGATGATGGAATGCAGCTCCTTTTCCAGCCGTTCCTCCACGATGGAGGGAAGATCCTCCCCGTACAGGGAATGGGCCTTGTTATAACAGATATCGGTCAGCGTCTTGTCGCTGTCCGCGATGACCGGCGGGCACTTGTCCGGGCGCACCGGGGAAATGGTCTCGATCTGATCCGCGATCCGGTTGGTGTTGGTGATGACCACCTCCTCCGCCTTGTCGCTGCCCAGATAATCGAATTCCTTCAGCATTTCCTCCGTGGTGCGCAGATACAGCGGCGCCTGATCCTCCGAATCCTTAAAGCCCTTTCCGGCCATGATGATGCGTCGGTATACCTCGTCCGCCGGATCCAGGAAATGCACGTCGCAGGTGGCCACCACCGGCTTATTATGCTGCTCTCCCAGCTTCACGATGCGCCGGTTGATGTTCTGAATGTCCTCGATGGAATTAACAAGGCGGATCTTTTCATCATTGATCATGAAGGCGTTGTTTCCCGTGGGCTGGATCTCCAGATAATCATAAAAATCCACGATCCTCGCGATATCCGCCTCGCTCTTTTCATCCAGCAGGGCGCGGTAAAGCTCGCCCGCCTCGCAGGCGCTTCCCAGGATCAGTCCCTCCCGGAACCGCAGAAGCAGGCTTTTGGGGATCCTGGGCCGCTTGGCAAAATAGGTCAGATGGGACTCGGAGATCAGCCGGTACAGATTCACCCGCCCCGTATTGTTTTTCGCCAGGATGATGGCATGGTAGGTGGGAAGGCGCTTTACGATATCCGGGTTGGAATCTCCCAGCGCGTTCACCTTTTCCAGGGTGTCCATGCCGTCCTCCTGAAGCATCCTTCCGAAACGGATAAAAATCTCCGCCGTGGCCTCCGCGTCGTCCACCGCCCTGTGGTGGTTCTCCAGAGAAATCCCCAGGGTTTTGGCCACCGCGTCCAGGGTATGCTTCGCCTGGTGGGGAAGCAGCACCCGCGCGATTCCCACCGTGTCCACGTATGTATAGTCAAAAGGAAGGGACAGCGCCGCCGCGTTCTCCCGGATGAAGCTGGTATCAAAGCCCGCGTTGTGCGCCACCAGCACACAGCCTTCACAGAAAGCCAGGAATTTGGGAAGCACCTCCTCCACGGGATCCGCCCCTGCCACCATATCATCGCTGATGCCGGTGAGCTTCTCGATCTCAAAGGGAATGGGCACTTTGGGGTTGATAAAGGACGAAAAACGCTCCGTGATCCTGCCGCTTCCGTTTTCCACCTCCACCTTCACAGCGCCGATCTCGATGATCCGGTTCTTCACCGGCGAAAAGCCCGTGGTCTCGATATCGAACACCACATACCGCCCGTCCAGGGGCTGTCCCTTGCCGCCCGTGACGATCTCCTTCAGGTCGTCCACCAGATAGGCCTCCACCCCGTAGATCACCTTGAAAAAATCGTTCCGGTCAGGATGCTCGTCCCCGGCCTCCTGCCGCCTTTTTTTCTCCGCCTTCCACAGATCGTCGAGCAGATGGTTGGCGTCCGGAAAGGACTGCACCACGCCGTGATCCGTGATGGCGATGGCGGGATGGCCCCAGGAATAGGCGCGCTTTACGATATCCTTTACCTCCGAAACCCCGTCCATATCGCTCATCTTGGTATGGCAGTGCAGCTCCACCCGCTTGCGCAGGCTGTGATCCTGACGGCTGTGGGTGAAATCGCTGATCTTCTTCAGTCCAACGAGGGAGCCGATGGTCAGCTCTCCGTCAAACCGGTCCACCATGGTCATTCCCTTCAGCTTCACGAAGGCGCCGGGCTTGATCCCCTCGCACAATTCTGATACCTGATCGTTTTTGGCAAACATTTTGATGGTGAAGGTATCCGTATAATCTGTCACATCGAAAATGAGGATGGTGCGTTCGTTCTTGATCTCCCGCTTATCCAGCTTGAGAATGCGGCCGCGCACCGTCACCTCGCCCATTTCCCCCATGATCTCCTCCATGGGGATGGCCTCGTCCTCAAAATCCCTGCCGTAGATCACATCCGGATTGTCAGAACGTTTGGGAGAACGGTAAAAATCGCCGTCCCCGCCTCTCCTTCTGGAAAAGCCGCCGGAACGCCGTCCCGCGAAGCGGCCCTCCCGGCTCTCGCCGAAGCCGCCTCTTTTTTCCTTTCCGTCTCCGGTTCTGCCCTGACTGCCGCCGGAAGCGTTTCCGTCCGCAGAAGCCGCTCCCGCAGACTGCACCGCTCCAGCCCGGGCCGCCCCATCATGAGCCGCCATCATGCCGGCAGCCGCCTCAGCTGCCGCAGCATCCTGCGCCATTCCGGCCAGATATGCTTCATAGGCCGTATCCGCCTGGGGACTGACGGGCATGCCGTCGGGGCCCACGCCGCCGATGGCAGACAGCGGGCCGGATGCGGACGCCGCGCCGGACGGGAAGGTTCCGCCGGCCACAGCACCGCCTCCGCCTGCGAAGGCCCCTCCGGCCGCAGGATTACCTCCCGCCGCGGCACCGGCCCCCGCCGTGAAAGCTCCTCCGGCCGCGGCACCGCTCCCCGCCGCAGAAACACCGCCAGCCGCAAGGCCGCCTCCCGCCTGCGCCGTCTCTCCGTAAGCCCCGGCACCGTTTCCCGGGAAGGGACGCACTTTGGACACGCCGCCTCCATTCTGTGCCGCCGCTTCATCCTGACCGGCGTGATGGCCGCCGCTTCCCCGGTAACGGGCAGCGATCTCCGCCACCCGACGGGAAATGAGGATATCGTCCTCCTCCTTAAACCGTCCCGCTGCGGCCTCCCGGTAATCGAAATAGACGATCAGCGGAAGGCCGCAGCGCTCCCCGAAGATCTTCTCCAGGATCCGTCCGAGCTCCTCGCTTTTGGAGCGGGCGAGCACCGTGTCCTCGATCTCAAGGTGCATCCGGTCCTCCTGGGGGAAGCTGACGCGGGCGTTTTTGAACATATTGTATAAAAGATGGCTGTAGCGGGACAGCTCCAGAAGGATGCTCTCCCGATAGACCTCAAGAAGCGTTTCCCGGTTAAACTGGGAGGAAAGACGGAATCTCTCATACAGGCGGACCGTGATGTTCATGCCGGGAAAAAGCTGCTTTCTGATCTCTCCTTCCACGGCGAATACATCCTCCTTCAGGATCAGGTGCGTGCTGCTTAAATAAACGCGCACAAAATCCTTCGCACGGGTGGCGGTCACCCGCTCCACCTGCGTCTGCGCAAACAGATCCTTTTTCTTTCCGTCCAGCTTCAGGCCCGGAAACACATCAAAAAAAGCCTTTGCCATTTCCTATTCCTTCCAGTTTAAAAGCTCCTCCCGAAGCACGTTCAAAAGCTCGCTCTCCGGCACCTTTTTTACGATCTGCCCCTTTTTGATCAGAAGGCCCTCTCCCACGCCTCCCGCGATTCCGATGTCCGCTTCCTTCGCTTCGCCGGGGCCGTTTACCGCGCAGCCCATCACGGCCACCTTCACGCCGTCCAGCGGGATATCCGCAACCATTTTTTCCACCTGGTTGGCAAGCCCGATCAGGTCGATCTTCGTCCTGCCGCAGGTGGGACAGCTCACCACCTCGATGCCGCCCTTTCTTAAACCCAGAGTACGCAGAAGCAGCTTCGCCGTGCGTATCTCCTCCACCGGATCGCCCGTCAGGGATACCCGGATGGTATCGCCGATACCCTCATGCAGGATGATCCCCAGGCCCACGGAGGATTTGATGTTGCCGCTCCAGAGCGTTCCGGATTCGGTGATGCCCACATGCAGGGGATAATCTGTCCGCTGCGCCAGAAGCTCATGAGCCTTCACGCACATAAGAACGTCGGAGGATTTGATGCTGATCACCAGATTCTCATATCCAAGCTCCTCGATCATGCGCACCTTATCCAGCGCGCTCTCCACGATCCCCTCCGCGGTCACGCCGCCGTATTTCTCCAGAAGATCCTTTTCCAGGGAGCCGCTGTTGACGCCAACGCGGATGGGAATGTTCCTCTCCTTTGCTGCATTCACCACGGCGGCCACGTTTTCCTGGGCACCGATGTTGCCCGGATTGATGCGGATCTTGTCCGCTCCGTTCTCCATGGCGGCGATGGCCATCTTATAGTCAAAATGAATGTCCGCCACCAGCGGGATATGGATCCGCTCCTTTATCTTTTTTACGGCTTCCGCCGCTTCCCTGTTCGGCACGGTGCAGCGAACGATGTCGCAGCCCGCCTCCTCCAGCCGCAGGATCTGCGCCACGGTCGCTTCCACATCCTCCGTCCGCGTATTCGTCATGGACTGGATCAGAACGGGACTCCCTCCGCCGATCACGCGATCCCCGATCTGTATCTTCCTCGTATGCTCTCTGTGCATGTTTCCCTCCGTTCTGAAGCGTTTTGCTGAGGAACGCGCGTCAAATCTCAAATTTGACGCTGCGCAAAAATGCTTCGGATCCTGGGATTTGCGACGCTTCGGCACAAATCCTCCACCTAAAACAAGCGGAGCGAAAAGCCGCTCCGCTCTTTGAACCTGTTATGTATGTTATATGTCGGAAAATTCAGTCAAACCCTTTGCTGTTTCTATTTTTTCTGAAGGAAATCCGGAATCTTAAGCGTCTTTTCCTCCACGTTGCTCCTCAGATTTCCCGGTCTGCGGATTCCGGTCAGTCCCTGATTCTGCTGAGGCTGGGCCGCCGCAGGCCTGGGCTGCTGCACAGGACGGGACTGCTGGGAAGCCGTTCCCTGCATGGGGCTGTAGGGTCTTGCCGCCGCATTCGGCTGAACCTGCTTTACGCCGCCCAGAGGGGGCTTCACGCTGAACGCGGAGCCGATCCTGCCCGCCTGCTGCTGGCTTGCCGCCTTCTCCTCCAGCCCGGTTGCGATCACCGTGATGGTACAGGTATCCGGCGTAGTATCGTCGTACATCGCGCCGAAGATGATGTTCACATCATCGCCGGTAAGCTGCTGCACATAGCTGGCGGCATCGTCCGCGTCATACATGGAAATATCTCCGCTCACGTTGATGATCACGTCCGTCGCGCCGGCGATCGTGGTCTCAAGCAGTGGGCTTTCCACAGCCATCTTGACAGCCTCGGACGCCTTGTCGTCGCCCTTGCCGTGGCCGATTCCGATGTGAGCGATACCCTTGTCCTTCATAACGGTCTGCACGTCTGCAAAATCCAGGTTGATGACTGCAGGCACGTTGATCAGGTCTGTAATTCCCTGTACGCCCTGCTGCAGAACCTCATCCGCCTTCTTCAGCGCCTCAGGCATGGTGGTTCTGCGGTCAACGATCTCAAGAATCTTGTCATTTGGTATAACGATCAGCGTATCTACGCTGTCCTTCAGCTTCTCAATGCCGCCGAGCGCGTTGGTCATACGAGTCCTTGCCTCAAAGCGGAAGGGCTTCGTCACCACGCCGACGGTCAGGATTCCCATCTCCTTGGCAATACCCGCGATCACAGGAGCCGCCCCCGTTCCGGTACCGCCGCCCATACCGCAGGTCACAAACACCATATCCGCTCCGGAAAGCGCGTTTGTGATCTCATCCGTATTCTCCTCTGCGGCCTTCTGGCCTACCTCAGGCTTCGCTCCGGCGCCGAGTCCCTTCGTCAGCTTCTCTCCGATCTGAAGAAGCTTGGGAGCCTTGCAGAGCTGCAGAGCCTGCTTGTCCGTATTCACTCCGATAAATTCCACACCGTCGATCTTCTCATCGATCATTCTATTCACAGCGTTATTGCCCGCTCCGCCTACGCCGATCACAATGATTCTTGCGGCAGATTCGGCATCGTTTGACTTGATTTCCAGCAAAGGTATTTCCTCCTTTTTTCAGCCGTTCTCCGGCTTCCCCGGCTGCAGACGGCTTTTATTTATGTAAGAACGGCTTTTGCCGTCCCCGGCCCAGTCCGCAGGTTCGGACGGACTTTTCCTGATCTTCATACAAACTTCACAATTCATATCATATAATTATTTTCCGGATAAAGCAACCTCTTTTTTTCACTTTTCTGACGTCTTTTCTAAGGCCTGCGGCGTTTCGGCAGGCATTTTCCTTATTCTTCCAAAAAAGTGTGCTTTTCGTTTGTCAGTCGTCCAGCTCAAAGGAGACGTTTTCTCCGCTTCCGGAATAATTTTCCAGACGGAACACGCCCTTTTTCCCCTCCGCGTTCGGCAGAAGCTGCTGAAGCCTCGCCACCTTTTCCTCCGTATTCTCATCGCTTCCCAGCCTGGCTCTGATGTCTCCGAAGTACAGGGTCATTTCCCCGGAATCGTCAAAATAGATCTTGTCCGCGCTGAGGTTATATTTGGAAAGGATCTGGGTGATGGAGAGGATCTGCCGGAAAACATCCTGATCTTCCACAGGCAGCGCCTCGTATAGCACCACCTGGTTGAAATCGATTCCCGTGATCTCCGGTATCCCCTCGGTCTTGGCTTCCGAGGCCTCCACCACGATGCCGTCCCGGTCAAAATACATGTACCGGTCCAGATATTTCACATAGCCGGCAACGGATTTTTCATAAACGATGATCCGGATCGTGTCGGGGGACAGAACGTCAACGTCCATGGTCTGGATAAAAGGAATGTTCTGAACGCCCCTGTCCCGGTATTTTAAGGACAGATAGAGCGAATTGTCCCCCAGCCGTTCCCCGGTCACCATCTGGATGATCTCGTCGCTGGTATAATGAAGATTTCCCTCCACATAGATATTCTCCACATGAAAATACTGAAGGACGAACAGAAGAGCGGCCGCGAGCACAGAAACGGCACCGACCAGGGCCGCCAGAAAAATCAGCTTTCTCCTGCCGCTCCTTCTCTGCAGGCTCTCCAGTCCCCCTCGTTTTGTGTAAGAGGAGCCGCGCGCGCCGGAAATGACCCGGAAGCGGCGTCCTGCTGACGCTGTCGGCAGCACGCCCGTTCCCATCCTCGATGATTTCTTTTTCGCCGTTTTTCTGTCCATACGCGTCATTCCTTTTCCGGTTGTCTATCCATCCTGCACGCAGGCCCCCAAAAGCCTCAGATCGCGGCAGATATCCTCATACCCCCTGTCCACATAGGAACGGTTTTCCACCAGCGTCTCTCCCTGTGCGCACAGGCCGGCGATCACCAGAGCGGCGCCGCCTCTCAGCTCCGCCGCTCTGACCCGTCCGCCCGCAAGCCTCCGGCCCCCCGGCACTCTGGCCGTGTCCTTTTGCACTTCGATCCCGGCCCCCATGCGGTTTAATTCCTCCACCACGCCGAAGCGGCCGTTAAATACCGTCTCCCTCATGCTGCTTTCTCCCTCTGCCTGCGCCATGGCGACGAGCAGGGGGGACTGAAGATCTGTGGGAAAAGCGGGAAAGCTCCCCGTCTCAACCTCACCCGGGGAAAGCAGCGGGCCCGTTCGTTTTACCAGGAGGGAGTCCTGTCTGCGTTCCAGCCCCGCTCCCATCCGTCTCGCCGTCCGCTCAAGCGCCTCATTTTCCCCTTCGGGCGCCCCCTTCAGGAGAGCCTCCCCTCCCGCGGCGAGACAGGCGCACAGATAGGTTCCCGCAACGATCCGGTCGGCCGGAATGGTATAGGTACAGGGGTGAAGTCCGGTCTGACCGCGGATCAGCAGTCTTCCGGGGCTCTTTTTTTCGATCTGCGCTCCGCAGTGGATGAGAAAATCACAGAGCCAGCCGATCTCCGGCTCCTGCGCACAGTTTTCCAGACAGGTCACTCCGTCGGCCGTTACGGCCGCCATGATCACGTTTTCCGTCGCTCCCACGCTTGGGTAGTCCAGCCGAAGGGAGGTTCCCCGCAGTCCGCTTACCGACGCGGAAAGCTGCGTTCCGTCGTCCCTGCAGGCCGCTCCCATCCTGGAAAGAGTCTTCACATGCAGGTCGATCGGCCGGTCTCCGATCACACAGCCGCCAGGATGGCTTAAGGAAACCTCTCCAAGACGTCCGAGGAGAGGCCCCATCAGCATGACGGAGGAGCGCATCCGCGTCACATATTCCCGGGGAAGGCGGCTGTCCGAAAGCTGCGCCGCATCGATCCGGATCTCCCTTCCCTCCCTGTCTACCCTGCACCCGATGCTTTCCAGGATCCGGCACATGTATTCCACATCCGCTATTCGGGGACAGTTCCTGAGTACACATACTCCCGGCACCAGAAGGGCCGCCGCCATGATCGGCAGAGCCGCGTTCTTGGAACCCTGGATCGTCACTTCGCCGTACAAAGACGCGTTTCCGCGGATATAAACAGACTTCAAATGTCCACCTTCCCGGTTTTTTTCAAGATAGAGCTATTCTATCCTATGCCGGGGCGGGACTGCTGGTGTCTGGCTGTACGAACGTCTGCCCGACCTGCTGCCGCTGCCCCTGGAGGATCAGACCGATTTAAGCCTGATCCCCCTTGCCACACTCAGCACAAGGCCGACCTCAATGAGCAGGAACATGACCGAGGAGCCTCCGTAGCTGATAAAGGGCAGGGAGATTCCCGTATTGGGAATGGTGTTGGTGACCACCGCGATGTTCAGGATGACCTGGATGGCGATATGCCCCATCACACCGACCACCAGCAGGGCGCCGAACAGGTCGGGAGCGTTGTTCGCAATGACCATGAACCGCCAGCACAGAAGGATGAACAGCAGGATGACAGCTATTCCTCCAAACAGGCCCAGTTCCTCGCAGATGATGGAAAAGATCATGTCATTCTGCGCCTCCGGCAGAAAGCCCAGCTTCTGGATGGACTGACCGAGACCTTTTCCGAATATGCCGCCGGAGCCGATGGCGTAAAGGGACTGCAGCGTCTGAAAGCCCGTTCCCGTGGCGTAATCCTCCGGATTCAGCCAGGCAAGGATACGATTGCCCCGGAAATCCAGGCTGGAGCTGTCCATCTGAAGGATGGCGAATACCAGAAGGGAGGCTCCCACAATCCCAACCGCTCCCATGAGCAGAAAGCGCTTGTATTCCGGGCTCGCCACGAACAGCATCAGAAAGGCGATCCCGAAAATGATGATGGCGGAGCTTAAGTTATCCGTGATCTGCCAGACCATCACACAGATGGGAACGGGCACCATGAGCACCAGCAGAAAGCCCTTAAAGGTACGTATCCCCTTACCCATCTTGCAGATGAAGCTGGCGAGGAACAGGATCATGCACAGCTTCGCGATCTCCGCAGGCTGCACGGAAACGCCCAGGTTCAGCCAGCGGGTCGCGCCGTTTGCCGTGATTCCCAGAGGCGTCATGACCAGAGCGATCAGCACGGCGGAAACCAGATAGCCCAGAAGGGCGAACGGCTCCCAAAAATGATATGGGATGCGCGACACCACCATCATAGCCACCAGTCCCAGAGCGGACGCAACCGCCTGATGCTTCAGATAATACGCCTCGTCATAGTTCAGGCTCGCCGTCATCGACGCCTCGTAGGAGCTGGTGGAATAGACCATGATCAGTCCGAAGCCCAGCAGGAACAGGACGATAAACAGCAGGGTATAGTCAAAAAAATATTCCGCTTGATTTTTCCTTCTCCGGATCGCCACGCTTTCACCCCTTCAGCTTCTTCACATACTCCTTGAACATCTCTCCCCTCACCTCATAGTTGGGAAACATGCCCCAGCTCGCGCAGGCAGGAGAAAGAAGGACCGCATCTCCCGGAGCCGCGCTTTTCACACAGATATCCATGCATTCCTCAAAGGAATCCGCAAAAACAAAATCAGTAAAGCCGTGCCGGGAGGCGCATTCCGCGATCTTTTCCCTGGTCTGGCCGATGAGCACCAGCCGCTTCACCTTTCCGTCAAAGGCCTCGATCCACTCGTCAAAGGCATTTTCCTTGTCATAGCCGCCGCCGATGAGCACGGTGGGACGGTCCATGGCACGGATCCCGCGGATGGCCGCATCCGGGTTGGTCCCCTTGGAATCGTTGTAATAGACCACGCCGTTCACCTCGTCAACAAACTCGATCCTGTGCTCCACGGCCTTAAATCGTCTTACCGTATTCAGTATATTCTCCATGGGCACGCCGAATGCCAGAGACATGGCGATGGCCGCCATCACATTTTCCGCGTTGTGAACACCGGGAAGCTGCGTCTCATGAATGTTCATCACACGCTCTCTCCGGCCGTCCGCCGTCCGCCATATTTCCTCCCCGTCCAGATACAGGCCCTCCGGCGGCTGCTCCTTTGAGGAAAACCAGACCACATGGGCCGGGCAGCGCTCCCCCATGCTCCTCGTCCACGGATCGCTGTAATTCAGGACGCAGGTATCCTCCCCGGTCTGGTTCTTCGTGATGGATTCCTTGACCGCCGCATAATTCTCCATGGTATGATGCCGGTTCAGGTGATCCGGGGTAATGTTCAGAACCGCGGATACCTGCGGATGGAAATCCACCGCCGTCTCAAGCTGGAAGGAGCTGATCTCCGCCACTGTCACGCTGTCCTCCCGGGTTTTTGCCGCCTCTGCGGTGATCGGATCCCCGATATTCCCCACAATGAAAACGGATTCGTAATAATCCCGCATGATCTGTCCGGTCAGCGCGGTGGTGGTGGTCTTCCCGTTGGTTCCGGTGATCGCGATCAGCCTTCCCTTCAGAAAGGCATAGCCAAGCTCCACCTCTCCCCAGACGGGAATGCCCCGTTTCCGGATCCTTTCCGCAAAGGGCGTGTCCACGGGCACGCCGGGGCTGAACACCGCCAGGGAAATCCCCTCAAGCTCCTCGTCCGGAAGCTCTCCCGTCAGAACCTTTACGCCGCTTCCCTCCGGAAGCTTCCTTCGCACCTCCTGCGGATCCGTTTTTTCATTCCCGTCAAAAAGCACGGGAACCGCCTTCCTGGCAAGAAGCAGCCGCGCCGCGGCGATCCCGCTCTTTCCCGTACCTATGATCAGTATCTTTTTTCCTTCTGCGTTCATACTTCCTCTATTCCTGCCGCCGCAGGCGGCATTTATTCTGAGAAAGAATGGCGTGAGCCATTCTTTGGCACGAACTTGTTCGTGCCGGCCTCTGTTTCCGCCGCCGCAGGCGGCATTCTATTTTGTCTTAAATCGCCACAAGCGCCACAAGGCACAGGATCGCCGTAAGGATGGAAAAGACCGCGACGATGCGGGTCTCCGACCATCCGCACAGCTCGAAATGGTGATGCAGCGGCGCCATCCGGAACAGCCTGCGCCCGCCCGTCAGCTTGAAGTATGCCACCTGGAAGATGACCGAAAGTACCTCGAGCAGATAGATGAAACTGATGATCGGAATGAAAAGCTGCATCCGCATCATATAGGCCGAAGCCGCCACAAAGCCGCCCAGCGCAAGGGACCCCGTATCCCCCATGAACACGCTCGCGGGGTATACGTTAAACAGCAAAAAGCCAAGGAGCGCACCCGTCACCGCACAGGCTGCAGGCTCGATTCTCGAACCGGTCCCGATGGAAGCCGCCGCAAGGAAGGTGGCCGTCATCACCGTCACGCTGGCCGCAAGACCGTCCAGACCGTCGGTGAAATTGGCCCCATTTACCGTTCCCAGAATGATAAATACGGCAAGCGGGATGTTCATCCAGCCCAGATCCAGCATAAGCTCCGGAAAAAAAGGGATCCGCCCGGCAAGGCCGATATCCGTCACCTCTAAAAGATAATAGATGAAAAGGCCCGTGATCACAAGCTGCGCGGAAAATTTCTGCAGCGGCGTAAGCCCCATGGAGCGCCTGAGCACCACCTTCAAAAGATCGTCCAGAAAGCCGATCAGTCCGAAGCCCAGCGTCAGAAGCAGCACGGGCATGATCTGCGGATAGTCCTTCACGTAAAGCAGGGAGGCCGCCACCACTGCGGACAGGATCAGGATCCCGCCCATGGTCGGCGTGCCGTTCTTCTTCAAATGGCTTCTGGGCCCTTCCCCTCGGACGGTCTGCCCAGCCTTGAGTCTCTTTAGAAAAGGGATGATCACCGGCCCAAGCGATACGCTTACGAAAAAGGATATCAGAACCGGCAGATAAATGGATAGACTCATCTGACCTTTCCTTTCACTGCTCTGTGCGCTGTACATTATAATCCAGATTTTCCAAATAAGGAAGGATATTTTCAAAGAGCTGGCGCACCACCGGGGCGGCTACCTGGCCGCCGTAATAGGTGCCCTGCGGATTTGTGATGATCGCCATGGCAAGGATCTTCGGATCATCCGCGGGAGCGAAGCCCATGAAGGAGGCGATATAGCGCCCCGTTCCTCTGGGAAGAGTCTGACTGGTCGCCGTTTTGCCGCCCACCCGGTAGCCCTCCACATAGCCGTTGTGGCCGCCGCCGTTTTCCACCACCTGCTCCAGCATATACCGCAGCTTTTCCACCGTATCCTCTGAAACCACCTGCTCTCCCGCCGGATATTCAAACCGGTTGGTCACATTGCCCCGGGCGTCCACGGTTTTCACCCCGAAATGGGGCGTGACCGCATTCCCTCCGTTGATCAGGGAGGAAATGGTGGCAGCGAGACGGATCGGCGTCACCTGAAAGGACTGGCCGAAGGAAATGGTGGCAAGCTCCACGGCGCCGATGTTCTCCACGCTGTGCATGATCGTCCCCGCCTCTCCCGGCAGATCCACTCCCGTTTTTTCCAGCAGGTTAAACTGTTCAAAGTAGCGGTAATAGTTTTCCGCCCCCAGCCGAAGCCCCACCGTGACGAACACCGGGTTGCAGGAATTCATGGTGGCCTGCACAAAGGTCTGTGCGCCGTGGCCGGTGGTCTTATGGCAGCGGATCCTGCGGTCCTCCACCATCACATATCCGGGACAGCTGAAGGTATCCTCCATGGTAACAACCCCTTCCTCCAGCGCGGCGGCTGCGGTGATGGTCTTGAAAACCGAACCGGGCTCATAGGTATCGCTGATACAGGGATTACGCCACATCTGGTTGAGAAGCTCCTGCTTTTCTTTTTCTGAAAGCCCGGATGTTTCCGTGCCTTCCGGCAGGGTAAAGGGATCGTTCAGATCGAACTCCGGCACGTTTACCATCGCAAGGATCTCCCCGTTGTCCGGCTTCATCACCAGAATGGAAACGCTTTCCGCCTCCTTTGCGGCCATCACCTGTTCCGCAAGCTGGGCGGCATACTGCTGAATGTTGATGTCCATACTGATGTACAGATCATCGCCGTCCACCGGTTCAAGGCGCGATTCGCCCTGTTCATCCACTTCAATTCCTCTGGCGTCCGTCACCGTCAGGATGGTGCCCGGCTCACCCTCCAGATATTCCTCATATTTCACCTCCAGACCGACAATTCCCTGATTGTCCGCTCCCGTAAAGCCCAGCACTCTTGAAGCCAGGCTGTCAAAAGGATAATATCGCTTATAATCCTCATCCACCTTCACGCCGTCGAGCCGGTAAGCCCGGATGGCGTCTCCGGTTTCCTTATCCACATTGCTCTTGATCCTCTCGATGGAGGAATATTTTTCCACGCGCGCTCTGACATAATCCTCCTCCAGCTCAAGCTCCCTGGCCAGAGCCTCCACCACCGCGTCCGGGTCCGTGATCTGATTGTGTATGACGGATACCGTACATACCGTCCGGTTATCCGCCAGCACATTTCCGGCCGCATCCAGGATCCTGCCCCGCTTTGCCTTGATGCTTCTTTCCCTCTGATGCAGCTCATCCGCTGCCTCCGAATAATATGCGGAGCTGTAAACCATCAGGTAAACCAGCCTTCCGACAAGCCCGAGAAAAGCGATGAGGCAGATCAGAAAGGCCGCAAACGTCTTCTTCCTGTGGAAGGTTTTATGCTTCTCCTCCATCGGAAAACCTCATAAAGCGGTATTTATACAATTTATTACCGGATTTATGAGGTTATTCGCTTTTGTGTTCTCTTTTGCCGGAAGGCCGCTCCATGCGGGAACGCCGGGGCGGCTTCCCCGCGCTTCTGTGCGGGTCAGAGCTCCTAAAAGGGGGAATCCCCATCGTCCGCTTCTCCAAGAGGAAGGTTGGATTCCGGAAGGTTCAGCTCCACGTTTCCGATCACCTCGCCCGTATTCGGATCCACCCTCGTCCCATCAGGAAGCACGCCCTCTCCGGTTTCCGGATCGATCGTAATATCCTCCCTGGTGTAGCCGCCGTTGTCCTCCCCAGCACCGCCGGAGCCGTCTGCCCCGGTTCCGTCCGCGCCGCCTGCGCCCACTGCATCCGCCCCGGTTCCGTCTGTGTCTCCGGCTCCGCCGCTGGAGCCGTCTCCGCCGGAAGCCGCGCCGCCGTTTGCCGTCCCGGCTCCCGCATCCGCCCCCGTTCCTGTCTCACCGTCTCCCGCAGAGGCGTCAGCATCGTTTTCACTCACATCATTTCCGCTCACCAGCGACTGCTTATATGCGATCTGCGCTTCTTCAAGCTCCTTCTCCTCCGCCTCGCTCAGCTCCTCCGTCATAAAAATATCCAGATAGGGAAGCACCTCGGTCAGAATGCTTCTGACGATCCTGGTGGCATATTTCGCATCGTCCTGATTCTGCGCGTTCGGCCGGTCCACCACCACATAAATGGCGATCTCGGGGTCGTCCGCCGGCGCATACCCCATGAAGGAAACCACATATTCCCGATTTCCTCTGGGCTGGGTTTCCGCGGTTCCCGTTTTTCCGCCGATCAGATAGCCGGCCGGTCTCGCCGTATGACCCGTTCCGTGTTCCCCGATCACCACCTGCAGGCAGTAATCCCGGATCTTGGCGGAGGTTTCCTCGGAAACCACCTGTTTTAAAAGCCTGGGCTCGATATTTCTCACCACGGAGCCGTCTGAGGATGTGATCTGGCTCACCATATGGGGCTCATAATAGTAACCGCCGTTGATCAGGGCGCAGAAGCCTGTGATCATCTGGATCATCGTCACGTTAAAGCCCTGGCCGAAGGTGGTGGTGGCAAGCTCCGTCGGTCCCATGGTGTCCTCCGTGAACACCAGGGAAGCAGTTCTCGCCTCCCCCGCCAGATCGATATTGGTCTTCAGGCCGAAATTAAAGTCCTCCATATATTTTAAGAGGGTGGTCTTTCCGATCGCCTGTCCCATTTTCATCAGAGCCACGTTGCAGGAGCGTTCGATGGCCTGAGAGATCGTCAGTATGCCGTCGCCGTATACGTTATGGCATTTGATGGGCCGCTCCCCGGCCACAACGGTAAGGCTTCCGCCGCAGTCGTAGGACTCGTTTCCGGTCAGGGAACCGCTCTCCAGTCCCGCCGCAGCCGTAAAGGGCTTCATGGTGGAGCCCGGCTCATAGGTATTGGAAATACAGTAGTTTCTCCAAAGGTAATTGAGCTGCCGGTAAAGGGTTTCATCATCCATGTCCGCCAGCGCCGCCTCATTGATGACCTCCGCCAGCACCGTGCCGTCCGCATCCACCATATTCTGCCCGATCAGCGAATCCGTATTTCTCGGGTCGTTCAGATCAAAGTTCGGATAGCTGGCCATCGCAAGCACCTCGCCGCTGTCCACATCCATGATCACGCAGCCGACGTTCCTCGCTCCGTTTCCTTCGCGCACCGCGTCCTTATAGGTATCGTTGAATTCCTGGAGCTTTCTTTCCACAATGCTCTGAATGTTCACATCCAGCGTGCTCACCAGGTTGTTTCCGTCAACCGCGGCCTTCGTCGTCCGCTCCAGATTGGAGTCGTCGTTCATATAGCCGTATTCCCGGCCGTTGGTTCCACTCAGCTCGTTATTATAATATTCCTCAAGGCCGTAGCTTCCCACGTTGTCGCCGCTGGTAAAGCCGATCACATCGCTGGCAAGACTTCCCATCGGATAGCTTCTGCGGTATTCCTCCTCGAACCAGACTCCCTTGATATATTTTCCTGTTTCCGCATCGTTCACGAGCTCCTGAAAGGGCGCGATCTCCTCATAGGTAAGCTGCTTTGCAAGAACATAATACTGGGAATCCGGATTCGCCTCATTATAGCGGCGGATCGCGCTCTCGTCCACGTCAAAGCACTGACCAAGGGCGGAAATGGTGGCGTCCACGTATTCCTCCTCCTCGTTCATCACCTTGCAGTCGAGGATCAGATTATATACCTTTTCGCTCACCGCGAGCTTCGTCCCCTTGCGGTCCGTGATCTCTCCCCGTTTGTAGGGAAGGGTGCGGCTGGAATAGTGCTGCTGGGACAGGACCTGCTTCTCATAGCGTTCCCCGTCGTCCCGGTTGATCAGGATCAGGCGGGCGCTTAATCCGGCAAAAGCCAGCAGTACACACAGATACAGTACCACCAGCTTTTTCTGCATTTTTGTCGTAAATCTGTTGTTGCGTCTTTCTTTTCTTTCTTTGTCCAAAATGAGCCTCCGAGCCGGGTCAGCCGCCGATATCCGCGACCTGTCTTACATAATCATTCCCCTCGTCCGGAACAGACACGATCTGCTCCTCGTTCGGGTACACCATGCCAAGCTCGGTGATCGCGATCCTGCGGATCTCGTCCAGGTCCACAGAGCTTTCAATCCTGCTGTACTCCTCATCATTGGCCGTTTTCAGGCTGTTCAAGGTACTCTCCATCGTTGAGATCCGCTTCACGCTGGTCGTGATCTCCGACTGCAGGCGGATGTATCCGATCAGGATATAGCCCGCCACCAGGAGAGAAACCGTCAGGAACAGGACATAGCCAAAATTCATATAGATCGCTCTGTCCCGGTTCTTCTTCACCGTGTGGTTCAGCTCCTTTGGAGCGCGCGGCTTCTGAAGCTCGCTCACCACGTCAAGCTGTCTTGCCGTATTTCCGTCCGTCATCCTGCCATAGGCACTGCGCCCGCCGGTTCTTTCGTATTCTTTTCTTCCGCCTCTTGTGTATCCGCTTTTCTGTGCTCTCTGTGCGTTTTGTGCCATGACAATTCTCCCTGATTCCGATTTGCAGACGCTGTCCGCCGATTTTTTTGAGGCCGTCCGCCTCTCTTTTATTCTTCATCCGCTCCCGACTTTTCAAAGATTCTCAGCTTTGCGCTTTTGGAACGCGGATTTTCTTCCATTTCCTCCTCCGTAGGGAGGACAGGCTTTCTGGTGATCACTCTGCCCGTGGGCTCTTTCCCGCAGACACACACCGGAAAATCCGGCGGACAGGTGCAGGGATTCTCATTCCTGCGAAACGCTGTCTTCACGATCCGGTCCTCCAGGGAATGGAAGGTGATGATACAGAACCTCCCTCCCGGATTCAGAAGCCCGATCAGGCCGTCTATGGAATTCTTCAAAACCTCCAGCTCCCGGTTGCACTCAATGCGCAGCGCCTGGAACGTCCGTTTGGAAGGATGTCCTCCTTTTTTCTGTATCTTTGCCGGAATGGCCGCGCTGATCAGCTCGTTTAACTGTCCCGTCGTCTCCACCGGCCCCCTTTGTCTCGCCTGTACGATATGCTTTGCGATGTTTTTCGCAAAGGGCTCCTCGCCGTAATCCCGAATGACCTGATACAGCGCGCTTTCCGGATAATCGTTCACGATATCCCTCGCTGTAAGGGTCTGCCTGGTATCCATACGCATATCCAACGGCGCGTCGTACCGGTAGGAAAAGCCTCTCTGCGCGTTGTCAAGCTGCCAGGAGGATACCCCGAGATCCAGCACGATGCCGTCCACACCAGTAATGCCGAGCGCCCTGACCGCCTCCGCAGCGTTGCAGTAGTTGTCCCGGATCAGCGTGACCTGCCCTCCCGCATCCGTGTATTCGGAAAGGCGCTTCCCCGCAGCCGCAAGAGCCTCCTCATCCTGATCGATCCCGATCAGCCGCCCGTTTTGCAGGCGCCGCAGGATCTCGCTGCTGTGGCCGCCTCCGCCCAGCGTGCCGTCCAGGTAGATCCCGTCCGGCCGTATGTTCAGTCCTTCAATTGTCTCCTCTAACAGTACCGATCTGTGCCTGAATTCCATCCCGGCCGCATCCTTTCCGCATCAGATTCCAAGCCCAAGCTCGGACATACGCTCCGCGATATCCTCCACGGCTTCCTCATCCTCTTCCTGCAGGGCCTCCCATTTCTCCCGGCTCCATATCTCGATGCGGCTGGCCACGCCGACCATGACCACATCCTTCATAAGCCCGGCAAATTCGCGGAGATTTCCGGGGATCAGGATCCTTCCCTGCTTGTCCACCTCCACCTGCGCGGCTCCCGCCAGGAAGAACCTGGCAAACTGACGGTTGTCCTTCCTGCTTAAGGGAAGAGCCTTCAGCTTCTCCTCAAAGGCGTTCCATTCCTGATTGTCATACACGAACAGGCAGCCGTCCAACCCCTTTGTAATCACAAATTCCTCTCCGAGACTTTCCCGGAACCTGGAGGGTATGATCAGCCTGCCTTTCGCATCGATCGTATGATTGTATTCACCCATAAACATGACAATCACCGCCCTGAAAAAGCGGCAGAATGGAAAGAGCTGCGGTACCGCCTGTCAAAACCAGCCGCCAGGATGGCCGGTTGTGGAAAAATCTCCCCACTTCCAGCCACTTTAAACCACTTTCCGCCACTTTTATATTGATTTTAGTATAAGTCAGGGCATTTTGCAAGCAAAAACCGGGGATTGGTAAAAAAAAGAAAGCTCCTTCCACACATCGGTATGGAAAAAGCTTTCCTCATCAGGTATTTTCGTTTCTTTTTATCCGTTATCCGCGGTACGGGAAGCTGGGGTTATACATTGAAGCGGAAAAGGATCGTATCCCCGTCCTGAACCACATAGTCCTTTCCTTCCATGCGGACAAGCCCCTTCTCTCTCGCGGCGGCAAGGGAGCCCTGCTCCAGCAGATCCCGATAGTTCACCACCTCGGCCTTGATGAAGCCGCGCTCAAAATCGCTGTGGATCTTTCCGGCCGCCTGGGGCGCTTTGGTTCCGATCCGGATGGTCCATGCCCTCGTCTCGTCCTCTCCGGAGGTTAAAAAGCTGATCAGGCCCAGCAGATGGTAGCTCGCCTTCACCAGCTTGTCAAGGCCCGACTCCTTCAGGCCCAGATCCTCCAGAAACATGGCCTTCTCATCGTCGTCCAGCTCGGAGATCTCCTCCTCGATCTGGGCGCAGATGACGAACACCTCGCTGCCGTTTTCCGCAGCATACTCTCTGACGGCCTGCACTCCCGCGTTGGAGGCGCCGTCGTCGGCCAGGTCATCCTCGCCCACGTTGGCCGCGTAGATCACCGGCTTTGCGGTCAGCAGGTTCAGCGTATTAAAGATCGCTTCCTCATCCTCGTCCGCAGGCTCAAAGGCCGACGCGAGCGCGCCGTTTTCCAGAAGCTCCTTCACGCGCTGCAGAAGGTCGGCCTCCTTCGCCAGGGTCTTATCCATTCTGGCCTGCTTGCCCACCTTGGCGATCCTTCTTTCCAGGATCTCGATATCGGAAAAGATCAGCTCCAGATTGATCGTCTCAATATCTCTCAGGGGATTGATGCTCCCGTCCACGTGAACCACGTTCGTGTCCTCAAAGCAGCGCACCACATGAACGATGGCGTCCACCTCGCGGATGTTGCTCAGAAACTGGTTGCCAAGGCCCTCTCCCTTGGAGGCTCCCTTGACCAGCCCGGCGATGTCCACGAATTCGATGACGGCGGGCGTCACCTTTTTGGAATGATACATATTCCCCAGAAGCTTCAGCCTCTCGTCCGGCACGGATACGATCCCTACGTTGGGGTCGATGGTGCAGAACGGATAGTTGGCGGACTCCGCTCCCGCCTTTGTCAGGGAATTAAACAATGTGCTCTTGCCCACGTTCGGCAGGCCGACGATTCCTAATTTCATTTTATCTTTTACCTGTCCGGAAAGCCCTGATCTTACGGGCTTTCCGCCTTTCTCTGTAATTTGTTTACGCCCTTTTTACACCTTTTTTATAACTGGCAGGCGCAGACGCTTCAAAGAGCTGAACAGCATTTATCAGTGCGAAGTATAGCATAACGGCCCTGTTTTTTCAATCATAACCGGCAATTCTTCATGTCATGCCAGATGCTTCCGGTCATCCTGGCGCTGAACCGGTCTGTATGGACTGAGCAGGCTTTACGGAATCATCCGTTCTCTTTTAACTCATTCTCAATCTCTTCAATAGTCGGCATTGTTTTCTTAAATTCCTCTGGCATAAGCTTCGACAATTCATATTCTGAAATACCGACAGGAGCTTTGATATTGTTGACTGCATATTGTGCCAGTACATTGTCCTTTGTCTTGCATATCAGCAAGCCTATCGTAGGGTTATCCCCTTCTTTCCGCAAAATACCGTCAACTGCCGCCACGTACGTTCCTAACTGTCCCATATCACGCGGGTCAAAATCGGTTATCTTCACTTCAATCACAACATAACAGTGAAGCGTAATATTATAAAAGAGCATATCCAAAAACTGTTCTGTATTTCCGACCACAAGACGATATTCACGTCCAACAAAGGCAAATCCTGTTCCCAGCTCCAACAGGAATTTCTGGATATTATCCATCAATGCATCCTTCAGCTCTTTTTCATTGTACTTTTCATGAATCGATAAAAAATCAAAATTATATGGATCTCTTGTAATTTCCTGAACCAGATCACCCTGCGGCTCGGATAAAGCTGCTGTAAAATTGGAAATGGCTTTCCCCTGGCGTTCATAAAGGCTTGTGTCAATAAAATTCAGCAAAACACTTCGCGACCAGTTATTCTTCAGTGTTTTATGTATGTAAAACACTGCTTTTCTCTGGTCGCTTTTGCATTTTGACATGATTACTTTGTGATGTCCCCACGGTACGGAAAATACAATTTGCGAATCAACTTGATTCGTAATTTCCGCCCCAATAATTTGTGAACCGGCTTGATTCGTAGTTTGAAGATCGGGGTACAGCGCGTAAAACTGACACATATACTGGAGATTCCGTGGACTGAAAGACTTTACCTCCGGCAATATGTTTTTCAGATCATTACTGATTTGTTCAAAGAAATGTGTACCCCATGCATAGTCCTGTTTGATTTTTGTCAGATCTCTTCCTATTTCCCAGAAAAATTTCAACATTTCAAAATTCACACTCCGGGAGGCCTTAATCTGACTGGTTCTGTATTTCTTGCCAAATCCAGAAAGCCATAATCTATATTCCTCGTCACTTTTTAACACCTCTAAATTATCATTCATTCTATCCTCCGCAAGCACCTTTGACAGGCGGCGTTTTGACTTCTCCATACAAGAGTCAAAAACGCCGCCTGCGTGATATGTCAGCTCTGTTTTCAGTATTTCCTCCTGCCTTTCAGCTCCGTATAAAGCTGGCAGTAATTCTCATATCTGCTCCTGCTGATCTCCCCCCGCTCCACGGCCTCCTTCACGGCACAGTCCGGCTCGTTGATGTGGGCGCAGCCCGTGAAGCGGCACCGGGGCTCCCGCTCCCTGAATTCCGGAAAAAAGCCGCCAAGCTCCTCCTTCTGTATACCGAAAAGCTCGATGGAGCTGAAGCCCGGGGTATCCACGATCCAGGTACCCTGCCGGATGCGGATCAGCTCCGAATGTCTGGTGGTATGTCTCCCCCGTTCGATCCGGCTGATCTCGCCCGTCTGCATGGACACGCCGTCCTGCAATTCATTGATGAGAGAGGATTTACCCACGCCGCTGGGTCCTGCCACCGTCGTTGTCCTGCCCTCCAGGAGCTTTTCCAGCTCTCCAAGCCCCTCCTGCGTGACCGTGCTGGTAAAGATCACCGGATAGCCGCTGGAGGCATAGCTGTCATAAAGGCTTTTGCAGGTTTCTTCATCCGCAAGATCCTTTTTATTAAAGCAGATGCAGCAGGCAACGCCCTGCTGCTCCATGGTGACGAGGAATCGGTCCATCAGGTTCAGGTTCGGCTGGGGGCTGACTGCAGCCATGATGATGAGCGCCTGATCCACATTCGCCACGGCCGGGCGGATGAGCGCGCTGCTTCTGGGCAGGATCGCGCTCACATTTCCCTCCTTCTCTTCCTCGTTTATGATGTCAAATTCCACATAATCTCCGGGAAGGGGCTTTTTCCCGTCCTTCCGGAAGATCCCCTTCGCCCGGCATTCGTACAATACGTCTGCGGGCTGCGTCAGATCTGTCTGCCGCCGGATCGTCTCCGCTCCCTCCTGTCCGAGGACAGGTGCGACATAATAGAAGCCCGCGATTCCTCTGATTATTCTTCCTCTCATGTTCCAGAATCGTTCCTGATAAATGTGATCGGCCTGTTGATGGTTCTCTGCTCGGAGGTTCCCGGCACGGTGGTCACCTCTCCCGTGGTGGGATCGGTCACCGTAGCCGCATCCGCGGTAACGGTATAAATGAGCGTCAGGGTGCCGGTGGGCTCGCTGATGTTCAGAAGGTTGACAGGAAGCGGGAAGGAGGTGGTCGCCGTACGGTAGATCTCCGTTCCGCTTGCCGTGGTGAGCACGATCACGCACTGGGTTCCCTCAACATAGGCGGGATCCTCTATGGCGGGGCTTTCAATGTTTTCCACATACATATAAGTGGCGGAGGGGCCGGAGCTGACATAAATATCAATGGCGGTTCCGGGCTCCACCTCAGTCCCGATGGAATAGCTTAAGCGGATCACGCGGCCGATCATGGTCTCATCATCGTCACTGACCTCCTCCACGTTCCTCACGGTCAGGCCCGCCGCTTCAAGCGTTGCCTTCGCCTCATCCGGAAGCATGCCGAGCACATCCGGAACTGCCACCTTGCTGTTCTGCGGCCCCTGGCTGATGGTGATGGTCACGGTGCTTCCCCGCTCCGCCTTACTTCCTCCCTCCGGGGTCTGACTCATCACATTTCCCTGGGCGACGGTTTCGGAATACCCCTCGTTTCGTTCCGTCTTGAAGCCCTGCGCCTCCAGCTCGGAAACAGCCTCCGCCAGGCTCTTGTTATATACATCCGGAACCGTGACGCCGTTCTGCGTCCCGCTCACGGTGAGCGTGACGGCGTCCTTCTGAGAAAGCGCGGTTCCCGGCTCCACGCTGGAGCGGATCACCAGGCCGTCCTCCACCTCGCCGCTTTCCTCATAGACCACGGAAACATCCAGTTCGAGTCCCAGCGCGTTCAGGGCCTTCAGCGCCTCCTCCTCCGGCATTCCGGCCACCGCGATCATCTGCGTGCCGGTTCCCTGGCCGGAGGACGGGAAGCGGAAGATTCCAATGGCGCGTCCCACCAGAAAAATGATGATGCAGCCGATGAGAACCGCGCCCGCCACCGCAAGCATGGTGGTAAACCGTTCCATCCTGGACTCGTACTCTTCCTCATCCTCCTCGTCCAGGATCTCGTTTTCATAATCCGGACGTTTCTTCTTCCCGCTTTTGGCCGGCTGCGCCGGCGGCTTTGCGGAATTTTTTTTCAGGCGAATCTCCTCCGTGTGGCTGCTTTTCTTAGACTGCTTCTTGATCTGGTTCATATCATCCCGGCTGACCTTGCGGGTCGCCGCATTCGTCTCCGTATCGATGACCTTCACAAAGTCCTCGTCTGGCGTAACCAGCGATTTTTTCAGATCCTCAATCAGCGCGGCCACGCTCTGATAACGTCTGTCCGGGCTTTTCTGGGTGCTTTTCAGCACGATCTGCTCCACGCTCACAGGAATCTCAGGGACAAAATCCCTTGGCGAGGGCATGGGCTCCTGGATCTGCTTAATGGCGATGGCGACCGTGGTATCCCCGTTAAAGGGCACGCGGCCCGTGAGCATTTCGAAGAGGGTGATCCCCATGGAATAAATATCGCTTCTCTCATCGCTGTAGCCGCCTCTTGCCTGTTCAGGGGAGGTATAATGAACGCTTCCCATCACGTTGGAGGTGATGGTGTTGCTGGTGGCGGCCTTCGCGATGCCAAAATCCGTCACCTTGACTTTTCCTTCTTTTGAAATAATGATGTTCTGAGGCTTGATATCCCGGTGTATGATGTGATTGTTATGCGCCGCCTCAAGGCCCATGCATGCCTGAATGGCGATGCTGACCGCTTCTTTCACGGAAAGACGTGCCTTTTTCTCAATGTATTTTTTCAGGGTGATCCCCTCAACCAGCTCCATCACGATATAATGAACGCCGGCGTCCTCGCCCACATCGTACACATTTACGATGTTTGGGTGCATCAGGCTCGCCGCGGCCTGGGCCTCTACCCTGAACTTGGACACGAAGCTTGTATTCTCGCTGAACTCCTGCTTCAGCACCTTCACCGCTACAAAGCGGTTCAGCTTATGGTCTTTTGCCTTGTAAACATCCGACATCCCTCCGGTGCCTATCTTTTCCAGGATCTCGTACCTGTCACCCAGCATCATTCCAATCTTAATCATTCCATTCCTCCAGCAAAAGTTCTGCCATTTATGTGAACGGGTCAATCACGATGACCGCGATATTATCCCTGCCGCCATTGTCGTTTGCCGCCTTCACCAGCGCATGAGCCGCGCTGCGGACGTCTCTCTTTTTGTCAATGATCCATCTGATCTGCTCATCCTCCAGCATATCGGTCAGCCCGTCGGAGCACAAAAGCACCCTGTCCCCCGGCCTCAGCGCCCTTCTGAAGCAGTCCACCTGAAGCTCCTGCTCCAGGCCTACCGCCCGGGTAATGATGTTCTTATTGGGATGAACCCTGGCCTCTTCCTTATTGATCCCGCCGTATTTTACCATTTCCTGAACGAGGGAATGATCCTCCGTCACCTGCTCGATGGAATCGTCGCGGATCACATACAGTCTGCTGTCTCCTACGTTTGCGGCGATCAGCTCTCCCCGCCTGATGCAGGCGGCGACCACGGTGGTTCCCATCCCCGCAAGCCGTTCGTCCTCTCCCGCCCGGTATGCGATCACATCGTTCGCCCGGCGGATCGCCCGGGCCAGGATCCGTGCGGCATCCTCCTCCTCACAGCTTTCGGCATCCTCCAGAATGGTTTCCACCGCACAGCTCGAGGCATAGTCTCCTGCCCGGTGTCCGCCCATCCCGTCCGCGACGAGAAAGATGTTCGGCAGATGTCCCACCGGCTCCAGGGAGGCATACAGATGATCCTGATTCATTTGTCTCTTTTTCCCGATATCCGTTAAGGAAAACGCTTTCACTCCGTTAAACCGCACCTTTCTTCAGAAATATGGCGGCGGCGCAGCTGTCCGCAGGCTCCGTCGATATCTCTGCCCATTTCCCTTCTTATAGTAACATTTATTCCGTTTTTTTCAAGCTTATTTTTGAACACTTCGATCTGCGCGCGCCCGGACTGCCTGTAAGTACGCTCCCTGATCGGGTTGACGGGAATGAGGTTGATATGGGCGTGCAGGGGCTTTGCCAGAGCCGAAAGCCGTCCCGCGTCCTCCACGGTATCGTTCACGCCGCCCACCAGAGCGTACTCAAAGGTCATCCGCCTTCCTGTCCGGGCAAAATAGTAGGAGCAGGCTTCCATCACTTCATCCAGACACCAGGTGCGCGCGACAGGCATCAGCTCTTTTCTTTTTTCGTCCGTGGCCGCATGGAGGGAGAGCGCCAGAGTGATGGAAAGCTTTTCATCCGCAAGCCGCTTCATCTGAGGCACCAGACCGCAGGTGGATACGGTCACGTTCCTCTGGCTGATGTTCAGGCCGTTTTCATCGGTGAGAAGCCGGATGAAGCGAAGCAGGTTCTCGTAATTGTCAAGCGGCTCCCCGGTTCCCATCACCACCACGTTGGACACCCGCTCTCCGGTGGCGCGGATGATGGAATAGATCTGACCGAGCATTTCCGAGGGAAGGAGGTTCCTTTCCCAGCCGTCCAAAGTGGAGGCGCAGAAGCGGCAACCCATTTTGCAGCCCACCTGGGAGGAAATGCAGACGGAGTTGCCGTGCTTATATTTCATCCAGACGCTCTCCACCAGATTGCCGTCTCCAAGGGCGAAAAGGAACTTCCGCGTGCCGTCGATGCCGGACTGCTGCATGTCGATCAGCTTCAGGGCGGTCAGCGGATATTTCGCTGAAAGCCGTTCCCGAAGTGCGGCGGGAAGATTGGTCATCTGTCCGTAATCCTCCGCGAGCTTTCTGTGCATCCAGTCGTAGAGCTGCCCGGCGCGGAAGGGCTTTTCTCCCTCTTTGGCCACCGTCTTTTTCAGTTCTTCCAGTGTCATGGACCTGATATCCATCGTAATCCTCTCAGTTCTCTTCTTTCCTGCGAAAGCAGGCGATAAAAAAGCCGTCCGTCCCGTTCTCTCCCGGAAGGAAGCGGGCACAGCCCTCCGGCTCTCCCTCCAGACAGGAAGCCGGCAGGGAAACGGCAGGCTCTATTGGTACAAAGGGAAACTGCTGTAAAAACCAGGCCGCCATATCCTCGTTTTCCTCCCGGTTGAGGGTGCAGGTGCTGTAAACCAGGACGCCGCCGGGCTTCACATATTCCCAGACCCGGCTGAGGATCCTTCTCTGCAGGGCGGCCACCTCGGAAAGGCTCTCCGGCGTCACCCGGTAACGGATATCCGCCTTCCTTCCCATCACGCCCAGACCGGAGCAGGGCAGATCGGCCAGCACCACGTCCGCCTTTTCCGCAAGCGTCTCGTCCGGCTCCTGCGCGTCCCATACCTGGGCGCGGAGATTAGAAAGCCGCAGCCTTGCGGCATTTTCCCTTATGTAGACGATCTTATTCTCTGTCAGATCGCGGGCAAGCACCGTTCCCATTCCCTGCAGAAGCTCCGCCGCCTGACAGGCCTTGCCGCCGGGGGCGGCGCACACATCCACCACGAACAGGCCCTTTTCCTCCTCCGGTAAGGCGGGCTTCTCTTTCTGCTTCTGAAGCCGGGCCAGCCTCCGTATCCCCGCACATTCCACCGTCATCATGCTTGCCGCGTCCTGTACGGCAAAGGCGCCCTCCGAAAAACCGGGAAGAGAAGCAACACCCTCCGCGTTCTCCAGCGTAAAGGCGGCGATCCTGCTCTCTTCTGCACTCTCCTCCGCTCCCTGCTCCTCCGGCCGCTCCTGCTGCTTCGCCGCGAGAAAAAGCGGATGGGGCATCGGTCTGCAGCCCCTCTTTTCGAGCGCCGAAAGAAGCGCCTCCCGCTCCTTTCGGTCAAGCCGCTCCGAAAGCCGGATGGTGAGCGGGCGTCTTTCCAGAAGGGCGGCGAGCATGCTTTCCATCCGCTCCATTCCATATTCTCCCGCCCAGCGCTCTACGATCCACTCCGGCATGGAATAGCGGACGGAGAGAAAGCGGATGGGCTCCTTGTCCCGGTCCGGCCAGCGGATGGCCTCCTTCTGCGCGGACAGCTTTCGCAGGACGCCGTTTACGAAGCCGGAAAGCTGGGCGAAGCGGCGCTTCTTCGCAAGCTTCACCGCTTCGTTGCAGGCCGCGGAATCCGGCACGCCGTCCATGAACAGGATCTGATAGGCGCCCATACGGAGCAGGCAACGGATGAGGGGCTTCATCTTCCGCACGGGCAGGCTGGAAAACTGCTCAAGCACATAATCGAGCTGAAGCCTGCGCTCCGTCACCCCGTCCGCAAGGCGCTTGAAAAAGGCCTTGTCCCTGCCGTCCAGATAGTCGTATTTGTCCAGTGTGTTTTTTAAAAGGGTGTTTTCATAATCCGTCCCCCGCTCCGCCTCCAGGAGAAGATCCAGGGCCAGCGCCCTCATGTCCATGGCCTTTGACTCCATATCCGAACCGCCTTTCCTCTGTTGTCTGCGCGTTTCGTTCCATAATCCCGCTTTTCGGTCAACCGTCCTGTTTTCCGGCCAGTTTTTGTCAGTCGTCCCGTCTTCTGCCGCCGGCGATCAGCCACAGGCGCAGAAGCTGAAGGATGCTGGAGGCTGCCGCCGCCACGTAGGTGAGCGCCGCGGCGTTCAGTACCTTCCTCACCATTCCCGTTTCCTGCTCGCTCAGGATATTGTAGCTTTGAAGCATCTCAAGCGCCCGTCCGGAGGCGTTGTATTCCACCGGAAGCGTCACGATCTGGAACAGCACGGAGATGGCGAAAACCCATACGCCGATCATGGCAAGGGTGCTGTTTAAGCCCAGGATCAGGCCCAGGATCACCAGCGGAATGCCGAGCTTACAGCCCAGATTGGCCGCGGGCACCAGCGCCGTGCGGATGCGCAGGGGCGCATAGCTCTCCTTATCCTGCACCGCATGGCCGCACTCGTGAGCCGCAACGCCGATAGCGGCAACGCTTCCCGAGGAAAAGGTGGCGTCCGACAGGCGCAGCACCTTGGAGGATGGGTCGTAGTGATCCGTCAGATTTCCCCGAACATGCTCGATGCGCACGTTGGTCAGCCCGTTGTAGTCCAGGATCCTTCTTGCGGCCTGGGCTCCCGTCATTCCCGTCATGCTGCGCACCCGGGAATATTTGGAAAACGCGCCGTTCACCCGGCTGCTCGCCCAGATCGACAGAATCGCGCCGATGATGACCAGTATATAGGTGGGGTCAAAATAGTAACCATATCCGTATCCATATCCTAACATCCGAATGTTTCTCCTTTTTCCATTCTGCAGCCAAGCAGGAATTCCTTCACCTGCATCCTTTTCTTGCCTTCCAGCTGAAGCTGCGTTACCTTCAGAATGCCCTTTCCGGTATTCACATATACGGCTTCCTTCTCCACCCTCTCGATGCTTCCGGGCTGACCTTCCCCTTCCTCCGAAACGGGAACGGCCTCCCAGATCTTCAATGTTTTTCCTTTATAAGAAGTAAAAGCGCTGGGCCAGGGATAAAGTCCCCGGATCAGCCGGTCGATCTCCTCCGCCGTGCGGGAAAAATCGATCCTTCCCATGGATTTTTCGATCATGGGAACATAGCTGCTCTCCGCCTCATTCTGAGGGGTGCCCCTGAGCTCTCCCTTTTCCAGAAGGGCAAGCGCTTCCACGATGGCCTCTCCCCCCGCCTTTTCCAGCTTGTCCGACAAACTCTCCGCGGTGTCGGATGGCAGGATAGCCACCGACCTTTTCAAAAGCATGTCCCCGGTGTCGATCCCGGCATCCATCTGCATGATGGTCACGCCCGTCTTTTCCTCCCCGTTGATGATGCACCACTGGATCGGCGCAGAGCCGCGGTAGGCGGGAAGGAGAGAAGCATGGACGTTGATACAGCCGTACTTCGGCATATCCAGGATCTCCTGGGAAAGGATCTGGCCGAACGCGGCGACCACAAAGACCTCCGCGTCAAATTCCTTCAGCTTATCCACCGCCTCCGGCTTTCGGATGCGGACGGGCTGGAACACCTCGATGCTCTTTTCCAGCGCGAATTCCTTCACCGGGGACATCTGAAGCGCCTTGCTTCTGCCCTTCGGCTTATCCGGCTGGGTCACCACCGCCCGGATCTCATGCCCCGCTTCCCACAGCGCCTCCAGCACCCCCGCCGCAAGCTTCGGCGTTCCCATAAAAACGATTTTCACAGTTACCACCTCCAGACAACAAAATCAGGAAGAATGGCCCGAAGGGACATTCTTCGACATGAAACTTAGAAACACTTGGGCGGCGTCTTTTGCCGCCTTAGTGTTTCTTTTCATGTTTCCTCCACGTCGGACAGCTCGCCCTCCACCTTTTCCACGTAAAGATGGCCGTCCAGATGGTCAATCTCATGGCAGAAGGCCCTGGCAAGAAGCTCGGTTCCCTCCAGCTCGATGGGGTTCATGTCCCTGTCATAGGCCTTTACCTTCACGTAATTCGGCCTGGTCACGACGCCGCTCTTTCCCGGTACGGAGAGGCAGCCCTCGCCGCCGGTCTGCTCCCCGCTGGTCTCCATGATGCGGGGATTGACCAGAACGATCGGGTCTTCTCCGGTCACGTCGATGACCACGATGCGTTTCAGTATCCCAACCTGCGGAGCCGCAAGGCCCACGCCGTTGGCCTCATACATGGTTTCCAGCATGTCGTCGATGAGCTCCTGAAGCCGGGGCGTCATCTCCTTAACCTCCTTGCAGTTTTTTTCCAGAATCGGATCTCCCATCACTCTGATATTTCTGATCGCCATTTTTTACCTCTTTTCCGAAGCGCTTTTGCGCGGAGGAACGCGCAGAGAAATCGCGTATGTGATTTCTCTGCTGCGATAACGGGATTTGCGACGCTTCGTCGCAAATCCGGATTGAAAAATGTGCTATCAAGCACATTTTTCAATCTCTCCTCCTTGTCGGAGCGCTTCTGTAGCATTTAAAACGGGTTCATGGGGTCGAAATCAAACTGTACCGTTTTCCCTTTCCCGTCTCTGTCTTCCTGTTCCTTCAGTTTTTTTTCCATCCGGTCCTTGATGCGGATGAGCACGCCGTAATCCGGGCTTTTGATGTAGATCACAAAGCGGAACACGTCGTTGATCCTGCCGATGGACGCGGGAGCCGGACCGATGAGAAGGCTCCCCTCGGGCAGGTCGGCCGCGAGCCGGGAAAGCCGCTTTGCAAGCGCCAGCCCCGCCGCCTCCTCCCTTGCGCCGATCTGGACGGCCAGGATATGGGCCGCAGGCGGATAGGACAAAAGCCTGCGGTAGAGGATCTCTTCCTCGTAAAAGCCCTCATAGTCCTGGGCCGCCGCATGGACGATGCTGTAGTGCTCCGGCTGATAGGTCTGGATCACCACCTCGCCCGGCCTGCTTCCCCGGCCCGCCCGGCCCGCGGCCTGGGTCAGAAGCTGAAAGGTGCGCTCTCCCGCCCGGTAGTCGGCGGCGGCGAGGGACATGTCCGCGGCCAGGATGCCCATGAGCGTCACCGCCGGAAAATCGTGTCCCTTCACGATCATCTGGGTGCCCACCAGCACGTCCGCCTCGCCCGCGGCAAAGGAGGCGAGGATCTTTTCATAGCTTTCCTTTTTCCGGGTGGTGTCCGCGTCCATTCGGAGCACCCTTTTGTCCGGATACATTTTGCGAAGCTGCTCCTCGATCTGCTCCGTGCCCGCGCGGAAGCCCAGGATATAGCGGGAGCCGCATTCCGGGCAGAGGCGCACGGCGGGACGGGTATAGCCGCAGTAGTGGCAGACCAGCGTGCCGTTGCGGTGCTCCGAGAGGGAAACGTCGCAGTGGGGGCATTTCATCACATGGCCGCACATGCGGCAGGAGACGAAGCCCGCGTAGCCCCTTCTGTTCAGGAAAAGCATGCTCTGCTCCCCCCGCGCGAAGCGGTCCTCCAAAAGGGCCGTAAGCCTTCTGGAAAAAATGGAACGGTTGCCTTCTTTCAGCTCCTGCCTTAAGTCCTCCACATATACCTGCGGAAGCGTCCCTCCGTTTAAACGCTCCGTCATGGTATACAGCCGGTATCTGCCCTCCCCCGCGCGGTAATAGCTTTCCAGGGAGGGGGTGGCGGAGCCAAGGAACACCGCAGCGCCGTGCAGCCTTGCCAGCTCCTCTGCGGTTTCCCTGGCGTGATACTTGGGCATGGTCTCGCTCTTATAGCTCCCCTCATGCTCCTCGTCGATGACGATGAGGCCGATATCCGGAAAAGGGGTGAACAGGGCGGAACGGGGGCCGATGATCACGTCGATCTCCCTTCGTTTCGCCCGCTCGCACTGGTCATATTTTTCTCCGGCGGAAAGGGAGGAATTCATCACCGAAACCCGGTCCCCGAACCGCTTGTAAAAACGGAGCACGGTCTGGTAGGTGAGGGCGATCTCCGGGATCAGCATCACCGCCTGGCGGCCCCGCTTCACCACGCCCTCGATGAGCGCCATGTAGACCTCGGTCTTTCCGCTTCCGGTGATCCCCTTCAGCAGGCAGGTCTGTCTGCTTCCGGCGTCATATTTTTCAAAAAAATCATCCACGATCCGCTGCTGGGAGGGGCTTAAGCGCTTCCCGCCCTCCCGCTCCACGTCCAGCTTCACCGGATTGCGATAGTAGGGCACGCTCTCGATGGAAACGATGCCGTTCTCCCAGAGGCTCTTGAAGGTGGAGGAGGAAATATTCAGCTTCCTTGCGAGAAGGCCCAGGGGAAGGCATTCCTCCTCGATCAGCTCCCGCAGCACCCGCGCCCTTGCGGTCTGGTGCTTCCGCTCACACTCCCGCAGCTCATGGAGGGCCTCCTCCTTCCCCACCCGGAGACGGATCTCCTTTTTTTCCGGCGTTTTGAATTTTTTTCTTGCCGGAAGCACGGTTTTGAGGGCCGCGATCATGGTGGAGCCGTAGTGCTCCTTCATCCAGAAGGCCAGGCGGATCAGGCGGCCCTCCACCTGCGTCCCGCCCTCCTGGATGCTGTCCAGCTCCTTCATGCGGCTTTCGTCAAAATCCGCCTCGTCCGTCACCTCGATGATGTAGCCGGTGCGCAGCGTATTGCCCCGGCCGAAGGGGATGGTGACCTGCATGCCCGGCTCCGGAATGCCCCGGAGCCTTTCCGGGATCCGGTAGGCAAAGGGACGGTCCACATTTTCATGGGAGATATCCACGATGACGTTTACGAATTTTCCCTGCATCCGCTTTCCGCCTCCTTTCCTTTTTTTATACGCAGGGCTCCTGTTTTTCGGCTGCCGCGCCGTTTCGGCATCCGGCCATCCGTCAGAAGGAAATGCCCCGTTCCTTTAAAATATCCGCGATCAGCACCCGTTCGTCCATGGGATGCTTCACGCCTCTGATCTCCTGATAGTCCTCATGGCCCTTGCCCGCGAGCACGATGATGTCGCCCGGCTGTCCGTGGTCGATGGCCCAGGCGATGGCCTCCCTCCGGTCGCTGATGCGCAGATAGGCTCCCTTCGTCTTTTCCATGCCGGTCACGATGTCGTCGATGATCGCCTCCGGCTCCTCAAAGCGTGGATTATCGGAGGTGATGACGGTCAGATCTGCAAGCCTTCCGCTCACCTCGCCCATCTCAAAGCGGCGCAGGCGCGACCGGTTTCCGCCGCAGCCGAACACGCAGACCAGCCTTCCGTGCTCGTATTCCTTCAGGGTGGTGAGCAGGCTTTCCAGCGCCATGGCGTTGTGGGCGTAGTCGATGAGCAGCGTAAAATCATCGGACACCTTCACCATCTCGATGCGTCCCTTCACCTTCGCGGAAAGGAGCGCTCTCTGGATATCAGGAACGGACACCGCAAAATGGCGGCAGATGGCGATGGCTGTGAGGGCGTTGTAGACGCTGAACCGGCCCGGCATGTCGATCTGCGCGTCAAATTCCAGCGGCTGAGGCGCATCGGCCTCCGTCTTTTTGCAGGAAACATGGAAGGCCGCTCCCAGCTTTCCGCCTCCGTGCGTGAGCCGCAGATCCGTCGCGCGCAGGTCGCAGCCCTCTCCCAGGCCGTAGGTCTCCAGCCTGCAGGTGTGCCCTTCTGCCACCTGCTTCCAGTGGACGTCGTCCCCGTTCATGATCCCGACCCGGCACTGCCTGAAAAGCATTCCCTTACAGCGCAGGTACTCCTCAAAGCTTGCGTGCTCGTTGGGGCCGATGTGATCCGGCTCCAGGTTGGTAAAAATGCCGAAGTCAAAGACAAAGCCCTGACTCCTGTGCTGCATCAGCGCCTGGGAGGATACCTCCATCACCACAGCGTCGCAGCCCGCCTGTACCATCTGCGCGAAATAAGACTGGAGCACGTAGGATTCCGGCGTGGTGTTTTCCGCGTGGATATGGGTATCCCCGATGATCACCTCGATGGTTCCCACAAGCCCCACCTTCAGTCCCGCGTTTTCCAGGATGGATTTCACCAGGTAGGTGGAGGTGGTCTTTCCCTTGGTTCCGGTGATGCCGATGGTCTTTAATTTCGATGCCGGATGGCCGAACCAGGCCGCCGACAGGAAGGCCAGCGCATAGCGCGTGCTTTCCACCTGCAGGATGAGCACATCCGCATCCCGTGGCACCTCCACGGGCTTTTCCGTCACAAGCACCGCCGCGCCCTGAGCCGCCGCCTGCGCCGCCGCGCTGTGCCCGTCAAAATTCACCCCTTCGATGCAGACGAAAAGGCAGTCCTTTGTGATCCTTCTGGAATCATAGACAAGCGCCGATATCTCCCGGTCCAAAAAGGCCTCCGGGGCGCCGTGCACCGCCTTCGTTTCCAGATTTTCAAGCAGGTTTCTCAGTCTGGCCATACTTACCTCCATTTTGAAGCGCTTTCCGCGCCGGACGCCGCGCTGTTTCCTGTCGGGCGTCCGACGATAGATTCTTTAAGGATAGCATATGAGAGCGGTTTTTTCAATGAAATCATCCCGCACGCGATCAGTCCACACGCCCGGACTCATACAACTCCTCCAGTGTGATCAGCCTCACCTGCCCCTCCCGTGCACGTTCCTTCAAAGCGGTGGAAAATCCCGATCTGGAGAAAAGATAATAATATCTGCGTCTGAAATGCCCCATGGCTTCCGCATATTCCTCCATCAGCCGCAGCTCCTCCTCTCCCACAAGACTTTCCCGATATTTGCAGGAGCCGATCACCGCGCTGTCATCCCCGGCGGATGTGACCACAATATCGATCTGCGCCTGCCTGCGGGTTTTGGGATTACCTCCCCACCATTGTCCCACAGCTCCGATGGGGAAAGGCAGCTTTTCATCGTAATAGAGAATGTAATCCCTGCACATTTTTTCAAACGTCAGTCCCATGTAATCCGGCAGCCGTTCCTCCACCATGGAAGGATAGGAACGTTCCATTCTGCCGGACTGGATGGCGGAAATATTTTTCGGAACAAAGCTGTACCAGAAGCGGAAAAACTGATCCTCGATCAGATAGACCGGCCTCTTGCTGTTCGGGTCAGTGACAGGGGTTTCTCTCTTGATGATTCCAAGCGAGATCAGATTCGACATATATTTTGCGCACAGTCCGGTTTCCACGCCTACAGTGGTTGCGATCTCGGACAGCTTTGTTTTTCCGGAAGCGATCGCGGTGATCACCGCATTATAAACCGCAGGCTCCCGCAGCTCCTGCTTCAGCAGATTGGAGGGCTCCTCAAACAGAACCGCATTTCTGTCAAACAGATTCTCCAGAAGGTTTTCCCGGATCGACAGACCGGGCGAAAACTGCTCCAGGTACATGGGGATTCCGCCAGTAATTCCGTAGATCAGCGCTTTATCCGTACATGAATAATCAGGAAACCATTTTCCCGTATCCAGATAATCAAAGGGAAGGAGCTTAAACTGCGCGGTTCTCCTTCCATAAAGAGGGCTCTGATAGCCGAGCACCTGATTTTCCATAAAGCTCATGGAGGAGCCGCAGAGAATCAGGAACAGCCGTGTTTCCTTCAGCTGGTGATCCAGAAAATTCTGCAGCAGGGAAGAAATCCCCCGCTCCGCCTGCGCCAGATAGGGGTATTCGTCTATGACCCAGATCAGTCTTTCCGAGCTTGCCATTTCCGCGATCTTCAGAACCGCGTCAGCAAAGCTGCGGTATGTCACGGAGACTGCGCTTTTCCCGTCCGCCGCCTCTGAAACCGCACAGGACAGGTTTTCCAGATTCTGCTGCGCGCTGCTCTCCTGCGCCGCAAAAAAAATCGTTTTTTTATCTCTGCAGAATTCATTGATCAGCGTCGTCTTCCCCACCCGGCGGCGGCCGTATATGATAGCTACCTCCAGTCTGCCGCTCTGATACATACGGTTCAGTTTTTTCAGCTCCTGCTCTCTGCCGATAAACATCGCGCTCTCCTTTAGTGAATTATGATATCCTATATTTTAATTCACTATTCCCGTGACGTCAATCCTGTTACTGATTTTTCTCCTCCATCCTGTCCAACGCATAAAGCGCCGCTCCTGCCGCGCCAACGATCTCCGGCTCCGGGTAGATGTAGAGCTTCGTTCCCAGCTTCTGCTCCACGGCGCGCACCACGCCCGCGTTCTTTGCCACGCCGCCGGTCATCATGAATTCCTCCTCCAGGCCCACGCGCTTGAGAAGGGAGTAGGATTTGTTTGCCACCGCCCGACAGATGCCGTTGGCGATATCCGTTTTTTCCCGGTTGTTTGCAATCAGGGAGATGACCTCGGATTCCGCGAACACGGAGCACATGCTGGTGATCTCGATCTCCTCCTTTGACTGAAGGGCGATGGGGCCAAGCTCATCCACAGAAACCTCCAGGGAGCGGGCGATCATCTCCAGGAACCGGCCGGTTCCCGCCGCGCATTTGTCGTTCATGACAAAATCCGCCACCTCGCCCCTTTCATTCAGGCGGATCGCCTTGCTGTCCTGTCCGCCGATATCCAGAATGGTGCGCACGGCCGGATTGAAATAGTGAGCGCCCCGTCCGTGACAGCTGATCTCGGTCACGTTTTCGTCCGCGAAGGGGATGCTGACCCGTCCGTATCCGGTGGACACGATCCAGGAAATGTCCTCTCTTTTGATGCCCGCCTGCTTCAGAACCTCCTCCAGGATCCGCTCTGCGCTCTCTCCGGATTTGGCTCCGGTGCGCACCACGGCGGAGGATACGATATTCCGGTTTCCGTCCATGATCACCGCGTTGGTGGATGTGGAACCGCTGTCAATTCCCATTACATACATGCTTTCCGCGCTCTCCTTTCTCTGGGCGCTCTGCTCTCCCCGTTCCGTTTTTCCCTGCCGGAGAGAAGTTTCCCGGCCCTTCTGCGTCTCCTGCGGCGTCTGTCCCAGAGATTCCAGGAAGGCCTCGATCCTGGTCAGGATCTGACCGTAGCTCTGCTTCGTGTAATCCGTCTCCAGCAAAAGCATGGGGCGGCTGAGGCTTTTTTTCAGCCAGGCGTATTCATAGGAATAGTTATCGCAGAACTGTACCGTATGATAGATCACGCCGTCCACGCTTTCCGCATAGCGCCCGATCAGCTCATCCCTCTGAGACGCCGCCTCCATGCGCATGCAGGGAAACTGGCTCAGAAGGCCCCGGGTATAGCCAGTGAGGATCTGCTCCGGCTCCAGCAGATATTTGCGCTTCAGGCCGGTGCAGGTCAGGTCGAAGGCCAGGTTGGCGTTCTTCTCCCGCAGGATCCGGACGATGCTCTCGTTGGCCCTTGCGCCGATGAGGCCGATGTTTTTCCTTCTCGGGCCGCGCCGTTTCGTATCCGCCCCGGCCTGAAACACCCCGGCCTCCCCAACCGGAGCCACCCCGGCCGGTACGGACTGCGCGTTTCCGGAAAGCGGAGCTGCGCCCTCCTCCCAGTCGTTCTCTCCCAGGGAAATGCTCTGTTCGCCCCGCTTTTTTCTCAAAATATCGGCAAGGGCGGCTTCCTCGAAGGTTTTTCCGGAAAAAGCCTCGTAGGCTGCGATCATGTTCCGGATCCGTCCCTCATAGAGAGCGATCCCGGCGTCCTTCGTGATCCTTGGCGTATCCAGAAGGTAGATGAACCGGTCCGGAAGCTCCTGCTTCAGCACATCATACAGTCTGCGGATGCTGTCGCAGCAGGTGGTGAGGATCACGCCCTCATAGCCGCCCGCCATCACATCCTCCAGCACGCCCTTGGCAAAGCTGCAGATGTTGGGGTGCATCTTCATGTCCGCCTGGGTGAAATTCGTCACCTGCGGATCGATCCGCTTCATTTCCACGCCCATTGCCTCAAAAACTTCGATGGGCGCATATTTGCAAATATAACCTAACATATCCGATTATCCCTCCGCATCCAAAAGCTCCAGAAATGCCTCAAGCCTGGTCTTGATCTGTCCGTCATGACTGTTTCTCTTGTCGATCCCGTCCCCGTCCAGGATCAGCGTCGGGATCTTCTTTTCCTGCATTTTTTCCTTTAAAAGAATGCTCCCGCCGGAGGCCTGCTTGCAGCCCCAGTGACAGAAATAGATCACCGCGTCCGGATCCAGACGGTCGCAGAGGGAGGCGATGGCCTCCGCCTTATGGGCGTAGGAGCCGTTGTAAAGGTTGCGGATGATCTTTTTCGCCAGCGCCTCGAAGGGGTGCTCCGCATCCATTTCCTCCATGTAATCCAGGATAATGTCGCTGGCGATGATCTGATATTCCTCGTTCCTGTCAAAATATTTTTTCAGCGTTTCCTGATAAAAGGGGATCAGATGCAGCCAGAGGATCTTCTTTCCCTCAAAGGCGGGGCAGTCCGCGATCTCCTCATTCATAAAGCGGATGAGATCCAGAAACTCCTGCGTGCCGATCAGCAGATGCATGCCCATCATCATGTACAGATGGCTGATCAGCGCGCCCGGATAGCGGCGCTTCGTCTGAAGCTCAAAGAACCGCATCAGCTCCCTTCTCGTTTCGTTTTCAATGCGGATGGTCTCCTTCAGCTTTTCCTCGTCGAACTGTTTTCCCGTCAGTCCCTCCAGCGCTCCGGCAAGCTCACGGAGCTGCCCGGCCAGATATTGCACCGATTCTTCGTCCGCCGCATAGGGGACGTCCAGGAAGGTGAAGGGCACGCCGGCCTTTTTTTCCAGATAACGGAAGGTATTCAGGTTTCCGTCACAGGAAAGGGAGGTGGTGACGGCGTAATCCGGCTTCCGGATCACCCCGCTCTCCACCCCGCCTACAAAGGTCTTATGATAGGAGCACAGCGTCGGCGCAAGGCCGATATCCTGCGCATAATCGATAAAATAATCCTCCAGATGAAAGCCGCTCATGTAGCAGGAAAGCACCTCGATGGACAGGGTTTTCAGCCCGAAGCAGTGCATCAGCTCGCAGGGAGCGAAAATGTTGCCCCATACATAGCTTCCCTCCCGGCTCAGAGAGTCCGCCACCATCCCCATCATCATCTGCTCCAGCTTCCGGTAGCCTGCGGAAAGATCCTTCGTTGGGATCAGGCGCATCCGCCATTTGTTCGCCTGAAGGCCCAGGAGGATCCTGTTCCAGCTTTTTTCCGGCCGTTTCATGGCCTCTGTTTTCACATAATCGATATATTTGTCTGCAACTGACATGATACTCCTTGTTCCGGAGCGTGCGATCAGGGTATGCCATAAAAGCTATTTGTGACGCTCCGACACAAATAGCCGCAGCTATTTGATGTTTGCGCGCCCCTCCGCCGGTCGATTTTCTTCCGAAAGGGAAACGTCGGGAAGGCGCGTTTGTGAATCCAAAACAGTAATATAGCACATTTTTCCGGAAATGTTAACGCGTTTTTTGTCGGCGGAGGGCGCGGGCTGTATAGGGCTGTATAGTCGGCGTATGCGGAAGGGGGTAGCGGATAGAGGGATAAGGGCGCCGGGCGGAAATGCCGGGAAGAAGCTTTGGAAGGAATCTCGGGCAGTCCCTCCACGCAAAACAGACCCCCACACACGGTGGGGGCCTGCTGACTATGAGGGGGAGATAGTTTTGTGAGTTGCTGTTCAACTATCCGGGATTTATCTTACATGGAAAATGTGTTCATTCTGTGTCATTTTTCTGAAAAGTTTCTGAAGGCTTCACGATGTCGGAACCCTTGTGAGATTTCTGCGCAGGGTCAGCAAGATCGGCATCCGTGATCTGTTCCGCCGTGTTCCAGCAGAAGGCCTGGGGCCAGGCCACCAGCCAGTCGTTGATAAAGCCGGGCGCTCCCGGATCGCCCCAGCAGCAATGATGATATCCCTCGTTCTGCGCTCCCGCTTCCCGGAAAAGCCCGTGTATGGTCTTCCCCTGGGAGGGTGCAAGATTCTGCACCGCGTTCGCCCACATCAGCGACGCGCGCCTGTGCCAGTGCCAGTCCCCCGTTATTTTCCAGAGCCTGAGAAGCTGCGGCACCATCAGCGCTCCCCATGGGTCGATGTGATGGTGCTGGGCCGACACGCTCGTTCCTCCCAGCGTCCGGTATCCGTATCTGGCAAAATCGCTGTTTTCTCCGGGAATGATATCGTGGTGGAACATCCACGAGCAGAAATACCAGCCTGCCAGCTTCGCGCACTCCAGCCATTCCTCCGCTTTGTCAATCTCATAAAGGGCGAGGGCCCCCGCAAGGAGCGGGCCGCTGGACTCCTTATCAATGCAGTAAGTATCCAGCGCTCCCGCCGTACACTGGAACGAGAAAAGATCCCGGTCCCGGTAAAAACGGCAGGCCCTGCGCGCCGCCTCCAGCCAGCGTTCCCTCCCGTCCGCAAGATACAGCTCCACGAGTCCGGGGATCAGATAGGCGCCGATGGTTCCTGCCGGGTCCGCGCATTCTCCTGTTTTTACGTTCCATGCTTTTCCGAAGCCGTGCTCATCCGCCCAATGGGAGATCAGAAAATCCGCGATTCTCCGGGCCGCTTCCAGCCATTCCGGTCTGTCTTCACCGTTCTTTCGCATCACGCTCCAGGCCCGTGTCAGCTCCAGCACCGCAAAGCCCAGGTTGCAGGTGTCCTCCACGTCGCTTTCCCCGTTCAGCATCCAGTGATAGTGGGTGTGGATCAGCCCGGTTTCTTCCACCGCCTCATGAGTCCATGCATCCAGGTTGTCCAGAGCCGTACAGATCAGCTTCTGATCCCCTGTCCGAAGTCCGCGCTCCAGAAACAGCCTGGCGTACATGCCGTTCTGCCCGCACCAGCCGAACTCATAGCCCTCCGCGTTCTGAAAGCCTCCCTTTCCGTCCGGGGTCTGGCCGATGCTGAACATTTTTCTTCCGTTTGTCTCCACCACCAGCCTTTCGGCGAACGCACAGCAGAGGCGCTTCACCTCATCCGTTCCGTATGCGGAAGGAAAGGGACTTCCCAGAAGCTCCAGAGCCGCGTCCTCCACACAGGCTGTGGCAAAATTGGGCCGTACCGGCCTTCCGGCCAGAAGCCAGGCCGCCGTCTCCTTCGCCTCCTGCGGATCGAACGTGAGAAAATCCTCATGAGAGGGCTCATAGCAGTCCCTTCTGCAGTAGGTTTCCGGCCGCTCGATGCAGGGATAGAGAAGTCTGTGAACCATCGTCCCGTCCTCCTGCGGCAGCATGGAGCAGGAGGCCTGCATGGACAGAGGGCTTTCATCAGAAGCCATCAACGCAAAGTATCTGTCCCCGTTTTCGCTTATGGTGCAGGCGGGTATCGTCGTCCGGCGGTAATCGAACACCCAGGGCTCCCCGCCGCTGGCAAGTCCCTTCGGCTCCTTTCCTTTTCCCCAGTCGTTTCCGTTCAGGGAAACGCCGGGTATCACATAATGCTCATACACAAAATCCGTCCTGATCCGGATCTCAAGCTGGCAGGAAAGCTTCTCCTGCGTCCGGTTCTGCCAGCTGCATGCCAGCCTGGTCCTTCCCTCTCCAACAGGCTCCCAGGTGAGAGTCGCTCTGATCCTGCTGTTTTCATAAAGCGCCTTTTCGGCCCTGCGCCCGCTCGCCGGCTTTTCGCTTACATCCACCCGGTTCAGCGGCTCATCCTTTCCTCCGATCCGGCAGAAAAGCTGTGTCATTCTCTCGTTCATTTTCCGGAATCCTCCCTTTTCAGGCCGGCGAAGCAAAGCATCCGGCCATTGATGCGCCTGCATTTTCCCTGTTCAGGCCTCGTTATTGTAGCACATCCCCGGCACAGGCAGAAGGCCCTTTTTCAAGCAGGGCAGATTTCTCCAGTCCGCCTTTCCTTTTACCTTCATTTGGATAAAAGTGAAGCACGGTCAGAGACAGCGCCGGGAAGTGATAAGTAAAGCATTCCTTCTCCAGCCGCAGGCTGCTCTCCACAGGGCTTACCGCTTCCGGCTCCTCAAAGCTGTTCTCCTGCTCCCGCCTTCCCGTCATGGTGTAGACCTGCGCATCCACGGGGAAAATCTTTTTTCTCTCCCCGTCCGCCAGGCCGTCCAGACGGATCCCGGCGCTTTCCTCCTTCTCCTGCAGGTTCACCACCTTCAGGATCACGCTTCCGTCCTCCTCATCCAGTGACGCCGCATGATACAGACGCTCCACCTCCAACGGATTCTCCCGGATGGGCAGGTATTCCTCCCCGTCGATGAAAATGCTGATCCTGTCGTCTTTTACCCGGATCTTCAGGTCGTACACCCGGCCCTTTTCCGCCCGGAACCACCCTTCCGTCAGGTCGCAGCCACGTCCGTTTATCTGCCTGTGTACGAACAGATCCAGGTTCTGCCACCCGCCGAAGGTGGCCGCAAGGTAATTGTCCTCATCCTGCCAGCCGAACAGAACCTGAAAGCCCTTCCGGCCCTCCAGCTCGCAGGCCTTCAGGCAGATCTCATAGCTTTCCCAGTCCTCGCAGCCCTCCAGCCAGGCGTGCTCTCCCTGCTCCGTCACAAAGCTTCCGAAGGCTTTTTCCTCCCCCGTATCCAGGTTCTTCACGCAGACCTCATCGAAACGGGTTTTCGTCTCATATCCCTCCAGGCGCATCCTTCCTCTGTACTCCGGAGCCCGGCTGCTGACCGCGCCGATCCCCTCCGCCGTTACGGCAAGCCTGCGGCTTCCCTGGTGGTTCATGAACAGCTTCTGCACATAATAGTTGGGCGTGCCGTACGCCCTGTGATTATCGAACCAGACCATGTCCGGCTTCCAGTTCACATAGGAA
>DWWS01000039.1 GCA_019119595.1 Candidatus Eisenbergiella merdavium | reverse complement strand
GGAGGGAATAGACATCAGCAACACTGGATAAGTTGTTATCAGCAATAATCTGTCGAATCTGTTCCTTGGCTACCGGCATAAAAATACTCCTTTTCGATAAGAATTTTCATATCGTAATTCTTACCCAAAAGGAGTTATTTTCTTCCAAAGACACAAATTTTTTTACACTACCCCCCTTCTGGTGTGGTGTGTTTTTCATCCGTGTCGAGGTCTGCGTCCGCGTACCCTTTCATCCGGGCAGACTCTCATAATCCTGCAGGATCTGATCCACATAAGACGGTGTAAGATCAAGGATATACGCAATTTCCCGGCTGTTCTTTCCGCTCAGATGCAGCCGGATGATATCCAAAGTCATCTGTATTCCTTCTTTACGACCTTCCTTAAGTCCTTCTTCACGTCCTTCCTCACGACCCTGTTCTATATTTTCTCTGTCTCGCTGCATCAATGTCATGTATTCAACCTCCATTTCTCTGCTCTGTCTGATCTGAGTTACCCTTTGATGGATCTGCCGGATCAGGGGACTTTTGGCCTGTTCGGCAAAACGGTCGGTAGTATCTTCAATATATGCGAGAAATTCCAGCATTTCCTCATCCACGTCCTCCAGCTCTCCCCGTGTATTCAGAAAGATCTTGGCGGTTTCATCCCCAAGCGTGAGCGTCAGGTTTTCCAGACATCGGTTTTCAAAGGAATATGGATCAGAAAATGCTTCGGCATGAAGGTAAATATGCTGTTTATCCTGAAAGGGATCAAAGGTACAGATAAAAATCACAAATGACTTCTTCAGCTTTGTGTAATCCTCGCCTGCGGCTATCAGGTCAAGGTCAATGCTTCCCGCGTAATAACGGGCCCGTTTTGGAAGATTTCTTTTTTTCTGCACTGCATTACCGGGTAGAAAAATATGTATGAACATAAAATTGCGAATAAAAACGAATTAAACAATAGAATCAAAAAACAGAATTAAGAAACCGGGAACCAAAAAAACAGATTAAGAACAGGAATCGAAAGAACCGGAAAAGAAATCAGACTGGAGCCTGAATGCCGTCTGGAATTATTTTCATCATATCATCTGCCCGCCGTGCTGTAAAGGAAAAATTATGTACCGCAGGAAGCTGCAAAATGATGCGTTATAGGAAAGCTGAAGGCAAGCCGAAGAAAAGCCGAAGGGAAGCGCCGTCGGCGCTTCCCCGTATGCACGCAGTGCATCTACCACAAAAGCCTTCCGGTGCCGGTCAGCTTGTAAATGGCTTCGATAAAAAAGTAATCCGCGTAGGTCATGGTGAAATGGTGGCGATCCGCATGGTAGGAGGCGGAGCAGTTTAAGACGATGGCATCGCAGTTTTCGGTCCAGTCGGCCCGTTTTTCATCAATGGCGCGCAGAATGCGAAGCGCCGCGTTTCGGTATATGGACTGTTCGGGGGCGGGGACATGGGCGGCGAGCTCCAGAAGGCCGCCCGCGATCACGCAGGCGCCGCAGGAATCCTCATAGGCGGGCTGCGCAGGCTGTCTGAAGTCCACGGGGATCAGGCCGTTTTCCGGGATGCAGGCCATGCAGTAGTGGGCCACTTTTTTGGCGGTGTCCAGATATTCCTGCTTTCCGGTATGGATATAGCTGATCATGAAGCCGTAGAGCGCCCAGCCCTGGCCTCTGCTCCAGGAGGAGCCTTCTCCGTAGCCCTGTCCGCCGAGAGCTTTCACCATTTCTCCGGTTTCGGGGTCAAATTCCACGATATGGTTCACCGAGCCGTCGGGGCGGATGAAATGCTGCATGACCGTGTCCGCATGCATCATGGCGATGTGGCGGAAGCGGGGATCGTGGGTTTCCTCCCAGGCCCAGTAGAGAAGCGAAAGGTTGAACATACAGTCAATGATAGCCCAGCCTCTGGTGTCGCCGTCCTCCAGATCGTTCCAGGCGCGGATAAAGCGTCCGGCAGGATTGAAGCGTCCGGCCAGCAGGTTTGCCGCATGCAGGGCGCGTTTTCTGGAGGACGGGTTTCCGGTCAGGCGGTAGTCTGCGACGGCGGTGGGGACGAACATGAAGCCCACGTCGTGATGGAGGCCGTAAAAATCCGAAAAGCAGCGGTCCATGCGTTCCTCGCTGATGCGGGCGATGCGGGCATAGCTTTCCTGTTTGGTGTCCTGATAGAGGAGCCACATCATGCCGCCCCAGAAGCCGTTTGTCCACCAGTTCAGGCCGTCGTCGATGCGCCAGGAGCGTTCCGGATCGGATCGGTCATCATAGCTTCCGTTTTCATCGGTGGTGTAGGGGATCTTATCCCGGTTCTTTTCGCTCACCCAGGCCATTTTGCTGCGGATGCGGGCGGTCACCTCCCGGGCCCAGACCTGGGCCCGGGAGGCCGGATCGTTGGCAGGGGACATGGTCTGCAGGGTTGTTTCGTTACCTTCCATTTAATTCTTACCTCCATGACGATTTTTCTGAAAAAAGTATAAGAAAATCCCCTGCCCTTTACAATGAATAAGCGTGTAGTAAACTGATCTATTCTGCTTTTTTGATGGATACCTGGTCTGTATCAAGCCCGTGAACGCTGATGGTCTGGATCCGTCCGTCCTTTCGTTCGATGCGCACGCTGTCGGGGCCGTCTGCCTGTACGCGCAGGATCACGCTTTCCTTTTCGTAGGGCTCGATCACCGTTATGTAACGGGCCGTTTTTCCGAAGCTGCGGACGGCGTAGGTTTTGCGCTTCTGCCACTCGTCTCCGGGGAAGGCGTCCACGCCAACGCAGGCGGTCAGTCTGACGGCGTTCAGGGCTTTCAGGTCGATCTCAACGCGGCTTTCCTCCTGGTGGTTGACAGGGCTTGCTCCGAGAGAGAAGGGGTATTCGGTTCCCACTATGGTGACCCGGCCTCCCCGGTAATCCTGGCCGACGCCGCAGGAGGCATCCAGGTTCCGCGTCCGGATACGGCTGACGATGTCTGTCCTTCCCTCCTTCAGGCATTTCCCCAGATTGAGGATTTCGCCGTTTTCCAGCTCCAGGCAGATTTCTCCCCAGAAAACGCCCTGCGGGGTCTGTACGCTGCGGCCGATCTCATCGTGCATGCAGCCCTGGCGCAGGATCAGGGTGGCTTTGTCCGTCCCTCTCACGTCGGCATCCAGCTTTCCGCGGCCCAGAATCCAGCCGTCAAAGGCTCCTTCCTCGCAGGTCTGGCCGTCCAGCTCCAGACGGTAGGAGAGGGGGATGGTATATCCGTTTCCGTCCGCGGCCCAGCCGTCGTAAACCGCCACGCGGCCGATCATCTGCCGGGTGTGAGGGGGCCATGCCGTATAAACGTCTATGTGGAGCGGGCCGGGCTCGTTGTAGTTGGAGCGGTCGCATTTTTTCTTCTCTCCGGTATGTTCCTCGGTGAAAAGGGCGCAGAAGCGGGCCAGTGTTGGGGCGGGCGCCTCATACCAGGTGCAGTCTGTGATAAACTGGGCGTCGGAGATGGGATTTTCGTTCATCTGCTCCGTATGGTGAGTCTGCCGGAGCCCTTCTCCGGTAAGGGAGGAAAAGCCCTTGATCTGAAGCAGGCTGTCGTACTGGTGCTCCCCTTCTCCCTCCAGATAGTCGAACAGCACGATATAGTCGTCCGTCACCGCCATGACGCGCTTTTGCAGGATTTCCTCAGTAAAGCCGCTGAGGGAGCCGTATTCGGGGGAGTCTGGCCCCTCTGCGATCGGGAGGAAGCAGCCGTTCATCCGGCAGCGCTTTCGCAGCTCCTCTTTTGTGGCCGTCTGGCCGTCCTGCTCATAGACCATGCCGCCGTAGGGCGGGTAGGCCCAGCGGGTCTTTACTTGAACGCCGGCGGCCTGCAGGCCCGGCTCCGCATGCCACAGAAACCGGCGGGAGTCGGCGGGAACCTGCATTTTTTCGTCCACGACCACCATGTTTTTGGTCAGGGAATTCTGCACATAAAACTTGTACATGAAGTGGGCGTAGCCCCACCAGCAGTTTTCCGGATTGAAAAAGCTTCTTCCATACCGCATGACGGACAAAAGCTCCGTAATGTCAAAGTGGCCGTGGGCGTTGCCGTGGGAGCCGTACCGGAGAACCGCCTGAAGCTGCTCCCTCTGAGGCCTGCCGGGTGTCTGGCTTCGCAGCAGGGCCAGTCCGATATTGTCTGAGCAGGCGTTTTTCCGGAAGGGGGCGGGGCTGTCGGGATCCGCCAGCAGCCTTCTTTGCTCAGACAGCGCCCTTTGATAGACCTCCGGGTCTCCGAAAATGGGATCCGGCTCGGCGCTTGCGATGACGGGGAGGTAGGCCTCGTCCCGGTAGTAGTGATAGGCCAGGTCATAGGTGGAGCCGAAATGGACGCCGGCCATTTTTTTCTCATCCGAATCCGAAATGCCGAAGATCACGCCCCGGTAGTCCAGAAAGGGGATCACCGCGTCGAACATGTCTTTGATCCGCACGGCGTTCCGGCGGTTTCCGCCCCATTTGAGGTTGTACATGCCGGATTTCACCGGGGCGGGCCTGCACCGGAAGGTGGAGCTCACCTCGTCATTGAAGGGGATCCGGAAGGCCGCGTGGATCAGGTCATAGCCAAAGGGCAGCAGCGCATGGGCGGTGTGCAGAAGCATGGAGGAAACCCAGGTATTGTAGCCGACGGAGCATTCGTGCCACCAGCCGTCGTTGAACACGCCGAAGCGGAACTGCTCCGCGATCCCGCCGGGGCCGAATGCGAACCGGAGCGCCATGTCCATATCCTGCAGCGTCAGGGCGCAGAACAGGGCGCCGGTCAGCTCGGAAAGGATCCAGTTGGAGATGTGGCCGCCGCGGACGTGGCTGTCCAGAAGCTCCATGTAAAGTCGGAAGCAGCCTTCCATCTGCGCAAGCTCCTTTTCCGACAGCACGCCGGAATCCCAGATGATATCAAGGCCTATGGCCAGATGCTGAAAAAAATGCCCCTCCTGGACATAGGACTGGCTGCAGCCCTTCTTTCTTGCGGGATACCCGGTTTCGGGATCAGAAAAGCGGCGGTAAAAATCGGCCAGCTTTTCCGCCCAGGCCCGTTCTCCGGTTATGGCGTAGAGGTAGGCTGCAGACATCACGTTTGTTTCCACCGCCGTTTCATAACAGAAATCACGGCCGGGCAGGGGATCCGTCACCACCCAGCCGTCGGCGGCGGAGCGGTATTCCTGAAAGGCAGGCTCATAGAAAGCATGGGCCTCCAGCTTCTCCTTCACGTCTCTCCACCCCTCCGCGTCGTGATACAGATAGGGATGGGCGAGCCGCCGCCCGGTGCGTAAGGATACGCTGTCCTCGCAGCTTCCGGCTCCGTCCTGTCCCCATACCCGCAGGAGGGTGGTTTCGTGGCCGCCGGGAACCATGTTGGTATGAACCGTAACCGACGCCGAGAGCGGGAGCCCTTCGCCCGGACGGAGCAGGACACTTTTTAATGTCGGAACGCCGGAGGACGCCGCTTCGCCGCATCCATCCGCCTCCGCAGCCGTTTCCCACGCAAGCTCCGCCTGCAGGGATTCCCAGCCCTGAAAGACCTGCTCCGCGCAGACGAGCAGGGGCCGGGACGAGCAGTTGTATACGGCGCCCTCATAAATGATCCGTTCCCCCGGTTCTCCGGCCTTTCCTCTGACCGGCATATGGAGGAAAAGGCCCTGCCTGCGCTTTGCCGCGCACTGCGTCACGCGAAGGTCAGAGGGGCGGAAGAAAAGCCGGACAGCGGTGACGGCATCCCAGGCATTTTCCTTTGCCTGCTCAAGGGGAAAAAGGGAAAAGGGAAGCTCCACGTGTGCCTTTCCGTCTGAAAGAAGCAGGGGCACGGTGAGGGAAAGCGGCTCCCTGGAAAAAAATTCTACCGTGATCGAAAGCTGCGCCGGTTCTTCGGAAGCAGGTCCTTCTACGGCAAGCTCCAGGCCGTACCAGCCTTTCCAGTCTGCGGCGCTGTCGTTGGTAAACACAAAGCCGCAGGGGATGCGGCCCTTCGCGTCTTTGGGAGCGGGAAAGGAGAAACGGATGCCGTCCGCTTCTGTCTCCTGTTTCCATTCCCGCATCAGATCGGTTCTTATCTTCAACATAAATGCCTCCTGACAAAAGAAAGGCGTGCCGCACGCGGGATTTTACCTTCCCTGGTGCGACACGCTACGTTCCTTTTATTTATTTGGTCGCAAGGAATGCGGTGAGCTGCTCCACAAGAGCGTCAACAACCTGCTGACCGCCGTTTTCCATAGCGGAATCCACGTTGGCCTTCAGCATGTCGGCCATGGTATCATAGGTCACGCCGTTTCCGTCGGTTTTGATCCCGTGCAGCTTCACGGTCGCCACCTGGCTGGTTACCGCGTTGCACTGTGCCACTGCGGTGGACAGTTCAGGATCGGTGGTGTCGAAGTGGAAGCCAAGGATCGGCAGGGAGGTGAAGCTGTTTTCGTCATACTCATACTCTCTGTAGGCCAGCGCCTCATCGGTATAGGCGGTGGAGATCAGAGCATAGGTGGGGTTCCAGGTCCAGCCATAGCCGGCGAAATCGGTACTGTAGGAGGTCAGCGTCTCATAGGTGCCCTCTTCCTCACCATATACGAAATCAACGCCTTCGATGCCGAGCTGGAACAGATCGTGAGCCTCCTGAGAGCCGAACAGCCAGTCGAGGAATTTCATGGTATAATCGATCTTCTCGGAATTCGCGGGAACGGCAAGGCCGTTGTTTCCGGAATAATCTACCGCGATAGCCCCGGGCTCCATATTTCTTATCTCATCCACATAGACGAAGAAGCCGATCGAATCCTCGCCCAGAGTATCCTCATAATCCATCACACCCACATAATCGTCCAGTGTGCCTACAATGGAAGCGCTCAGTCCGGACTGGAACGGGGTGTTGTAATCAGTGCAGCTTAAGGAGTCGGGATCGATGTATCCAGCATCCTGCCATTCTGCAAAGGTCTCATATCTTTTTGCTCCGAAATCATACTGCCAGCCCTCCGGGAAATCCGCAAAGGCCTCGTCCCCGGAGCCCTCCACCGCATAGGCAAGAAGCTGGTTGTCCTGGCTGTAGGTCCAGACGGTCAGGCCGGCTGCGGTGAACTGCTGAAGTCCGGCTTCCGCAGAACCGGGATAGGCATCGCCGCGGAGGGAAAGCTGTTGGAAGAAGCCGCGGGACTGGGATGCGCCGTAAGGGATAACGCCGGCGTCCTTTGCCGCCTGCCAGTATTGCTCCATTTCGTCATAGCTGTTGATCTTTCCGTCCGTTCCGATTCCCCATTCCTTTGCCCAGTCGAGCCTGTACCAGATACAGGGAATCCCGTTTCCGTATACCTCAAATAAGGGAATGTAGCACATGGAATCGAACCAGATGTTTGCTTCCATGGTCTCAGGGGAGAATGCGGCAGCCAGCCCGGGATACTGCTCCGGATTATTGAAATAGGAAGAAAGATCCGCGTAGTATCCCTCCGGAGCCAGATTCTTGAGCTGTACCCAGGAGGCGTCAAATACCAGATCCCATTCGGAGCCGGAGGTGATCTCCAGGTTCAGCTTTTCCTTATAATCCGCATGCTCCACCCAGGTGATATCCAGCTCGATGTTCAGCGTATCCTTCGTCATTTCCAGATATTTTTCATAAACCGCGTCCCAGCCATCGGGCTCAGGACCCTTGTGCAGGAATTTGATGGTGACAGGCTCCTCCGGAACCACGTAGCCGGTGCTGTCTGCGGCGCTGTCCGCAGAGGCGCTGTCGTCCGCCGCCTCAGACGCTTCTTCGGAAATCTCCTGCGTGCCCTCATTCGCAGCGGGCTGCGTATCGTTTCCGCTGCTTCCGCAGCCGGACAGAGAACCGATGCTTACGGCTGCGGCCAGCAGGAACGCCAGCCATTTTGACCTCTTTTTCATAGATGGTACCCTTCCTCTCTTTTCTTTGCTTTTTCATTTTTACTGTTATAACTTACAGCTTACAGCAGTTTTCCCTGCCATCTCCGAGCGCTCCGGATATGCCTTTATGTTACGGATTCCGGAGCTTTTTTTCAACTTCGTAAAGTAAAGAAAGGCCGGAGAATCAGGTTTTATACAGGCGGTTTGAAAAATAACGAACACTTCAATAGTTACCTTTTGGCCTTTTTCGGCCTGTTTTTTTATGATACCTTATTGTTATAATGAGAATAATTATGTCCGGCGTTTATGGGGGAGAAAAGTCATGCAGACAGACAAGCTGAAAAATATTATGAAGCAGTTTGGTCAGGAATTTCAAAACAGCGTTTTTTTCAAAAAGGTGCTGTATTCCTATCTATGGGTTTCCTGTGTGATCTTCATTATTTTCATTGCCATCCTGTTCGCCTCCAACAATCAGGATTACAGGGAAATGCTGGAGGATATGCAGGAGCAGACCATATCCCAGTCCTATAGCATCAATCAGACCACGCTGAAGGATATCATCAGCTTCTGCTATACCACGCTGGAAAATCCGTCCATGAACGCCATCCTGTATGGAGATAATTCCAGCGTCGCCCTGGCCATGGACGCTTCCGAGCTGATCGATTCCCTGCGCAACGCGAGTTCTCTGGTCTCCTCCGTTTACTTCATCAATTTCCGTTCCCGCACGATCATTGACCAGAACGGGAGAAGCTCCTTTGAAAATCATATCGACGGTGAGATTTTTGAGATCCTGGAGCAGATGACGCCGAGCACGAGGCCCGTTTTTCTGCTTCCGCGTACCATCGACTATCAGAGCTCGAGCCATGTATATGAGGATGTGCCGGTGCTCACCACAATTTTTTATTCCAACCATTCAGGAGCGTTGGTGGTGAACCTCAGCCAGGAGGCCTATTCCGGCATGATCTCTCTGGACGGCAGCGACTATATTGACGTCATCATGGTGGGCGGAGAGGATACTGTGATAACGGCGAGCGATCCCGGGCTGTTCGGGGCGGACTATTCCGATAACGAGCTTTATCAGCTCATCCGGGAGGCCTCCGGCAACAGCGGTTCCTTTCGCTATGCGGAAAACGGCCAGCAGGGCTCGGTCCGTTACATAAAAAACAGAGGCTTTGACATCACCTACATCTGTACCCTGAAAAACAGATATTTTTACTCCCAGAACGCTTTTCTCGGAACGCTCCTTCAGTATACCGTCGTCTATCTGCTGACGGGCATCGTGTTTTCATTCCTGTTAAGCTGGTTCATTTACAATCCGCTGCGGGAGCTGAAAACCTTTATCGCAAGCCGTTCCCAGCAGGATGAGCAGACGGAGGGCGGGCAGAAAAACGATTTCAGTTATCTTTCCTCCGCTTACCAGCAGCTTCTTGACATGAACGAAAATTTGAAGCAGATCAGCCATGCCTGGCAAAAGGAGAGAAGAAGGAAGCTGTTCCGGACGCTTCTCTATAACGGACAGGATCTTTCGAAGCAGCACAGTGAGGAATTGGAGGCGCTGAACGCGGAGCTGCCCTCCAAAAACAACCGGATCCTGCTTCTCGGCGTGGATCCCGCCTCCATGCAGACGGCGGAGGGCATTTCCGGCGTTTCCGAAACCAGGCTTCTGAACTATATTCTGCAGAATGTGACGCAGGAGCTGCTTTCCCAGGAAATGACCGTGCAGCATATCGACCTGAGCTATGACGACGTGATCCTGCTTCTGAATTTTGACGAATGGATGCCGGAGACGGTCACGAAGCGTATCCGGGAAGCGCAGGAGTTTGTGGGAACCCATTATCAGATCACCTTTTCCGCCGGGATCGGAGAAATGGTGGAGGATCCGGAGGATCTTTCCCTTTCCTTCGTCAGCGCGCAGGAGGCTCTGGCTCAGCGGTTTCTCACCGGAAGCCGCTCCATACACATGGGAGACGAGCTGCAGCTCGCCCCGGTTCCGGAACAGATTTACCCATATGAGCTTGCGGACGCCCTGATCGGCGCTGTCAAGTCCATGAACCCGCAGGCGGCGGAGAGCTGCACGAAGGAGTTTTTCGATACGCTTAAGGTTTACCGCATGGATCAGATCCTTTCCTTCATCCTCCAGCTCTCCTCTTCCCTGCAGCGTCTGGAATATGGCAGCTATATGGAGCCCCCCGGCGGCTGGGATTACAAGACGATGGAAAAAAGCACCCTCGCGGATATCCGGGAGGAGATGATCCGGCGCTGCCTGGCAGACATCGAACAGCTTTCCAAGATCAGGGAAGCTTCCTCCGGCAAAAAGGAACAGATCAGCCGGATCATTCAGCTCGTGGAGGAGAATATCTACAATCCGAACCTTTCAGTGGTCTGGCTGGCGGACAATGTGCATCTGTCGGTCAACTACCTGCGCAATATTTTTAAGGAAGGGACGGGAACCTCTCTTTCCGTTTACATCACCCGGCAGAAGCTGGAGCTGATCTGCAGCCTGCTCGTTGAGACCGGGCTTTCCCTGAATGAGATCAGCGACAGGCTGGGCTTTTCCACCAAGAATTATTTCTTTACCTTTTTCAAAAAGCATACGGGCATGACGCCCGGCGATTACCGACGCATGAAAAAGAAGGAGGCGCCGGGACAGGACGGCGGAACGGACAAAGAGGCGTAGAAAAACGCCGTATGGAGCAGATTCGGAAAAAGCTTCCATACGGCGTTTTATCTGTGGCGCGCCTGGCGGCGCGTGTTTCTGTTTTTATGAATTAATGTACAGGCGCCTTACAAACGGTATGCGTTCAGCCTTTTACAGCCCCCACGGTCAGGCCCTGTACGAAATACTTCTGCAGGAAGGGATACAGCAGGATGATCGGGCCGGTGGAAACCACGATGGTGGCCATGCGGTAGGCGTAGGTGGGAAGGGAAATGCTGTTGAGCCCCACCGCCTCGGCAGGCTGGTTCGCGGCGTAATTGACCTGCCTTAAGATCCTCTGGATCAGGTACTGCAGCGTGTAATACTGGCTGTGGTTGGAGTCGATGTACAGAAGGCACTTGTACCATTCGTTCCAGTAGCTCAGAGCGTAGAACAGGCCGATGGTGGCGATCCCCGGAAGGGAAATGGGAATGATGATCTTAAACAGGATGACGATGTCGTTTGCGCCGTCGATCTTGGCGGATTCAGCGAGGGAATCCGGGATCCCGTTGAAGAAGTTTCTCATCAGAAGGATGTTCCAGGCGTTGCAGATGGAAGGGAAGAGCAGCACCCATATGGTGTTCTGCAGCGCCAGCGTCTTGGTGATCAGCAGGTAGGTGGCTACCAGACCGCCGTTGAAGAGCATGGTAAAATAGATGAAAAGGGCGACCACGGAACGGCTCTTGAAGTTTTTCACGCTCATGGCGTAGGCCACCGCGCAGGTAAAGAGCATGGAAAGGAAGGTCCCTGCGATGGTGATGAAGATCGTCACCAGGTAGGCCTGGGGAATGTCCGCGCTTACCATGACCAGCCGGTAGGCGTCCAGAGAAAACTCGGAGGGCCACAGCCGGTAGCCGTTTGCCGTCAGAGCCTGTTCCTGGGTGAGAGAGGAGGAAACCACCAGCACGAAGGGGATCAGGCAGATCACGGAAAAGATCGTGATGAAAAGATAGAAGGACAGGTTCAGCACTCTGTCGCCGGGTGTCATTTTTATCTTGTTTTTTGCCGAATGAGCGGCTTCGGATATCTGTTTTGCCATTTTATTTTTTCCATCCTTTCCTCAGAATAACGCGGAATCCGGATCCAGCTTCCGGGTCAGCGCATTGGTTGCGAGCACGATCACAAAGCCCATCACGGACTGGTAGAAGCTGACCGCGGCGGACTGGCCGATGTTGGTGGACTCCACCAGCATGCGGTACACATAGGTGTCGATAACGTCCGTGGTGCGGTACAGCAGGGAATTGCTTCCCACCAGGTTGTAGATCATGCCGAAATCGCCGTTGAAGATCTTTCCCACGTTCATGATGAACAGCATGACGGCTGTGCTCTTCAGAAGCGGAAGAGTCAGATAGCGGATGCACTGGCCTCTGGTGGCGCCGTCCACACGGGCCGCCTCGAACATTTCCTGATCCAGGCCGGCGATCGTGGCGAGATAGACGATGGAGCCGTAGCCCGCGCCCTGCCAGATACGCAGGAAAACAAGGAGAGCGGGCCAGACGTCCGCATTCTGGTAGAAATTGATCTTTTCCATGCCGAGGCTGACCAGAATATTATTGATAAAGCCGTTCTGTGTTTTCAGGAGAGCCTCACACAGAAGGGCGATCACCGTCCAGGAAATGAAGTGCGGCAGGATGACGATGGACTGCGTCGCTTTTTTGAAGAGCCGTCCGTTGACCTCCGAAAGGGCGATGGCGATGAGGATGGACACCGCCATGGAGGAAATGATGAACAGGGCGTTCAGAAAAATGGTGTTGAAGGTGACCTGGAAGAACGCGCTGGAGCCGAAAAATGCCTTAAAATTCATCAGACCGATGAATTCGCTTCCCCAGAGCCCTTCCGTAGGGCGGTACCGCTGGAAGGCGGTGAGCAGATAGACGAGCGGGCTGTACGCAAAGATGCAGAACCACAGGATCGCGGGAACGCACAGCAGACACAGATAGGGATTGTGACGGATATCGTACTTGATCCCTGAAATCAGGCCGCCTGATTTCTTCTTTTGCTTTGATGCAGATTTCATAATCCTTTCCCTCTTTTCTTTTTCATAAGATTGATCATGGATGGCCTTTTTCGCGGCTTGGCCATTAACTGATGAAATTATTCTATCTGATAAAAAAGAAGGAAAAAATCCAGAAACTAAAGCACTTTGAAAAGCATTACATTTTATACCGGGTTTTCTTCGCGGATTCTCCGTTTTACGAAATGCCGTTTTGGCCCTCATGGGGAGAAGAAAAAGGATGGAGCCGCAGGAAACACAGCTCCATCCTTTATTAGCACAGGATTATTTTTACAGAATTCTTTTTGACTGTTTCTTACATAAGCTTTCTGAACAGCGCTTTCAGATCCTCTACGCTTGCATCCTTCGGATTGCCGGGAGCGCAGGCGTCCGCGTAGGCGGATTCTGCCAGGAACGGAAGATCCTCCTCCTTAAGCGCTTCCAGCCTGGAAGGGATGCCAACATCCTCGGAGAGTTTGCGGACCGCTTCCACGGCGGCTTTGCGGTAGGTATCCTGATCCATATCATCTACGCCCTTTACGCCCATGGCTCTGGCGATTTCTCTGTATTTTTCTCCCGTACAATCGGCGTTATATTCCATGACGATGGGCAGCATCATTGCACAGGCCACTCCATGCGGGGTATCATAGACAGCGCCGAGCGTATGTGCCATAGAATGAGCGATACCAAGTCCCACATTGGAGAATCCCATGCCGGCTATGTACTGGCCAAGCGCCATACCTTCCCGTCCCTCCTGCGTATTTTCAACGGCTCCTCTCAGGGATCTGGAAATGATCTCAATGGCCTTCAGATGGAACATATCGGTCATTTCCCACGCGGCTTTGGTGGTGTATCCTTCTATCGCATGGGTGAGAGCGTCCATTCCGGTGGAAGCGGTAAGGCCTTTAGGCATGGAGGACATCATATCCGGATCCACAACAGCAATGATCGGCATGTCATGAGGATCCACGCAGACAAATTTCCGCTTTTTCTCAATATCAGTGATGACATAGTTGATCGTGACTTCAGCAGCCGTACCGGCGGTAGTCGGAACGGCGATAATGGGAACGCAGGGCTTTTTGGTGGGAGCAACGCCTTCCAGGCTGCGTACATCCTCAAACTCCGGATTGGCGATGATGATTCCGATGGCCTTTGCGGTATCCATGGAAGAGCCGCCGCCGATCGCGATGATATAGTCGGCGCCGCTGGCCTTGAAGGCGGCCACTCCGCTCTGTACGTTCTGGATGGTAGGATTGGCCTTGATATCAGAATAAATTTCGTAGGCCAGTCCCTCTTTGTCTAACAGATCCGTCACCCTGGCGGTGACATTGAATCTGATCAGGTCGGGATCGGAGCAGACGAAAGCTTTTGTAAAGCCGTGGGCCTTTACCTCGGTAACGAATTCCGCTATCGCCCCTGCCCCATGATAGGACGTCTGATTGAGCATGATCCTGTTCGCCATAAAAAAATCTCCTTTTCCAAATATTCGGGAGCATTCCCGTAAATTAATTTTAGCAGATAATCTGCGGAAATAGAAGAGAGATGTGGTTTCTATGCGGTATCTGTTTTTACGAATCTTAGTCCTGGAAAATTTATCTGTTCGACAGTATGCCTGGTCACCGTGTTATCGGTGCTATACGCGTTTGCGGGAGGAGGTGTTTTGCGATATACTTTAACTGACAAAGGGGATATGCCGCGATTTTGGGCGGCGGAAAGGAAAATATGGAGGGAAATTATTCATTCAGACAGTTTTTTCAGTATGTTTATCAAAAAGACGGACGATCGGCGGCCTGCCCGCATACGGGCGGGAAGGAACTGGAGAAGTGGCAGCACGACTTTAGGAAAGCCCTTTGGGAACGGCTCGGGCTGAACCGGCTTTCCGCCCTTGCGGACGGCGCTGAAAGCCCCGGCGTCCGGCTGGTCTCCTCCTGCCGGGAGGAGGGATATCTCAGGCAGAAATATGTGATGCAGACCCTTCCCTTTGTGGAAATGCCCTTTTATGTGCTCATACCGGACGGGGTGGATGCCAAAAATCCGGCCAGGGCCATGCTGACGTTTCCTGCCCATGGGGCGAATAAAAATACGGTATGCGGCATTGCGGAAACGCCGGAGGAAACGGAAAAGATAAAAGCGGCGCCGGACGAATGCTACGGCAGGGAATTCGTGCGCAGGGGCTATGTGGTGTTCTGCCCCGACCCGCCGGGTTATGGGGAAAGAGTGGAGCCGATGCCGTCGGAGGATAAATCCTTCCTTCCGAACCGGGAAAGGAGCAGCATGGACAGCTCATGCAAGGATCTGGCGCAGACTGCGGAGGCGCTCGGGCTGAGCCTGACGGGACTGACGGTCTGGGAGCTTCGCCGCCTGGTGGATTACGCGTGCGGCCGTCCGGAGGTGAAAAAGGACGCTCTGGGACATCCCAGAATAGGCTGCGCCGGATTTTCGGGAGGGGGAGCGGACAGCATGTGGCTTGCCGCCCTGGATGAGCGGATCAGGCTTGCCGTGATCAGCGGCTATATCCACGGATATTACGACAGCCTTCTGGAATGCCACCTCTGTCCCTGCAATTATGCGCCGTCCCTGTGGCTGCTGGGAGATATCTGCGATATCTGCTCCCTGATCGCGCCCCGTCCGTTGTTTGCGGAAAACGGCACAACAGACGTGGAAAACGGCCCGTGCGGTATTGCAGGGCCGTCCTCACAGATGGAAAAGATCCGACAGGCATATACGCTTCTGGGAGCGTCGGAGGCGCTGGAGCACCGGACGCCGGAAGGGGTTCACCGATGGTATGGGAAATGCTATTCCTTTGTGGATCGGATGCTGTGAAAGGTGCCTTACCGCTGTCCGGGTTCTTAGCGCTGCCCGGCTTCGTCCGGGTCAGCGTCCGTGCGCCCATCCAGGCAATTGTCCGTCCGGGCGCACCTCAAACCAGTCAAAATCCGCATGCTTTCCGAAGCCTGTCAGATCCTGACAGCAGATGCCGATCATGGTTCCGGTAAACCATCCTTCCTGACAGGCCTCGTCGGAAAGAAAGCTCACATCCACCGCTTCGCCCGCCTGAGTCAGGGGCTCGTCCCGGTATCCGTAGGAAAAGCGGGCCGTCGTGTCCTCCACGGTGAGCCGAAGCACCACGTCTCTGCCCTCCTGCAGAGGAATGTAATCGGTCAGGTACTCGTAGCTCCGGTTCTCCGCCTTCAGCAGGGTGATGCATTTTCCCACGTCCTCGTCCCGTGACAGGTGCAGATAGAGATAATTGTCCGTGTCGTACATCAGAACCAGTCCGGCCATCTGCTTGAATACCTCCGGCTCAAAGGAAACGCAGGTTTCCGCCGTCATCCGGTATTCGGTCATCCTTCTGGCGATGAGCGTCTGGGAAAAACGGGAGGCCAGACCGCTCCTGCCGTACATGCGCAGCCAGCCGGGCCTTTCGGAAAGGGAAAGGTAATGGCTGTCCATTGGGATGCGCAGGGACTGATAGTCGAGGGCGAGCTGCAGGTTGTCGAAATCGTCCCGGCAGAAGGGGGCCTCTCCAGAAGCAGCGTTTTCGGCGTCGTTCTGAGCGGCGGCTTCTGCGGGAGCGGGCACGCGCGTAAGGGGCGTATTGCTGAAGGGAGCGGGCCGGTTTCCGGACTGCCCGTCCTTCGCCCGTTCGGCCTCCGCACCCGGCTTTCCGGCTTCCTCCGCGCAGCCCGGATCCAGCTCCAGCCAGCCGTCTTCGGTCCAGCGCATTTTCTGGATGGCGGTTTCCCGGCCAAGCAGATATCTGCGGCAGCCCGCAAACCGGGGAGCGTCCGGGGGATTCCTCTTTTCACTGGCCCGTCCGCACAGATGGACGGCGTACCATTCTCCCTCCGGCGTTTCCACCAGATCACAGTGTCCGGATTTCTGGAGCAGGATGTCCTCATGATGCCGGGAGGTCAGGATGGACCAGGCCTCGCCGTCCTGCCGCAGCGGATCGGCGGGGCGGTACATCTCATAGGGCCCCCAGACGCTTCTGGAGCGCTGGATGGTCTGGCCGTGCGCCTCTCCGGTTCCGGTATCCGCACTGAACAGATAATACCAGCCGTTCCTTTTGAAAATGTGAGGCCCTTCCAGGAAGATGCGCTCTGCCTGATAGATGTCCCGCACCGGCCCGGTCATGCGCCGGGCCTTCGGATCATATTCCTGGAGCACCAGCCTTCCCGCGTATTTTTTCGGAACCCGGTGATCCGTCACCATGCTGACCATGTACTTGCGCCCGTCGTCGTCATGGGACAGGGAGGGATCAAAGCCGAAGTTGTTCAGAGCCACCGGCTCCGACCACGGCCCGCGGATATCCTTTGCCGTCACCAGATAATTCTCGGTATCGTACATGTTGCAGTAGAAGGCCTTCACCACCGTGTAGACCAGATAAAAGGTTCCGTCGTCCCAGGTCAGACAGGGCGCCCAGACACCCTGGGACGGCCCTACGCCCCGCAGATCGAGCTGGGAGGTACGGGTCAGCGGATAGCCGATCAGCCTCCAGTTGACCAGATCACGGGAATGATGGATGCGCACCCCCGGCCACCATTCAAAGGTGGAGGTCGCGATATAATAATCCCTTCCCACGCGCACGATGGAAGGATCCGGGTGAAAGCCCCGCAGAATCGGGTTTTGTATTTCCTGCATGACAGTCTCCATTTCTGTTTTTTTTAACTATATCTGATTGACAGACCCCCTTCAATTTCCTAAAATGTGGGAAACTGACATATTCTATGAAATCCGGCCTGAAAACGCGGGGCATGTCTGCCCTGGCAAAAACGGTCCGGCATGGAGGTAATCATGATCACGGTGAACAGGTGCGGCTACGATTCCAGGCATACCACTGTTCTGGACAGCCTGAATCCACGGGGAAACGACGATTATACCCTTCTTTTGATCAAGACGGAAAGCTTTTTTGAAAAGGACGGAAAGTACACAGAGCTTCCTCCCAATACGGGGCTTCTGTACGGGAAGCATTCCTACGTGCATTACGGCTGCCGCAGGCCCGATTACAACGATGACTGGATCCATTTTGAACTGCACGGGGAGGATGAGAGCCTCCTTGACAAGCTGGAGCTGCCGCTGGACACTCCGTTTGCACTGCCCTGGCTGGGGCGGCTTTCCGAGTACAGCCGCCTTGTGGTGACGGAGGCCCTCTCCGGCCATCCGTATAAGCGGCAGACGCTGGACAGCCTGATGCACGCACTGCTCTTTTCTCTGGCCTCCCAGGTTCATGCGGCGGTGGATGCACACAGCGGGAACAAGTATTATCAGCCCATGAACGAGCTACGCATGGAGATTCAGAACGCTCCCTACAAAAAATGGGACGTGGAGACCCTCGCGGGCCGGATGCACCTGAGCCTGTCCCATTTCCAGCACCTGTACCGGGAATTTTTCGGAACCTCCTGCATCCGGGATGTGATCGATGCCCGCATTGCCTACGCCCAGTATTATCTGGACACCACGGAAATGACCGTTCAGGCCCTCGCCGCCTTCTGCGGCTATGAGAACGAGCTGCATTTCATGCGCCAGTTTAAGAAATGCACCGGCCTGACGCCCAGCGGCTACCGGGAGGAGAGCAGGCGGCAGAAGGCACAGGGAAAAAGCTGACATAACAGAAAAGATCAGTTTGCGGCAGGGCGGCCCATGGCGCGCCTTCGGTTCCTTCCTATATAATAGAGCCTGTTATCAAAAATAGCAGGGCTGTTATTTAAGAACTGTGCGGAAGAACAGAAAGGAAGGAGACGGCAATGGAATATCAGGTAAAGGATCACGGAGTGCTGGGGGACGGGAAAACGGACGACACCGAAGCCCTCCAGGACTGTATCGACGCCTGCAGCCAAAACGGGGGCGGCAGCGTGATCCTCACGGACGGCGTTTTTGTCAGCGGAACGCTGTATCTGAAAAGCAATGTGAGACTGTGCATTACGGAATCCGCAGTGCTGCTTGCCAGCGGAGAGATTGAAAAATACGGAAACGACACCCACCATAACAGATACCGGAACGAGCCGGACATGGACCGGTGCTTTCTGTATGCCCGGGATCAGGAAAACATTACTCTCACGGGCGGCCGCCTGGACCACCGCTTTTCTGGATTCCTCCTGGATCTGGGTGGACGGTGTGGATATCAGGAATGAGAAGCGCTATAATGGAGACGGGCTGGATTTTGACGGCTGCTCCCACATTTTTGTGTCAAACTGCAGCATCCGGGGGACGGACGACAATCTCTGCCTGCAGGCGGGAAGCCGGGAATATCCGGTGGAGGACGTCCACATCACCGGCTGCTCCTTCTCCTCCCTGTGCGCCGCCGTCCGCATCGGCCTGAAGTCCATCGGCAGCATCAGCGATGTGGAGGGGATTGTGCTGTCAAATGTGCGTTTCGCAACGCTCCATGAGGATGAAAGGCCGGAAAGCCTAGTGGAGGGCTGTTGAGCGGTATTTTGGGGCTGCAGGCATATTGGGTACAGCTATCTGGAAAAACTAAAATGTGGAGGCAGATAAGGATATGGGAAAACTGACAGAAATGGATAATCAGTATAAAGACTGGATATCGGATGTGAGTAAACGATTCCGGCAGAGTCAGATCAGGGCTGCGATAAGAGTCAATGATGAGATGCTTCGTTTTTACTGGGAGCTGGGAAAAGAACTTCATGACAGAAAAAGCAGGTTTTCCTATGGGCAGAATTTTTATAAGACTATCAGCCATGATCTGCGTCAGGAGCTGCCGGACGTAAAATCTTTTTCTGAAACAAATCTGAAATATATGCAGTATTTTTTTGAAATGTACCCGGAAGCGGCAAATCGTCCACAAGCTGTGGACGATTTCAATGAAAGTATAGTGTTCTGTATTCCATGGGGACATCAACGTACTATTCTGGACAAATGCAAAGGCAATCCCCAGAAAGCACTGTTTTTTGTAAATCAGGTACTTCAGAACAACTGGTCTCGGGCTGTGCTGCTGAATTTTCTGGATACAGACCTTTATGAACGACAGGGAAAAGCGATTACAAATTTCAAGATGACGCTTCCGGCTGTCCAGAGCGGCCTGGCACAGGAGATTACAAAAGATCCGTATAAGTTTGATTTTATCACCCTGACGCAAAGCTACAACGAAAGGGAGCTGAAGGATGCCCTGATGGACAACATTCAGAAATTCCTGCTGGAGTTGGGCAATGGTTTTGCTTTTGTTGGCCGGGAGTATCGGATTGAGATTGGAGAAACAGAAAATTTTATCGATATGCTGTTTTATCACATCCGTCTGCACTGCTATGTGGTAGTAGAGGTGAAAATCACAGAATTTGAATCATCTTATGCGGGGCAGCTTGGAACCTATGTGGTAGCGGTCAACCATCAGCTTAAAACAGAACAGGACACTCCGACCCTTGGACTGCTTGTGTGCAAGTCCAAGGATAATGTAAAAGCGCAGTATGCTTTGGAATCCAGCAGTCAGCCGCTGGGAGTGTCATCGTATGAGCTTTCAAAGCTGATACCGGAAGACTTCAAGGGATCTCTGCCTTCGATTGAAGAGATCGAGAACGAGCTGCAGAAAGAGAAAAACCGAAATCATTGAAAAAAGCGCAAGGAGGAAAGGGTGGCGTGCACGAACCTCGTTCGTGCCAGGATGCCGCTCCTGGCGGCGGAGAAGGAGGAAAAAGCCAATGGCGGCACAGACAAAGCAAACAACAAAGCTTCTGCTTTTCGATCTGGACGGCACGCTGCTGCAAGATGACAAGACCATTTCGCAGCGCACGCTTGGCGCTCTGGAAAAATGCAGGAGAGAAGGGCTTCTGATCGGGGTAGCCACCTCCCGCAGCGAAGAAAACTGCATGACCTTCCTGCAGAGGCTGCAGCCCGATGTCATCATTTCCAGCGGAGGCGCTCTGGTAAAGTATCTGGGAAGCATCATTTACCGGGATGATTTTTCTGAGGAGGAGACCGCCCGCATGATAGCGGCCGCCAGGAGCGTGTGCGGAGAAGGCTGCGAGATCACCATCGATACGCAGGAGGGACATTTCTGGAATTACAAAATGGATCCGCTGAAATGGGATCCGAGCTGGGGCGGAAGCATTTACACCGACTACCGGGATTTTTCCCACCGTTCCCTGAAGATGTGTGTGGAGATTTTCGACGCCGGACAGGCCGAGCGGCTGAAGGAGCTGCTGCCGGACTGCGACTGCGTCCGTTTTTCGGACGGTGAGTGGTATAAGTTTACCAGGAAAACGGCGACCAAGGAGCAGGCGATCCGCAGGCTCTGCGAGGCCTCGGGGATAGCTGTGGAGGAGATCGCAGCCTTCGGGGACGATCATGTGGATATCGGCATGCTGAAGCTGTGCGGTCTGGGGATAGCCATGGGAAACGCGGTCAGGGAGGTGAAGGAGGCGGCGGATCTGGTGATCGGAAGCAATCAGGAGGACGGGATCGCCCGGTATCTGGAGGAAATGGCCGCGCGGGATGAAAAGCTTAACGAATTTTAACCTTTTCCTTTGTCTCATCTTTAGGCTTGCCGTTTAGGATGAGAAAGAAGCGAAACGGCGGAGAATGGCCGGACGGCCAAAAGCCGGATATTCAGAATGCAATGCTTCGAAAGGAGAGGTAAGATTTGATGAAGAAGAAATTAACGGTGATGATCGGTGTGACTGCGGCGGCCTCCATGCTGCTGTTCGGGTGTTCGGGGCTTCCCATGCTGCCGAAGAATTTTGGCTCTTCGCAGGACGGGGAGGATGTGTATGCGGCGGAGGATGCGGACCTGCAGGAGGAATACAGCCTGGAGGAGGAACTGGAGTCGGGCATGGAGGGAATGGAGCTGGATGAGGGAATGCAGGGAAGCGGTTTTGATGATGCGTTTGCCTGGCTCCCGGCAAGCGCGCAGCGCATGGCATCGGAAACGGCTCCCAACGAGCTTGTCCGCGCAGCCATTATTGACGAGTATATGATTCCCGAAGAGGAATGGGAGGCGACACGATATTACTACAATTATGTAGATTTAGACGACGATGGAAACAATGAGATCTTCGTGCTCGCAGCCGGTCCGTCGGTGAGCGGATCCGGCGGTTCCTCCGCTCTTTTGATGGAGGAGGGCGGCGAGGTGCTTCAGACATTTACCCTGGTGAACCCTCCGGTTCTGGTGACGGATGAGATCATCAACGGCTATCGTGAGCTGGCGCTGGTGCGTTCTGGCGGCGGCGCGGAGACAGAAGTGGTTCTTCTTTCCTATGGAAACGGTGCTTATGAAACTGTTTCTGAGACGGAGACTGTGATCGACCCCGATATCCTTTCGGGAACCGCCATCCTCTGCAATGATCTGGCGGCAGATCTGGAAAGCGGTAATTTCCTGACCCTTACAGATTAAAGAAGGATACGGCAGAAAAAGAAAAGGATCTGCCCTGAAAAAAGCGGACGCCGCATTTCCTGATAAGTTAAGAGGAAATGCGGCGTCCGTTAAAGCTTCCGCTTTTTATTCATTTCCGCAGAAAGCCGCCATGCCGGAACATTTATTCGGCAGCGGTTTCCGTTTCAGCAGCTTCCGTCTCAGCGGCTTCAGTGCCCTCGGCAGCCTCGGTGCCTTCCGCTGCATCCGCCGCGGCGGTTACGGAGGTGATGTGGGGGTTCACGCCCTCATACCAGTACAGGAAGCCCTGCATGTCGATGGTATCTCCGATCTGAAGCTCCTTCACTGCTGCGTACACATCCGTGGTATTGTCGCACAGATAGGACTCAATGGTAAAGGTATAGGTCGTACCATTATAGGAAGCGTTGAAATACAGATCGTCGCCGTCCGTGCCGGAGCCATCCCAGTTGTACAGGAATGCAACATCGTTTCCGTCCGCATCCTGACCCGCGGCTTCCACGGTCAGGCCCTTAAATTCAACAAACTCGTTCTGATGCGCGATCAGCTCGTCGGTTCCAAGCATTGCGGTTACGTCAAGAGGCTCTGCGATAAAGGAATCCGCGCCTTCCACAAAAGTAAAGGAGCCGTCCATGATCTCCACCTCTCCGGACCACTCGGCCTTGTAGCCGGTCACACGGATCCTGGTACCGGGAACCAGCTTCTCATAATCTTCCTCGGAGCATACCAGGTTATAGAAGAAATATCCGCCGTTCTCATCCTGTGCGTAAACGGTGGCCTTGTCCTCCCACCAGGACTGCTTCGCCTGAACATAGGCTTCCACGGTAACCTCGGTATCCACCTCGGCGGCCATGTAATCCTCATAGCTCATAACTTCTCCCGCAGCGGCGCTGTCATCGGAAGCGGTTTCTTCTGCGGCTTCCGTGCTTTCCGCAGCCGTCTCGGCGGGCGTGCTCTCTTCTGCGGCGCTTTCTACAGCTTCCGCGCTCTGCGCAGCGCTCTCACCGGTGCTTCCACTGGTGCTGCCACCTGCGCAGCCTGCCAGAGCAAACGCCATGGTTACAGCCAGGACCGTGCTCAAAATCTTTTTCATAATGTTCCTCTCCTTCTCTCGTATGAGATTGCTTTTCATGACCGGATCATGAAAAATTATCATAAACAGTTTTATTATAGCCGAAAAAGTCAGGAAATCAACGGTTTTTACAACCTTTTTTCATTTGTCTTTTACAACCTTTTTTCATTTGTCCGCTCTTTGCTCCTGAGCTTCCCTGCAAGCAGACAGGCAAGGATCAGCACCCAGGCGGCGGCCAGACACCCGAGAAGGATCCTGGCGGCTGGAGGGAGCGGGCCGAGATCTGCCTTTCCGCCGCCGGAGGCGGACGTTTCATTCAAATGATGCAGGCTGGTCTGCTCCTCATAAAGCTGCTCGATATAGGCGTCGTCCACCGTTTCATGCCTGCGGACGGACTTGGTCACGCTCTCGATGAGCTCACCCGCCGCGTCGCGCAGGGAGGTGGAGCCGTTGAAGACCGGCGTGACAAAGGTGTTTTCCGTGTTGCCGAGCAGGATCCGGGTCGCTTCGATCTTCACATCATAATAAGTATCGTTGTCCTCCCCGGCGCGGGAAAGATAGTCCTGATACTCGTCGGAGGACTGGGCGCAGGAGGTGACGGGCGCATAGCCCTCCGTCTGGGAATAAGCGATCTGCACCTCGTTTGTCAGAAGATACTGGGTGAACAGCCAGGAAGCGAGCACCTCCTGGGGATCCTCCTTATTAAAAATACAGATGGACGGCCCCTGGGAGATCATCTGCGGATTCTGCGGATCAAACTGCGGGATGGGCATGACCGCGGTTTCAAAATCCACGATGGATTCCTCCGCGATATCGACCAGAGGCGCATGACTTCCCATCCAGGTGGCCCCCGCGGTGGAATCCACGGCAAAAACGCACTGGCCCGCGTTCAGGAAATTGGCGGGATAGCCGGAGATCTTGAAGGTGGAAAAGGCGCCGGTGGCGGTATGCTCCGCGATCGTATGAAGGAGCTGCGAGGTCGTGTCGTTGAAGATCAGGATATCTCCGTTTCCTGTGGAGTAGCCCGCGTCCTTCTGCTTCAGCATCTGGATCATCATGTTGTCCGTGGATTTGTAGATGAAGGGGATCAGAACCTCCTGCCCGTTCAGGGCGAAGGTACCGTCCGCATTTCTGGCCGTGGCAGCCTCGGAAACCTCCCAGATGAAATCCCAGGTCAGCGTTTCCGGCAGAGTGTAGCCAAGGGCCTCCACGTAGGTTTTGTTGATATAACAGGCCTCGGTGGAGCGCATGAAGGGCACCGCGTAATAATGTCCCCCCACAAGGCATTCCTCCAGAAACTGCGGGATGATCCCGGCTCGATCCGGCGACTCAAAGGCGAGGGCGCTTCCGCCCAGACCGTATGCCTCGTCGGAAAAAAGCCCGTCCAGAGGCACCACCACGTTGTCGCCCGTTAAATAGGTGGCGATATGATCCGGATAGGTGATGCACACGTTGGGCGTGGTTCCCGTGGAAATGTTGGTGATCACGTCATTGTAGATCTTTCCGTAATCCGTATACAGACGCAGGTTGACCGTGATATTGGGATACAGCGCCTGAAAATCCGCGATGGCCTTCTTGTAAATATCGGTCTGGCGGATATTGGTGTCATTTTTTGCCCAGAAGGTGATCTCATAGCTCCTTGAGGCGTCAAACTCCTCAGGAACGGTGAAGGCCGCCTGCTCCCGCTGCCCGTGACAGCCGGAGAGGAGAGCGGCGGCAAAAAGCGCCGCGGTGAAAAACACCGCTTTCAAAAATGAAAATTTTTTCAAAAATGGAAACCCGTCTTCCCGGTTCATTTGCCTTCTCATCCCTTCATGCCTCCTCTCGATACGCCCTCCATGATCTTCTTGCGGAAAACCAGGAACAGAACGATGAGCGGCACCGAGATCACGACCACGGCGGCCATCATTGCCGGAACGTTCTCCCGCCCGAACCCGTTTTCACGGATTTCCTGAATGCCGTTGGATACCAGAAAGTAAGCGGGATCGTCCGTGATCAGCCGCGGCCAGACGTAGGAATTCCAGCACTCGATCACCTTCAGGATGGTGACGGTTATGATGGTGGGGCGGCAGATGGGAACCATCACCTTCATCAGATATTTCAGATCGGAGGTGCCGTCCACCTTTGCGGCCCGGTACAGCTCGTCCGGAACCTGCTCGAAATTTTCCTTCAGCAGATAGATATAAAAGATGGAGGTGACGGACGGCAGGATCAGACCCGTAAAGGTATTGCGCAGATCCATGTTGGTGATGGTGACGAAATTGGTGATCACCACCAGCTCGTTCGGAATCATCATCAGCGAAAGAAAAAGCGTGAACACAAGCTCCTTCCCCCGGAACCGAAGACGCGCGAAGGCATAAGCGGCCAGCACGCTGACCACGACCATCAGCGCCGTGGTCGCCAGGGTGAAGATCACGGTATTGATCAGATACCCCAGAAGGGGCACCGCCGTGAAGGCGTCCTTATAGTTTTCAAGCGTGGGCGAAAGCGTAAAGAAGGCGGGAACATGCTCCGCATTATACGCGCCGTAGCTTTTTACCGAGGTCAGAAGCATCCAGTAAAAGGGAAACAGGACGATCAGCGCCCAGACGCTCAGAAAAAAATAGGTGAGCGCCTTCCCGATCCTTCCCCGCCTTGCCGCGGCCTTCTGCCTCCGTTCAAATTCATGATATTGTTCCATGGTTTCCTCATTTCTCATTCTTTCTGCTGACCAAGAGGTTGATGCAGGTGATTGTGAGCACGATGACAAACAGGATGATGGCGGCGGCCGAAGCGTAGGAGGGATAACCGCCGCTTGCGCCGTAGAGCATGTCGTACACATAGCCCACGATGGTGTTCATTCCGGCCGCGTTCAGGTCCGTCCCGAACAGAGCCACCACATCGCTGTACGCCTTGAAGGCGCCGATGAAGCCGGTGATCACCAGATAAAAGATCATGGGGGAGATCATCGGAAGGGTGATCCTGGTAAAGGTCCGAAGCTTTGAGGTGCCGTCCACTCTTGCGGCCTTGTAATAATCCTGATTCACCGAGGCAAGCGCGCTGGTCAGAACCAGGATCTTAAAGGGGAGCACCACCCAGACGGTATAAAAGCAGAGGACGAACATTTTCGCCCAGTAGGGGCCGTCGATGAAATCCACGGCGGTTCCGCCGAGGGCCTCGATCAGAAGATTGATCAGGCCGTCCGTATATTCCGTTTTCTGGAACAGAACCATGAAAACCAGGCCGACGGCCAGGGTGTTGGTCACATAGGGCAGGAAATAAATGGTCTGATAAAGCTCCCGCAGAGGCCGGATGGAGCTTAAGCCCACGGAGATCAGAAGGGCGAGGCCCGTGGAGAGCGGAACGGTGATGATGACCAGCAGAAACGTGTTCTTCACCGCCTGCAGAAAGTAAGGATCATGCAGGACATAGGAATAGTTATAAGAACCGACGCCGTAATAGGTCTGGGAGGCAAAATTATAACCCTCCTCCAGAGAATAGAGAAAGACGTCGATCAGCGGATAAACCATAAAAATGAGCAGAAAAATGAGCGCAGGCAGCAGATACAGCCAGGCCTTTTTATTTTGGTCGTTCATGTGAATCCCCATTCTGGAGCGCGGTCAGCCGGCGGAGGGAAAACGCGGATGCATTTCGCGTCCCGCCGTCAGGACGGTCTGTGACGCTCCGGCACAAACCGCTGATGAAAAAATCAGACTTATCCGGCGGTGAACCGGATCCGTTCCCCGGTCTGCTTATGGAACAGAAAGACCTTTCCGGGTTTCAGGGAAAAACGGACGGTACGCGCGGAGGCGTCGATCTGCGTATCCGCATTGATGATGGAGCGGATCACCTCATTCGCGCAGGCGGGATGGGTGGAAACGATGCTGATATCCCGGCCCATGACCTCCACTCTGGAAAGCTGACAGCCAAGCTCCCCGTCTCCTCGGGGGAGAAAGCCCTCGGGACGGATTCCCACGCACACCTCCTGGTCGGGCACGCCTGCGGCGGGAAGCACCGCTTCCTCTCCGATATAAAGCATTCCCTTCTTCACCTCGCCCTGAAATACGTTGATGGGCGGGGTTCCAAGAAAGCGGGCGACGAACAGGCTGGCCGGATCGTCATAGACCTCCTGCGGTCTGCCGTGCTGCATCAGGACGCCTTCTTTCATCACCGCAATGCGGTCGGAAATGCTCATGGCCTCCTCCTGGTCATGGGTGACAAAGACCGTGGTGATTCCCGTTTCCTTCTGGATCTTGCGGATCTCCTCCCGGGTCTGCAGCCGCAGCCTTGCATCCAGATTGGACAGAGGCTCGTCCAGCAGAAGAACCCTGGGCATCTTCACAAGCGCCCTTGCGATTGCCACACGCTGCTGCTGGCCGCCGGAAAGCTCCCGCGGCTTTCTGTCCATCAGCTCCTCGATCTGAACCAGACCGGCCGCCTGCGCGGCTCTCCGGTTCATCTCCTCTTTGGAGGGACGATCCTTTCCCTTCAGATTTTCCAGCGGGAACAGGATATTCTGCCGCACGCTCAGATGCGGATACAGCGCATAATTTTGAAATACCATGCCCACGCCCCGAAGCTCCGGAGGAAGCGCGGTCACATCCTCATTTCCAAAAAAAATTCTGCCCCCGGTGGGCTTCTCCAGGCCGCAGATCATGTTCAGCGTAGTGCTCTTTCCACAGCCGGACGGCCCGAGCAGGGCGATCAGCTCACCGTCCGGGATTTCAAAGGAAAAATCATTGACGGCAGTGACCTCGCCGCCCTTTTTTCCCCGGGCCGGAAATTTTTTCGTCAGATTCTGCAGTTCGATCTTCATACCTACTCCTGTTTCTGCCGCCTTTTGGCGGCATGATAAACGGAAAACTCAACACCTCCGATTATAGCGGATTTCTCCGGGGTTCACAAGAAAAATCAATTCACTTCATACGCAATATATTCATGTGATAATTCATATCCCAATTTTTCTGCCAGATGGACAGACCAAAGATTTTGTGCATCCCAGCTTGGATATAATCCTCGCTCAAGACATGCAAGGATCAGTTTAGCGCAACAGGTGGTGGCAAGATGCTTTCTCCTCTCATCCTTCCTTGTATCAACCTGAATTTCTATACCTTCCCGGTATCTTGTATAAGAGGAAGCTCCCGCAATAATTTCATCGTTTTTTATCGCAACTGTTCCGATTCCCTTTTCCAGATATTCATTTTGAGATTCAAATACAGAAACCAGATCTCTTGACCACTGATTTTTCAGGCACTGTTCATAAAGTTCTTTATCAATAAAATGAAGATGACAGCCTTTTGGAAGTTCAGCAAGTAAGCCTGTTAAATATTCTTTGTTAAATACGGTATTCTTTTTCATTGCATATCGGATCACTTTTCTGCATTTATCTGCATAGCATTTCTCAATTAAAGATGCCCAGTCGTTCGTCTGAGGCACCATGATAGTAAAACCTTCCGGTTTATTCATCACTAACTCCATACATGGTTTTCCGGCAAAAAAGATAAAATCGCCAATACACGCCATAACCGATCTGGGATCATTTTGATCGATCACATACATTTTTCCCATCATCTTTTGGATACAGGAATATATCATAGTTTCTTCCCAATTTTCAAACAGCTTACCGGCAAGGCCGGTTTCTGCCAATTCATAGATCATATCTGTTTTCCCCACAAATTCCAATTGTTGATTTGTCTGTCTGAATTATAGCACCCACATATAAATTTTTCTATCGGTTCTCTGCTTATATGGTGGTCAGGAGAGCGAAAGCAACGAATGCTTTTTAGGAGTTTACTGTCATAAAGCAAAATGCTGTTTTTATTATTGTACTTTTCCGCCGGGTATGTTATGCTTTTCTACAGAACATACGTTCTTTGCGAGAGAAAAAAGACAGTATTCCTGCTAAAAAGCATACCTGCAGTGAGCGAGCATGCTTTACCGGAAGCAGGAATAGTTTGAGGGAAAGAAGAAATACTGGTAGCTGAGAACAGAAGGAACAGGAGGCGACGGATATGATGGAAAACAGAAGCTATCTCTGCATCGATCTGAAATCCTTCTATGCGTCGGTAGAGTGCGTGGAGCGTTGCCTGGACGCGCTGACCACGAATCTGGTGGTGGCCGATCCGGAACGGGGAGCGGGGACGATCTGCCTGGCGGTCTCCCCGTCGCTGAAGGCGCTGGGGGTGAAGAACCGCTGCCGGGTGTTTGAGATTCCGAAGCAGATCTCCTATATCATGGCGCCGCCGCGGATGAAGCTTTATATCGAATATTCCGCCAATATCTACGCCATCTATCTGAGGTACGTGGCGAAGGAGGACATCCATGTGTATTCCATCGACGAGGCGTTTCTGGATGTGACCGATTATCTTGACATGTACGAAATGACCGCAAGGCAGCTCGCCTTGGAGATCATGGAGGCGGTGAAACGGGAAACGGGGATCACCGCAACGGCCGGGATCGGAACGAACCTGTATCTGGCCAAGGTGGCGCTGGATATCACGGCAAAGCACGCGGAGGATCATATCGGTTTTCTGGATGAGGAGCTGTACCGGAAAACGCTGTGGGAGCACAAACCGCTGACGGATTTCTGGCGGATCGGGCGGGGCACGGTGAACCGTCTGGCGAGCCTGGGTATTTTCACCATGAAGGATGTGGCGCAGGCGGATGAGGATGGACTGTATAAGATGTTCGGGGTGGATGCGGAGCTTCTGATCGATCATGCCTGGGGACGGGAGAGCGTGATCATGGCGGATATCAAGGCGTACCGGCCGGAAAGCAGTTCCATTTCCGGCGGGCAGGTGCTCGCCCGTGATTACACCCACGAGGAATGCAGGCTGGTGGTCAAGGAGATGACGGACGCCCTCTGTCTGGAGCTGGCGGAGAGGGGGCTGGTCACGGAATCCGTAACCCTGTCCATCGGCTTTTCCAATAAGCTGAAGCTGACGCACGCCCATGGAACGGCGTCCCTCCCCGAGGCGGCCAATACCTACCGGGCCATGATCCCCTATATTTTTGAGGTCTATGACCGGATCGCGGATCCCGCGCTTCCCATCCGCCGCCTGAGCCTGAGCGCAAACAACGTGACACAGGAGGCCTACGTGCAGTACAGCCTGTTCTCCGACAGAGAAGAAACGGAGCGCGACAGAAAAGCCCAGAGGGCGGCGCTGGAGATCAAGAAAAAATTCGGGAAAAATGCGCTCCTTCGCGGGATGGATCTGCAGGAGGCGGGAACCACGAGAGAACGCAACCGCCAGATCGGAGGCCATAAGAGCGGGGAATTTGGCGGAGAGCTGGGATTGGATCCTGAGAAGGAGGATTTTCATGAAGAATAGCGGATCGAAAGCGGTAAGGCCCAAAATGGACCGGGCGGACCGGGCAAAGCAGTTCATGCCCTTTGACGCGCTGAAGGGCTTTCAGGAGGCGCTCAGGGAAAAGGAAAAAATATGCGTTCCCAGACGCAGCCTGTCGGAGGAGGAGCGCGTCAGACTGGACCGGAAGCTTGCCGGGATCAGAAAAACGGACATGGTGGAGACGGAATATTTTCAGGACGGAGAATACGTCCGCGTAAAGGGAATGGTTTCCGGGATCAACCGGCAGGAGGGCTGGCTGCAGGTGGTGAACACACGGATCGCGTTTGAAAATATCGCGGAGCTGAAGCTGCAGGAATGAGACGGGATGAAAAGCCGGACCGGAATGCAGATCCGGCTAAACCACCTCTGACCCGAAGGGCATCAGAGCCAGCTTTGCGATCTTAAAATGCTGCAGGCCGAAGGGAATCCCCACAATGGTGACGCAGAGCAGACAGCCAAAAAGCGCGGATTCAATGGCGAGCGGCAGCCCGGAAATGAGGATCCAGACGATATTCAGCAGCAGGGAACCGGCTCCTCCGCCGTACCGGATCTCCTTCCCAAAGGGGAAAAAACAGAGGGAAGCAAATTTGAAGCACTGCAGCCCCACCGGAATCCCAACGATGGTGACGCACCACAAAAGCCCGGCCAGACACCAGCTCAGGCCGCTGATGCAGCCGCCGAAAATAAACCATAACAGATTACCAAGACATCCCATTTGAAGCTCCTTTCCTGTGCTGTCTTTGCGCCTCTTCGGTGCTTTTTTGCAGTTTATCACATTTCAGTCAGACCGTCCAGAAAAAGCCCGCCGATATTTGCAAAACCGCTCTGCGTCCCTTATAATGGGGATATCTGAAACGGAAAAACGATCGGAGACGCGCCGCCTTCGCAGGCGTGATCCGGAGATGAAAAAAAGAAAGGAAGGAAAGCTATGGGATTGATCAAAGCGGCCGTTGGGGCGGCAGCGTCGGTGCTCGGCGATCAGTGGGAGGAATATTTTTACTGTGACAGCCTGTCTCAGGAGGTGCTGGCGGTAAAGGGGCAGAAGCGGACGACGAAAAGAGGCTCCAACCGGAAGGGCTCGGAAAACGTCATTTCCAACGGCTCTGTCATCGCGGTCAATGAGGGGCAGTGCATGATGATCGTAGACCAGGGAAAGGTGGTTGAGGTCTGCGCCGAGCCGGGCGAATACATTTACGATATGTCTTCGGAGCCCTCCATTTTCTATGGGGATCTGGGAGAAAATATTCAGAGATCCTTCGAGCTGTTCGGCATCCGTTTCGCCTTTGGAGGAGAAACGCCGAAGGACCAGAGAGTCTACTATTTTAATACGAAGGAGATCGTGGGGAATAAATACGGTACGGCCAATCCGGTGCCCTTCCGTGTGGTGGATTCCAACATCGGCCTGGATGTGGACATCTCCCTTCGCTGCCATGGGGAATATTCCTACCGGATCGTGGATCCGCTCTGCTTTTATATGAATGTATGCGGCAACGTGGAAGGCGCTTATACCAGGGGCAATCTGGACAGCATGCTCAAAAGCGAGCTGATGACCGCCCTGCAGCCCGCCTTTGCGCGCATCTCTGAGATGGGCATCCGCTACAGCGCCCTGCCGGGCCACACGGCAGAGATTGCGGACGCGCTGAACCAGGTGCTGAGCGAAAAATGGATCCGCCTGCGCGGAATCGCCGTGGCTTCCTTTGGGGTAAGCAGCGTTACTGCTCCGGAGGAGGACGAGAAAATGATCCGCGACATGCAGAAATCGGCCGTGCTGAGAAATCCCAATATGGCTGCCGCCACGCTTGTCGGCGCGCAGGCCGACGCCATGAGGGCGGCTGCCGAAAACAGATCGGCCGGTCCCATGATGGCCTTTGCCGGAATGAACATGTCCCAGAACGCTGGCGGCTTCAACGCGGCGCAGCTCTATCAGATGGGAGGCGCGCAGGATGCGCAGAACGGCCGGAACGCGCAGTCCGGACAGTCTTCCGAAAGCTGGACCTGCTCCTGCGGGGCGGTTAATACGGGGAAATTCTGCTCCCAGTGCGGAGAACCCCGGCCTGCGTCAGGCTGGACGTGCTCCTGCGGAGCCATAAACAAGGGCAACTTCTGTACGGAATGCGGAAAGCCCCGGCCTGCCGGAGCGCCCCTTTACCGCTGTGACAAGTGCGGCTGGGAACCGGAGGATCCGGCTCATCCGCCCAAATTCTGTCCCGAATGCGGAGACCCCTTTAATGACGGGGACGTGAGAAAGTAGGAAAACAAAATGAGGATCGGGCTTTATCAATTTGCAGGAACAAACCGCATTTCAGAAAATATGAAACATATCTGCCGCGCCATAAAAGGCGCGGCAGAACAGTCTGTGAGGCTTCTCGTTTTCCAGGAATGCGCATTGTGCGGCTATCCGCCGATTGAAACCTCTATGGAAGAGATCCGGCCGGAGGAGGTGGAGACCGCTCTGCGCCGGATCGGTGAGCTTGCCCGGCAGACGCACATGTTTGTCGCTGTGGGTACGGTGCGTTTTTCGGAAAACGGACGTTATAATTCTCTGGCGCTGTTTGGAGAGAATGGAAGCCTTCTCGGCTTCTATGATAAAAGGGCTCTGTGGGGCTGGGATGAGGAGCATTTTACCAGAGGGGAGAATCCGGGAATTTTTGAGGTGGACGGAATTCGGATCGGCTTCCGGATCTGCTTTGATGTGCGCTTTCCCGAGCTTTTCAGGCAGCTCTACCGGGAGCGGGCGGAGCTTTGCTTCGTTGCCTTTTCAGATACCTCTAAAGAACCGGATCCTGTCCGGAGAAACATCATATCCGCCCACCTGATCACCCGTGCGGTGGAAAATGTGATGACGGTTGCGTCCGTCAACACCACCTCGGCCTGGCAGACTGCTCCCACGGCTGTTTTTGACTGTAACGGCAGAATGCTGAAAGAGGCCGAAAACGGCAGGGAAGGACTGCTGACCTATGACTATGTTACGCCCCAGACTACCTTCGGGACGAAGGGACGGCTTGTGAATAATGATTTTTTCCTGGGGGAACAGGGCGGAAACGGAAAGCTATGCTAGATAACAGTGCGCAAAAGACCATCTCCCGGCAGAAGGAATCTGCTGTCCGGGACGCCCGGTTGCCAAAATGCACCCGGCGGTTGACACTTTTCCCGCATAAGCTGGTGGCCTATCGCCCTTCCTTTTGTTATAATCAGTCTGTTGACAGTGAGAAAAAGGAAAGTGAAGACAGCAGCGGACTTCTGCGAAAGCAGGGGGAGGAAGGAGGTAAGAGCATGAACATTGCGGACAGGATTCAGCAGCTGAGAAAAAAGAAGGGAATCTCTCAGGAGGAGCTGGCGGAAAGGATCGGGATCTCCAGGCAGGCCGTTTCCAAATGGGAGAGCGGCCAGACCATGCCGGATCTGGAAAAGGTTATTCTGCTGAGCGAATATTTTGAAGTGACGACGGATTATCTGTTAAAGGGCGTTGAACCCGCGCCGGAGGAGGGCCGCCGGGGGCTGCATGCGGGGGTATTTGTCATCGTTGGGACTGTCGTCAATCTGGCCGGTCTGATCCTGGCCGCACTGATATGGTATGAAAAACAGACGGCGGGGGCGACGGCGGCGGGGCTGATCCTGATGGCGGCCGGATGTGCGGTATACGGGATCGGCATGCTGCAGGCGGACGAGCGGACAAAGGCAGGGGCGAGAAGAAACTTCTGGGCGGTCAATGTGTGGATCCTACCCTTTATCCCGCTGTCTCTGGTTTATAATATCCTGTTCGGGGGCATCGGGACGGCTCCCTATCCCACCCTGAACTACTCTCTCTGGACGTTCGCGGGTTTTGCGCTGTTCTGGATCATTTATATCGGGATCGGAACGGCGGCGGAGCTGGCCCTGCACAGGCGGCCTCCTGTGCAGAAGCCGGCGCAGGAGGCCGGACAGCAGCCGAAGTGAGAAGGGCTATGCCTGATTCCCGGTGTAAAGCTGATAATACCGGCCCTTTTCCTCCAGAAGCTGCTCGTGGGTGCCCCGCTCGATGATGCGGCCCTGCTCCAGAACCATGATGCAGTCGGCATTTTTTACGGTGGAAAGACGGTGGGCGATCACAAAGGTGGTGCGGCCCTTCATCAGCCGGTCCATGCCCTCCTGTACCAGCGCCTCGGTGCGGGTGTCGATGGAGGAGGTCGCCTCGTCCAGGATGAGAACCGGCGGGTCGGCCACGGCGGCCCTTGCGATGGCGAGAAGCTGCCGCTGGCCCTGGCTTAAGCTGGAGCCGTCCCTGGTGAGGACGGTCTGATATCCTTCCGGAAGCCTGCGGATGAAGCCGTCCGCGTTGGCAAGCCGGGCGGCGGCGATACATTCCCCGTCGGTGGCGTCCAGCCGTCCATAGCGGATGTTGTCCATGACGGTGCCGGTAAACAGGTGGGTATCCTGTAGCACCATGCCGAGGGAGCGGCGCAGGTCGGGCTTTTTGATCTTGTTGATATTGATGCCGTCATAGCGGATCTTGCCGTCCGCAATGTCATAGAAGCGGTTGATTAGGTTGGTGATGGTGGTCTTGCCCGCTCCGGTGCTTCCTACGAAGGCGATCTTCTGGCCGGGCGTGGCATACAGCCGGATGCCGTGGAGTACGATTTTATCCGGATCATAGCCGAAATCCACGTCGTTGAAGGTCACGTCGCCGGAAAGCTTCGTATAGGTGACGGTGCCGTCCGCCCTGTGCGGATGACGCCAGGCCCAGACGCCGGTGCGCTCCGGGACTTCCGTCAGGCTCCCGTCCGGATTTTCTCTGGCGTTGACCAGTTCCACATAGCCGTTGTCCTCCTCCGGCTTTTCATCCATCAGGTCGAACACGCGCTGCGCCCCGGCCATTGCCATGACGATGCTGTTGGTCTGCTGGCTGATCTGGCTGACGGGCTGGGTGGAATTTTTGTTCAGTGTCAGGAAGGAAACCAGGGTGCCAAGAGTCAGACCCAGATAGCCGTTCAGGGCAAGAATTGCCCCTGCCACGGCACAGAGCACGTAGCTGATATTTCCCAGATTGCCGTTTACGGGCATGGTGATGTTGGAAAAAATATTGGCCTTTTCCGCGCTGTCCCGAAGCTGCTCGTTGAGCAGCCTGAACTGCTCCAGGCTCTTTTCTTCATGGCAGAAAACCTTGACCACCTTCTGGCCGTTCATCATTTCCTCGATATAACCGTTGACCGTGCCCAGATCCCGCTGCTGCCTGGAAAAATATACGGCCGATCTTCCCGCGATGCGGGAGGTGACGAGAAGCATGAGGCAGACCATGACAAGGGTGATCAGGGTGAGCGGGAGATTCAGAAGCACCATGCTGGCAAAGGTGGTCAGGATGGTCACAGCGGAGTTGATGAGCTGAGGGATGCTCTGGCTGATGAGCTGGCGCAGGGTATCCACGTCGTTGGTGTAAACGGACATGATATCCCCGTGGGCGTGGGTGTCAAAATACCGGACGGGAAGGGCTTCCATGTGCTCAAACAGCTCGACGCGCAGATCGCGCATGGTTCCCTGGCTCACATTGACCATGATCCGGTTGTAGGTGTATGCGCACAGGATGCCGGCGCCATAGACGCAGCCCACCCGGAGGAGCGCCGCGGAGAGCGCGGAGAAATCCGGCTGTGCTGCCTGCGTCAGGGGAACGATATAATCGTCGATCAGGCTCTGCATGAAAAGCGTCCCCCGAAGCGTCGCCAGGGCGGAGCCGATGATACAGACGACTACCAGGAAAAAAGAAAACCGGTAGTTTCTTAGCATGTATCCAAGAACCCGCTTCATGGTTCTGAGAAGCTGTCCGTAGTCTGTTTTTCTTTCAGCGGGGGCCGGGCCTTTCGGAAATTGTTCTGTTTTGCTCATGCGTGTGCCTCCTCCTTTCTTTCCTCTGCGGGAGCGGGCTGGTCAAAGTCTCCTCCGCCCTTTGTCTGGGCTTCATATATTTCCTGATAGATTTTGTTGGTCTGAAGGAGCGCTTCGTGGGTGTCGAAGCCGTTTACCGCTCCGTTTTCCAGCACCAGGATGCGGTCGGCATCCTGCACGCTGGATATCCTCTGGGCGATGATCAGCTTTGTGGTTCCGGGGATCTTTTTTGCGAAGGCTTCCCGGATCCTTGCGTCCGTAGCGGTGTCCACCGCGCTGGTGGAATCGTCCAGGATGAGGATCTTCGGCTTCTTTAAAAGGGCCCGGGCGATGCAGAGCCGCTGTCTCTGGCCGCCGGAAACGTTGGTCCCTCCCTGTTCGATCCAGGTCTGATACCCGTCGGGAAGGCGGCTGATAAATTCGTCGGCACAGGCCTGCCGGCAGGCCTCGGAGCACTCCTCCTGCGTCGCGTCCTCCCTGCCCCAGCGCAGGTTATCCAGAATGGTGCCGGAGAAGAGGACGTTTTTCTGAAGGACGACGGCCACCTGATCGCGCAGAGCCTCCAGGTCGTAGGAACGCACATCCCTTCCTCCCACGCAGACGCTCCCTGCGCTCACATCATAGAGGCGGCTGATCAGGCTGACCAGGCTGGATTTGCCGCTGCCCGTCTGGCCGATGATGCCGATGGTCTCACCGGAGCGGATATGCAGATCAATGTCGTGCAGGGTTTCCTCCCCGCTGCCGTGCTGGTAGGAAAAGCTCACATGATTGAAGTCGATGCTCCCGTCGGAAAGGACGGTTTCCCCATGGGCGGGGCTGGTCAGATCCGGCGTCTCGTTCAGAACCTGACAGACGCGCTCCGCGCTCGCGGCGCTCATGGTGACCATGACAAAGATCATGGAAAGCATCATCAGGGACATCAGCACGCTCATCACATAGCTGAACAGAGAGGTCAGATTTCCGGTGGTCAGCTCCCCGGCCACGATGAACTGCGCGCCGAACCAGGACAGGGCGAGGATGCAGCCGTATACGACGAGCATCATCACCGGATTGTTGAGGGCCAGAGTCCCCTCCGCCTTGACGAAAAGGCGGTAAAGCCGGTTTGCAGCGTTTCGGAATTTTTCATTTTCATAAGTTTCCCGGACAAAAGCCTTCACCACGCGGATGGCGGAAACGTTTTCCTGTACGCTGGCATTCAGATCGTCGTATCTGCGGAAGACCTGGTTGAAAACTTTAGTGGTTTTCAGCATGATCAGGATCAGGACGGCCGCGAGAAAAGCGATGGCGGCCAGAAAAATGGCGGACAGCCTGGGGCTGATGAAGAAGCACATCACCATGCTGCAGACCAGCATGAGCGGAGCGCGCACCGCGACGCGCAGGATCATCTGCCAGGCGTTCTGCAAATTGGTCACGTCCGTGGTCATGCGGGTCACCAGCCCGGCGGTGCTGTACTTGTCGATGTTGGAAAAGGAAAAATCCTGCACCCTTTCATAGATGCTGTCCCTCAGGTTGCAGGCAAAGCCGCAGGAAGCCTTTGATGCGCTGGTCCCTGCCAGGATCCCGAAGATCAGGCTGCAGAAGGCCATGAGCAGCATGAGCCCGCCGTACAGGACGACCTTCTGCAGGTTCCCGGCTTCGATCCCTTTGTCGATGAGCGAGGCGGTGATAAAGGGGATCAGCACCTCCATGACTACCTCGAGTGCGGTAAAGAACGGGGCGAGCAGGGTATCCCGGCGGTACTGCCCGACCTGCCCCATAAGTGTTTTCAGCATAGATTACCTCCATTTCATAGCGCTTTTTACGCTTCTATGGACTATTATAGAGGGAAGCGCTTGCCTGTGAATTTATAAATGATTATAATTAATAAGAAAAACTTATAAATGGAGGCGCTTATGACACTGTTTCAAATGCAGTGCTTCGCCGCGGTCGCGGAGAATCTGAGCTTTGCGCGGGCGGCGGAGCAGCTTCATGTCACACAGCCGGCCGTTACCCAGCAGATCCATGCCCTGGAGCGGGAGCTGGGCGTCAGGCTGCTGAACCGCTCCACGAGGAGCGTGAAGCTGACGGAGGAGGGAAAGGTTTTTCTGCAGGACGCCAGACAGGTGGTGGAGATTTCCGAACGGGCGAGAAAGCGGTTTGAAAATCCGGACAGCCGGAAAATAAGGCCGTTAACGCTTGGCTGCTACAGCTTTACGGGAATGTTCTACCTTTCCGGCATTCTGAAAAAGCTGGCGGAGCTGTATCCGGACCTGCATCCCAGGCTGAAAATGACCTCTGCCCGCCATCTTTACCGTTATCTGGAGGAGGGGGATACCGATGCGGTCATCGGCTTCCGTGAGATCGAGGAGTTTAAGATCCCGGCGGTTTATCAGGAAATGAAGAAGATGCGGATCGTCTGTGTCTGTGAAAAGAATCATCGGTTTGCGGGAAGGGAATCCGTTTCCGTGCAGGATCTGAAGGAGGAAAAGCTGATATTGTTTACGCCTGACCTGCTTCCTCCTTCCATCGGGCAGATGCAGGGCAGGCTGGTGGGAGGAAGACCGCTTCCGGAGCTGCATTTCTGCGAATCGGCAGAGGCGGCTGTCATCCTGGTTCAGGCCGGGCTTGGCGTCTGTGTGATGCCGGAGCTGTTCGTTCCGGAAAACGCGCCGCTTCTCCGGACTCCGATGGAGGAGATTGAACCCATTTCCTTTGGAATTTACTACCGCAGCCTCCGGGGAAATGAGGTGTTAAGGACGTTTGTCCGCCTCCTGCGAACAGAAGGCGGACAAACAACATAAGCTTCCGTGTGGCTATTTGTTTTTCAGAGTCAGCAGAACGGCGATGAGTATGAGCACAAGGATCAGCAGGGCGGCGGAAGCCACAAGCACGATGATGGTGGTCGGGTTTTTCTGCGCCTGGGTGACCTGAACGGTATCCAGAAGCTCAGAATCCTCGGCGTGATCATCTTGGGAGGCAGGCAGGCTGCCTTCCGGCTCAGCGGCGGTTTCCTCCGTTGAGGTTTCTTCCTGCGGATCTGTTTCTTCCTGCGAATCCCCGTTTCCGCTTCCCTGAGAATTTTGAGGCTTCTTTACGCCCATGTTTTCCGGAGTGGGCGTATAGGTGGAGGCGGACTGCGCAGGCGCGGTGATCTGCGGCGCGGCGTTTGGCTGGGGAACCGGCTGGGTGAGAGCGGCGTTGATGGTCTTATAGAGCCCGCTCAGATAGGAAAGCGGATAATAGACCCGCCCTTCCTCCTTTGCCAGAGCCGTCAGCGCGGGAATGATGACCGCGTCCCCGCCGTCCCAGCGCACGATCAGGGCCACATTGGGATTCTTCCGCAGGGCGTCCATGACACTTTCGGGCATCCGGTCATAGGTCACGGCGTTTACGTTGACCGTTTCCCCGGCTTTCGCCTTCTGGATCAGGCCGCGCACCTCCTCCCAGAACTCCTTTTCATAATCCGGCACATAGGTACTGGAATCGTTATCGTCAGAATCATGATTCCCGGAATCATTGCCGGAGGAACCGCTGTCGGAGGAGGCTTCCTGGGACGGCTTATTTTCGGAGGCGCTTGCCTCGGAGGACGGCTTTTCCGTCTGTCCTTCCCCCGTTTTCCGATCCTGATACAGCAGAACATAAACGGCTGGAAAAGAGGAGGCGCTTATGGTAAGCTGCGTCTGGCTTTCTTCTTTTTTATCCAGAAGCTCTGCTTTGATTTTTCCGCCGGGGCCTTCCGTCAGGCGAGCGGCATAAAAGGAGCGCTCATATCCCTTTTCGGGCGTTCCCGCACCGGAGAGGGAGAAAGTGAGGGACAGCGGCAGGTTCGTCAGAGGGTAGGTATTGGACGCGCCTTTTTTATATACGGTCTTTTCCGCGGAAATCCGAATACCGCCCACAGAGACGACCGGATCCAGCAGAGAAAGAAGCGCATTTTCCTCCGCTTTCTCCAGCTTCGCCGTGTCCGCTTTCAGGGTAAAGGCTATTTTCCGGATGGTTCCGTCCAGCAGCTTCTGAGCCTCATCCTGCTTGAGTGTGGAAAACAGGATGGAGGTGTCTGAAATGGAAACAAAGCTGTCCGCAGCCTCGGCTATATCCACGCTCAGGCTGAAACAGGGAAGGCAGGTAAGATTTTTATAATAGGCCTGAAGAATATGATCCTCAAGGCGGATATGATCGCGCTTTGCCAGTGCCTGATATTGGATCCAGGCATCCAGATAGACCCTTTGCTCCTTTTCGCCGTATTCTGAGGCCGCGTCAAGGGAAGGCAGGGCTCTGAACTGTTCCAGAAGCTCCGCCTTCGTGGTTTCCCGGAAGGAAACGGAAAGCTTGTGCGGGCTGCTTTCTTCAGAGAGACTGCCCGTTTTCAGCGTATAGGTATTCTCCTTCAGCTCTGATGTGATATCCGTTCCATCCAGCCGCACTTCCCCGATGCGAAAACCGGGATCAGGAGTAAAGGTGAAGATGATTTCAGCACTGTCCTCTGTGGAAAGCTTTCCGTCTGGCTCCACCCTGCCGCCTTTGCTGCAGGATATTTCAAGCTGACGGGAAGTGGCTGAGGAATCGTCCGGCCCGGAGGGCTTTTCCGATTCAGAGGGTTTTTCTGGTTCGGAAGGCTTTTCCGATTCAGAGGGCTTTTCCGATTCAGAGGGCTTTTCTGGTTCGGAAGGTTTTTCCGATTCAGAAGGTTTTTCGGATTCGGAGGGTTTTTCTGATTCAGAAGGTTCTTCTGGATCGGAAGGTTTCACGGATTCGGAGGGTTTTTCTGATTC
>DWWS01000038.1 GCA_019119595.1 Candidatus Eisenbergiella merdavium | reverse complement strand
GAATGCGGACGTGGAGGAGCTGAGCCTGATCGACGGCGTGGGCGGCGTGATCGCAGGGACCTTCTGCGACTACTGGCAGTCGGAGAAGAACCGGGAGGATGTGAAGCTTCTGCTTTCTGAGCTTAACATTGCGCATACGGCGGTGGATGAATCCGCCCAGACCCTGAAGGGACTTGTATTTGTGGTGACCGGAAGCCTGAACCATTTTGACGGAAGGAGCGCCCTCAAGGAGGTCATCGAGCAGAAGGGAGGCAAGGTCACGGGAAGCGTGACCGGAAAGACCACCTGTCTGATCAATAACGACAGCACCTCGAATTCCGCGAAAAACAAAAAGGCGAAGGAGCTGAACGTGCCCGTCCTTACGGAAGAGGAATTCATGAAGCGGTATCTGGGAATGGAGGAGTGAGATTGAAAAATGTGCTCGATAGCACATTTTTCAATCCGGCTTTGTGCCGAAACGTCACAAAGCCTTGGATCGCAGCTTAGAAATCGCATACGCGATTTCTAAGCGCGTTCCTCAGCACTAAAGCGCTTCGGAATGGAGGAGAAATATGCCGATAAAAATACAGAGGGATCTCCCGGCGAGGGATATCCTTGACAATGAAAATATTTTTGTGATGGACGAGTACCGGGCGCTGCATCAGGATATGCGCCCGTTGCAGATCTGCATTCTGAACCTGATGCCCGTCAAGCAGGACACGGAGCTGCACCTGCTGCGCTCTCTGTCGAACACACCACTTCAGGTGGATGTGACCTTTATGAAAATGAACAGCCACGTGTCCATGAACACCTCCATCACCCACCTGAACAAGTTTTACGATACCTTTGACGAGCTGAAGGAAAACAAGTACGACGGCCTGATCATCACGGGTGCGCCGGTGGAGCAGATTCCCTTTGAGGAGGTGGATTACTGGGAGGAGCTGTGCGAGATCATGGAATGGTCAAAAACACACGTGACCAGCACCTTCCACATCTGCTGGGGCGCGCAGGCCGGGCTTTACTATCATTTCGGGCTGAACAAGGTGCTCCTTCCAAAGAAGCTGTTCGGCGTTTATCCGCACAGGGTTTCCAACAGAAAGGTGCCCCTGGTGCGCGGCTTTGACGATATTTTCTATATCCCCCACAGCCGCCATACCGCGGTGCCTGCGGAGGCCATCCATGCCTGCCCGGAGCTTCTGGTGATGGCGGAATCGGAGGAGGCGGGCGTGCTTTTGTGCATGACGGAAGGCGGAAAGCAGGTTTTCGTCATGGGCCATCCGGAATACGACCGCTATACCTTACATAACGAGTACATGCGCGACAGGGGAAAGGGGCTTCCCATCGATCCGCCTGTCAACTATTATCCGGACGACGACTGCACGAAGCGGCCCGTCCTGCTCTGGCGGTCCCACTGCAACGACCTGTACACAAACTGGCTGAATTACTACGTGTACCAGACCACGCCTTATGATATCCGGGAGATTTAGGGGAAATACGGCGTTTTCTGGCTTATGCGCCATGGCTGTAACTTGATGGTGCCAAATAAAATGATTATTTGATTAGTAAATAAGCGGAGAACCAGTTAAATCAGGCCACTGAAACAAAAAGATGAACATGTTTCAGTGGCATATGATCCGAGGATGTGAGCGTGAGAGAAAAATCAAACGATTATCCAAAAGTTTTATTGATTAACGATATGGCTGGTTACGGGAAAGTGGCTTTGTCTGCAATGATACCGGTTTTCTCGCATTTCAAACTTGAGACCTTCAATTTGCCAACCGCTCTGGTTTCGAATACTTTGGATTACGGGCTTTTCGAAATACTGGACACTACAGAATATATGAGAAATACCCTTAAGATATGGAAAAGGCTTTCGTTTGATTTTGATGCGGTCTGCACCGGATTCATAGCGTCAGAGCAACAGGCATCCCTGGTTTGTGAATTCTGCAAAGAACAGCGGGAGAGGGGGAGCCGCATTTTTTTGGATCCCATTATGGGCGACGACGGAAAGTTTTATAATGGCGTTACAGAGAAATCGGTAATATCCATGAAACAAATGTGCGCTGTCGCGGATGTGGTTGTTCCTAACATTACCGAGGCCTGTTTTTTGTCTAATCATGTGGTGCAGGAATCCTACACGGGAGAAGATGTAGAACGGATTGCAGATCAGCTTCATGATTTGGGTGCGAAGTCGCTCGTGATTACCAGCATAAAAATGAAGGAAGGGAAGTATACCGCAGTTAAAGCCTCGCCGGGGGATTCCATAAAGTTTCTGCCCTATAAAGAAATTCCAGTCCGTTTTCCGGGAACCGGAGACATTTTCATGTCGATAGTTGCAGGCAGCTATCTGAGAAACGGTGCATTAGAAAAAAGCGTCGAGACGGCCATGCGTCAGTTAGAAAGAATCATATGTGCCAATCAGGACAATCAAGACAAATATAAGGGAATTCCCATTGAACAATTTTTGGAGGACACTGGTAATGAAGAAGCCTAAAATCAAACTCACCCTGATCGAGCAAAAAGGCCATATGGGCTGTCATCATGGACACCGGATTGGAGATACCTTTGATTTTGACACTGACAGAGGTAAGCTGTGTCCAATGGCCATGCATGTAGCGTTTCCCTACATTGATATTCTTCGTTATGGAGGGACGCTTCCCAGCCGGCCCGATGGCTCTATTGCTTTCTGCTGTCCTGATGCCGATGTGATCAATGTTTTTCGGATTGAAATGGAAGAATAACGACCTTATGTTAAATGCATCAAGCACATAAGAGCATACTTCCACATGTCCGATGTTGTATCTGGTATCGACAGGTCTGTCTGTGGTTCCATCGTGTTGCCGCAAAATTCCGGAGGACGTCAGAGATATCGAAAACTGTAGGGATGTGGAAAAAGTTTTTGTTTCGGGCAGATGCGGTCATGGATGCGTCAACGCGGATTCCTTTACTGCGGCCAGAAACCAGTATGTGGATTTTGGGCATACCTTTGAAAAAGATTCCAGGCCGGTGCTCGTCCTGAATCTGGCAAATCCGGTCAATCCAGGCGGCGTGCGAAGGGGGGCAAGGGCGCAGGAAGAGGATCTGTGCAGATTTTCAGGGATGAGGCTCAGAAGGAAACTGATTCGGCAATGAAAAGGATCATGGATACAGAGACTTATCTCGACAAGATCAGAGGAAAGATATCCGGTCTGACACCGCAACACACAGAGGAGATATTGCTATGAATAAGCGTAAACTACGAAAACCCTTTATCCAACAGTTTTATCGTCATAATAAATTGAATTTTTCTTTATCCATGCTGGCCACAGCAGTTATGGCCTTTGTCAATCTGGTGATTTCCTGGATGCTGCAGCAGGTTATGGATCTGATAGCGGGCGCGGAGAACGTACTGCCATTGCCGCAGCTTTTGTGGGTTTTTGCGGGAGTGATAGGGATGGTTGTTTTGGTCGGGGCAGTACGCGCCTGGGCAATGCCGCGTTTTTATGCGCGTGCCATGAGACAATATAAGGATTACGCCTTTGAACAGCTCCTGCGAAAGAATATTTCTACCTTTTCCAGAGAGAACACCTCCACGTATCTTTCTGCGTTTTCCAATGATGCGACCAGTATCGAGGCAAATTATCTGGAAGGCTTATTTACGTTGATAATGGAGGGGCTGATCGGTCTGGGCGCTTTCCTGCTGATGTTTTGGTACAGCCCCCTGTTAGCGGCGATCGCCCTGGGATTATCGCTGGCACCCCTCTTAACTTCGCTGCTGACCGGAAAAAAACTGGTAGCTGCCGAGAAGGAGGTTTCCCGGAAAAACGACAGCTTTCTCTCCATGCTTAAGGATAGTCTGGTTGGCTTTTCGGTGGTGAAAAGCTTTCAAGCGGAGAAGGATATCCTGCGGTTATTTTCCAAAAGCAACGAAAAGGCTCAGGCCGCGAAGGCTTACAGCAACAGGCTGAAGCAGATTTTACATACGATCGGAAGTGCGTCAGGGCTTTTGGCTCAGTTCGGCGTTTTCTTTGCTGCCGCTTTTATGGCTGTAACAGGGCGGAATGTTACTCCGGGGATGGCGTGGGTCTTTCTGCAGCTGAGCGGTCTGGCATTCAACTTCTTAGAGGAAGCGCCTTCGCTGATCTCCGGACGGGCGGCAGCCCTGGGCCTTGTGGAAAAGCAGGCCCTCTTACTGGCTGAGAATGTCAGAGAAGAGGGCGGAGGTATTCCAAAGGTATTAAATGACGGTATTAAACTATGCGACCTCTCTTTTTCCTACACTGCAGGAGAAGAGGTGCTTCATAAAATCAATTATCAGTTTGAGGCAGGCAAGCGGTATGCTCTGGTGGGAGCATCCGGTTCGGGAAAGTCAACCTTATTAAATTTGTTAATGGCGGCTCACAGTGAGTATGAAGGAGAAATTTTATTCGACCAGCGGGAGCTGAGGTCTATCCGGACGGATTCCCTGTATGAACTGGTCTCTCTGATAGAACAGAATGTATTCGTATTCAACAGCACCCTGCGCAATAATATTACGATGTTTCAGGATTTCCCTGAGGATCAGATTCAGCGGGCGGTAAAGCTTTCCGGTCTGGCTGATTTCGTAAAACGCAAGGGAGAGGCCTGCCTGTGCGGCGAAAACGGAGCAGGACTCTCCGGCGGAGAGCGCCAGAGAGTATCCATCGCCCGCTGTCTGCTTCGGGAAACGCCGGTGCTTTTGGTGGATGAAGCCACTTCTGCCCTGGACAAAGAAACCGCTTACCGGATCACCGCATCCATACTGGATTTAGAGGGCCTTACCCGGATCATTGTGACGCATTCTCTGGATGAGACGTTACTGCGAAAATATGACGGTATCCTGGTGCTTCGTCATGGACGTATCGTTGAAACAGGGCGGTTTGAGCAGCTGATGGAAAAGAAAGGGCTGTTTTATTCTTTATTTACCGTTGCACAGTGATATCTCTGATTGCCCGGATCATTAGCTATGGGCAGAGGGGTTTCCCATAACGACGGAAACCTGACAATGCTTTTTGCCTTCCTGAACCGGTATGACACAGCCCTTTATGGCTGCTCCGTCCACGGTCATGGAGACGACTCCTTTTTCCACATGGTCCGGATTTTCGATATGAATGTCGTAAACCGTATCGCGGAAGGTTCTGCGGACCGTGAAGCTTTCAAAGGACGGCGGAATGCAGGGATCAATCCGCAGTCCGTCGTAATCGGGCCGGATTCCCAGCAGATATTGGGAGATGTTTACGAAGGTCCAGGCCGCTGTGCCGGTCAGCCAGCTGTTTTTCGCTTCTCCGTGCCGGACGGCGTCCGCTCCGGCCACCATCTGGGAGTAAACGTAGGGTTCGGTGCGGTGGATTTCGCTGATTTCTTCCACGAAGGCGGGGCAGGTTTTGCGGTAGACCTCAAAGGCCCGCTCTCCGCGCCCGATCTTCGTCTCCGCGATGGAAATCCACGGATTGTTGTGGCAGAAGATCCCCGCGTTCTCCTTATAGCCCGGAGGATAGGAAGAGATTTCTCCCAGCTCCTTATGGTATCTGGTGTAAGCGGGCTGCAGGAGCATGATGCCGTATTCGGTGTCCAGACGGTCCCGGACGGAATCCAGCGCCCGCCTTGCCATTCCCTCCTGAATGCCGATGCCTGCCAGAACGCAGAAGCCCTGAGGCTCGATAAAGATCTGTCCTTCCTCGCATTCGCAGGAACCCACCTTCTGGCTGAATGCGTCGTAGGCACGCAAAAACCATTCCCCGTCCCAGCCGTCCGTGAGGACGGCTTTTTTCATGGCCTCCACCTCGCAAAGCACGGCCTCGGCCTCCTGCGTATTTCCCATCAGAGAGGTGAGACGGGCATATTCTTCTCCATAGCGGACGAACATGGCGGCGATGAAAACGGACTCCGCCACAGGGCCTTCGCTGGGGCCGGCAGTCTGGAAGGATTCCCCCGGTTCTTCAGAGAAGCAGTTTAAATTCAGACAGTCGTTCCAGTCCGCCCGGCCGATGAGAGGAAGGCCGTGCGGTCCCCTGTGGGAAACGGTGAAACGGAAGGAGCGACGCAGGTGCTCCAGGAGGGGTTCTTCGGTGCCGGGCACGTTATTAAAGCAAACGGGCTCGTCCAGGATCCTCAGGTCTCCGGTTTCCCTGACGTAGGCGGCCGTACAGGCAATGAGCCAGAGCGGGTCATCGTTGAAGCCGCTGCCGATATCGGCGTTGCCCTGTCTGGTCAGAGGCTGATACTGATGATAGGCGCTTCCGTCCGGAAACTGGGTGGCGGCAATATCCAGAATCCGCTGCCGCGCCCGGTCCGGGATCAGATGGACGAAGCCGAGCAGATCCTGGCAGGAATCCCGGAATCCCATTCCCCTTCCGATGCCGGATTCATAGTAAGAAGCGCTTCGGGAAAGGTTAAAGGTGATCATGCACTGATACTGGTTCCAGATATTCACCATGCGGTTGAGCTCGCTGCAGCCGGACTCCAGGCTGAAACGGGACAGCAGTGCTTCCCAGTATTTTTGCAGCTTCAGAAAGGCCGCGTCCACCGAGGCTTCATCGGAGTAGCGTTCCAGCAGTTTCCGGGCCGGCTTCTTGTTGATGATGCCGGGAGCCTCCCATTTTTCATCGCGTGGCACTTCGATGTATGCGGTGACGAAAAGGAAGGTACGGGTCTCGCCCGCATCCAGCGTAAGATCAAGCTGATGGGCGGCGATGGGAGACCAGCCGCTGGCTATGGAGTTGGAGAGCCGTCCCGCTTCCACGGAAGCGGGATTGGAATTGCTGCGCCAGGGGCCGAGGAAGGCGTCCCGGTCCGTATCGAACGCGCGGATTGGCGCGTTGACGGAAAACAGGGCATAGTGATCGCGCCGCTCCCGGTATTCCGTTTTATGATACAGAGTGGATCCGTCGATCTCAACTTCTCCGGTGCTGAAATTGCGCTGAAAATTCTTCATATCGTCGTCGGCGTTCCAGAGGCACCATTCCAGATAGGAGAAGAGCTGGATGGTCTTTTTTTCGTCCGTCCGGTTGGTCAGCGTCAGCCGGTTGATCTCGCAGCTGTCATCCACGGGAACGAAGGTGAGCAGCGAGGCCTCCAGCCCGTTCTTTCTTCCGGTAAAACGACTGTATCCAAGTCCGTGCCGGCATTCATAGAAGTCAAGCGGAGTCTGTGTGGGCTGCCAGCCGGGATTCCAGACGCATTCTCCTTCTTTAATATAGAAATATCTTCCGTTGGAATCCGCAGGCACGTTGTTGTAACGATAGCGGGTAAGACGCAGAAGCTTTGCGTCCCGGTAAAAGGAATATCCGCCGCAGGTATTGGAGATCAGGCTGAAAAAATCCCTGCAGCCCAGATAATTGATCCATGGCAGCGGAGTCTGCGGAACTGTAATGACGTATTCTCTGGCGGCATCATCAAAAAAACCGTATTTCATGGCAACCTCCCCTGAAAAGAAAACGTTTAAGTTAACTTTGATATTCTGATTATACGTAAAAATGCCGCTTAAATCAAGAAATTTCAAAGAAAATATTCCGGAGAGATAAAAGAAAGCAGAAAAAATAAGGAACGGGAAAGAAGAGGCCGATCAAAACGGAGAAACTTAAAAAGCAATATGTAAAATATGCATAAAAAATCAAATAAATATTTTGATAAATATACAAAATTAATTTTTATACAGATTTTGTATTGAAAAATATGTGCAATAACTCTATAATTAAAATGCAGAAAACGATTAAGTATATCGTTTAAGCAACAACTGTTGCGCGCCGGCCGACGTATGTGTATAATGAAAAAAAGAACCAAAAGTAATTCAGGAGGCAGGCGATATGGCATCACTGAAGGATATAGCGAGAGAATGTCAGGTATCCGTTGCGACGGTAAGCAAGGCGCTGAACGATCATGCCGACATCAGCGAGGAAAGGAAGGCTCTGATCCGGCGGAAGGCAGAGGAGCTGGGATATCGTCCCAATCTGTTCGCACGTACGCTCAAGACGAACCGGAGTCATAATATCGGGGTCCTCTTCACGGATGAAGCGCACAACGGTCTGACCCATGATTATTTCGGGGCAGTACTGGACAGCTTCAAGGTAGCCGTGGAGGAAAAGGACTACGATCTGACCTTTCTGAACTGCAACCGCACCAGGAAAAACCGGATGACCTATCTGGAGCATGCCAGGTACCGGGGATTTGACGGAGTGGTCGTCGCCTGTATCGATTTTACAGAGCCGGAGGTGCTTGAACTGGTGAACAGTGACCTTCCGGTGGTGACCATCGACTATATCTTCAATGACAGGCTCGCAGTGATCTCGGATAACGGAAAGGGGATGGAGGATCTTCTGACCTTTGTTTACCGAAGGGGGCATCGGAGGATCGCTTACATTCACGGAGCGGATTCGGCAGTGACCAGGAACCGGCTCTCCGGATTTTACCGGACGGCTCAGCGCCTGGGACTGGAGGTCCCGGATGAGTATGTGCTGGAAAGCGATTACCGGGATACGGAAGGGGCGGCGGAAGCCACGCAGAAGCTGCTGGATCTGAAAAAACGGCCTACCTGCATCCTGTATCCGGATGATTTTGCCGCGCTGGGAGGGCTCAGCAGGATCCGGGAAAACGGGCTGGCGGTGCCGCAGGATATTTCCGTAGCCGGCTATGACGGGATCCGTCTGGCCAGGCACGCTTCTCCGAAGCTGACTACCCTGTATCAGGACACCGGACTGATTGGGCGATATGCGGCGGAGAAGCTGATCGACCTGATCGAGAATCCGAAGACGGCGCTGCGTGATATCACAGTTGTGGAGGGGCGGGTTTTGGAAGGCCAGACGGTCAGAAACCTGGTAGACAATTGACAGGATATCCAATATCCAAAAAGGAGGATGAAGGATGAAAAAGAAAATGCTCAGTCTGCTGCTTTGCGCAGCGTTGACAACAACGATATTGGCGGGATGTTCGTCGTCTGAGCCCGCTGCCGAAACAACCGGCGCGGAAGCGGTCTCGGAAGCGGTTCCCGAACCGGAAGAGACAGCGGAAGAAGCTTCCGCATCCGCTCCGGCTGCAGCAGAGGAGGAGACACAGGGGGAGCAGCTTGCCTATACGGGAGAGCTTGAGATCATGCATTATTCCACCTCTGAGGAATCGGAAGGAAACGGCGGCTCCGACGGCTTCCGCACGGTGCTGGCACAGTGGGATGAGGCCCATCCTGATATTACCCTGACGCAGAATGTGCTGGCGAATGCGGAATACAAGACCCAGATCGCCACGCTGGCCGCTGCGGATGATCTCCCGGATGTTTTCCTGCTGCAGGGCATGAACACCATCGACTGGGCAAATCAGGGCCTGGTCTATGATCTGACGGCGGACATTCAGTCCTCTCCTTACTATGACGATTACAATCAGGCGTACTTCATTCCCTTCACCGTGGGAGAGTCCATTTACGGATATCCTGCTTTGACCGGCGGTACCTGCACGGTTGTCATATACGACAAGGCGATGTGGAAGGAAGCAGGATATGACGCGTTCCCTTCCACATGGGAAGAGGTGGAAGCGGCGGCGGAATACTTCCGCGGACAGGGCATCACCCCGGTGGCCTTCGGCAACGGCGGTAAGTGGCAGGCAAATTCCGATTTCCTTTCCACCCTCGGCAACCGCTATACGGGGCCTGACTGGTTCATGAGCCTGGTGGCAAAGGAAGGCGCCGCGTTCACGGACGAAGCTTTTGTGAAAGCGCTGACCGAGATGCAGAGACTGTTTACGGAAACAGAGATCTTTAATGAAGACTTCAATGTGGTGACCAACGAAGACGCGAGAGAATATTACATTTCCGGCGACGCTGCGGCGTTCATCGGAGGTAACTGGGACGAATCCTACATCTGGGCTGCCCTGAAGGATTCGGATGAAGAAAAGTGGAACAATATGGGCTTTGCGGTGCTTCCTCAGCCCGCGGATGCCACGGAAGCTCCCAATTCCCAGAACATTGGACTTGGCTATGCGGTAGCGGTCAATTCCAAGCTGGCGGATGACCCCGATAAGCTGGCGGCGGCCATCGATCTGGCGGAATACATCACCGGCCCTGCATTTGCAGGCTATGTGGCGGAGAACTACGCGCTGGGCGGCCTGACCAAGGTGGAAGACGTGGATCTGAGCGCATTCGATCAGATCACCCAGGACTTCTATAACTGGTCCTATGTGGATACGGAAACCTGTGAAATTTACGATTCCTATATCACCAACGCGGTTTGGGATGTGCTCAATACCGATATGCAGACAATGCTTAACGGCGATATGACGCCGGAAGACGTGGCGGCCAACGCACAGGCAGCTTACGAAGCGAATTATTGAGGATCCCCTGTCTGAAAAGATGAACTGAAAAAACAGCCCCAGGGAGCCGTTCCGCCGGGATGATGCCGGTGGAACGGCTTTTTGGAAAAACGACGCAAAGGCGGCGCCCGGTGCCGCCGGAAGAGAGGTCTGTATGTTGAACACCATCAAGCCTAAGGGAAGAACGATCTTTCTGTACCTGCTGATACCGGTGGCGATGTTTCTGTTTACGGTATTCGTGCCGCTTCTGACCGCACTGGTCTACAGCTTTTTTGAATGGAAGGGCGGGCCGCAGAAGACCTTTACCGGCCTGCAGAATTACATCGCTCTGTTTCACGACGCTGTCTTCTGGGAAGCGTTCGGGCACAATATCTATCTGGTGGTCGTCTGTATTCTCGGCCAGATCGGCATCGCTTTTATCCTGGTGATGATGATCGGCTCCCGGCTGGTGAAATGCAAGGCCATCCACCGCACCTTCGGGTTTTTCCCCAGCACCATTTCCGCGGTCTGTCTGGGCCTGATCTGGAACATGATCTATCACAATCAATACGGAGTGATCAACTGGTTTCTGCGGACGATAGGAAGGGAGGATCTGTGCAGGGTCTGGCTCAACGAGACGGATATGGTCATGCTCCTGGTATCCATTCCTCTGATCTGGCAGTACATCGGCTATTATATGGTGATCATCCTTTCGGCCGTAGCTGGAATTGATTCCGAAATTTTTGAGAGCGCTGAAATCGACGGGGCAAACGGCGTTCAGCGGGCCCTGTACATCACCCTGCCCCTCATCAAAAATACCATGCTGGTCTGTATCACGCTCTGTATTGCCGGAAATATGAAGGCATTTGACAACATTTTCGTGATGACCAAGGGCGGACCCGGTACGGCGTCCATGGTAATGGCCATGTACGGTTATCAGATTTCCTTCAACCAGAGCAACATGGGCTATGGAAGCTGCATTTCCGTGGGGATTTTCGTGCTGTCGCTGCTGGTGATCGGCGGGTCTCAGGGGCTGATCAAGCTGCTGACCAGGGAAAAGGAGGGAGGAAGAAAATGAAAAAAGACAAAGGTGTACATCCGGTCCGCAAAGGGATCGCGGGCTTTCTCATGAACCTGGTGCTTGCCGTATTTTCTCTGTCCTGCATTTTCCCGATCGTGTGGATGCTGTATTCCTCCCTGAAGGAAAAAAGGGCGTTTAACGCGGATATCGTCGGACTTCCGAAGGAACCCACGCTGATCAATTATACCCGGATCCTGACCAACTCCGATTATCATCTGGGCGAGTCCATGCTGAACAGCGTCCGGACCACGGCGCTTTCCATCCTGCTGATCGTTCTTTTTTCCTTTATCGTGGGCTACATACTGGCGAGGATCCGTTTCCGGGGAAACCGTGTCCTTTACGCCATGTTTCTGATGGGGATGCTGATTCCCATTCATTCCCTGCTTGTGCCCATTTACGTGGTCTTCCGCGCCTGCAACATCTCCAACCGGTGGTTTACCCTGATCCTGCCCTATGTTTCCTTCGGGCTCCCCATGGGAATCTTTCTGGTGGAGGGCTATGTGAAGGGGATCCCGGTCTCTCTGGAGGAGGCGGCGGCCATCGACGGAAGCAGCTTTTCCAATACCCTCTGGAAGATCATTCTTCCCATCTGCAAGCCCATTCTCGTGACCGTAGCCATCATCCAGATCTTCAGCTGCTGGAATGAATTTTCCTTCGCCCTGGTGCTGATCAAAAGCGTTTCCCTTCAGACGGTGCCGCTGGCGCTGACCCAGTTCAAAGGCCAGTTCGCTTCGGACTATCCGAAACAGATGGCGGCCATGCTCATCACCATGTCTCCCATTGTGGTAATGTACTTCGCTTTCAGCAAGCAGATCATCCGGGGAATGGTGGCCGGAGCGGTAAAAGGATGAAAAGGGAGGACAACAAATGAAATTTACAGAAGGCTACTGGCTTCGCAGCGAACGTGCCAACGCTCTTTACGCTTCCGAGGCATACAGGATCGAGAGGATTGGGAACGGGATGCGCGTGACGGCCCCGGCGGGAAGGATTCTGTCCCGGGGAGATACCCTGAACATGCCCGTCATCACGGTGGAATTTCGGGCCGTGGCAGAGGACGTGATCTTTGTCCGGGCCTGGCATTACGAGGGATATGACCGGAGGGAGCCCGGTTTGAAAAGGAGGAGTCCTCCTGTGCGGCTGAATTTTGGGAAGGGGAGGACGAGGCGGTTTTAACCGCAGGACGTCTCAGCGTCAGCGTGAACAAACGGGAATGGGGATACAGCTTCCGGACGCAGGACGGGCCGCTCACCTCCTGCGGCTTCCGGAATCTGGGCTATATCCGCTGGGACAAAAAGCCGTCCTCCATGCTGCCCGGAGACGAGTATATGCGGGAGCTGGAATACGAGCCCTACATGGTCAACGAGCTGTCCCTTTCGCCGGGAGAGAACGTCTACGGGCTGGGAGAGCGATTTACCGCCTTTGTCAAAAACGGGCAGTCTGTGGACATCTGGAACGAGGATGGAGGAACGGCCTCCCAGGTTGCCTATAAAAATATCCCGTTTTACATGACCAACAAAGGATACGGGGTCTTTGTGGATCATGCGGACCGGGTCTCCTTTGAGGCGGCCAGTGAAAAGGTGGAATATGTGGGATTTTCCGTGCCGGGAGAGGAGCTTCGCTATTTTCTTTTTTACGGCCCGTCCCCGAAGGAGATCCTGAAAAAATATACGGCCCTCACCGGGCGTCCGGCCCTTCCGCCCGCCTGGTCCTTCGGCCTGTGGCTTTCCACCTCCTTCACCACCGATTACGATGAAAAGACGGTCACATCCTTTCTGGATGAAATGAACCGCAGGGAGATTCCGTTGAGCGTGTTCCATTTCGACTGCTTCTGGATGAAGGGATTTCAGTGGTGCGATTTTGAATGGGATCCGGACGTATTTCCTGACCCGGAGGGAATGCTGAAGAGGTATCACGAAAGGGGACTGAAGATCTGTGTCTGGATCAACCCGTACATCGCCCAGGGAACGAAAGCCTTTGCGGAAGCGGCGAAGAACGGATATCTGCTGATGCGGGCAGACGGAAGGGGCATCCGGCAGACCGATAACTGGCAGGCAGGAATGGGGCTGGTGGATTTTACCAATCCTGACGCCTGCCGCTGGTATCAGGGAAAGCTGCGGCGCCTGCTGGAGCTGGGCGTGGACTGCTTTAAGACAGACTTCGGCGAAAGGATCCCTGTGGACGTGCGCTATCATGACGGCAGCGATCCGCAGGCCATGCACAATTATTATTCGTTTCTGTATAACCGCTGCGTTTTCTCCCTGCTTCAGGAGGTGAAGGGGGACGGAGAGGCCGTCGTCTTCGCGCGCAGCGCGACGGCAGGCTGTCAGCGGTTTCCGGTGCACTGGGGCGGGGACTGCAGCGCAACTTACGCATCCATGGCGGAAACCCTGCGGGGAGGCCTTTCCTTTTCCCTGTCCGGATTTTCCTTCTGGAGCCACGACATCGGCGGCTTTGAAAATACGGCGCCCGCGGATGTGTACAAGCGCTGGCTGGCCTTCGGCCTGCTGTCCTCCCACAGCCGCCTGCACGGCTCCTCCAGCTATCGGGTGCCCTGGAGCTTCGATGAGGAGGCCTGCGAGGTCGCCCGACATTTCGTCCGCTTAAAATGCAGGCTTATGCCTTATCTGTACGAGGCGGCCGTGACTGCCCATGAAACGGGGATTCCCCTCCTTCGTCCCATGATGCTGGAATTTCCGGAGGATCCCGCCTGTCAGTGGCTGGATCAGCAGTATATGCTGGGAGACAGCCTGCTTGTGGCGCCGGTGTTTCATGCGGCGGGAGAGGTGTGCTATTATCTTCCGGAGGGAATCTGGACGGATTTCTTTACCGGAGAAACCAGGGAGGGCGGAAGATATTACCGCGGTACCTATGACTATTTCTCCCTTCCTCTTTACGTGCGGGAAAACAGCCTGCTTGTGCTGGGAACCAGGGAGGACCGGCCGGATTATGACTACCCGGCGGAATGCGAGCTGCATCTGTACGCGCTCCGCGACGGCGAGGAGGCGACCCGCCGGATCCCGGATCAGAAAGGGAATATCGTCCGTACCGTATCAGCGTCCCGGCTGGGAGAGGCGCTTTACTGGAAAACAGACGGCGCCGGAGCAGAAGGATTTCTGGCAGAGCGGCGCCGGTCGGTGCACTTTTCTCTGGAGGGCCGCTGACGCTGTGCTCAGAAGCTCTCCAGGATCAAACCTCCGTCACATACGATGATGGTTCCCTGTGTATAGGTATTCGCATCGGAGGCGAGGAACAGGAGCGCGCCGGAAAGATCCCCGTACTGTCCCAGCCTTCTCTGCGGAACCTTGTTGCGGATGTTCTCCAGAATGGCGGGGGGAGTGTCGGGAGCCATTTCCCCGTTCTGCATATTGCCGGGAGCGATTCCGTTTACATAGATGCCGTGTCCGGCCCATGCCGCCGCACAGGACTTGGTGAGAGCTGCCTCGGCCGCTTTCGCTACATGATAGACCACCGCCGCAGGAGAGGCGCTGAAGCTGTTTACGGAGCAGATGTTCACGATCCGTCCGCCCTTTTCAAGCATGGAAGCGTTTACGACCTCTTTGCTCATCAGCCAGGTTCCGGTCACGTCCACATCGATGCATTCCGTCCAGTCCTTATGGGATATTTCCTCCGGACGGCCATAGCGGATGATTCCGGCGTTGTTTACCAGAATATCGATCTTTCCATATTCCGCCATGACGGCCGCCACCGCTTTCTGCACGCTTTCCTCATCAGAAATATCCACCTTCACGGTGATGACCTTTACCCCCGTTTTCTCCGTGATATCCGCGGCGGCCTTCTTCATCTTTTCTTCATTTCCGGCCATCAGCGCCAGATCGGCCCCATATTCTGCGAGAGAGGTGGCGAGCTCGATGCCCAGCCCTCTGGAAGCGCCTGTTACGACGGCAACCTTTCCGCTCAGATCAAAGCTTACTGTCTTTTCCATTTTCATACCTTCCTTTCCAAAGCTGAATGATGAATCCTGCAGATCCATTTTATCATATCTGAAATGAAGTGTATATGCGAAGCACAAGAAAAGAATTGGCAGAGATCTTTTGTTGTGATAAGGTAGATATCTGAGGAAATGATCTTCGGTCATATGATACCATGAAAGAAAACGGGAGAGCCTGAAAATGAATGTAAAGCGGACGGATAGCCCTGATATTTTGGAGTCTGAAAATTTGGATTTGGGAAAATGGGATTCGGATATTATAAATTCTGATATTAAAAAAGGCACTGATATCGTGAAGATAGACGACCTTCACGCGCCTCAGCTCGACCTCTACGTCCGGCGTTCAGAAGCGGAGCTGCTTCATCTTTACGAGCCTGGGCCCGGCGTTTTCATCGCGGAGAGCCCGAAGGTGATCGAACGGGCGCTGGCCTCCGGCTGCAGGCCGATTTCCGTGCTGTGCGAGGAAAAACAGGCGGAGGAGGCGGCAGCGCTGATGGAAGAGTGGCAGAGGTATCGGATTCCCATTTACACAGCTCCCCTCGATGTGCTGACCCGGCTTACGGGCTTTGCCCTGACCCGCGGCATGCTCTGCGCCATGCAACGGCCGGAGCCGGAGCAGGTGGAGCGGATCTGCCGGGATGCCGCAAGAGTTGCCGTCCTGGAGCAGATCATGAATCCCACAAACGTGGGGGCCATTTTCCGCTCCGCCGCCGCGCTTGAAATAGATGCGGTACTTCTTACCCATGGCTGCAGCGACCCGCTGTATCGGCGTTCTGTCCGCGTCAGCATGGGAACCGTGTTCCAGATTCCCTGGGCTTTTTTCCCGGAAAAAGGAGAGGATGCCTGGCCGGAGGGAGGGCTGTCCCTGCTTCACAGGCTGGGCTTTCGGACCGTGGCGATGGCGCTGGGAGAGGACACGGTTTCCATAGAGGATCCCCGGCTGATGGCGGAGGAAAAGCTTGCCATCGTGCTGGGAAGCGAGGGGGACGGCCTCGGGAGGGATACCATTGCGGCCTGCGACTACCGGGTACGGATCCCCATGGCGCATGGGGTGGATTCCCTCAATGTGGCTGCGGCGAGCGCGGTGGCCTTCTGGCAGCTTGGCCGTAAGGGGAGGGGCTGATGGAAAGCGCCGCGAAACGGCAGGAAAGAAGCAGTCTTTCCCTTGCAGTTTCGCGGCGCTCATGTTATATTGATTTAAGGACATAAAAAATTTAAGTCTTTAAATAACAACCGGAGCCGCCAGCTCATAACAGCGGACAGGCCGTCCCTTTCCTGAGGCAGGAAGGGAAACAGCCGCCTCCCGGATGATCTTTCTTTTTTCCAGGGCGGAGAGGATCCGGTTCGCGCTGCGTACCGTCACGTTCAGATACCGGGCAAGGAGCTCGGAGGTGACCGGGGCGGAAGCGTTTCCGGATTCCTGAAGCTGCTCCATGACGGTGATGGCGCGCACATAATTCATGGGAGTGACGGACAGCTCCGAGGCGATGTTTGCGGACAATGAAAGCAGGTTGGTGTGGATCGCAAGGCAGCAGTCCGAAAGCAGAGGGCCGGTGAGCGTCCCTTCCTGCAGGCAGAAGCAGCAGGAGGCAGAACAATCCTTCGAAGAATCCTTCGTAAAATCCTTCGCCCAGGAAAGCGCGGAGAGGGCGCTGCTGTGGGCCTGCCGGGGCTGTTCCCCCACGCCGATGCCGGCGAGCAGCCCGTCGGGATAGCTCTCGCGGATGGCCTGAAGGCACTGCAGCATGGGAAGCCAGGGTCTTTGCGGATCGCAGGAGGCGGACAGGCTCAGTTCCAACCTTCCGTTGAAGGCGTCGATGGAGAGCTCAGACAGGCCGTTTTCCCGTTTGTAGTCCACCAGCAGCTTTTTCAGCGTCGCTTCCCGGTATTCCCTTTCGTTGTAATCCGTTTCACCCTGTCCCGCATAGTGGAGGATCATGGAAAGCTGCTGGTTTTCCTTTTCCCTGTGTCCTTCCGTCAGAGCGAGGATACGCCGGAGCCCCTCCGTGATATTTTCCGGAGGAAGGGCGAGATGGGTGCAGGGAAGTCCCTCGGCCGCCACCCGCTCATAAAGGCTGCTTATGGTGAAGAAGCCGTGGCAGATCTCCCCGGCGCGGTAAAGGCGGATGATCTCCTCAGCCAGCTCCTCCAGCAGATGATCCGTATAGTGCCAGGTGGTGAGAGAGCGGGGCATGAGCTTCGGCCCAAGGCAGCTTTCATAGAGCTTCCGGTCGGTCACGTTGGCGATCCCGTCACAGAAAACCTTCGTCAGAGGAATTTGGGGATTTTCATGGGAAAAGCGCAGCAGGGCAAGCGCAGTCAGAAGGGGGCTGTGCCGCATGCTGCAGACCGGAAGCCGGATGGAGGGAAAGCGGCTGTGAAAATAATTTTCCGGGGCGCTTCCTGAAAAGAGGAGCCCGTCCGCCTCCCCCTGAATCCGTTCATAGAGGGTGCAGATTTCATGGAAGTCGGAATATTCCAGACAGAAAAAGCAGTCCTGCCCGTTCAGGCTCCGGATGGCCGCCTCAAAGGGCTGCAGATAGATTTTTGGTGTAAATACGGCAATTTTCATAGTCGTTCATCTCCTGTCTCTGCTCGCGGCCAGCGGTAAACACGCTGTACGCGGCGTAAGAACAGGATCATTATACCACAGAATAGATAAATAAAGGAAAGAGAGGATAAAAAATGAACAAAATGCAGATGTTTACGATGCTTGATAAAATGAAGGAGCGTTTTTTCAAAGCCTCTGACGCCATCTGGGAGCATCCGGAAACCTCCTTTGAGGAGCGCTTTGCGGCGGGTCTGCTCTGCGGACTTTTGCGGGAGGAGGGGTTTGATGTGACCCGGCCGCTGGCGGGAATGGAGACCGCGTTTATGGGGCGCTTCGGCTCCGGCCATCCGATCATCGGCATCCTGGGAGAGTACGACGCCCTTTACGGCATGTCGCAGGAGGCGGACGCCCTTTCTCCCTGCGGCGGCGGAGAAAAGGGGCACGGCTGCGGGCACAATCTGCTCGGCGTGGGATCGCTTGCGGCCGCTGTGGCGGTGAAGGAGTATCTGCAGGAAAACGGCAGGGAAGGAACCGTGATCTATTTCGGCTGTCCGGGAGAGGAGGGCGGCTCGGGAAAGGCCTTCATGGCAAGAGAGGGCGTGTTTGACGAGCTGGATGCGGCGCTCACCTGGCATCCCGGAGACATCAACGCGGCCAACAGCGTCAGTACGCTGGCCGTTTTCAAGGTTCATTACCGGTTTACGGGCAGGGCCGCCCATGCGGCAGCCTGTCCCCAGCTTGGAAGAAGCGCGCTGGACGCGGCGGAGCTGATGAACGTGGGAACCCAGTTTCTGCGGGAGCACATCATCCCGGAGGCCCGGATCCATTATGCCATGGTGAATACGGGCGGAAAATCTCCCAACGTGGTGCAGCCGGAGGCCGTAAATTCCTATTATATCCGCGCGCCAAAGCTCTCCCAGGTGCGGGAGCTTAAACAGCGGGTGGACGATGTGGCGAAGGGGGCGGCCCTGATGACCGGAACTCAGGTGGAAATCCGTATGATCAATTCCACCGCCAACGTGATCCCGAACGATGTGCTCTCGGATGTGATGGCACAGAACCTGGAGGAGGCGCCGCTTCCCGTCTACACGGATGAGGAAAGAGCTTATGCCAGGGCCTTCGCGGACGCGCTGGAAGCGCCCTCCACCCTGCTGACCGATCTTGCGGCGAAGCTGGGAGAGAAGGCGGCGGGGATCGCCGCTCTGGCGGCCGGAAGGGAAATCTATGATTTTGCGGTTCCCAATTTCCGCCTGAACATGTGCCTGTCCAGCTCCAGTGACGTGGGGGATGTGAGCTGGAACTGTCCCACCTCACAGATCATGGCGGCCACCATGGCGGCGGGCACGCCGAGCCATTCCTGGCAGCGCACGGCGCAGGGTAAAAGCGCCGTCGCCCACAAGGGGATGCTCTATGCGGCAAAGGTGATCGCCGGAAGCGCGGTCGATCTTCTGGAAAACCCGGAGCTTCTGCATCAGGCCGCACTGGAGCTGGAAAAGAGGCTGGGCGGAGAAAGCTATGTGTGCGACATCCCGGCTGATGCGAAGCCGGTCGCGACGGAAAGCGACGAGTGAGGAAAAGCATGAGGGAGGAAAGCAAGATGGAAGAAAAGAAAAGTCTGAGAGATGTGAAAATGAACCAGGCGCTGATCCTGAAAAAGGCGCTGTTCATCGTCGTCCTGATCATTTTGGCGGGGATCGCGACCCGGGTCATCCCCCAGGGAAGCTATGAACGGATGGTCATTGACGGCAGGGAGGAGATCGTGGAGGGTTCCTTCCGGTATATCGACGGAGACAGGCTTCCGGTGTGGCGCTGGATCACCGCGCCCTTTGAAGCGTTCCTGGATCCCGGCGCCGTGAGCGTGATCGTGGTCATGCTGTTCCTTCTGGTGATGGGCGGCGTGTTCGTGCTGCTGGACGACTCCAGGATCCTGCTGTATCTGGTGACGGCCATCATCAGCCGCTTCGGCAAAAAAAGATTTCTGATCCTGAACGTGATGGTCTTTGTGCTGATGGCGATGGGCTCCACTCTGTCGTTTTACGACCAGGCGGCCGTGATCCTGCCCCTGGCGCTGGGCCTGTGCTTTGCCCTGGGCTGGGATTCCCTCATGGCGATGGGAATGAGCGTCCTTCCCATCGGTTTCGGCTTCGCCTGCTCCACCACCAATCCCTTCACGGTGGGCATTCCCCAGACGATCGCCCAGCTTCCCATGTATTCCGGTCTGTGGCTGCGGCTGATCCTGTTCGGGATCGTTTACGTCATCCTGCTCGTCTTTCTGAGAAGCTATGCCCGCAAAATAGAAAAGAATCCGGAGGCCTCCGTTTCAAAAGAGACGGATCGAACCATCCGCGGCATGTTCCCGGAAAAGATCGATACCGCCATCCTGGAAAACAGAAAAGTCAGAAAGGCGACATGGATTTTCTGCGGCTCCATCCTGCTGTCCGTCTGTTTTTCCATCCTTTCCATCTTTGTGCGGGCCATCAACGGGATCACCATGCCCTTCATGATGCTCTGCCTCTGCGGCGGGATCCTGGCCGGCGCCCATGCCGCGGGCTATGCGGAAAGCGCCTTCATCTGGAAGGAATTTTTCAAGGGAATGAAAAAAACGGCCTCCGGCGTGATCGTCATTTTCCTGGTTATGGGGATCCGACAGATCATCGTGGAGGGAAACATCATGGATACCCTTCTCTATGAAGCGTATCAGGCCATCGAGGGCATGAGCCCCTATCTGGCAATCCTTGTGATCCTGGGCATCACCATGCTGATGGAATTTGCGGTGGGAAGCGCCTCCACAAAGGCCTTTCTGCTGCTTCCCATGCTGGTGCCGCTTGGAAACATGATCGGTCTCACCTCACAGACCATCGTGCAGTCCTCCATGTTCGGAGACAGCTTCACCAACATGTTTTACCCCACCTCCACCATGATTCTTCTGACCACCAGCGCCATCAACCTTCCCTTAAGCAAATGGTACCGCTGGACCTGGAAGCTGATCCTGGCGGTCGCGGCGGTGGTCGTCCTTTCCCTGATGTTCTGCGTGGCGATTCAGTATGGGCCTTATTGACAGCTTACATACTTGACCCCGGATTTCAGATGCGATACTATATTTTCAGAGCGGGGGGGGGGGGCCA
>DWWS01000037.1 GCA_019119595.1 Candidatus Eisenbergiella merdavium | reverse complement strand
GGGAAATACTATAACCAGAAAGGTACATTCGACAAAAGATACGGTTGCAAAAGCCGACAAAAACCCCTACATATCAAATTCTTATCTGGAAGATTTCATTCCCATAGACACAGAATATTTTACAGCCTCTTTTACGAGGTAAAAGGCTTACTTTTTTTCTTGCCCAAATAATTGCCCTATTCGTCGTTTCACTAATGGGGTTGCGGCTGTAATCCCCATATTCCTCTTCAACAATGAAATCGGAAACTTCAAGCCAGTGATGAATTTGCTCAAGAGTTGCAAAATGTTTAATAGATGGTATATCTTGTTTTATCTCTGTGCCATCAGGTAACAGTAATTCAAATCTTCGTGTAAACTTGTTCAGCCCAGTCATACTGTCATAAGAACCATCAAGCAAAGTCATCTTCCCTGTATTGCCGTTATTATCTGTACCCTGCCAAATGATGTTTTCGCCACCGCTACCAAACCACTTTTCAGGATGTAAGGTATATCCGTAATCAATATAGATGTGACCGCCAGAAACAAGGGCATCGGCTGATTTTTTGATTACGAGAGCTTGGGCCTTGGCATAGTCGATATCAGCAACAATATTGAACAGGAAATTCGCCGCTAACATTACAACATCATATCCGTTACCCCAATTATCTTTAATGACATCGGACTTTTGCCAGGTAATGTTTTTCATCCCTTTTGATTTTGGGGATATTTTACTTAGCATATACTCATCAAAATCAAGCCCCGCGACAAGGTGGCCGGCTTTTCCTAATGGTACAAGTATTCGTCCGCTGCCACAAGCAATTTCAAGAATACGTTTTGGATTGGTTCCAATCACTGACAATGCAAACTCAACATCAGTTATATCCGTTTCTTCATAGTCATACATATCAGCAATCCATTTTGAAATAATTTTTTCTTCGTTATACACTTCTTTTCCCCCATTTGTTAGAAGGGTTAAAATGTAGTCACCCTCCTGCTTTTTGTTTTACTAAATAATACTGTGTGTTTCATGTTATTCATTCCTTTCAATCAATTTACTTATTATAACGCCTAAGCGGTATAACCAAGCGTAATATAAATATAACATCGTTGTTTTCTGACTTTTATTATATTAGATTTTGTTCCGCTTTTCCACTTCATTTTTGAACCTCACAGTATATAGGCATTTACGAAAATAAAAAGAGGAGTTGGGAGCATTTCCAACGAACGATTTTTCGAAGAGGGTACTCGCTTCCTATGCTTGCTATTCTAAAAGTTACATTGAAAAAGCCGGAAAGGAATGGAACGAAAGTGATAATTTGGAGATGTTTCAAAAAAGTTTATGGTGCCAAAATAGTGCCCGACTGTTCCAAACCACGCTGTAAGGAGATATGACGGAAAACAAGAAGATACGCGAAAGCCCTTGATTTAAGCTACTTTCAGACATGACCTATAAGAAGTTATAAACACTCATAAGACGTTTTGAGGTCTTTTAATCAATAAAAAAAGTTTTCTTGAAAAAGTTTTCTTGAAAAAGTTTTCTTGAAAAAGTTTTCAAGCACAGGCTGATAAAAAAGCTTGCCTGCCCGCCCGAAAAGTGGTATTCTGCAGTTAGCATAAATTTCTTTATTACAGCCGTTCGGCTTTCGGCAGAACAGGATTCTTCTGTTTCTTGACGATTCTGGAAACTCTATGCAAAATCTTTTATTTCACCACAGGAACTGTAAACTGAAGATGGCGGGAGTTTCTTAAGCATTCCGGACGGTTTTTCTTGAAAAGAGGAATCCGCAGAAGGAAGCGGGGCTCCTGCCGGGAAGCGTTTCAGCCGCTTCCCAGAAAGGAGTCTGCCTTTGAAGGAAAAGACAAAAGGAAACGTAGACAGCAGCAGGCGCGGAGATACCGGAAAGATTGCCGGGCAGGGGATGAATACCATGCCCTTCCGCGTGCTGGAGCTGGATTTTGTCAATTATGCCCGCCAGATGCAGGTGATCCGGGAGAACCATAATGCGGAGTGGGGAATCGGGAAAGGCCAAAGGCACATTCCGGAGGGGCTTACGGCCGGAGAATACCTGGGCCGCTTTTTGAAGACAGATCGTCTTGCCCGCTGTGTGACGTTAGTGCTCTACTGGGGAAAGGAGCCCTGGGACGGGCCGGTGAAGCTTTCGGATCTGTTTGCGGATGACACCGAAACGGCCTATGCACTTCAGCTGGAAATCAGGCTTCTGGATGTCTGCAGGATGGCGGATGAAGAGATCTGCAGCTACACCGGCGAGCTGCGCACGGTTTTCGGCTTTCGGAAATACGCGGACGATAAGGAAGCGCTGGGCAATTTCATCAACGAAAACCGGGAATATTTCACAGACGTTTCAGAGACAGCAGTGGACGCGCTGGCGGAGCTGACGCATTCGCCGGAGCTTGGGAAAATGAAAACACAGGGATACGCAACGCCGAAAGGAGGGATCGACGTGTGCAGAGGGATCCAGGGAATGATCCGGGATGGGAGACTGGAAGGAATCAGAGAAGGAATTAAAGAGGGAAAAACGGAGGCGAGGAAAGAGATTGCCTTTTCCCTTTCCGCTATGGGTATGTCTGTTGGAAAAATTGCAGAAGCGACAGGGGTGAGTCCGGCCCTTGTAACGGAATGGTTTTCCGGCAAAGGGGAATGAGTGCTGTGGCGGTTATACCGAAGCGTTTTTGTCCGGTCTGCGCAGTAAATGTGCAGACCTGGCTGAAATCTAAAATTGGAAGAATGTGATTATATGCAGAAAATGAATTTACTTGGGAAAGGAAATACAGCAGAAGTATTTGAATATACAAACGGGAAAGTTTGTAAACTTTTCTTTGAAGGATACCCGCATGAGTATGTCGGACTGGAATTTAAAAATGCTAAGGAAATGTATAGGAATAAAATCAGCGTTCCTAAACCGTTTCAAATGGTTATGATAAAAAATCGTGAAGGAATTATCTATGAAAAAATCGTAGGAAAAACATTGCAAAATATTATAACTGAAACAAAAGAAGCTGTTGATGTTGGTTTAGATATGTTTGTGCATCTGCATCTTGATATTCTTACACATCATTCAAAAAATGTGTTGTCATACAAGGAATATTTAATTGCGATGCTAAAAAATAAAAAGATAACTGATCAAATGATATTTAATAGAGTAATTGCATTACCTGATGATGATCATCTTTTACACGGAGATTTTCATCCGAATAACATATTAGTAATGTCGGATGAAACTCCCGTTGTTATAGATTTTATGAATGTATGCTATGGTCCGGTCCTGTACGATATAGCAAGAACTTATTTTCTTATTAAACAGTATAACATTTACTGGGCAAACCAGTATTTAAAGAAAATGGGCGTGCTTGAAAATGACATCTCGGAATATCTAAATATTATTACATTTTGTCGGAAATATGAAGGTTAAGATTAGATTGGCAAGATATGATTTTGTATATATTTGAAGGGATTCATGTTTGGATCGATGATCTGCTTTTGAGCCAGCCGCACTTGTCAACGATAAAGGGAACGGCTTCGACGTTGTAGACAAATCCGGCCCTCCCTGTATACCGCCCATCCGGCTCCGCCCGTTTTACAGAAACAGCGCGATCGCACAATACACCAGCAGTAAGGCCATGATGAGGTTGACCGCCCTGGTATGTTTCGCAAAAAAACGGCAGAAGGCAGAGCCGAATAAAGCCCACACGTAAGACCCGGATGCGCCGATCACTGTCAGGACGAGGGTAAAGCCGATGAGTGAGAGTGTGGAATGGAACACGGGAAGGATGTACAGGGACATGGCGGTGACCGCGTAAATATAGATCTTTGGATTCATGAACTGCAGAATCATTCCCGAAAAAAAGCTGGCCGCTTTTTCCTTCTCCACCGTAAGTTCAGAATGAGATTTCCATATTTTCCATGCAAGATACAGCATATACGCGGCCCCGAAAATCTGCATGAAGATTTTAATCCTGGGGAGAGCCTGATACAGGGTGGAGCAAAACAGCGTGCATACGCTCATGACGATCAGAAAACCGGCAGTGATCCCAAGATTGAAGCGGACACTTTTCCGAAAGCCCAGACGCGCTGCATTGCTCATGGACAGCAGGTTATTCGCGCCGGGCGTATAGGCTGTGACAAAACAGTAGATCAGAAAATCAGCTGCAGGAAACATCTCGCTCCTCCTTTACAAGTCAGTTTTTGGATTATATAATATAACAAATAGTGTATTAAATTGGACTATGCACATTAAAATAATACATCTATATTATTATAATGTCAATGCGGAGGGCTGAATTTTTGGAAAGCATGAACCGGATCGTTGCAAAGAATATCAGAAGACTTCGAGAAGAGCGGAGTTTGAGCATGGAGGAGCTGGCAAAGCTGAGCGGAGTCAGCAAAAGCATGCTGGCTCAGGTAGAACGGGGCGACGGCAATCCGACGCTCTCTACGCTATGGAAGCTGTCGAACGGAATGAAGGTACCTTTTGACGCCCTGACGGTGCGCCCGAAGGAACCCTATGAAATCGTAAAAATATCAGAAATACAGCCTTTGTCGGAGGATAACGGCAGGGTGAAGAATTATTCTCTTTTTCCGGACGATGAAAACCGCAGGTTCGCGGTGTATTACCTGGAGCTGGAGCCGGAGAGCTACTGGCAGTCGGAGCCGCATCTGAGGGGAACGACGGAATTTATCACCGTTTTTGAAGGTACCATCGAGATTGTGGCCGACGGCCAGTACTTTTTGGTCGCCAGGGGCGAGAGCATCCGGTTCAGGGGAGATACGGTTCACTCCTACAGAAATGCGGGCGAGGAAACCGCCGTTCTGCACATGATCTTATATAATCCTTAAAGACGACCTCGATGCATCAGCCTCATGATCTGGTTCATTTTTAAGAGCTCCTCCGGCGTGCTGTATTTTTTGATGGCCTCAATGATCGTGTTCATCTCTTCCGAAGAGAAGGTGATGTTCGCGGTACGGCTTCTTTGAGCGAGCGCTATCAGGAAGGGAAGCAGCTCCTTCTGAGAGAGGTCCCGGCTTTCAAAAACCATTTTCTGTAAAAAATCAAGCTTTTCCTGCGGAATGTCCCGCAGCGAGGGCTCCGCCATCCAGCGGGGCTTTTCGGTGTATTCTGCCATAATCAAATCTCCTTTTTGGGCGGTTCGTTTCTGCCGTCTGTGTCTGAAGCCGGATCAGGATTCTTCGGGCTGTGGACGGGTGTTTCCTGCTCCCGGGGATTCTGAAATTCCGACTGGAACAAACGAAACATTTCTTTCTGGGAAGGGGAGAGCATCCCCATCAGCATGCTCATGGGATCCGCAGAAAAGGCATCAGTGAAAGATGATTCCGCAAAAGACGATTCTGCGGAAGATGCTTTCTCAGAATTATCTTCTGTGGAAAAAGGGGATGGGGAAGGCTCATGCTCTTTGCCGGCGTTTTCCACAGAGGAACCTCGCTCCCCGCCTTCGTTCTGTGAAAAAGGTGCGGCATCCCCGAACAGTTCCATCATCTGCTTCATTTCCTCATACATCTGCATGGCGTTCTGCATGGACTGAAACTGTTCCAGTATGCTTCTTAACGGAGCGGGGCAGTACCCCTTGATCTTCTCGCAAAGCTCTCCTAAAGAAAGGGAACGGGAAGGGCTGCGAAAGCACTCCGGATGGGAACGGACAAAGGAGAGCGTGTACTGAAGCTCCAGAAAGCGGATCATGACGGCCAGGCTTTTCTGGGTATCCGGAGCGCAGTAGGGCAGCAGGATCTTCAAAATCTGTATCTGATTGGTTGTATACAGGGTGTCAAATGCCTGTATGGAATCCTGTTCCTGTTTTTCCATTGCCCGTTCCTTTTCCCTTTACAGAAATTTTATGTCGGCGGAGGGGGCATCAGAACCGAAACGGGCGCAGAGCCGTGCGGCATGCGGCCGCGCCGCGGCGCCGTTTCGCGCCGCGGCGGCCGTCATTGTCGTGGCTCAGACAGTGCTCTCGCGTCAGCAGCAGAATCCGTTTCCGCCGCCGCAGCAGCACAGAAGGATGAGGATCCAGATCCAGCTTCCGCAGCCGTTTCCGGAGTCGCCGCATCCGCAGCCACATCCGCCGCCCATATTGAAGCCGTTTCCGTTTCCGCAGCAGCAGCAAAGGAGGATCAGGATCCAGATCCAGCTTCCGCAGCCACATCCGTTGTTGGTCGTTGCACAGCCGCAGCCGTTGTTAGAGGAACTGCCGCATCCGCAGCCGCTCGCCGTTAAATCACTCATTTTTGTTGCCTCCAAAGTTGGTTTTTATGGTTTATACTATGCCCCTGGCATGTCTGTGTTTCCGGTGTGTGAAAAACGCAGGGCAATAATTTCTGCGGAAAATATCTTTGGCCTGCGGGACGATTTTGGCACAGGTTCGGAATCTTTTCATAATGATAAGAAAAAAGGCAGAGAGACATCATGGACCGTGCAAGAAAACTGATTCATGCAGGGGAAAAGGAGATTTATCCCTACGACGGCTCCGGTGTGACGGCGGCGATCCTGGATACGGGCATCGCCATGCACCCGGACCTGGCCGGAAGGGTGATCGGATTCAAGGATTTTGTGGGAAACAGCCGGCTTCCCTATGACGACTGCGGGCATGGGACGCATGTGGCCGGATGCCTGTGCGGAGACGGAACCTGCTCCCAGGGAAGACTTGCCGGGGTGGCGAAGGGCTGCCGCGTGCTTTCCGGCAAGGTGCTGGATGAAAAGGGAGACGGCACCATTTCCGGTATGATAGAGGGAATTGACTGGGTATTGAAAAACAGAGAGCTGTATCAGGTGAAGATCCTGAACATTTCCGTGAGCATGGGAGCGGCTCCCGCAGAAGCGCTTCCGACGGAGAGGATCCCCACGGAAAGAATTCCTGTGGAGGAAGGCAATGGAGGAAATCCTGCCGCGGGAAGAGCGGCCGAAGGTAAGACGGAAAAGGAAGCGCTTTTTTTCAGACTGATCGCAAAGCTGGAGGAGGCCTGGAGGGAGGGGCTGTTCGTGGTGGTCGCCGCGGGGAACGCGGGCCCTGCCGCAGGAAGCCTGTCAAGGTTGGGAGAGGGAAACAGTGTGGTGACGGTGGGCTGTCATGACGGAGCGGGGAGGCGGGAAAGGCCGGATTCCTGCGAAGCCTGCTCCGGGAGAGGGCCCTCCGGGAGCGTTCTGAAAAAGCCCGATCTGGTGGCGCCGGGAACGGGGATCGTATCCTGCAGCGCCTTTTTCCGGCGGACGGCGAGAGGCTGCAGGGACGCCTACGTGGAAAAGAGCGGAACCTCCATGTCCACGCCGCTGGTCGCGGGAGCGGCGGCGCTGTGCTTTCAGAAATATCCCCGCTACACCAACGAGCAGGTCAAACGCCGGATCCTTTGGGCCGCCTCAGATCTGGGAGAGCCCTGGAGCAAGCAGGGCTGGGGGATGCTGAACGTGGCGCGTATGCTGGGATAGGAAGATGAAAGTTTTTTCCATGATAGCTATAACGGCGGTTCTGTGATATACTAAATGAGAAAAGGAACCTTATGGGTTTAGTTTTAAAACAGATCAGGAGTGATACCTTATGCTGGTAAGAGCAGATAAAAAATGGGATTATGGAATTGGAATGATCAGGGTAGATGGTCTGGAACCTACAGCAGATATGAAAAAGCTCATCGAGAAGGAAAAAAAGGGTGAGATTTCCATGGAAGAGGTGCGAAAAGCCTTAGATCGAAAATACAAAATGAAGGAATGATATGATGCGAGATCCGTATTTATATCCGGATTCAGATGTGCTGAAGAATCTGGCAGGGATTCAGGATCCGGAAAAATTAAAAGACATGGAAGCAGACTATACTTTGCTTCGACTTTCAGAGATCGCAGAAGATGAGTCACCGGCGCAATTTGATTTTCAGACGCTTTGCGGGCTTCATTATCGGATTTTTCAGGATGTTTACGAATGGGCAGGAAAGCCGAGGGTAATCAATATTGAAAAAGCAGAGGCAGTGCTTGGGGAAATCTCAATCGTATATTCAGACTGTTTTGATATTGTAAAAGATACAGAAGGAATTCTAAGAAGAGCGAACGATTTTGAGTGGCAACAGGCTTCCTTTGAAGATGTCGTTATATCGTTTAGTAATTTTATGGCGGAATTGTGGAAGGTCCATCCTTTTCGAGAAGGAAATACCCGTACTGTCGTTACATTCTGTTCTATGTTTATAGAAGCGCAGGGGATTTATATTGAAAGTGATCTGTTCAAAGACAACGCAGTCTATATGAGAAATGCGCTGGTAGCCGCAAATGCTGTGTTTGAAGACCTTGGCGATCTGAGAAAACCGGAATATTTGTACCGGATCATTCATGATGCATTGGAGCGGGGACGGGAGATGAAAGATTGGGTTGCAGAAGCGATCCGGGAAAGCGGTCTTTCAGATACAGAAGAAAGGATCAGGCAGGTAATCCTGTGGAACAGAAAAGAAAAAAGGGAGCATCTGCCGGAAGAAATCGGAGAAATAGCAAGCTTATCTGAAAAATAACGAATGAGAATGACATTTAGGGACGCATCCATAACAGGGAGCGTCCTGTTTTTATGGAAAAGATAAGATAAAAAACATCAGTTGACACAGAATGAATAATTGTATACAATGATACATGAATTAAAGCATCCATATATTCTAACCAGGAAACGTAAAAAGGAGAGCTGCCATGAATACGAATGATACCTTTTCCAACCGTCCGGTCTCCATGAACGAAAAGAACAATCTTCTTGAGATCGAAGAGCACATGTACATTCTGGACGACGTCAGCAAGCCGAACGTGTTCCGCAACATGTTCCCTTACTCGGAGGTTCCCAAGATTCCCTTCAACGACAGGATCGTTCCCCATAACATGCCGAAGGAGATCTGGATCACGGACACCACCTTCCGCGACGGGCAGCAGTCCCGCGCGCCCTATACCACGGAGCAGATTGTGACCATTTACGATTATCTGCACAGGCTGGGAGGCCCCAACGGAATGGTGCGCGCCTGTGAATTTTTCCTTTACAGCAAAAAGGACAGAGACGCGGTCTATCAGTGCATGGAGAGAGGGTATCAGTTTCCGGAGGTGACGAGCTGGATCCGCGCCAGCAAGGATGATTTCCGTCTGGTTAAGGAGATCGGCATGAAGGAAACCGGCATTCTGGTAAGCTGCTCCGATTATCATATTTTCATGAAGCTGAAAATGACGAGAAGGCAGGCGATGGATCATTACCTGAGCGTCATCCGCGACTGCCTGGAGGAGGGGATCAGCCCCAGATGCCATCTGGAGGATATCACCCGGGCGGATATCTACGGCTATGTGGTTCCTTTCTGCCTGGAGCTGATGAAGCTGATGGAGGAATACAAGATCCCGATCAAGATCCGCGCCTGCGACACCATGGGCTACGGCGTCAATTATCCGGGCGCGGTGATCCCAAGAAGCGTGCCGGGCATCATTTACGCCCTGCATACCCATGCGGGCGTTCCCCACGCGCTGCTGGAATGGCACGGCCACAATGATTTTTATAAGGCCGTCACCAACTCCACCACCGCCTGGCTCTATGGCTGCTCCGGCGTGAACGCCTCTCTGTTCGGGATCGGAGAGCGTACCGGAAATACGCCCCTGGAAGCCATGGTATTTGAATACGCGCAGCTCAAAGGCGGCTTAAACGGCATGGATACCACCGTCATCACGGAGCTGGCGGAATATTATGAGAAGGAGATCGGCTACCACATCCCGGAGCGTACTCCCTTTGTGGGAAAGAACTTCAACGTGACCCGCGCGGGGATTCATGCGGACGGTCTCTTGAAAAATGAGGAAATTTATAATATATTTGATACGGAGAAGTTTTTGAACCGTCCGGTGATCTGCTCCGTGTCCAACACCTCCGGCCTTGCGGGGATCGCGCACTGGATCAACGCGCACTACGGGCTGCGGGGCGCCGATGCGGTGGACAAGAATTCACCGCTGGTTCATGAGGTGAAGAAGTGGGTGGATCAGGAATATGCGGACGGACGTGTGACGGTTCTCACGGACGATGAGCTGACCGCCGTGATCGACGACGCCTGCCGGAGGCTGTCCGTCAGCCTTACGGGTCATTCCGCCTCTGAAGCCGGAGAACCGGAAAACGGAAAGAAGGAAGCGGGTGCACAGGCCGATGCGTGAAAAAAATGCGGCGGATGCCGGAAAGACATTGCAGGATAGGGGCGGAAAGGAAAAAAAGGACGTGATGGACGTGCTCAGCCAGGCGGCGGAGACGGCCGACAGGTATTCCCTGCGCGGCCGGGTCTTTCACAGGCTGCGCGACGACATCCTGAACGGAAGATACCGGGAATTTGATGAGCTCAGAGAGGCGGCCATCGCTGAGGAAATGGGCGTCAGCCGCACCCCGGTCCGGGAAGCCCTGCGGCAGCTCGAGCTGGAAGGCCTGGTGCAGATCATTCCCAATAAGGGAGCCTATGTGACCGGCATCACGGTGAAGGACGTGCAGGATATCTACGCCATCCGTTCCCTTCTGGAGGGCCTGTGCGCCAGATGGGCCACGCAGAACATCAGCGAGGAGCAGATGGAGGAGCTGGAGGAAAATGTTTACCTGTCCGCCTTCCATGCGGGAAAGGGACATGCCGAGCAGCTCACCGGCCTGGACAACCGTTTTCATGAGATCCTGTACGAAGCCTCCGGCAGCAAGATGCTGGAGCATGTGCTCCGGGAATTTCATGAATATGTCATGCGTGTGAGGAAAAAGACCCTTTCCGACGACGCGAGGAGCATTCAGTCCAACGAGGAGCACAGACGGATCGTGGAGGCCATCCGCAGCAGAGACGGGGAGCTTGCGGAGCAGCTTGCGAACGCCCACATCAGAAACGCTTATTCCAACATGGTAAAAAGCGGCCTGTACGAGGCCTACAGAGAAAAGGAACCGGAAAACAGTTAAGGAGCTTACGCTTCGACCAGGAGGTAAGATCGCAGCGCTATGCGCGTTTTTCAGCGCGAAAACGCTTCGGAATGGAGGTAAAAATGGATAAGATCAAAATGACGACCCCTTTGGTGGAGATGGACGGAGACGAGATGACCAGGATCCTGTGGAAGATGATCAAGGAGGAGCTGCTTTCTCCCTTCATCGAGCTGAACACGGAATATTATGACCTGGGCCTCGCCCACCGCAACGAGACGGACGACCGCGTGACCGTAGAATCCGCGGAGGCTACGAAGAAATACGGCGTCGCCGTCAAGTGCGCCACCATCACCCCCAATGCCGCGCGCATGACGGAATATGATCTGAAGGAAATGTGGAAGAGCCCCAACGGAACCATCCGCGCCATCCTGGACGGCACCGTTTTCCGCGCCCCCATTGTGGTAAAGGGGATCGAGCCCTGCGTCCGTAACTGGGAAAAGCCCATCACCATTGCCCGTCACGCCTATGGCGACGTTTATAAAAACGCGGAAATGAAGATCGCCGCGCCCGGAAAGGCGGAGATTGTTTTCACCGACGAAAACGGAAACGAGCAGAGAGAGACCGTTTTTGAGTTTCAGGGCCCCGGCGTCCTGCAGGGCATGCACAATACCGAAGCCTCCATCAGGAGCTTTGCCCGCGCCTGCTTCCAGTATGCGGTGAGCACGAAGCAGGATTTGTGGTTCGGAAGCAAGGACACCATTTCCAAGAAATACGACCATACCTTCAAGGATATTTTCCAGGAGGTTTATGAAACGGAATATAAAGAGCAGTTTGACGCGCTCGGCCTGACTTATTTTTATAGCCTGATCGACGACATCGTGGCCCGCATCATGAAGGCGAAGGGCGGCTTCATCTGGGCCTGCAAGAATTACGACGGAGACGTGATGAGTGACATGGTTTCCTCCGCCTTCGGCTCTCTCGCCATGATGACCTCCGTTCTGGTATCCCCCTCCGGCGTATATGAGTACGAGGCGGCCCACGGAACCGTGCAGCGCCACTATTACAAGTACCTCAAGGGTGAGGAGACCTCCACCAATCCCGTTGCGACCATCTTCGCCTGGACCGGAGCGCTCAGAAAGCGCGGCGAGCTGGACGGCATCGAGGCGCTCATGCATTTTTCGGACATGCTGGAGAAGGCGACCCTGGATACCATCGAAAGCGGTGTAATGACGAAGGATCTCGCACAGATCACCACCCTTGAAAACGTGACCGCACTGAACAGCCAGGATTTCATCCGCGCCATCCGTACCCGGCTGGAGGAGCTGCTGTAATAGCAGGCATTACGGCTGAAAAGAGGATTAAAAACGGAAATGAGAAAATTATTTGAGCAGATCATCAAATTCGGGCTGGTGGGCTTCCTGTGCTTTTTCATCGACTACGGCATCATGGTCGCCCTGACAGAGCTTGTCGGCATTGATTCCACCGTTTCCAGCGGGATTTCCTTCAGCGTGTCGGTGATCGTGAATTATATTCTGAGCATCACGGTGGTCTTCGATGCGGACAAGGAGGCGAACAAGGCGAAGCAGTTTACCGTCTTTCTGATCCTGAGCGTCATCGGCCTTGGGATCAACACCCTGATCATGTGGGCGGGAACCGGGATCCTGGATCGGTATATGGAACGCTCCTACATGCTGGTGAAGATTATTGCCACGGCGGTTGTGATGGTCTATAACTTCATTACCAGGAAGATTTTTATTGAAAAGAAAAACTGACTGCAGAAGAGCAGCGTAGCGTGAAACGCTGCGAACCGGGACGGAGCTTATGAAATGTATTTGTATATATTGCGGTGACTTCTCTTCCGGTCAGCTTTGACAGCGCGTATCAGGATAAAAAACAGCATACGGCCATGAATGAGAAAAAGCAGTAAGTCCTACCGGAGAATTACTGCTTTTTCTTTTCAGTATTCTGTCTGAGCCATGCTGCCGCATGTCAGAGACGGAGCTGTATCCTTGTGGTGTTCATTCCTAGAACGCAGTCGTATTCTACGCTGTCGGCGATCCCTGTCAGTACCCGGATGTGATCCGCCGGATCGTCGGAGGTTTCCTGAAAAGCGGTGGGAGAGAAGGGCCGCCCGCCACTGCGGAAACGGATAAGCACGGCGTCGCCGCGAACGGATGCGAAAATATCAATGCCGCCTTTTTCTCCGTTCGCTTCCCACTGGCGGATGGTATAGACGGACATTTCCTCCACCGCAAGTCCGATGAGATAGGCATTCTTTTCAGGAACACCATACTGAACGGCAAAGGAAGCGATCTGACGGGAGGCGTCCACCGCTTCCTGCCGGTTCGCTCCGATCGAGACGTCGAAGAACGCGCCTGTATCCTCCTCCGGAAGCGGGTAAAGGCGAAGAGAGGATTCCCGGTTCCGGCGTGCGCGGGCTTTGGAATAAAGCAGGATTGCGGCCATGACCAGGAGCGAATTGACAGGGAATGCGATCCAGATTCCGCGGATGCCGAAGATGCTTCCAAGAACACAGCATACGAAGCACAGGACGACGGCGTCCATGAAGCTGATCAGGACCGGCTCTTTTTTTTCCCCGATGGTCTGGGTGTACATCATAATGGAAATCTGGATATTTCTCAGGACATATCCGAGAGAAAAAACACGGATGGCCCAGACGGCCTCAGCCGCCACTGCCGCGTCGGTGACATGGTAAACGCGCAGGATCAGGCCGGGAAAGGCTTCAAACAGCACCAGCGCAGCGGCGGTAAAGCACAGCAGGTACCGATTGGACTGGCGCAGGATAAAGCGGACTCCCTTCCGGTCGCGTTCTCCGCTGAGTACGGCGACAATGGGGATCATGGTCTGCACTACGCCGGCCACAAACAGGGATATGAAGCTGAAGGTCTGCATGCACAGAGAAAAAAGGATGATTCCCGTGCTTCCGGCAAGCAGCTGCGCCAGGGCATTGATCACAACGTAGCGGAACACAAAGCCGAGCTGGTTAAAGGCGCTTCCGATTCCTCGCATGCAAAGGCCCGGCAGCGAGCGCAGCTCCTTCATTCCTGTTCTGACCAGCTTCAGCCCCATGCCCGATGCGCTCCGGCGTTTCGCCTGGTATATGACCGCAAGCTCGATGAGCAGTCCCACTGCGTAGCCGGTGGCTGTGGCATAGGCGGTTCCCTCCACTCCCATATGGAAAACGAGGATATAAACATAGTCCATAAGGATGTTGATGATATTTGCAACGGAGAAAACGACGGTTGCCGTATGAGGATAGCCTTCATTGGTCACAAAATAGGACAATCCCGTTGCGCCGATTATGACGGGGGCGGACAGAAACTGCGCCTTCAGGAAACCCGTCAGGGGGACGGAGAGAGCAGGATCATTCGTGAGCAGTCCGGCCAGCGGGCCGGAAAACAGAATGCCGGCGGCTGTGAACAGGAAGCTGATGCCGAGCATGGCATACATGGAGACGGAGTAAACCCTCCTGGCAGCCTGGCGGTCCCCTTCTCCCAGCAGGACGGCATACTGGGAGCTGCCGCCGATTCCGATCAGACTATAGACGACAGCATAGGCAAGAACCACCGGCATGCCGAGATTGATCAGCGCCAGGGCGTCGCTGCCAAGAAGGTTGCTGACCACGATGCCGTCCAGAAATTCGCTCAGAGAGCTGGCAAGGCTGGCCAGGATCATGGGAATCAGATATTGACGGAATTTTTTTTGTACAAGCCTGCCGCTTCGGTCCATTGTTTTGTCCATTTATTCTACTCCTTCCACTATCCCGGTGATGCTGCCGTCCGTGCCGTATGCAGGAACATCCAGAATGACGCCGAATGCCTCAAGAAGCAGCTCAAAGCCGACGCGGCCGACGGAAGTCGGGGCATATACCGCTTTGGGAATTTCGATCCTTCCGCCGGGACGGATGGAGCGGATCAGGGAGTGCAGGAGGCTGATTCGTTCCTCCAGGCTGTATTTGTTTTTCATCAGGAAAATGCCCGCGTCGGCCAGAGCGAGGGAGGCGGACAGCTCATCCGGGGTGATCCATTCCGCTTCAGAGAGCGATCTCTTTTCCTCAGCAAGAATACGGGTCAGGCCCTCCCTTCCCTCCATGGAAGGAAGCGGGAGGGAGGCGGGATAAGGCTCAGCTTCCGCATGGATCTGAAACAGGGCGGAAAAACAGCGCGTTTCAATGGTGCGGACGATCTGATAGTCGCGCCATACCTTGTTTTCATCCTCGCTGTAGAGAAGAATATTGCCCGGAGCGGTGTCCAGATCCACTGTTGTGGGAATCCGGAAATCAGAAAAGGCGGGTGAAAGGCTGCCGCCGACGAAGGTTTTCAGGGAACGAAGGAGGGGCAGGATCGGATAGGAATCCACAGCTCCGCCTTCCGGCGTTATGAAAAATTTGTTCATCAGAAAACCGTTTGTCCGGTAGGGGCTGCAGCGTTCCCGTTCAAAGGCTTCCGGCTCCAGGTAGGAATCCAGGGACACGTCCGTCAGGTGATGACCGAGAAGGCGATCCAGAAGGGGCTTCTCAAAATGGCCGCCCATGGGTCTTGCTCCCACTTCAATGAGCACAGGGCCGGTTTTTGTCAGCATATATTCTCCGTGGCTGGGGCCGTACCGGAAATCCAGAGCGTCCAGCACCTGGTAGGCATATTCGATCATTTCCGCATGACCGGCCTCGGGCTTTCTGAGGATCCGGGCATAGTTATAGGCATTGCCGCTCTGTCCTCTGCGGATCTTGTCATAGACCCATATATCCGTAACGCGGTGAACGCCGTTTCTGCTGACGGTATTGACGATATACTCTGTACCCTCTATCCTTTCCTGCATGATCAGGCCGTCCGCCCGTTTGCCAAAATAATCGCAGGTTTCCAGCTCCTGTTTTGCGGCGGCCTCCGCTTCCTCCAGAGAATCGCAGAAATGCAGCCCCATGGTCGCCGCGCCCGCCACCTGCTTGATCACGACGTGAGAGACGTTTAGCTCCTTCCAGTAATCCCGGACCTCCTGAACGGAACGGACAACCTTTCCCCGGATGCTTCTCAGGTTATGACGGCGGAGGGCATCCTGCATCAGATCCTTATTCAGATGAAGCTGGCTGGAGGAGGGCGGGTTCCCCGGAAGCCCCAGGGCATGTGCCAGCTGATCTGCCAGAACCACGCCCATTTCGCTTCCCGCAAGAACGCAGGCGATGTCATAGGGCTTCAGGGCTTCGAGCAGATGTGCAAAATTCCCGTCGTCCGGGATCAGGATGCTTTTGTCGGAAAGCCGCCTGCGGCAGACCGCACGGACGTTCTCATAGAAGGCTTTATCCTCCTTGCTGCCTTCAATATGGGGATATATCACAAGAGGCTGATAGCCTCTGTCCAGAATGTCCTGTTCATAAAACAGGCCGGTAGAAATTGCTTCCACAAGTACGATCGCTTTCATTGTAAGACTTCCTTTCCGGCTCTCCGCGGCGTTTCAGGCCGCGGCATGCCTGATAAAAAAATATCTGAAATAAACAGTTGCAGGTTCGGTTTGAACCGCCGGAAAATGTGCTGTCGGACGCCTTTTCCGGACTTTTTCACACCCCTTCTTTTGGATTGTCCTTATTCCTCTGCCGGGATCTTTCCGCCTCATAGGCAATTTCATGCCCCATCATGGAATCCTCGATCGACGTACAGCAGATGGACGGGGGATTCCCGTTTAAAAGGGCCAGAAAATCCTCGATGATCCGCTTATCTCCATTGCCGTGAGCATCCCCCTTTTGGAGAGCGGATACGTCGATGGTCCTTGTCGTGCAGCCGTCCTTTGCCTGCGGTGCGATCCGGGAGACGGTGATCTGCTCCCCGCTGAAGGCGCCGCAGATCTCACCCAGGGTACCGACGATATGAATGCTTCTTTCTGCTGCTGCGGCGCCGGCCGTCATGGAAAGCGTGCCGGTGGAACCGTTTTCAAATTGGACGAGCACCGATTGATGGTCGACCACCTTCATCCCGGTATGATAAACGCAGCGTCCGTATTGATTGCTTTCGTCGGCCAGGGAAGCGAGCTTCTGCGCATCCGTCCCTCCCAAAAGGCCGCAGTCGTTCCAGACACGGTTTGCCCAGCGCTGGGGATGATCCACGTAGAGCCGTTTGCAGGAATAGATACAATCCTCCAAATGAGGGCAGTCGGGAAGACAGCGTTCTTTAGCGCCTGCCGGAGCATGCTCCGGTCTGAACTGAAACAGGGAACCGGTGCTGAAAACCTGTTTGGGTCTGATTCCGTTCATGAGCCAGGCCATGATATCCAGATCATGACTGCATTTGGAGAGCAGCATGCCGGAACCGCATATTTCCGGATCGCCGTATTTTCCGCGCACATAGGATACCGATTCGTGGAAATAGCTCACGCGCTCCGCCATCTGTATGTCAATGATATCTCCGATTTCTTTATCCAGGATCAGCTGCTTGATGGTCTGATAAAAGGGAGAATAGCGCAGAACGTGGCAGACCATTACGATCCTTCGGTTTTCCCTTGCACACCTGAGGATCTGTTCCGAATCAACGCTGTTTGTGGCGATCGGCTTTTCCAGCAGCATGTGATAGCCCTTTTCCAGAAAGGGGAGGGAGGTCGCGGCATGAAGCCTGTCCATGGTGCAGTTAAAGACGGCGTCTGCGAATTTGGGGACCGCAGCCGCTTCTTCGACGGAGGAAAAGCGCCGGGACTGTGGAACCTGAAACAGCTCTCCGGCAAAATCCCGTCTTTCCCTGACCGGCTCCACGATGCCGACAATCTGAAACCGCTGCGGCGTTTCCAATGACTGTCTTGCATAAATCATTCCTCTGTCGCCGGCGCCTGTCAATATGATTCTGGGAATGTTGGGAATGCTTTTTGGGGAATCGTTCGTTTTTATCATGATCAATCATACCTCGTTTTGGTCGAAGACCTGGCGAAAATCAAGATCGGCTGCATTTGTTTTTCAGGCCCGCACCCGCTTGCTTCGCGCCGTATTCTGCGGATCCAGCTTACCGATCATCCGGTAATATACGAGGATGAGCAGACTGGTGGCGCCGATCCATGCGAGAGGGGAGGCGAGACAAATGCCGGTATAGCCCCAGAGCAGGGAAAGTCCCATGGTGCCGCAGATGCGCATGATGAGCTCGATGATGCATGCGGCAAAAGGTACCCGGCCGTTGCCCATGCTCTGAATCGCGGAGCGGTATACGCTGAGCAGTCCCAGGACCAGATAGAAGGGTGAGACCGCGATCAGATAGCCGTTGCTGTACGCGATGATGGCCTGGGTGGGACGGTCCACAAAAAGAGGGACAAAGAGGCTGCGGAACAGAAGGATAAAAATGCACATGAGCGCGTTTGCCGTTTCTGTCTGGATCAGGCTCATGCGAACGCCCTGACGGATCCTTGCAAATTTTCCGGCGCCGAAATTCTGGGCCACGTAGCTGGATATGGCGATGGCAAAGGCCTGATCCACCAGCACGGAGAGCTGATCGATCTTGGTAGCGGCCGTATAGCCCGCAATGGCGTCCGCGCCGAGCGCATTGACGCCCGCCTGCATGGCGAGCTGGCCGATGCACATCACGGACATCTGGAAGCCCATGGGGAAACCGGTTTTTAAATGTATTTTCGCGGGCTGGACAAAATCCTTCAGATCCGTTCCGTTCACCCGCATGACCGGAAATTTTCTAAAGCCGGTCAGAATACAGAGGACGGCGGACAGAAGCTGGGAAAGGACCGTGGCCCACGCGGCTCCCGCGACGCCCATTCCGAGAGGAAGGATGAACGCGAAGTCCAGCACGATATTCAGCAGCGAGGAAAGAATGAGAAAGTACAGAGGGGTCCTGCTGTCCCCAAGCGCCCGCAGGATATTGGAGATCAGGTTGTAAAAAATGGTGGCCCCGGTTCCGAGAAGTACGGCGAACATGTAGCTGTAGGCCATGTCATAAATGCTGTCCGGCGTCTGCATCCAGTGAAGGATGGGGTGGGCGAGCAGACAGCAGACGGAGGTGATGAGCACCGTAAACAGCGCGGAAAGGACGAAAGAAACGGCTATGCTCTGACGCATGCCTTTCTCATCGCCCGCCCCGCAGCGCTGGCCGAGACAGATACCAAAGCCGCTTGTGATCCCCTGGATGAAGCAGAGGACAAGATAGATGATGATGGTGGTGGAGCCTACCGCCGCGAGCGCGTCGGCTCCAAGCGTCCTCCCAACGATCATGGAGTCCGCCAGCGTATAAAAAAGCTGGAAGAGATTTCCTCCGATGACGGGAAGGGTGAATTTTAAAAGCGTGGGGAAGGGACGCCCCTTCGTAAGGTCCTGCATCATAGCTGCCAAACTCCTTCTTTTGTACCGTCTTTCATTCGGCTGTGCCTTTTTGGCAGAGCAGCCCGTTTTTTGTTCCGGAAAAGCGCTGTCTCTATTCGGACAAGGCCTCCCATTCTTCCATCTTCACAAGAAGCTCCTCTTCGATATCCGTCTTTTCCCTGGACAGCTCCTGAAGCCTTGCCACATCGGTGCAGATCTGGGGAAGTGCCATTTCCGCATCAATCTGCGCGCTTCGTTCCTCCAGAGCGGCGATCTGTTCCTCGCAGCGCTTCAGAGCGTTCTCCTTTTTACGCTGGGCAGCCTGCGCCTCCTTCTGGCTCTTCCAGTCCTGCTTGACGGCGCTTTCGGAAGCGGGAGAGGAGAGGGACGCATTCCGGCCGCCCGGGGCAGCCGCGCCCGGCTGGGAGAATCCGGCACAGGAGCCCGCCCCGTTTGCCGACGTCTGGGTAAGCTGGGCCTTTTTCTCCAGATAATAGTCATAATTTCCCGGATAGCCGGATAATACGCCGTCCTCCAGCTCCAGGATGCGGCTGGCGGTCCGGTTGATGAAGTAGCGGTCGTGGGAGACGTACAGGACGGTTCCGTTATAATGGTTCAGCGCGTCCTCCAGGATCTCCTTGCTGGTGATATCCAGATGGTTGGTGGGCTCGTCCAGGATCAGGAAATTTGCCTCGGAAAGCATCAGCTTCGCCAGGGATACCCTGCCCCGTTCTCCGCCGGACAGCATTTTGATCTGCTTGAACACATCCTCCCCGGTAAAAAGGAAGGCAGCGAGGACGTTGCGGATCTCCGTATTTGTGAGGGTGGGATATTCGTCCGAAATTTCCTCAAATATGGTCTTGTCCGGGTGAAGCACATGATGCTCCTGATCGTAGTAGCCGATCTGTACCTTGCTTCCGATGCGGATCTCGCCCGCGTCCGCGTCCACAACCCCGTTAATGATCTTTAAGATCGTGGTCTTTCCCGTCCCGTTGTCTCCGATGACGGCCACATGCTCCCCTCTTTTCAAAAAAAAGGAAAGATCGGAAAAAAGCTGCTGGCCGTCAAAGGATTTTTCCAGCCCCTCCACGCTCAGCACATCGTTTCCGCTTTCGATGCGGGGCTTCAGCTGGATGTGCATGTCGTCGCGCACCTCCGTGGGTTTTTCCAGCACCTCCATTTTCTGAAGCATTTTTTCCCGGCTTTCCGCCCGGCGGATGGATTTTTCCCGGTTGAAGGAGCGCAGCTTTTCAATGACGGCCTCCTGATGCCGGATTTCCTGCTGCTGGTTTAAGTAGGCGTGCATCTGTGCGGCGCGGATCTGTTCCTTTTTCACCGCGTAATCCGAGTAGCTTCCGGAGAAAACGCTGGCCTTTCCTCCGTCCAGCTCGATGATCTTCGTTGCGATCCTGTCGAGAAAATACCGGTCATGGGAGACGATCAGCACCGCTCCCTTATAATTTATCAGCCAGGTTTCCAGCCAGGCGATGGAGGACATGTCCAGATGGTTGGTTGGCTCGTCCAGGATGATCAGATCCGGCCGGGTCAGAAGCAGCCTTCCCAGGGCCACGCGCGTTTTCTGCCCGCCGGACAGGGTGGCTGCCTGTTTGGAAAATTCCTCCTCGGTAAAGCCCAGTCCCTTCAGCACCCCGGTCACCTCGCTGCGGCAGCTGTAGCCGTCCGCCTGTTCAAAGCGGTGGGTCAGCCGGGTGTAGCTTTCCATCAGGGCCTCCAGCTCGGCGCCCTCCTTCTGTTTCATCTGAAGCTCACAGGCGCGGATCTCGTCCTCCAGAAGGAGAACCTCCTTTTTGGCCTCAAGCACCTCGTCGTAGATGGTGCGGTTCCCTTCCACCTGGGCGTTCTGGGGCAGATAGCCGTAGCTTACGTCCTTCCCCCAGACGACCGCGCCTTCATCCGCCTCCAGCTCTCCCGTGAGGATACGAAGCAGCGTGGTCTTTCCGGCTCCGTTGATGCCGACGATGGCCGCCTTCTCATGATCTTCTATATGAAAGGAGCAGTCCTTGAAAATCCGCTTTTCATGAAATGCCTTTCCTACGTTCTGACAGGATAAAATCATGGTATCTTCCGTCCTTTCCCTTTTTATCCAGAAACAGTTTACCGGGAAGAGAAGATGATGTCAATGGAAAACCGCTTTCTGCCCGGGAAAGCGTCCCCCGTCTTTGTCGAGTGCCCGGCGGGCGCCTGGCGTGCGCATTGACAGATTTTTAACGGGCCGCTATAATGAAAAAGGATTTCAGAACAGTGATTGGACGGGAGGCTGAAAGCATTGGAAAAAGAAATTTCCCAGGCAGTGATCGGACGCCTGCCCAGATATTTCCGGTTCCTGGGCGAGCTGAAGGATCAGGGAGTGGAGCGGATCTCTTCTCAGGAGCTGAGCAGGCTGATGCACGTGACGGCATCGCAGATCAGGCAGGATTTCAATAACTTCGGCGGGTTCGGCCAGCAGGGCTACGGCTATAACGTGGAGTATCTTTATACGGCGATCGGAAGCATCCTCGGGCTTGACAAGAAGCATCACCTGATCATCATCGGCGCGGGGAATCTGGGCCAGGCGCTGGCGAATTATATGAATTTTGAACGCAGAGGCTTTATTTTCACCGGTATTTTTGATATCAATGAAAAGCTGCACGGCAGGATGATTCGGGGCATCCAGGTTCGACCCATGGAGGAGATGCAGACCTTTGTGAGAGAAAACGATATTGATATTGCGGTTCTCACGATCCCCAAAGAAAGCGCGGTTCCCACCGCCGGAAAGCTGGTAGAGGCGGGCATCCGGGCGATCTGGAATTTTGCCCATGTGGATCTGGACGTTCCTGCGGACGTGCAGGTGGAGAACGTGCATCTTTCGGACAGCCTGTTCCGGCTGTCCTATATGATCAACCGCTATGATCAGGAAAGGGGTTAGGCAGACGGGTGGAATATCTGGTAACGGCGGCGGAAATGAAGGAATGTGACCGGAATACCATCGAGGGCTTCGGCATCCCCTCCCTGGTGCTGATGGAACGGGCGGCGCTGGCCTGCGCGGACGAAATACGCCGCGAAGTGGGCCGTGAAATTTGCCGCGAGGCGCGCGGTGAGGGAACGCTGCGGGGAAAGCGGACGCTGATCGCGGCGGGCTGCGGCAACAACGGCGGGGACGGCTTCGCTGTAGGGCGGCTCCTGATGCAGGAGGGGTTTCCCGTGGACTTCTGGCTGGTGGGGGAACGGGAGCGCTGTTCCCCGGAAACCAGGATCCAGCTTTCCATTCTGGAAAACTATGGCTGCAGGATTTTGAATCATGTGCCGGATGGAGAATATGATATCATCGTGGACGCCCTTTTCGGCATCGGCTTAAGCCGCGCGCCAAAGGGGCGGTATGCGGATGCGGTGGAGTACATCAACCAAAGCGGCGCCTTTGTGCTGAGCGTGGATATCCCTTCCGGGGTCGGAGCGGACACGGGGGGAGTGTACGGCTGCGCCGTGCGGGCCGATGTGACCGTCACCTTCGCCTTTTTGAAGCGGGGCCTTGTGCTGTATCCGGGCGCGGCCTGTGCGGGCAGGGTGGTGACGGCGCAGATCGGCATCACGCAGGAGAGCTTCTGCGGAAAGCCTCCGTCGGCGTTCACTTTTGGGCAGGGAGAGGCTCCGCCCCTTCCCCGGCGGGATCCCAATGGAAATAAGGGAACCTTCGGCAAGGTGCTCCTTGCGGCGGGAAGCCCGGGGATGGCGGGAGCCGCCGTGCTGTCTGCCTCCGCGGTGCTCCATGCGGGAGCGGGCATGGTGCGTGTGCTTGCCGGAGAGGAAAACCGGATCATCCTGCAGACCGCGGTGCCGGAGGCCATGCTTTCCCTGTACGGACAGGGCAGCTCAAGCGGGAAAAAAAGCATGGCGGAGGCCTTCCGGGCGGCCGCAGGCTGGGCGGATGTGCTTGCCGCAGGCCCCGGCCTTGGAACGGGAGCGGAGGCAGAGGAGCTGATCCGGCTGCTTCTGACGGAAACGAAGAAGCCCCTGGTGCTGGATGCGGACGGCATCAACCTGCTGGCGCAGGACAGGGATTTCCTGGAGGCGCTGTGCCTGCAGAGGCAGCAGAGACAGGAAGAATGCGGGACGCTCATTTTAACGCCCCATCCCGGCGAGCTTGCCAGGCTGACGGGAACCGACATCCGGCAGGTGCTCGCCGATCCGGTGTCCCTGTGCCGGACGTGGGCGGATAAGCTGAACGCCGTTCTTGTTTGTAAGGGAGCGGCGACCGTGGCCGCACAGCCGCAGGGGCGCTGCTATATCAACCGGAGCGGCAACAGCGGCATGGCGACGGCAGGAAGCGGCGACGTGCTGACCGGGATCATCGCCGGCCTGCTTGCGCAGAAAATGGAGCCTTTTGAGGCCGCCTGCGCGGGAATTTACATCCACGGCCTTGCCGGGGACGCCGCGGCGGAACTCTCCGGGGAATACGGCCTTCGCGCCGGAAAGCTTCTGGACGGCATGGATATGGTGATAAAAGCTTTGGAGCAAAAGAAAGGCACTTGGGAATGGAAATTAAAATGAAATATGAAAGAATCTGGGCTGAGGTGGATCTGGACGCCATTCATGAAAACGCGGAACACATGATGGAAAATCTCAGCCCGGGAGTCAGGCTGATCGCCGTGGTGAAAATGGACGGCTACGGACACGGGGCGGTTCCCATCGCCCATGAGCTGGAGGATATGTCCTGCCTGTATGGATTTGCCGTGGCGACGGTGGAGGAGGCCCTTATCCTGCGGGGAAGCGGAATCCGAAAGCCCATTCTGGTACTGGGCTATACCTTCCCCGATAGCTACGAGAAGCTGGCGAGAGAGGACATCCGGCCCACGGTTTTCCGGGAGGATATGCTGCCGGGGCTGGCTGAAGCGGCGGCTGCCTGCGGACGCCCTTTCAAGATCCATATCAAGGTGGATACGGGAATGAACCGGATCGGGATCCGGCCGGATGAAACGGGACTTTCATTCGTGAAGGCATGCATGGAAACGCCGGGGCTTGAGATCGAAGGGATCTTCACCCATTTCGCAAGAGCAGATGAGACGGATAAAAGCTGGGCAGAGGCGCAGCTTGCTTCCTTCCTTTCCTTCTGTGACCGGGTGGAAAAAGAGACTGGCCTGCGCATTCCCATGCGGCACTGCTCCAACAGCGCAGGGATCGTGGAGCTTCCCCAGGCGGGCCTGGATGCGGTACGCGCGGGGATCATCCTGTACGGCCTCTGGCCCTCCAGCGAGGTGAAAAGGGACGTCGTAGCCCTGCGGCCCGCTCTGTCTCTTTACAGCCGGATCATCTTCATCAAGGAGGTAAAAGCAGGAGCCCAGATCAGCTACGGCGGCACCTTTACCGCCAAAGAGGATATGCGGGTCGCCACGGTTCCCGCAGGGTACGGGGACGGTTATCCCAGAAGCCTGTCCGGCCGAGGCTATGTGCTGATCGCCGGAAAGCGTGCGCCGATCCTTGGCCGGGTCTGCATGGATCAGTTCATGGTGGATGTGACCCACATTGAAGAAGCAAAGGAAAACGGCCTGGTGACCCTGATCGGGACGGACGGGGAGGAGACCATCTCCATGGAGGAGCTTGGAGAGCTTTCCGGACGCTTCAATTATGAGCTGGCCTGCTGCCTGAACCGCCGCGTGCCCCGGGTTTATAAAAAGAACGGAGAAACGGTCTACACCAGGGATAATTTCCGCGATTTTTCCTGACCTAAACGGCTTTCCGGAACGAATTTCCGGCTTCCTTCAGAAAGGATTTCTATATTTTAATAAAAAAAGAGGCTTATCTGCATATCGGTTCAGAAACGGTGCAATACTAAGGCTATCATTTCTGAAAAGGAGCGTGATCCATTGCGTCGCGGAGATATCTATTATGCGGATTTAAGGCCGGTCGTAGGCTCGGAGCAGGGCGGCGTGCGCCCGGTGCTCATCATACAGAACGATGTGGGAAACAGGCACAGCCCCACCGTCATCTGTGCAGCCATCACCTCAAAGACCAATAAAACAAAGCTTCCTACTCACATTGAGCTGCACGCCGGACAGTACGATATCGTCAAGGATTCGGTGATTTTGCTGGAGCAGCTTCGTACCATCGACAAGACCCGTCTGAAGGATAAGGTCTGCCACCTGGACGCTCCGGTAATGAACCGGGTAAACGAAGCCCTCAAGGTCAGCCTGGAGCTGATTACATAAGGGCAGCAGCGTCGGAATTTATCCGTTTTGGGGCAATTCCGGCGTTTCCTTGACGTTTGCTCCGGCGGATGATATATTATAACATGGTAAAAAACGTAGGATCATAAAGAAAAACAGCGCGGGCGAAGGCCCATGCGGAGAAAATGCCGCCAGAAGCGGCAAAAAGGAGGAAATCATGTCAGGGCATTCAAAATTTGCCAATATCAAGCACAAAAAAGAGAAGAACGACGCGGCGAAGGGAAAGATCTTCACCATTCTCGGAAGAGAGATCGCTGTGGCGGTGAAGGAGGGCGGCCCGGATCCCAACAATAACTTCAAGCTGGCTCAGGTCATCGCCAAGGCCAAGTCCAACAATATGCCCAACGATACCATCGAGCGCGGAATCAAGAAGGCCGCGGGAGACGTTGGAAATGTCAATTATGAATATGTGACCTATGAGGGCTACGGCCCCAACGGGATCGCCATCATCGTGGACGCGCTGACCGACAACAAGAATCGGACGGCGGCCAACGTAAGAAGCGCGTTCACCAAGGGAAACGGAAATATCGGCACGCCCGGCTGCGTATCCTTCATGTTTGATAAGAAGGGACAGATCATCATCGATAAGGAAGAGTATGAGGCGGATGCGGACGAGCTGATGATGACGGCTCTGGACGGCGGCGCGGAGGATTTCTCCGAGGAGGAGGACAGCTACGAGATCCTCACAGATCCGGATGAGCTGGAAAACGTGAAGAAGGCGCTGGAGGATGCGGGAATTCCGCTGGCAAGCGCGGAGGTGACCATGATCCCGCAGAATTATGTGGATCTCACCGACGAAACGGCTGTCAAGAACCTGCAGAAGACACTGGATCTGCTGGATGATGACGACGACGTACAGGCCGT
>DWWS01000036.1 GCA_019119595.1 Candidatus Eisenbergiella merdavium | reverse complement strand
GGAGGTGACCATGATCCCGCAGAATTATGTGGATCTCACCGACGAAACGGCTGTCAAGAACCTGCAGAAGACACTGGATCTGCTGGATGATGACGACGACGTACAGGCCGTCTACCACAACTGGAACGAGTAAAGGGACATGACCTGTCGGCAGCCGCCGGTAAGGGAATCGTCCGTCCACATATAGAATACATAGCGCGGCGGCGGAAGGATCCCAGTCCGCCGCGGCAGATGGGGATAACGCAAGATGAAGAAACCATACGAAAAGGAAACGATTTGCATTCAGTCCGGCTGGAAGCCGAAGAACGGGGAGGCCCGCGTGCTTCCCATTTATCAGAGCACGACCTTCAAATATGAAAGCTCCGAGCAGATGGGCAGGCTGTTCGATCTGGAGGAATCCGGCTATTTCTATACCAGGCTGCAGAATCCCACCAATGACTGCGTGGCGCAGAAGATCTGCGAGCTGGAGGGCGGCGTCGCGGCCATGCTCACATCCTCCGGCCAGGCGGCAAACTATTACGCGGTGTTCAATATCTGCGAGGCGGGAGATCACGTGGTGCTTTCCTCCACGGTTTACGGCGGCACCTTTAATCTGATCGTCAACACCATGAAGAAAATGGGGATTTCCTGCAGCATCGTCGATCCGGACGACGACTATGACACCCTTTGCGCCGCGTTTCAGGAGAATACGAAATGTGTGGTCGCGGAGACCATCGCCAACCCGGCTCTGGTGGTGCTGGATATCGAAAAATTTGCGAAGGCGGCGCATGCGCATCAGGTTCCCCTGATCGTGGATAACACCTTTGCCACGCCCATTAACTGCAACCCCTTCCGATGGGGAGCGGATATCGTGACCCATTCTACCACCAAATATATGGACGGCCATGCGATGTGCGTGGGCGGAGCGATCGTGGATTCCGGCAATTTTGACTGGAGCCTGTATCCGGACAAATTCCCGGGGCTGTGCACGCCGGACGAGTCCTACCACGGCATCGTTTATACGGAAAAATTCGGAAAGGCGGCCTACATCACGAAGGCGACCTCCCAGCTCATGCGGGATCTTGGCTCCATTCAGTCCCCGATGAACGCTTTTCTTCTGAATATCGGCCTGGAAACCCTGCACCTGAGAATGCCAAGGCACTGCGAGAACGCCCTGAAGGTGGCGCAGTATCTGGAGAACCATGAAAAGGTTGCATGGGTGAATTATCCCGGCTTAAAGAGCAGCAAATACTACGAGCTTGCTCAGAAGTATATGCCGAACGGCACCTGCGGCGTGATCTCCTTTGGACTGAAGGGCGGAAGAAGAGCGGCGGAGGGGATGATGGATAAGCTGGAGCTTGCCGCCATCGTGACCCATGTTGCGGACGCGAGGACCTGTGTGCTGCATCCGGCAAGCCATACGCACAGACAGATGAACGACGAGCAGCTGAAGGAAGCCGGAGTGAATCCGGAGCTGATCCGCTTCTCCGTCGGTCTGGAAAATGCGGATGACATCATTGCCGATCTGGAACAGGCGCTTGCGCGTATTTGACTGTGAAGGCGGGGGGAAACATGAGTTATCGCAGAAGCGGTGTAAACTATATATTATGGGCGCTGTACGGCCTGACGGTCTGCGCGGCGCTCACCATACAGGCGAAAGAGGTCTGCATGCTTCTGGGATGGGGAGAGGCTCAGTGGTATCTGCCTGCGGCTGCAGGCGTGATCCTGCTTTTATTTCTTGTCCTGTTCCTTCCTTTCCGCCTGCTTTCCGGAAGGCGCGGGGCGAAAAGGAGAGAAAAGCGACAGAAAAAGAGCGGTTTTCTCAGAAGGGCCGTCGAGGGGGGCTACCTGACCCTGTTGATCGCCGTTTCTTTTTCTCTCCGTCTCTGGAGCATGGGCGGAGCCGACGGCAGCGGCATGCGGGGGGCGCAGGCGGCCCTGACCTCGTTATCCGGCTTCCCCTTCGCTTCTCTTACCTTTTCCTCTCTGTACGCCTGGCTGAAGTTGCTCCTGTCCGGCCTGACGGAAAGCGGGATCCGGACTGCAGGCTTTCTGCCGCCCCTGTATGAGACTCTGGGCGTTCTTTTGTTTTATCCGGCGCTCCGCCGTCTTGCGGGAAGGCTTCCCGCTGTGACGGTTACGGCTGTGCTGGCTTTTTTTCCTGTTCTTCCGGGACTGTCCGCGTCAGGCGGACAGGATGGCTTCTTTCTGACGGCGGCTTCGATTCTGCTGCTTTTTTCCTCTCTGTTTATCACGCGCACAGACCGGTTTTTGGCCGGACCGTCTTCTGCGCAAAAGCGTCGGGCAAATGGGAGCCTGGCCGTCCTGGCAGGCTGCGCCGTTCTCTGCGGCTTTTTTGCGGGAGCCGCCGTTTTTCTGGATCTCGCCTTTTTCCCGCTGCTGATTTTTCCCGTATGGGCATCCCTTTTCGTCCGGCCGGGCGGAAGGCCGCAGGAGAGGGCAGGGAGTCTTGCGCTGCTTCTGGCGGCTGCGCTGGGCTATGCCGCCCTTTTGGCGATCCAGATCCGGCTTTCCGGAGAAGGCCCGGCGGAAATTCTTGCGGCAAGATACGGACTCGCGGGGGGCTTTCCCGGCGTCCCTGCGGGGAGCGGGCTTTGGGCGGAAGGATTTTCTGCCGGAAATACGGCTCTTGCCCCGGGAGCGGCGGCATACTGGACGATTCCTCTGGTCTGTCTGTGTATCCTGTATGTTTTCGGATTTTTTGATCAAAAGGGAAATCTGGGAAGCGTATGGCTCCCCTCCTTTCTGATATCCACCTTTTTGCGCCTGTTCGCCGAAAACGGCGGAGCGGAGGATGCGGCGGCGCTTCTGTTCTGGCTCGTCATGGCGGGGATGGGGCTGCACGGCGCTTTCTTCCGGGAGGACCGGAAGAGGACGGACGCAGAAGGCGTACAGGAGGCTTTCCAGGCCGTTCCGGCGGGAGAAGCGCAGCGGGAAGGAACCCTTGCGGCAAAGCGGGAGCCGCTTCCCGGAGAGCCCATTCCCAATCCGCTTCCCGTGCCGAAAAGACATGAACGAAAGGAAATGGATTATGCCTATGAGCCCGGAGAGGATGAGATGTTTTTTGACATCGACCGGGTGGAGGAGGGCGACGATTTCGATTTTCAGTGACGGACTTCCCGTATAAAAAGGCTTCTTTTTGTAAAAAATTAAGAAACAGAGGAACCTGGCCGGCGCGTCGTTTGACCGCGGGCGGAAGGAAAAGACAAGGAGAAGCCAGACTATGGGAATATGGATCGATACGGCGGATTATTATGGAAGAAGGCCGGGGATGAAGCACCTGGCGGAGACGGTTGAGCAGGAGGGGAAGGCAAAAGAGGAAAACCGGGAAAAAACGGGAAACCGGGAAAGCGTGCGTCCCGGCGCGGCATCGGGAAGGGCGGGGAAGGAGCCGGAGGACAACGAGGCGGACAGCAAGCAGGAGCGGGAGCGCCAGAGGGATGAACGGATCGAGCAGACGGGCCAGCTCACGCTGGAGCGGCATGGAGAGGATGAACGGGCGATCCATATGATCAGCATCATCGGGGAGATCGAGGGCCACGACAATCTGAGCAGCTCCGCCAAAACCACCAAGTATGAGCATATCCTTCCCCAGCTTGCTGCCATTGAGGACAGCAGCAGCATTGAGGGCCTGCTCATTCTGCTGAACACCATGGGAGGCGATGTGGAGGCGGGACTGGCGATCGCGGAGATGATCGCGTCGCTGAGCAAGCCCACGGTTTCTCTGGTGCTTGGAGGCGGTCATTCCATCGGCGTTCCCATCGCGGTAAGCGCGGACTATTCCTTCATCGTTCCGTCCGGAACCATGGTCATCCATCCGGTCCGGATGAGCGGGACCGTGATCGGCGCGCCGCAGACCTTTGACTATTTCAAGCAGATCCAGGACAGGATCACAGGCTTCGTCTGCTCCCACTGCTCCCTGTCCAGAAGCAGGATGGAGGATATGATGATGGAAACAGGCATGCTCACCAAGGATCTTGGCACCATCCTTGTGGGGGCGCAGGCGGTGGAAGCCGGGCTGATCAACGAGGTGGGCGGAATAAAGGAAGCGATCGCCAGGCTTCACGAAATGGGCCGGGCGCGTGAAAGAGATGGATGACAACTTCTCTTTTTCGTGGTATACTAACTTCGATTCATTCTGTGATCATACAGATTTCAAAGGCGGTGGCGTATGGAGGGAAGCAGCCTGGACGGCTCCTTTCCGCGTCTGTCTGTGTCGGGGCGTCGCAGACAGGAGCCCGCGCGTTACGCCGCCGACGCTCCGGAATGGAGAGAAGAATGGCATCAGCTTCAGGAAGCAGGTCAGGCACTGGATCAGGCACAGGGAAAAAAAGTACATCTTCTTCCAGAACAAGAAGCGGCTCCAAAACAAAGTCAGGCGGAAAAAGAAACCAGACAAAGAGCAGAAAACAGGAGGAGCGCGCGATCGCGAATGAGATCATTCTGATCGCGGTATTTGCGCTCTGCGTCCTGCTCTTTTTGTGTAATTTCGGCGTGATCGGCCCGGTGGGGAACGCCGTGAGCAGCGTAATGTTCGGATTGTTCGGCATGGTGGCCTATGCGGTCCCCGTGCTTGTTTTTGTGGGACTGGCCTTTGGCCTTTCCAACCGGGGCAATTTTTTTGCCTCGCTGAAAATAGCGGCGGGAATCCTGCTTTTCATCCTGATCGGCGTTGTGCTTGAGCTGGTCGGCGGGGAAGCGGCGTCCATGGAAAGCTATTCCATCGTGACCCTTTATACCGCAAGCGCCCAGACAAAGACGGGAGGCGGCGTTCTGTCCGGTTCCTTTGCCTGGCTGATGGAGCATTTCCTCGGAATGGTGGGAGCCGTGCTCCTTGTGATCGTGCTCGCCATCATCTGCCTCGTGATCGTGACGGAGAAATCCTTTGTGGGCGGCGTGAAAACGGGAAGCCGCAGGGTATACGAGTCCGCGAGAGAGGACGCCATCGCCCGGAGGGAACGGGCGGAGCGCAGACGGAAGGAGCAGGAAAGCCGCCGCGAGCGGGAAGCGAAAGAGCGGGAAGAGGAGGAGGCGCGCCGGGATGCGGAGAAAATTCTCCGCATGGATAAAAAGGTGTTCGGCGTCATGCCGAATCTGACGCTTTCGGAGGATACGAGGGCGGCAGGCGCTGAGAATACCACGCAGGCCGGCGGGGGCATCCGAGAGCTCAGGGCGGCGGCCCGCACGGAAAGAAAAGGAACAACAGGCGGGGCGGGAGCTGCAGCAGAGGATAATCTGATCGATTTTGACAGGATCCGTATTCATTCCGCTCATTCTGCCGCAGCGCAGGAGGAAGAGGAGAAAAAGGAGACCGTCCGGACAAAACGTGCGGAAAGCATAGCCCGGCCGGAAAGAGAAGAGGACAGAACGGAGGCTTCGGCCGTGAGGCCGGGAAGGGAGCAGGCCTCGGATCCGCTGGCAAAGACCTGGCGGAACGCGGATGTTTTCCGTGATATGAAGATGCTTGAGCCGCTGCGCATTACGGTGGAGCCTCTTGACGCGGATCAGGAAGAAGAAAAAGCGTCTCTTTTCGGACCCGGAAGCATCGGCGCCTCCCTCCTTGAGGAGCCCGCTCTGTGGACAGCGGGCGGGGAAGAGGAGCAGGAGGAGCTTTTTGCAGGCAAAACGCAGCCGGAAGCTGCTAAGGAGCGGCTTGAGGCTGAGAGAGAGGAAGAACCGGAGGCCGGAGCTGCGGAAGAGGAAGCACTGAACGGAAAAATCACGGAATTGGACGAGGAGGAAGCTGCGGAGGACGACGCTGCAAAGGACAGCGCAGACGAGGAAGCGCAGGCGGCATTTTCCGGGCTTCGCGTTGCAGAGGCAAAGCCCTCCGCTGCGGCAGCGGGCTCCAGGGGAGCGGACGGCAGGGAAGCAAGGCCGGCCGCTTCCGGGGGCGCTCCGGCCTCCAGGGACGCGGCGAAGGCCGCAGCCGGAACCGCGCAGCCCCGTCCAAAGGAGCCTCCCAGACCCTATCAGTTCCCGCCTCTGTCCCTGTTAAAGCGGGCGGACAATCAGAATGGACAGGACGCCGCAAGGGAGCTGAAAAACACGGCTGTGAAGCTGCAGCAGACGCTCGCAACCTTCGGTGTAAAGGTGACGATCACGGATATCAGCCAGGGCCCGGCAGTGACCCGCTATGAGCTGCAGCCGGAGCAGGGTGTCAAGGTGAGCAAGATCAAGGGGCTTGAGGACGACATCAAGCTGAACCTTGCCGCTACGGATATCCGTATCGAGGCCCCCATTCCGGGAAAGGCTGCCGTGGGTATCGAGGTTCCCAATAAGGAAAACACGGCGGTGAGCCTCAGAGAGCTTCTGGAGAGCAAAACCTTCCGGGAATTTCCCTCTAAGCTCGCCTTTGCGGTGGGAAAGGATATCGCGGGCAAGGTGGTGGTCTCCGATATCGCGAAGATGCCCCACATGCTGATCGCGGGCTCCACCGGCTCCGGTAAATCCGTCTGCATCAACACGCTGATCATGAGCATCCTTTACAAGGCGAAGCCGGACGAGGTGAAGCTGATCCTGGTGGATCCCAAGGTGGTGGAGCTGAGCGTGTACAACGGGATCCCACATCTGCTGATCCCTGTGGTCACCGACCCGAAACAGGCGTCCGGCGCGCTGCACTGGGGTGTGGCGGAGATGGAGAGCCGGTACCAGAAATTCGCGGACTGGAACGTGCGCGACCTGAAGGGCTACAACAAAAAGGTGGAGGAGCAGCGAAAGAAGGGAGACCCGGACGCGCCGGAGCGCCTGCCCCAGATCGTCATCATCGTGGATGAGCTTGCGGATCTGATGATGGTCGCTCCGGGAGAGGTGGAGGAATCCATCTGCCGTCTGGCCCAGCTGGCGAGGGCGGCGGGCATTCACCTGATCATCGCCACCCAGCGTCCCTCTGTGGACGTTATCACGGGCCTGATCAAGGCAAACATGCCGAGCCGGGCCGCATTTGCCGTTTCCAGCGGCGTGGATTCCCGCACCATTCTGGATATGAACGGGGCAGAAAAGCTGCTTGGAAAGGGCGACATGCTTTTTTACCCTCAGGGCTATCCCAAGCCGGCCCGCGTCCAGGGCTCTTTTGTTTCCGACGGGGAGGTTTCCGATGTGGTTGATTTCCTGAAAAACCAGGCCATCGGAAATGTGTATGACGACCGGATTCTGGAAAAGGTAAAAAGCATAGAGAGTTCTGCGGCATCTGCAGGCGGGAGCGGCTCAGGGAACGAAAGGGATCCTTATTTTGAGCAGGCAGGACGCTTTATCATCGACAAGGACAAGGCGTCCATCGGCATGCTGCAGAGAATGTTTAAGATCGGCTTTAACCGTGCGGCCCGCATCATGGATCAGCTCGCGGACGCGGGCGTTGTGGGAGAGGAGGAAGGAACGAAGCCCAGAAAGATCCTGATGAGCGAGGAGCAGTTTGAGCAGTACATAGAAGAAACCCTGTGACAGAGATAGACGGGATACAGACGAAGGAGGTTTGCAGATGAAAACAGATATCGAGATCGCACAGGAAGCGGTCATGGAGCCCATTGAAAGGGTGGCGGAAAAGCTGGAGATCGGGGCTGACGATCTGGAGCTTTACGGAAAGTACAAGGCGAAGCTTTCCGAGGAATTCATGGCGTCCATTCAGGACCGCCCGGACGGAAAGCTGATCCTGGTTACCGCCATTAATCCCACGCCGGCCGGAGAGGGAAAGACCACCACCAGCGTAGGTCTGGGAGAGGCCTTTGGAAGGATGGGGAAAAAGGCGGTCATCGCCCTCAGAGAGCCCTCGCTGGGGCCCTGCTTTGGCATCAAGGGAGGAGCGGCGGGCGGCGGCTACGCCCAGGTGGTGCCCATGGAGGATCTGAACCTGCATTTTACGGGGGATTTCCATGCGATCACCTCCGCGAACAATCTCTGCGCGGCGCTTCTTGATAATCATATTCAACAGGGAAACGAGCTCGGCATCGACACCAGGCAGGTGGTATGGAAGCGCTGTCTGGACATGAACGACAGGGTGCTTCGCAATATCGTGGTGGGCCTGGGAAGCAAGGCCGACGGCACGGTGCGGGAGGATCATTTCGTCATCACCGTTGCCACGGAGATCATGGCGGTTCTCTGCCTTGCGGACAGCATGGAGGATCTTAAGCAGCGCCTTTCCCGCATGGTGGTGGCCTATACCTTTGACGGAAGTCCGGTAACCGCCGGGGATATCGGTGCTGTCGGCTCCATGGCGGCGCTTTTGAAGGACGCCATCAAGCCCAACCTCATCCAGACGCTGGAGCATACCCCCGCGCTGGTTCATGGCGGCCCCTTTGCCAATATCGCGCACGGCTGCAATTCCGTGAGGGCGACCAGGACGGCTCTGAAGCTTGCGGATTATGTGATCACGGAGGCCGGCTTCGGCGCGGACCTTGGCGCAGAGAAATTTTTTGACATCAAATGCAGGCAGTCAGGTCTGAAGCCTGACGCAGTGGTCCTTGTGGCGACGGTGCGCGCCCTGAAATATAACGGCGGCGTCGCGAAGACGGAGCTTGGGACGGAAAACCTGCAGGCGCTGGAGGCGGGGATCGTCAACCTGGAAAAGCACATCGAAAACCTCCAGAAATACGGCGTTCCGGTGGTGGTCACCCTCAATTCCTTCCTGACGGACACCGACGCGGAGATCGCCTATGTGAAAAATTTCTGTGAGGAGAGAGGCTGTGAATTCGCTATTTCCCAGGTTTGGGAAAAGGGAGGTGAGGGCGGCATTGCCCTGGCTGAAAAGGTACTGGAAACGCTGGAAAAGAAGGAGAGCCGCTTCCAGGTGCTTTATGAGGACAGCCTGAGCCTGACGGAGAAGATTGAGACGGTGGCGAAGGAAATCTATGGGGCGGACGGCGTGGTTTATTCCCCGGCCGCTAAGAAGCAGCTTGCAAGGCTTTCTGAGCTGGGCTTTTCCGGGCTTCCCGTGTGCATGGCGAAGACCCAGTATTCCCTGTCGGATAACCCGTCCCTGCTGGGAAGGCCGGAGCACTTTGAGATCAGCGTCAGAGAGGCCTATGTATCCGCAGGGGCAGGCTTTGTGGTGGTTCTGACCGGGGCGGTCATGACCATGCCCGGCCTTCCAAAGACGCCTGCCGCTTTCGGAATCGATGTAAACGAGGCGGGACAGATCACGGGGCTGTTCTGACGGCATGGAGGCAGGAGCACAGTAAGAACACGCTCCCGTATGGAGGAAAAAATGGCACAGATCATTGACGGGAAGGCAATTTCCCAGGCAATTAAGGATGAAGTGAAGCAGGAGGTGGAAAGCCTCTCCGGACAGGGAATCACGGTGACGCTCGCGGTGATCCAGGTGGGGGATAATCCCGCTTCCACGGTCTATGTGAATAATAAGAAAAAAGCGTGCGCGTATACGGGAATCCGTTCTCTGTCCTGGCATCTTCCGGAAGACACCCGGCAGGAGGAGCTGCTGGCCCTGATCGGTGAGCTGAACGGGAGGGCGGATGTGAACGGGATCCTGGTTCAGCTCCCCCTTCCGGCACATATCGACGAGGATGCTGTCATCGACGCCATTTCTCCGGCAAAGGATGTGGACGGCTTCCATCCGCGCAGCGTGGGCGCCCTGTGTATCGGAAAGCCGGGCTTTCTGCCCTGCACGCCGGCGGGGATCATCGAGCTTCTGAAGCGCTCCGGCATTGAGATCGCCGGAAGGGAGTGCGTGATGATCGGAAGGAGCAATATCGTGGGTAAACCGATGGCGCTGCTGCTTTTGAGAGAAAACGGCACGGTCACGGTGGCTCATTCCCGGACGGATAAGCTGAAGGAAGTCGCTGGACGGGCTGATATCCTGATTGTGGCGACCGGCAGGGCGAAAATGATCACCGCGGATTATGTGAAGCCGGGCGCCTCCGTCATCGACGTGGGCATGGACCGGGATGAAAACAATAAGCTCTGCGGAGACGTGGATTATGAATCGGTTTCCCGGATCGCGGGAGCCATCACGCCCGTGCCGGGCGGCGTGGGCCCCATGACGATCGCCATGCTGATGAAAAACTGCCTGCAGGCGGCTCGGATGCAGGCGGAAGGCGGAAGAGAAGCCTGACAGGAAGGGTAGCCTATGAAATGTCCCAGATGCGGGAGCGAAATGAAGGAAGGAATGCTGTTCTGCGAGCATTGCGGCGGTGAGATCCGGATGGTACAGGATTTTGAACCGGAGATCGACGGAATAGTGACCGGCCTGGAAAACGCTTCCAATTTCAGACAGGCAAAAGTGAATAAAGAAAATGAGGAAGAATGGGAAACCGGAGCGCCGGCTTCCCGGGGCAGGCGCTCCGGAAGAAAAAAAAGGGCGCTTCTGACCGCAGGCTGTGCGATTCTTCTGGCTGCAGGCATAACAGCGGTCATATGGGGGCTGCGTTTCCGGAATGCGGATTACCAGTATGGGAGGGCAATGAGATACATACAGGCGGGGGCCTATGATACGGCCTGCGCCTATGCGGAGCGGGCGGTGCGGCTTGCTCCGGACGATGCGGAGTATCTTTCCGCCTATGCGGTCTGTCTGGCTCAGACCGGGCTGAGAGAGGAAACGGTTTCCGTCTGCCGGCGGATCCTGGAGCTGGATGCTTCCAATGAGCAGGCCTATCGGGCGCTGGTCGCCATTTATGAGGAGGATGGGGATTATGAGAAGATCAATGAGCTTCTCCTTTCCTGTCCGGACGAGCAGATCGTAAGCGCTTATCCGGCCTTTGTGGCGAAGCCTCCGGAATTTTCCTACGAGAGCGGCATTTACGATGAGGCTCTGTCACTGCGGCTCAGCGCCAATACAAGCGGAACCATCTACTACACCATGGATGGAAGCATGCCGGATGAAACCAGCCCTGCCTACGCTTCACCCATTTTTCTGGAAGCGGGCGCCTATCAGATCAGGGCCGTGTTCGTAAACCAGTATGGTGTGGCGAGCGAGGAGGCGGAGGGCAGCTTTTATGTGGATGTGACTGTTCCGGATGCGCCGCAGGTTTCGCCGGAGGAGGGGAGCTATTCCAGGCCGACCCTGATCACGGTGACCGGCGGGGAAAACTGCAGGATCTATTATACCACGGACGGCTCGGCTCCCACCCAGGATAAAACGGAATATACAGGTCCTGTCCCCATGCCGGTGGGCGTGACCAGATTCCGGGTTATCTGCTACAGCCTGGCGGGCGCTGCCGGAGAGGAGGTTTCGCTTACCTATTCTCTGAACCTGCGGGCTTCCTTAAGCATTGAGGCGGCAAGGAACAAACTGCTGATCGAGCTGATGGCTGCTGATATGATCCAGGATATGGACGGCACGGTGGAAACCGGAAGCGGACACTATGTATACAACTATCGTTATGCCGTTACCATAGACGGCTCGGATTATTATCTGTACCGAGAGTACTATGAGGACGGCGCGGGAAACAGCGCGGCGACTGGCACCAATTATGTGGTGGATATCATGGACGGCACATGCTACAAGGCGGTACAGACGGCCCAGACCGCTGCCAGAGCGGCCGAAGCCGACGGTGGGCAGGACGCCTCCCGGCAGGGAGAAACGGAACGTCATGCCGGCGCAGAGCAGACAGAGGGGCAGGCCGTGCAGTCCCAGGCGGCAGCAGATCCGTGGAGCAGCCTGACACTGCAGGCGCTGGGCGCACAGGATCGCACATCAGACGGCTGACAGAATCATTTCCAGGACGGTTCGCCGGAGAAGTCCAGGGAATGAATTACCATATATTGATTCCGGAAAAAGCCGGAGAGCAACAGGAAAACATGCAGACATGCGGATGTCGGAATGGAGGAAAACATGTATCAGATTTTACAGGCAAGGGAACTGACCGCAAACATTTTTGAAATGGTTGTGGAAGCGAAGAGGATCGCGAAATCCTGCGAGCCGGGACAGTTTGTGATCGTCAGAAAGGATGCGGACAGCGAGAGAATCCCCCTGACCATCTGTGATTATGACAGAGAGGCGGGAACGATCACCATCGTATTCCAGATCGTGGGAGCGGGCACGCTGATGATGTCTTCGCTGAAGGCAGGGGACGCGTTCCAGGATGTGGTCGGTCCTCTGGGACGGCCCTCCGAGCTGGTGGAGGAGGATATGGAAAGCCTTTCCCAAAAGAAGATCCTGTTCGTTGCCGGCGGTGTGGGAACCGCTCCCGTTTATCCCCAGGTGAAGTGGCTGCATGAGCATGGCGTGGCCGCCGATGTGATCGTGGGAGCGAAAACGAAGGACCTGATCCTCATGGAGGAGGAAATGAAGGCGGTTGCCGGAAACCTCTACATCACCACGGACGACGGCTCCTACGGAAGAAGCGGCATGGTGACTCAGACCATTCAGGATCTGGTGGAAAAGGAAGGAAAGAAATATGACGTCTGCATCGCCATCGGGCCGATGATCATGATGAAATTCGTCTGTAAGCTCACGAAAGAGCTGAATATCCCCACTGTGGTCAGCCTGAACCCCATCATGGTGGACGGAACCGGCATGTGCGGAGCCTGCCGCGTGACCGTGGGCGACGAGGTAAAATTCGCCTGTGTGGACGGCCCGGAATTTGATGGACATAAGGTAAACTTTGACGAGGCGATGAAGCGCCAGCAGATCTATAAGACACAGGAGGGAAGGGCTTACCTGAAGGCGAAGGAAGGCGCGACCCATCACGGCGGCTGCGGGAACTGCGCAGACTGAACGAACTTGCGGAACCCGGACTTGCGGAATCCGGACTCACGATTTGAAGGGAGCTTTTGAACGCTCTGAAATGGAGGATAATCATGGACGTATTAAAAAAGGTACCCGTCAGGGAACAGGATGCGAAGGAAAGGGCAGCCAACTTTGAGGAGGTCTGCCTGGGATATAACAAAGAAGAGGCGATGGAAGAGGCTGCCAGATGCATCAACTGCAAAAACGCGCAGTGCGTGAAGGGATGCCCCGTATCCATCAACATTCCCGGCTTCATCGAAAAGGTGAAGGAGGGAGATATGGAGGCCGCCTATCAGGTGATCAGCGCCTCCTCCGCTCTGCCCGCCGTCTGCGGCCGCGTTTGCCCGCAGGAGAGCCAGTGTGAGGGAAAATGCATCAGAGGAATTAAGGGCGAGCCCATTTCCATCGGTAAGCTGGAGCGCTTCGTGGCGGATTGGGCGAGAGAAAACGGGATCAAGCCGGAGGGAGCCACAGAGAAGAAGGGCAAAAAGGTGGCCGTGATCGGCTCTGGCCCTGCGGGCCTTACCTGCGCGGGAGATCTGGCCAAGATGGGCTATGATGTGACCATCTTCGAGGCCCTTCACGAGCCCGGCGGCGTGCTGGTATACGGCATTCCCGAATTCCGTCTCCCCAAGGAAGCCGTTGTGAAAAAAGAGATCGAGAACGTGAAGTCTCTGGGCGTGAAGATCGAGACCAACGTGATCGTTGGAAAATCTGTCACCATCGACGAGCTTATGAACGAAGAGGGCTTCTCCGCCGTGTTCATCGGCTCCGGAGCCGGACTTCCCAAATTCATGGGGATTCCCGGTGAAAATGCCAACGGTGTATTCTCCGCCAACGAGTATCTGACCAGAAGCAACCTGATGAAGGCCTTCCGCGAGGATTCCGATACGCCCATCATGCGCGGAAAGAAGGTCGCCGTGGTCGGCGGCGGCAACGTGGCCATGGACGCCGCGAGAACCGCTCTGCGTCTTGGCGCCGAGGTACATATCGTATACAGAAGAAGTGAGGAAGAGCTTCCCGCCCGTGTGGAGGAGGTTCACCACGCGAAGGAGGAAGGCATCATTTTTGACCTCCTGACCAATCCTGTGGAAATTCTGGAGGATGAAAATAACTGGGTCTGCGGCATGAAATGTATCCGCATGGAGCTGGGCGAGCCGGATGCTTCCGGGAGAAGACGCCCCGTAGAGATTCCCGGCTCCGAGTTCGTTATCGACTGCGATACGGTCATCATGTCCCTTGGAACCTCTCCCAACCCGCTGATCTCCTCCACCACCGAAGGACTTGAGGTCAACAGAAGAAAGTGCATCGTCGCCGACGAGGAGCATGGAAAGACCTCCAAGGAAGGCGTTTACGCCGGCGGAGACGCCGTAACCGGAGCCGCCACCGTAATTCTGGCGATGGGGGCCGGAAAAGCCGGGGCAAAGGGAATCGACGAATATTTATCCAGATAGCGGTAATCCCGCAGCCGGAATGGAGGAAGGATATGCCATGGTGTCCGAAATGCAGAAATGAATATGTGGAAGGAATGACACAATGTGCGGACTGCGGCTGCGCGCTGGTGGACTCTGCGGACGAGCTTTCCCGCGCCGTGCTTATGCAGGGGGAAGCGGGGAAGCTGCAGGAGCTTGTCCGTTTCCTTATGGCGAATCAGATTCGGAGCGTGAGGCTGGAGGATACGGAAAATCCGGAGGAGAAGCAGGTCACCGTGGAGGAAGCGGAGCTTGCAAGGGCGGGACGCTACAGGAACGTTTTCCTGCAGGAGTGGGCAAGAGAGCATCCGGAGGAATGGAAGGAAACGGCCGGAACGGAAGAAATTCCAGAGGGGACGGAAACGGAAGACGGGAAGGAGGAAAATGAGTCCCGATCGGCTCAAAGGAATCTGTCCCGCTCCGGCGTCTATGAGGATGCTTCCCAGAAGGCGGAAAGCTTTCGCTCCGGAGCCTGGATGCTGATCCTTGTGGGAGCGGCCGGGCTGGTCCTTCTGGCCCTTATCCTGGCGGGTCTCCTTCCCCTGCGCCTGACCGGGCTTTCCGGCGCTCTTTCGGGCCTGGTGATGGGGGCATTGTTCCTTGTCTTTTTCATCTCCGGTCTGTCCTCCCTCAAGACCTCGCGGCGGTTGGAGGAAAAGGCCAGGGAAGAATCCGATTTAAGGCGGGAGCTGCTTCGCTGGTGCAGGGAGAACCTTTCGGCGGAGACGGTTGACGAATCCATCAGGGACCTTCCGGCGTCCGAGGAGGAACGCTATTTTAAGCGGACGGAACGGATTGGAGGTCTGATCGCTCAGAATTTTTTGAATCTGGAGGAGGGCTGGCTGGAAGGCCTTGTGGATGAGATATATACGGAATTATTTGATGAAACAAAGAATGCCTGACGAAATGGGGAGCATTCAGCAAAATTAAAACTGTCTGGCGGATGGTGAAGCGCAGGTCGGCAATGAAGATTTCTGTTTTATGTGTGGGAAAAATCAAGGAGAGCTTTTATCGGGAGGCGGTGGCGGAATATGCAAAACGGCTGTCCCGCTACGGAAGGCTGGAGATCCTGGAGGCGGCGGACGAGAAAACGCCGGATCAGCCAAGCGAGGCGCAGCGCCTGCAGATCCTGAAAAAGGAAGGCGAACGTCTGCAGAAATATCTGGCAAAGGACGCCTTTCATGTGGCGCTTGCCATTGACGGGAAGAAGCTGGATTCTGTCGGCTTTGCGTCAAGGCTGGAGCAGCTCGGTGTTTCCGGTGTCAGTCATGTGCAGTTTCTCATAGGAGGCTCCCTTGGCCTGGATCAGGAGCTTTTGGAAAACGCGGATCTGAAACTCAGCTTTTCCGACATGACCTTCCCCCACCAGCTCATGCGCGTGATCCTTCTGGAGCAGCTATACCGGGCGTTCCGTATCATGAACGGGGAGCCGTATCATAAGTAGGACGGCTTTTACAGGATAAAGAAAATAATGTGGCAAATGGATAAATGAACGGATAGCCTGATAAACGGGTTATTCGTTTTTCAATGAAAAAGAAAGAGCTGAAGTTCCTCCGGCGGAAAATGGTCGGGAGCGCTTCAGCAGCGGAGGGGATGATGAAAATGCAGATCAGATCGCTGTATCTTTGTGTTACGGATATGGACAGGGCCATTGCTTTTTATGAGAAGGTTCTGGAAAGGCCGGTCCTGAAAAGGGATGAAATTTACAGCGTATTTGAGATAAACGGCTTCCGGCTTGGCCTGTTCGCCTTTCAGAAGGCGGGAGAGGAGCACATATTCGGGAGCAGCTGTCTGCCAAGCATTGAGGTAGAAGACCGGAAGACGCTGGAGCAGAAGCTGTCCGGGCTTACGGTCTGCTTCCCTCTGACACGGATCGGAAGCAATTGGGTGGCGGAATTCGTGGACAGCGAGGGAAATCACGTTGAGCTTACCGCTCCGGCGGCAGAGGGTGAGGAGCGGCCGGACGGCGGACTGGCCGATTTCTGGAAAGAGGATGCGGTGTATTACGAATGGGGGAAAATACGAATCCGTCCGATCAGAGAGCCGGATCCCCGGGTGATCTGCGAACAGGAGGTGGCCCAGGGCTGGGTAAATCAGACAGAGGATAAATATTATAAAAGGATCGCTGACCATGCGGCGCACAGGTCGATCAGCATGGTGGCGGAATATGACGGAAAAACAGCCGGGTATATCAACGTATATCCCGACGCTCCGTGGGGGCCCTTTGGAGGACGCGGCTGGTGTGAGATCGTGGATTTCGGCGTGCTGGAGAAATACCGTTGCCGGGGGATCGGCTCCGCGCTGATGGACTGCGCGGAACGGATCGCGGGTATGTTCGCGGATACGGTCTATCTGGCAGTTGGGCTGCACGACGGCTACGGAAGCGCCCAGAGGATGTACTGCAGGCGCGGATATATTCCGGACGGCTCTGGGGTATGGTATCACAACGCTCCGGCAGAGGCTTACGGACAGGTTGAAAACGATGATGAGCTGAATCTGTATTTCAGCAAACGGCTGAGATGATTTTACGGCATCGGGCAGACCGGGCCGAACGAAAAAAGCGGAGATACATGTTAAAACAGTAGAGGAACCAGGCTAAAAGCTTTTCTCCTTGCATGGGTCATGCCCGGTCGGTCATATACTGGAGCATGAAAAGAAATGGCGGAAAAAAGAAAAACAGGATATTGCCGTCCGCCGGAAAAGGGCGGCGAAGAGGGTATGCCACCGGAACAGAGACGGGAGGCGGGAGCGATGAGGAAAGGGGAGCCGTGTTCGGCAGGAAGGAGATGCTCGCGGAATCGCTGAAGCTTCCCAAGGATATGCTTTTGGGCGCCTCCATCCTCACCATGACGGGAAGCCATGAGCTTTGGGTGGAAAACTATAAGGGTATCATCGAATATACGCCCAAGTCCATCATCCTGCAGGCCAAAACCGGACAGATATCCATCTGCGGCTGCGGACTGGTCATCGATTATTATACCAATGAGGACATGAAGATCATTGGGGATATCAGGTGCGTCAGCTACCTGTGACCGGACGGAGGGAGCGGCATGAAGGAGTTTTTCCGGTATCTGCAGGGCTATCTGAGGATCAGAGTATGGGGCTATTCTCCGGAGCGTTTTATGAATCTGTGCGGCAGCCGGGGCATCCTTTTGTGGGATATTACGCGCCGCGAGGAGGACTACCTGATGTATATCAGTCTCTCCGGCTTTTTCCGGCTGCGCCCGGTGGTGAGAAAGACGGGAACGCGGGTCAGTGTACTGGAGCGGTGCGGCCTTCCTTTTCTGCTGCGCAGGATGCGCAAGCGGAAGGTTTTTGTCATGGGGCTCCCTGCCTGTCTCGCTTTTCTGATCGTCATGTCCCGTTTTATCTGGGCCATCGATTTCGAAGGGAACCGTTCGGTTACCGACGATATGCTCATGGATTTTCTGACGGCCAATGGTGTGGAGTATGGGACGGCGAGAAGCGACATTGATATCGAACGGCTTGAGGAGGGTCTGCGGGAGACCTTCGACGGGATCACCTGGACCTCCGTGACCATTGACGGAACGAGGCTGGTGGTGAGCGTCCGCGAAAATGATCTGGTCATGACGGAGGAGGAAGCATCGGAAGCGCTGAAAGGCTATCCGGGAAGCGATCTTCTGGCGACACAGGACGGAACGGTGGTTTCCATACTCACCAGGCAGGGTGTTCCGCAGGTGACGGCGGGAATGGAGGTAAAAAAGGGAGACGTTCTTGTTTCCGGGGCTGTTCCCGTCCCGGCGGACGACGGGAGTGTGAAGGAATATCAGTACTGCCACGCGGATGCGGATGTGGTGATCGCCTATCAGGTGACCTTTGAGGAAAAGCTGGCGCTGAATTATGAATATAAAAATTATACGGGGAGAGAGGAGAAGGATTTTTTCCTCTCCATGGGAGGAAGGCAGAAGGTGTTCCGTCTGGGAGACTGCCGTTTCCTGAAATACGATACCGTGATGGATACCAGGCAGGTGAAGGTGCTGGGGCAGATTTATCTGCCTTTTTACTATGGTTTTGAGATAAAGCGGGAATACTTTGATGTGGAGGCGGTTTACCGCAGGGAGCAGGCGGAGGAAATCCTGAAGGAGCGGCTTGAGAAAAAAATCGAAGGTTTATATGATTTGGGGGTTCAAATCATGCAAAAAAATGTTACAATGAATACAGTCGGCGGTTCGGCCGTCCTGAACGCGGTGCTTGAGGTAGAAGGAAAAACCGGGCAGCCGCGCCCGCTTTCCGGCCAGCAGACGGAGCCGTCCGCCGGAGAGGAAACATAAAGACGGGAGCAGTCAATCCATGGAGCAGTATGAGAAGCAGATCGAGCTGGACGCAGCGCATACCCTGAATGTGTTCGGCGACTATGATAAGCATTTGAAAAGAATTGAGAAGATCCTGCAGGTTTCGATCGTTGACCGGAACGGTATCGTCCGGATCCGGGGGCTGAAGCGGCATGCGGAGCAGGCCGCGGACGTGCTGGAGCGGCTGCAGGAGCTGTCGGAAAGGGGAAACCACATCCAGGAACAGAATGTGGAATACGCGATAGAGATGAGCATGGAAAACAACACGGACGCACTTCTGGAAATCGATGGCGATCTGATCTGCCACACGGTGAGCGGTAAGCCCATCAAGCCCAAAACCCTGGGACAAAAGCAGTATGTGGACGCAATTAGGGACAATATGATCGTGTTCGGTATGGGGCCGGCGGGAACGGGAAAAACCTATCTTGCCATGGCTATGGCGATCACGGCGTTTAAGAATAACGAGGTGGAGAGGATCATCCTGACCCGTCCCGCCATCGAGGCCGGAGAGAAGCTGGGCTTCCTTCCCGGCGACCTGCAGAGCAAGGTGGATCCTTACCTTCGACCGCTTTACGACGCTCTTTATCAGATCATGGGAGCGGAGAGCTTTGCGAAAAACATGGAAAAGGGGCTGATCGAGGTGGCGCCGCTTGCCTATATGCGCGGCCGCACGCTGGACAACGCCTATATTATCCTGGATGAGGCCCAGAACACCACGCCGGCGCAGATGAAGATGTTTCTGACCAGGATCGGCTTCGGCTCCAAGGTGATCGTTACGGGAGACGCCTCCCAGAAGGACCTGATGCCGGGAACCCGCTCCGGCCTTGACGTGGCGGTGAAGGTGCTGCAGAAGATCGAGGGCATCGCCTTCTGCAGCCTGACCAGCAGAGACGTGGTGAGACACCCTCTGGTACAGAAGATTGTAAAGGCTTATGAGAGCTACGAAAGAAAAGAGGCCGCGGCCCGTCCGGAAAGACAGGATGCGGATCAGCGGGCGCGGTTTGCCGGCAGGAAACGGCAGGGGAGAAACGTGAAATGACGATTTTTGTGGAAAATGAAATTCATACGGAATTTCCCTTCGATCCGCTCGAGGTGGCTTCCCGGGTTGCGGAGGCGGTCCTTGACGCGGAGGAATGTCCCTATGAGACAGAGATCAATGTTCTGATCACGGACGACGAGGGAATCCGGGTTTACAACAGAGAATACAGAGGGATCGACAGCGCGACGGATGTGCTGTCCTTTCCTAATGTGCCCTTCGAGCGTCCGGCGGATTTTTCCGCTGCGGAGCAGTCAGAGGCGGACTGCTTCCAGCCTGACAGCGGAGAGCTGATCCTGGGAGATATCATCATTTCCTGCGATCGCGTCAGAGGGCAGGCGGAGGCCTACGGACACAGCCAGAAACGGGAATTTGCCTTCCTCGTTGCGCACAGCATGCTGCATCTGTGCGGCTATGACCACATGGAGCCCGGAGAAGCCGCCGAGATGGAGGACAGGCAGGAAAAAGTCCTGGAAGGGCTGAATATTACAAGACAGATCAGTGATTAAGAACAGGGGAGTGCCTCTGGCACCGGGAAAGATACATGAGAGGGAATACAGGAACGATTCGACAGAACAGAAAAACAGGACCGGCGGGCGGGGCCCTTCGCCGGGAAAGCGCGCGCCGGAGGGCCCCCCGCGCTGAGAATGTCCGGACTGCGGGCGTGCGCGGCGAAGGCGGACGCCGGGGGAACGGCCTGTTGACCGGCCTCGCCTTTTTTGCGGGCGCGCTTGCCGTTTATAAAAGAATTCCACTGACCAACCGGATCGGGGACAACGGGAACGCTTATTTCGGAATGGCCTACGATACCTGGCTGTTTTTCTTTTTGCTCTGCGGCTACGCCATGCAGGCAGTTGTCGCCAGAATGACGGCGGCCAGGTATGCAAAGGGACAGTACAGGAATACGAGAAGGGTCTGGAACGCGGCTCTTTTGTACACGGCTGTGCTCGGGATCGCGGGAACCGCGGCCATGCTGCTTTCGGCAGGTGTCCTTTCCGCCGGGCTGTTTCAGACGAAAACGGCGGCGGTAGTGATGCGCAGTATGGCCCCTGCCGTTTTCATCAGCTCTCTGCTGGGTGCCCTGCGCGGCTACTTTCAGGGGATGGGAAGCATGGTTCCCACGGCGATTTCCCGGTTTGTGGAGGAGCTTGCCGGGCTTCTTCTGATGTTCACCCTTGTGTCCGGTATGGGAGATTACGGGAAAAAGGTGGGAGCCCTTTTGTTCCAGCCAGACTATGAGCAGGCCTTTGGAGCTGCGGGCGCAGTTTTTGCCTTCTGGCTTGGAGGTCTGATCTCCCTCCTGTTTCTTGCCCTGCTCTATTTCCTGTTTCAGGGAAGCTTCCGGCGAAGGGAGAGAAAGGACGCGGGAAAGGGGACGGAGGATTACCGGAGGATCGGCCGCCTGATCGCAGGCGCGGCGCTTCCTGTCGTCCTGACCGGCTTCGCCATGCAGGGAAGCTATATCCTGGACCAGATCCTGTTTCTGCAGCTCATGCCGGCCGGCTCGTCTTCGGTCGCGCAATGGGGGATCTATACGGGAAAATACCGGATCCTGTCCGGTATCCCCGTTATGCTGGCGGCAGCAGCCTGCACCGGCCTGATCCCGTCTCTGTCCGCCTCCGTCTCGGGAATGAATATGGGACGGGCGAAGGAAAAGGCGTTTTTCATGCTGAAGCTGTCGTTTTCGGTATCTCTTCCTCTGGCGGTGTATCTGGCCGTGACGGCGGACAATCTGGTGCCAGCCCTCTTTACGGCGGGGGAGATGGCGACGGCGGCGGGCCTTCTTCGCATCGGCAGCGCCGCCATGGTCCTTCAGGCGCTGGCTGTGGGGATTTCCTGTGTCCTTCAGGGACTGGAACGGCAGCGGCTGCTGCTTGGAAGCGCCGGCATTTCCCTGCTTTTGCATATCATCCTGATGTTCGCTTTTCTGAACGGCCTGAAATGCGGCGTGGAAGGGGTGGTTTATGCGGTGACGGGCCTTTACGCAGCCTTTGTGATCCTGGGCATGCTCTGTGTGCTCCGCACGCTTTCCCTGAAAGGAGACTGGGGGAGAGCGATCGGGATTCCGCTTATTTCCAGTGCGGTCATGGGCCTGGTCGTTTATCTGATGAACCGTTTTCTTGCGGCTGTGATGAGTCAGGGGCTTCTTTGCCTGCTCTGCTTTGCGGCCGGGCTTGTCATATATGTTTTACTGATGCTTTCCATGCGCGCGATGACGCAGCGGGAGCTGAAAAGCATACCCGGAGGCGGCGTGTTTATTGCGGTGGGAAGGCTTTTCCGGTTTCTGTAGGGGCTGAAGGCTTTTTTGAATAAACCGTTGGAATAATGCTGATACTTTTGAAAAAGGAACGAAGAAACAGGAGGTTTCTGATGCGTCTTTGGAAGAAAATCAGCATTTATTTCATTTATCCGGCGTGCATGCTTGCCCTTGGACTTTTTGCGGGGCTTGGGGTGCAGGAATTTTTCTATCCCAACCGGCAGTACGTCAGGCAGGAGGAGGCAGGCGCGGGGCAGGAGGCGGAAAACGATGTCCCGGTTCAGGCGGCGGGCAGCCAGGAGCAGGTGATCACGGCGGATACCCGGTATGTGGTGGAGCGGTTTGACCTTGCCGATTCCAGCCGGACGCGTCAGGAGGAGCCGCTGCCGGAGCAGTACATCGGAATGAACCGGGAGCAGTTCGTTGATGCCTGCGAGATCTATGAAGCGTCTCCGTCGCTGGAGGACCAGAGCAGGGGCTTTTTGTCCATGTATGTGGAGCGGTTTTCGGCGCAGGAGGTGGTGATCCGGAAAAATTACGAGAGCAGCACCAGGCCGGAGGAATTCTATCTGGCGGTGGAAAACAATTATGTGGTGGTCTATGAGGCCGATAAAAGGACCCGCTTCATGTCCACGGGGATTCCGGTTCAGAGCCTTTCCGACGAGCTGGTGCGGGAGCTTCTGAATTTTAAATATGTGGGAAGCGAGGAAGAGCTTTACGATTTCCTGGAGTCCTATTCCAGTTGACCGTGTTCGTCAGACGACGAGAGCTTCTTATATGAAAGAGCAGAAAAGGGGAAGAGATGAACAGAAGAAAAACGGGGATCATCGGGGGCGGAGCCTCCGGCCTGATGGCAGCTGTTTCCGCTGCGCAGGGGAAGGGCGGCCCTGGCGATGAGGTTGTGATCCTGGAGAAAAAGGAGCGGATCGGGAAAAAGATTCTGGTGACAGGGAACGGAAGGTGCAACCTTACCAACCTGTCTTTTTCCATGGATAAAATCGGGGAATATTATCACGGCGCGCCCGCCGGAAGGCTTCGGAGCATGTTCGCACGCTTTTCGCCGGAGGATACGCTGCGGCTTTTTGAGAAAATGGGGATGCTTACGACCTCCAGAGACGGCTATGTGTATCCGCTTTCCGGACAGGCCTCCACGGTTCTTGATACGCTGCGCTTCGAGCTGGAACGTCTTGGCGTGAGCGTCCTTACGGACTGTCAGATCAGGGAGCTCCTGCCCCGGCGGGGTGGAGGATTTCTGGTGCGCATGCAGAGCGTGCAGAATGCGCGGGAGGAGGAGCTTGCCTTTGACCGGCTGATCGTGGCATGCGGCTCTCCGGCCGGGCAGAAGGCAGGAGAGGGAATGGACGGATATGCGTTTGCAAAGAGCCTGGGCCACAGTGTGATCCGGCCCCAGCCGGCGCTCACCGCGCTGCGCTGCGAGGGGGATTTCTGGAAGGGGCTTGCGGGCGTGCGCTGCGCGGCATCCGTCCGGCTTTCTGTTCCGCAGGAGGCCCGGGCGGCCTGGACGGAGGAGGGGGAGCTGCAGCTTACCGATTACGGGATCTCCGGAATTCCGGTCTTTCAGCTTTCCAGGCACGCCTCCCTGGCGCTGGCGAAGGGAAAACGGGTGCAGGCAAGAATCGACTTCCTTCCCTCCTTCCCTGGAAAACAGGAGGAGTATGAAAAAATGGCGGAGCGACGGATCACCGTCTGCAGGGGGCGATCCATGGAGGTGCTTTTCTGCGGCCTTGTGAATAAAAAGATCATTTTGACGTTGCTGAAAAAAAACGGGCTGAAGCTCCAGGATGCGGTGGACGAAGGAAGCCGGGAAGCGGTCCGCCGGGTGTTCGGCGACCTCCGGGCATTTTCCGTCCGGGTGAGATCGGCCAACCCGTTTGGCAGCGCGCAGGTCTGCGCGGGCGGTGTGCCGCTTGAGGAGGTGACGGACAGGCTGGAATCCGTAAGGCATCCCGGCCTGTACTTTGCCGGGGAGCTTCTGGACGTGGACGGCCGATGCGGGGGCTATAACCTGCAGTGGGCATGGACCTCCGGCTTCCTTGCCGGAAAGGGGTGAAGCCGAAAGACCGGCGGGCCTTTCGGGTCGGGAGCTGAGAAACGGCGGAAAGAGAGGCTTTGCGAACGGCGCGTTTGTATTGCAACATGTGCCTGGCCGTTCAGAAAGTGCTTGTCCCGGGGAAGGGATTGCGCTATACTCTATTCATTAAGCCGCTTACGGCTTTGCCGGGAGGATTCAAATGATACAGATCAGACAATTAAAGCTGCCGCCGGGCCATTCCGGCAGAGAGCTTGCGCAAAAGGCGGCAGGGGTCCTGCACATCCGGCCGGAGGAGATCGCCTCCCTGCGGGTGGTAAGGCAGTCCATCGACGCGAGAAAGAAGCCGGAGATCCGGCTGATCTATACAGTGGAGGTTCAGGTAAAGGGAAAACGGGAGGAGAAGCTCCTGGCAGCCTGCAGGAGAAATCCCGACGTGGGAGCGGCGCCGGAGGTGCGCTATCATTTTCCGGAGCCGGGAGAGGAACGGCTGAACCGCAGGCCCCTGATCATTGGAACAGGCCCGGCGGGCCTGTTCTGCGGATACATGCTGGCAAAGGCAGGGTACCGTCCGTTGCTTCTGGAGCGGGGAGAGGATGTGGAGAGCCGCACCAGTCGCGTGGAGGACTTCTGGAGGAGAGGAAGCCTCTCTGCGGATTCCAACGTCCAGTTCGGAGAGGGAGGAGCGGGAACCTTTTCCGACGGAAAGCTGAACACCCTGGTGAAGGACCGGGACGGAAGGAACGGAGAGGTCTTAAGGATTTTTGTGGAAAACGGAGCGCCTGAGCAGATCCTTTATGAGAGCAGGCCCCATCTGGGAACGGACGTGCTCTCCCGTGTGGTGAAGCGCATGCGGGAGCAGATCCTTTCCTGGGGCGGCGAGGTGCGCTTCTGCACAAGGGTGACGGAGCTCGTGACGGAAAACGGCAGGGTGCGGGGCGTGGTCTGTGAAAACGGGGAACGGCTGGAAAGCGATTCGGTCGTGCTTGCCATCGGCCACAGCGCGAGGGACACCTTTGAGATGCTGCAGGAAAAGGGGATTCCCATGGAGGCGAAGGCCTTCGCCGTGGGCCTGCGGGTGGAGCACCCCCAGGAGCTGATCAACCTTTCTCAGTACGGACAGAAAAATCCGGAGCATCTGCCGCCGGCCTCCTATAAGCTTACCGCAAAGACCTCGGAGGGAAGGGGCGTTTACTCCTTCTGCATGTGTCCGGGCGGCTATGTGGTGAACGCCTCGAGCGAGCCGGGGCGGCTTGCGGTGAACGGCATGAGCTACAGCGGAAGAAGCGGGAAGAATGCCAACAGCGCCGTCGTCGTTTCCGTTACGCCGGAGGATTATGGCGCAAAGGGGCCGCTTTCCGGCATCCATTTCCAGCGCGCGCTGGAGCAGCGGGCCTTCCGCGCGGCGGACGGAGCTGTGCCCGTGCAGCGGTATGGGGACTATGCCAGGCAGGAAGGCGCTTCGGACGAAAAAAAAGAGACGGAGCACGCAGGAAGGAACGCCCTGACAAAGCAGGGCACGGACGCGGCCTCCGCAAACAGGCAAGCCCTTGTTCCGCCGGATTTTGCCCCTGCCATCAAGGGAGAGTGGAAGGAGGCCGATCTGCGCCCCATCCTTCCGCCCGCCGTCAGAAGGGCCTTTCTGGAAGGAATGGAGGCCTTCGGCCGGATCATACCGGGCTTTTCGGACGACGCGGTCTGCCTTTCCGGCGTGGAAAGCAGAACCTCGTCCCCGGTGCGCATTCCGCGGGATGAAACACTGCAGTCTGCGGTGCGCGGCCTTTACCCCTGCGGAGAGGGTGCGGGCTATGCGGGAGGGATCACCTCGGCGGCCATGGACGGCCTGCGGGTGGCGGAGGCGATCGCCGCCAGATATCAGATACCTGAAAAGGAATGGAGAAACGATGGAACAGTATCGGAATAGACTGAAAGATAAGAAGAGGATCGTCGTCAAGATCGGTTCGTCCTCCCTGCAGCACCCCCAGACCGGAGAACTGGATTATATCAAGCTGGAGGTTCTGGTCAGAGAGCTGTGCAATCTGAGAAATCAGGGAAAGGATGTGGTGCTTGTCACCTCCGGCGCCATCGCCCAGGGAAGAAGGGCGATGCATCTGACCGAGGAGGATTTCAGCCAGAACCGCATCGCCATGAAGCAGGCCTGTGCCGCCATCGGGCAGGCGCGTCTGATGATGACCTACGAACGGATTTTTTCCGAGTATAATCAGATGACGGCTCAGATCCTTCTGACCAAGAATACGGTGGTGGACAATCTGAACCGCTACAACGCCCACAATACTTTTACCCAGCTTCTGAAAATGGGAGTCATCCCCGTGGTCAACGAAAACGATACGGTGGCCACCTATGAGCTGGAGCTGGATAACGACACCCTGTCGGCCATCGTCGCGGCTCTGATCGGAGCGGATCTTCTCATCCTGCTTTCGGATATCGACGGGCTGTATACCGACGATCCGAGAAAGAATCCGGACGCCCGCTTTGTGGATCTGGTGGAGGAGCTGAACGATTCCCACATGAACATGGGAAAGGAAAGCACGGGAAGCAGCGTGGGAACCGGAGGCATGAACACCAAGCTGACGGCGGCCAGGATCGCCACCAGGGCGGGAGCCGATATGCTCATCGCAAACAGCAGGGATGTGCGTATCATCCACCGGCTGATGGACGGCCAGAACCTGGGGACGCTGTTCGTGGCCCACAGGGACGAGGACTTCGATCTTCCCGGCTTCGTATCGAAGCTGAATCAGTAAGGCGGAAAGCGCATCGCGCTTTCCTGGAAGAATCATTGCATGATTCTTCTCACAGAGATAAATGCCGCCTGCGGCGGCAAATTAAGGAGGCGGAAAGCGCGTTGCGCTTTCCTGGAAGAATCATTGCATGATTCTTCTCACGGAAGAAAATGCCGCCTGCGGCGGCGGAAAAAAGAGGTAGAATATGCAGAAGCAGGAAACGATGGAGGAAAAGATCCGTCGGATCAATGAGCTGTATCATAAGTCTCAGAAGGAAGGGCTGAGCGCTGCCGAAAAGGAGGAGCAGGCAGCCCTGAGACAGGATTATATCAACAGCGTCCGCGCAAACCTGCGGGCGCAGTTAAACAATATCAACATCCAGAACGAGGACGGCTCTATCACCAATCTGGGACAGGAGCACGCGCAGAAGGGCTCCGGCCATGCGCAGTGAAAAAGCCGGACAAAATAAGGAGGCTCTCCGGCGGGAGGCGCTGAGGCGCAGACACGCTCTCACGGAGGAGGAACGAAGGCGGGCCGGGGAACGGATCCTTCAGACTCTTTGCAGCCTTGCGCAGTACCGGAATGCCCGCCGGGTTCTCATATATGCTTCCTTTGGAGACGAGGTTCCCACCCGGGAGCTGATGAGAACAGCCCTTGAAGAGGGAAAGCAGGTTTTCTGTCCCAGGGTGGAGGGCGCAGGGAGAATGTCCTTTTACCGGATTTGGCAGATTAGGGAGCTGACTCCAGGCTTTCGCGGGATTTTGGAGCCTCCTTTGGAGGAGGAAAGAAAATTCCGTAATCCGGCCAAAGGCGATCTCATCATCATGCCCGGAGCCGCCTTTGACCGGCAATGCGGCAGGCTGGGCTATGGGGGAGGCTATTATGACCGCTTTCTTCAGACAGTGGAAACGGCAAACGCTTTAGCCGCTGAAACGGCAACCGCGGCAGGGACGGAGCACGCGGCGGGAAGGGCGGCCTGCTTCAAAGCGGCGCTTTGCTTTTCCTGTCAGCTTCTGGAGGCCGTTATGCAGGAATCCACGGACATCCGGCCGGATCTTATCATAACGGAGTGTGAAACGATTCGGCAGCAGGAAGAGGCGGGCGCGGTTTCGGCAGCTTCGTTTGATGGAACATGGAACCGGAAAGGGAACGATTCCGCCGAAGGATAAAGGATCACTCGGAAACAAGCACAGGGAAAGGGAGGCGTTGACGATGGAATTAAGAGAAATGGGAAAGGCCGCCGCGGCGGTGAAATATGATCTGGCCTGTATGTCGGAGGAGAGGAAGAACCGGGCGCTGTGCGCGGCGGCGGAGGGGCTGGAGCGTGACTTGGACAGGATCCTTTCCGCAAACGAAAAGGATGTGGCCGACGGGGAGGCAAAGGGCATGCATCCCGGCCTGGTGGACCGGCTGCGGCTGACGCCGGAGCGTGTACGGGCCATGGCGGAGGGCCTCAGGCAGGTGAGCGCTCTGCCCGATCCGGTGGGAGAGGTTCTGGAGAGCTTCATCCGTCCCAACGGCCTGAAGATCGAGAAGCGCCGGGTTCCCATCGGCGTTGCGGGCATCATCTACGAATCCAGGCCCAATGTGACGGCGGATGCTTTTGCCCTGTGCTTCAAGGCCGGAAACGCCTGCATTCTCAAGGGCGGGAGCGACGCCCTTGCCTCCAATCAGGCGATCGCGGAGAGCATCCGGACTTCCCTGGAGGACTGTGGGATCGATCCGGACGCGGTTCAGCTCGTCACCGATACAGACCGGGCGGTGACGGAGCAGCTCATGCGCATGAACGAATATGTGGATGTGCTGATTCCCCGCGGAGGAGCCGGGCTGATCCGCGCGGTGGTGGAGCACAGCACGGTGCCGGTGATCGAAACGGGAACCGGAAACTGCCATATTTACGTGGATAAGTATGCGGATCTGGCAAAGGCTGTTCCCATTCTGATAAACGCCAAAACCCAGCGGATCGGCGTCTGCAACGCCTGCGAATCCCTGGTGATCCACGAGGCGGTGCGGGAGCGTTTCCTGCCCGCGCTGGCGCAGGCCCTTCAGGAGAAAAACGTGGAGCTTCGCGGAGACGAGCGGGCGAGGGAGACGGTTCCCGATATGAATGCGGCAGCGGAAGCGGATTTCGAGACCGAGTACCTGGATTATATCCTGTCCATCAAGACGGTTGATACCCTGGACGAGGCCATCCGTCACATCAACCGCTGCAGCACCGGCCATTCCGACGCCATCATCACGGAGGATACGGAACGCGCGGAGCGGTTTTTGAACGAGGTGGACTCCGCCTGCGTTTATGTGAACGCCTCAACCCGCTTCACCGATGGCTTTGAATTCGGGTTTGGAGCGGAGATCGGCATCAGCACCCAGAAGCTCCATGCCCGCGGGCCAATGGGATTAAAGGAGCTGACCTCCTATAAGTATGTGATCCGCGGAAACGGACAGATCCGGCCATAGACGAAAATATTCTGAAAAAGGAGAGACGACAGCATGAGCGGCGTAGTAGACAGATTTTTAAGATATGTGAAAATAGACACCCAGTCCTGGTCCCCCAGCGAGACCTTCCCCAGCACGGAAAAGCAGAAGGATCTGGGACGGCTTCTGGCAAAGGAGCTTCAGGAAATGGGAGCCTCCGGCGTAAGGTTTGACGAGCAGTACGGTTATGTGTACGCCACGATCCCGTCCACCCTGAAAGAGGGAAAGACCGCTCCGGCGCTGGGCTTCATCGCTCATATGGATACCGCGATGAGCGTCAGCGGCAGGGATGTGAAGCCCCGCATCATAGAGAACTATCCGGGAGGGGACATCGTGCTGAACGAGGCGCTTTCGGTGGTGATGAAGGAGGAGGATAATCCGGAGCTTGCCGGATATGTGGGACAGAGCCTGATCGTCACGGACGGCACCACGCTTCTCGGCGCGGATGATAAGGCCGGCGTGGCGGAGATCATGACCATGGCCCAGTACCTGCTTGCCCATCCGGAGATCGAACACGGAACCATTCGCATCGGCTTCACGCCCGACGAGGAGGTGGGAGCGGGCGTGGATCACTTCGACGTGGAGGGCTTCGGCGCGGATTATGCCTATACCGTAGACGGCGGCGAGCTGGGCGAACTGGAATACGAAAATTTCAACGCCGCGGATGTGGTGCTCCATGTGAACGGCCGAAGCGTCCATCCCGGAAGCGCGAAGGGGCGGATGAAGAACGCCATCCTGCTGGCGCAGGAATTTCAGGCCCTGCTTCCCGCGCATGAGGCGCCGGAGGCCACAGAGGGCTATGAGGGCTTTTACCATCCCGGCACCATTCAGGGAAATGTGGAGCAGGTGGATGTGGACTACATCATCCGCGACCATGACCTCGGCAAATTTGAAGAAAAGAAAGCGTTCTTCCAGAAGGCGGCGGCCTTCCTGAATGAAAAGTACGGCGCGGATACCTTCGTCGTGGATATGAAGGACAGCTATTACAACATGAAGGAAAAGATCCTGCCGGAAAACGCCCACCTCATTGAAAATGCGGCAAAGGCCATGGAAATGGCAGGGGTGAAGCCCCTGATCAGCCCCATCCGCGGAGGCACGGACGGCGCAAGGCTTTCCTTCATGGGACTTCCCTGCCCCAACCTCTGCACGGGCGGGCTGAATTTCCACGGGAAGTACGAATATATCTGCATCGAATCCATGGAAAAGATCGTGCAGATCCTTCTCAACATCGTTTCCCTGTATGCCGGAAACTGACGGAAAGGAAAAAACAGCCGCGAAACAGGCCGGGCCGTTTTGGCCCTCCGCGGGACGAACGAACCAAAGAAAGGGACAGGTACGAATGACGACGGACAATCTGGAAACGCTCCTTGCTTCCATTGACCTGTCAAAGCCGGCGCCGGAGGAGGAGCCGCTTCGACAGTATTACTTTCTGAAAAAATGCCGCATCCATGTGCGCAGGAAATCGGAACGGCTGGGCAGGCCGCTGACGGCCTGCGTCACCACCTTCGGCTGCCAGATGAACGCCAGGGACTCCGAAAAGCTCTCCGGCATTCTGGAGCAGGCCGGATATGTGCTCACGGAAAGCGAGGAGGCGGATTTTGACATCTACAATACCTGCACCGTCCGTGACAATGCGGATCAGCGGGTGTACGGAAGGCTCGGCGTCTTAAACGGGCTGAAAAAGAAGAATCCCGCCATGAAGATCGCCCTCTGCGGCTGCATGATGCAGGAGCCGGGGACCATTGAAAAAATACAGAAAAGCTACCGCTTTGTGGATCTGATCTTCGGAACCCACAACATCTATAAGTTTGCGGAGCTTTTGGACAGCTCGTTCGAGCAGGACGGGATGATCGTCGATATCTGGCAGGGAACGGACCGGATCGTGGAGGATCTTCCGGTGGAGAGAAAATATCCCTTCAAGTCCGGGATCAACATCATGTTCGGCTGCAACAATTTCTGCAGCTACTGCATCGTGCCCTATGTTCGTGGGCGCGAGAGAAGCAGAAACCCGAAGGATATCCTGCGGGAGATCGAGCGCCTTGCCCGGGACGGCGTGGTGGAGGTGATGCTGTTAGGGCAGAACGTGAATTCTTATGGAAAAAATCTGGAGCAGCCCATCAGCTTTGCCCAGCTCCTTTCCGAGGTGGTGAAGATCGACGGCATCCGCCGGGTGCGCTTCATGACCTCCCATCCCAAGGATCTTTCCGACGATCTGATCCGTGTGATGGCCTCCTCGGACAAGATCTGCAGGCATCTCCATCTGCCCCTGCAGTCCGGCTCCACCCGCATCTTAAAAGCTATGAACCGCCGCTACACGAAGGAGCAGTACCTTGAGCTGGTGGAGCGGATCCGGGCGGCTGTCCCGGACATCGCCCTGACCACGGACATCATCGTGGGCTTTCCCGGCGAGACTCCGGAGGATGTGGAGGAAACCATCGACGTGATCCGGCGGGTGCGCTTCGACAACGCCTTCACCTTCCTCTACTCCAAACGGACGGGAACCCCGGCGGCCTCCATGGAAAACCAGGTGCCGGAGGCTGAGGCCCATGCAGGCTTTGACCGGGTATTAAAGGCCGTGCAGGAGACGGCGAGGCAGCAGGTTAAGCTGCTTGCCGGAAAAACCATGGACGCCCTGGTGGAAGAGGTGAACGAGCACGACGCCTCCCTTGTGACAGGACGGCTTTCCAACAACACGCTGGTTCACTTCCCGGGCGACGCCTCCCTGATCGGAAGGATCGTGCCGGTAAGGCTGGAGGAATATAAAGGGTTTTATTATCTGGGAGAACAGGCGTAAGCCGGCGGCGAAGAGAAAACCGTGTGCACGATTTCTCTTCGCTCCGTTGCGTTTCAAGGTACTCCGGAAAGAGGAGGATATGTTTCAGTTTACGGATGAGGAACGTCGGGAGCTTAAAAAGCGGGCCGCGCGCCAGCCGGAGGTTGTGGAACGGCTGAAGGAAAATGTCAGAGAGGTGCTGGAGCGTCCGGTGCTGGTCCCGACGGAAGGGATCGCCAACTGGACTCTGTATTATTACTGTCCGAAGTGCTCCGTCCCGCTGGAATTTGATCCGGACAGAGCGCATGTACACCGCTGTCCTGCCTGCGGGGAGGAATATGGGGGAGAGCCCTATGACAGCGCCTGGTGGGGGCTGGTAAATGCCCGGAATTATAACGCCGCATACAAAATGGGGCTGATCTACGCGGCGACGGGAGAGGCCATATACGCAGAAAAGTGCGTGGAGATCCTTCTGGCCTATGCAAAATATTATCCCGATTATCAGGTGCACGGAAATATCCCATACAACGGGCCGGGACGGTCCGGCGCCCAGACGCTGGACGAGGCCAATTTTCAGAGAACCCTTGCGATGGCCTTTGACCTGGTGGAGGAGACGATGACGCAGGAGGAGCGGGCCTTTGTCAGAGACCGGATGTTCCTTCCCGGAGCGGATTTCCTGACGGCCCACCGGCATGGGCAGCTTCACAACCATGAGGTGATCATCAGCTCCGCCATCGCGGTCATCGGACTCCTGTTCGGAAGAGAGGATCTCATCCGGTTTGCCGTTTATGAAAAATACGGCCTTCTGTATCAGCTTGAGCACGGCATGCTGCCGTGCCGGATGTGGTTTGAAGGAAGCTTCGGCTATCATTTCTATGCGCTGCAGAGCTTTTTTGCCTGGGAAAAATTTGCCATTCACACCGGGCACAGCCACATGGACCATCCCAACTTTCTGGCGATGATGGAGGTGCTTTCCGATTACCTTCAGCCTGACGGACGGATGCCCATGCTGAACGATACCACCTTGCATCATGCGGATTCCGAGCTGTATCTGTATGAATTTGCGTACCGGCATATCAAAAGCGACCGGCTGCTCTGGATCCTGAACCGGCTGTATCAGGAACAGGAAAGGGACAATGAGGAGGCCTTTTTCTACGGGGAAGAAACGCTTCCTGTGGTACCGCCCGCTCAGGCGGCGCTTTGGCAGGACCGGAATTATCACACGCCTGTGGGAACGGCCGGACATACCGTCCTGCGCGGCAGCCAGGGACGTTATCTGCTGTTCAAGCATGATACCTACGGCGGAGAGCACGATCATTACGACCGTCTTGCCATCAGCTATATGGCCTTTGGGAAGCCGGTTTCTGCAGACCTTGGAACGACCGGCTACGGAGCGGCCCTGCATTACGATTATTACAAAAATACGGGGACGCACAACACGGTGGTGATCGGAGAAGGAAACCAGTCTCCGGCCGCCTGCCGCCTTCTGAAATATGAGGAGGCAGAGGAAGCGGTTTATGTGACCGCGGAGTGCGACTGGGGCAGACCGTATCAGATGCCGGACAGCTTTACCATCGTCCAGTGGAAGGAAGAGAATTACAGGAATGTGAGGATGACCAGAAAGATCGCCTGGACGGATTCCTGCTTTGCGGAGGCCTTTTATGTATCCGGAGCGGATGAGGAGCTGCCGGTGGACTGGGTGATGCATCTGAAGGGAGATGTGGTGAAGGAGCAGGCCGCGAAAGAACAGGCCATGAAGGAGCGTGCCAAAGAGGAGCGCAGGGAGGTTTTTTCCGGTCAGAAGCCCTTTTCCTTTTTCCATGATGCAGAGCCCGTGAAGGATATGCGGATCCGAACCTGTCTGGACGGGATCGTCACGGACCTTTACTGCGCCGGCGCAGACGCGGAGGTCTGGCTGGCGAGGGGATATGACAATCCGTCCACCGGAGAGCTGAACCATGTGATCGTCAGACGAAGAGGAAGAGAGCTCTGCTTTCTGAGCGTTGTGGAAAGCCACCGGGGAGAACCGGTGATCGCTCATGTGGAATTTGTTCCGGAAGAGAACGGCGGCTGGAAGATCCATGTGACCCAACGGGACGGAAAAGATAGGATTTTCGACATGGGTATCTGACCGTATGGTTTTCCTTATCAAAAAAAGCTGCGCTGAAATTCAGCGGCAGCTTTTTTGATAACCATTTTTCAGTATTGATGCTCTTAAGCCTTTTACACGATCAGCAGCAGTAGCAGCAGGATGGCCACGCCAAGCACCAGGCCGATGGCGGAACGAATCACGCCTGCCAGCGCAAGACCGGTATGCTGATTCGTTCTGACCAGGCTGACGATCCCGGTGATCAGCCCGATCAGGCTCAGGACCAACGGGATCACGAGGCACCAGCAGAAGAGAATGCTGAAAATACCAACCACGAGGGAGCAGACGGCAAGATCCACCTTGTTCCCGAGCACCACGAGTCTGCATTTCTGCGGCAGGGATATGCATATTGTTTTTGGATATAATTCGTTTGGTATTTCGTTTGTAATTGCAAAAAACCTTAATCCGTGCTATATTTTAATAATGTATGTCCGGGAACAGTAACCCTGGATACAGGGATGCCGAAACAGGTAAGTTTCGGTACACAGCGGCAGGAAGAATCCGCTCCCCGGCCGAAATACAGACGGTCAGGGAGGAATGAAAATACAGGGAAGAAGCCGGATCGGCTCCGGCATGGAGGAAAGCATGGCAGAAATGACACCGATGATGCGCAAGTATGTGGAGACTAAGGAGCAGTACCCGGACTGCATCCTGTTTTACCGCCTCGGTGATTTTTACGAGATGTTTTTTGAGGACGCGCTGACGGCGTCAAGGGAGCTGGAGATCACGCTCACGGGAAAGGACTGCGGACTGGAGGAACGGGCGCCCATGTGCGGCGTCCCTTATCATGCGGTGGAAGGATACTTGAGCCGCCTGGTGGCGAAGGGCTATAAGGTCGCCATCTGCGAACAGGTGGAGGATCCGAAGCAGGCGAAGGGACTGGTGCGCAGAGAGGTGGTGCGGATCGTAACGCCCGGCACCAACCTGAATCTGCAGACTCTGGAAGAAAACAAAAACAATTTCCTGATGTGCATCGCCTGCTTTTCCGGAAAGGCGGGAATTTCCGCCGCCGACGTGACCACAGGTGACTACTATCTGACGGAGGTGGAGGACAACCGGAAGCTGATGGATGAGATCATCCGCTATTCCCCGTCTGAGATCATCTGCAACGATGCGTTCCTGTTAAGCGGCCTGGATCTTGAGGATCTGAAAGGGCGGCTCCGGATCTCCATTTCCTCCCTGGATGCCCACTATTTTGACGAAACGATCTGCAGGAATACGCTGCTTGAGCATTTTCATGTGGGAGCCCTTTCCGGCCTTGGGCTGGAGGAGTTTCCGAACGGGATCATTGCCGCCGGAGCGCTTCTTTCCTATTTATATGAGACGCAGAAGATCCCGCTGAGCCATTTTACCCGCATCGAGCCCTATCTGGTGAACCGGTATATGCTGCTTGACAGCTCCACCAGAAGAAATCTGGAGCTGACGGAGACGCTCCGGGAAAAAAATAAAAGGGGCTCCCTTTTGTGGGTGCTGGATAAGACGAAAACGGCAATGGGTGCAAGAATGCTCCGAAGCTTCCTGGAGCAGCCCCTGGTGAACAGAGAGGAGATGGAGGAGCGGCTGGACGCGGTGGAGGCATTCTGCAAGGATCCGCTTTCCCGTGACGAGATCCGGGAATACCTGAATCCGGTCTACGATCTGGAGCGCCTTCTGGGGAAGGTGAGCTACCGGACCGCGAATCCGCGGGATCTGATCGCCTTTAGAAGCTCCATGGAAATGCTTCCTCCCATTAAGACCGTGCTGAAAAATCTTCCCGGGGCGGCCAACCAGAGGATCGAGGAGGAGATTGACGCTCTGGAGGATCTGTGCGGACTGATCCGGGACTCCATCGAGGAGGAGCCCCCCGTTTCCATCCGGGAAGGAGGCATGATCCGGGAGGGCTACAGCGAGGACGTGGACAACCTGCGCCGGGCCAAGACGGAGGGAAAAACATGGCTTGCCGAGCTGGAAAGCACGGAGCGGGAGCGCACGGGCATCAAGAATCTGAAGATTAAGTACAATAAGGTGTTCGGCTATTATTTTGAGGTGACAAAGTCCTATCTGGAGCTGGTGCCCGACGACTATACCAGAAAACAGACGCTCACCAACGCGGAGCGTTACACCATGCCCCGCTTAAAGGAGCTGGAGGATACCATCCTGAACGCGGAGGACAAGCTCTGCACCCTGGAATACGACCTTTTTTGCGAGGTGAGGGATAAGATCGCCGCCCAGGTGGAGCGTATCCAGACCACGGCGAAGGCCGTCGCCAGACTGGACGTGTTCTGTTCCCTTTCCCTTGTCGCGGAGCAGAACCACTATGTCAGACCCTCCCTGAATGAAAAGGGGCTGATCAACATCAAGGACGGCAGGCACCCCGTGGTGGAAAAAATGATCGACCACGACATGTTCATCCCCAACGATACTTATCTGGATAACCATTCCCACCAGATCGCCGTGATCACCGGGCCGAACATGGCGGGAAAATCCACCTACATGCGCCAGACCGCCCTGATCGTGCTGATGGCGCAGATCGGAAGCTTTGTTCCGGCGAGGAAGGCCGATATCGGCGTGGTGGACCGGATCTTCACCAGGGTAGGCGCCTCGGACGATCTGGCCAGCGGTCAGAGCACCTTTATGGTGGAGATGAGCGAGGTGGCCAACATCCTCAGAAACGCAACGAAGAACAGCCTGCTGATCCTGGATGAGATCGGCCGCGGAACCTCCACCTTTGACGGACTCGCCATCGCCTGGGCTGTGATCGAGCACATCAGCAGCCGCAAGCTGCTTGGCGCAAAGACCCTGTTTGCCACCCACTACCACGAGCTGACGGAGCTGGAGGGTAAGATGAGCAATGTGAACAATTACTGCATTGCCGTCAAGGAAAAGGGGGACGATATCGTTTTCCTCCGCAAGATCATCAAGGGCGGAGCAGACAAGAGCTACGGAATCCAGGTGGCAAGGCTTGCGGGCGTGCCGGATATGGTCATCGACCGGGCGAAGGAGATCGTGGAGCAGCTTTCCGACAACGATATCACGGAAAAGGTGCAGAGCATTTCCGTTGCGGATTCCGGCGCTTCCTCCAGAAAGCAGGAGCACTATGACGAGGTGGATCTGGCGCAGTTTTCCCTGTTCGATACGGTGACGGATGCGGACGTTTTGGAGGAGCTGAAAAATGTGGAGGTCAGCACCATGACTCCTTTAGACGCCCTCAACACCCTGTACCGGCTGCAGAATAAGCTGAAAAACCGCTGGCAGTATGGGAAGAATTCATAAGCGGACGGAGGATGTCGGCTGAGAAATCCCGCGGGCTGTTTTAGCCCTTTCTTAACGGCTGCAGGCGGGAAGGAAAGGAGATGCAAGGATGGCGCAGATCAGGCTGCTTGACAGCAATACGATAGACAGGATCGCTGCGGGCGAGGTGGTGGAGCGGCCCTCCAGCGTGGTGAAGGAGCTGGTGGAGAACGCGATGGATGCGGGGGCGGACGCCGTGACGGTGGAGATCCGTGACGGCGGCTGCTCCTTCATCCGTGTTACGGACAACGGGGACGGCATTGAAAAGGATCAGATCCGCAAAGCCTTTTTCCGGCACGCCACCAGCAAGATCAGCTCGGCGGAGGATTTATTTCACATCCACAGCCTGGGGTTTCGGGGTGAGGCGCTTTCCAGCATTGCGGCGGTTTCCATGGTGGAGCTGATCACAAAGACCAGGGATTCCCTCACCGGCGTCCATTACCGGCTGGACGGCGGGACGGAAAAGGAGTTTTCCGAGATCGGCGCTCCACAGGGAACGACGATGATCGCGAGGGAGCTTTTTTTCAATACGCCTGTGCGGAAAAAATTTCTAAAGACTTCGGCCACGGAGGGAAGCTACGTTTCCGACCTGATGGAGCACATGGCCCTGTCCAGGCCGGACGTGGCCTTTCAGTTCATCATGAACGGAAACCTGCGTTTCCATACCTCGGGAAACGGGGATCTGAAGGAGATCATCTACCGCATTTACGGAAGGGAGATCGCAGCCCAGCTTCTGCCCTTCCATGCGCAGACGGACGGCCTTTCCATCGACGGCTTTCTGGGAAGCCCCTCCGTGGTGCGCTCCAACCGGAATTTTGAATTTTTCTTTGTCAACGGAAGATACATCAGAAGCCCTCTTTTATCCAAGGGACTGGAGGCGGGCTACCGGGCTTACCTGATGCAGCATAAGTTTCCCTTCGCCCTGCTGCATGTGACCTCCGATCCGGAAAATGTTGACGTGAACGTTCATCCCGCCAAAATGGAGGTCCGCTTTTCCGACCAGCCCGGTCTTTACGCCTTTCTGGAGGAGCAGGTGCGCACGGCTCTCCATCAGCGGGAAATGATCCCGGACGTGACGCTGGACGGCCCTGCGACCTCTGCGTCTTCTGCGCCGGGAAAGAAGAAGGAGCCGGAGCAAAGGGAAACGGAGAAGAAGGCGGCGGAGAAAAAAGCGGAGCGGAAGGAATATACACCGTCCCCCATGCCTCCCGTCCGGGAAAAACAGACGGCCGCCGCGGAAGCTGCTACGGAAGCCGCTGTAAAGAAACCGGAGCGAGAGGCTCAGCCGGGCAGGGAGGAAGAACCAGAGCAGAAAGCTCAGCCAGGCAGGATAGAAGCACCGGAGCAGGAAGCTCAGACATGCAGGGCGGAAGAGGTGAAGCCAAGCGCTCCAAAGGCGGAGCCGCTGCAGGAGAAACCAGCCGCAGCGCCCAGGCCTAAGAAGGAAAAGCCGGAAGCCCCCCAGCCCTTTGAGAGCGTCCGGCTCTCCCAGATGCTCCAGGAGGAAGCGGCGCAGTATACGGCATCCGAAGACGGACAGCTCGCGCTGTTTGACGGGAAGCTTCTGAGTGAGGAGGCGGCGAAGAGCTATCAGATCATCGGTCAGGTATTCGATACCTACTGGCTGGTGCAGTATGATGACCGCCTTCTGATCATCGACCAGCATGCCGCCCATGAAAAGGTAAAATATGAGGCGCTGGTGAAGAAGCTGCGGGAGGGAAAGGCGGACAGCCAGAACCTGGCGCCGCCCATGATCCTGAATCTGTCCTCCCTGGAGGCGCATACCCTGAAGGAATACGGGGAATATTTTGCGAAAATGGGCTTTGAGATCGAGGATTTCGGCGGAAACGCGGTGGCAGTGCGCGCCGTCCCCTGCGATCTGTACGGCCACTGTGAAAAGAATTTCCTGCAGGCGATGCTGGACGAGCTGGAGGAGGAGCCGCCCCGCGGGACGCCCGCCGTCATAGCGGAAAAGCTGGCCTCCATGGCCTGCAAATCGGCGGTAAAGGGAAACATGCGCCTTTCCCGAAAGGAAATGGAGGCTCTGCTGGATCAGCTCCTTTCTTTGGATAATCCTTATCACTGCCCGCACGGACGGCCCACCATCATCACCATGAGCAGATATGAGCTGGAAAAGAAATTTAAGCGGATCGTCTAGGCAGGGAGGTGCAAAATGAAAGAGGAAGCAGCCAAAACGCCGCTCATCATCCTGACGGGGCCCACGGCGGTGGGAAAGACGGCGCTCTCCGTAAAGCTGGCGGAAAGGGTGGGCGGGGAGATCATCTCCGCAGATTCCATGCAGGTCTACCGGCATATGGACATCGGATCGGCCAAGATCCGTCCGGAGGAGATGGAGGGCATCCCCCATCATCTGATCGATATTCTGGAGCCCTGGGAGGAATTCAACGTTACCGTTTTCCAGAAGGCGGCGAAGGAAGCGATCGCGCAGATCCGCGGCAGGGATCACATTCCCATCCTGGCGGGAGGAACGGGCTTTTACATCCAGGCCGTACTTTATGATATTGATTTTACGGAAAACGCGGAGGATACCGCCATCCGGGAGGCGCTGGAAAAGACCGCCCGGGAAAAGGGGGCGGAATTTCTGCATCAGATGCTGCGGGAGACGGATCCGCAGTCGGCGGCGCAGATCCATGCGAACAATATCAAGCGGGTGGTGCGCGCGCTGGAATACTATATGCAGACCGGGCAGAGGATCTCGGAGCATAACGAACAGGAGCGGGGCAGGCCCAGCGCCTACAACGCCTGCTATTTTGTCCTGAACGATTATCGGGAAGCGGTTTATGAGAGGATCGACCGCCGGGTGGATCAGATGCTTGCGGACGGACTTCTGAAGGAGGTGCAGGCGTTAAGGGAAATGGGCTGCACCAAAGATATGGTGTCCATGCAGGGCCTGGGCTACAAGGAACTCCTGGGATATCTGGATGGGGAATACGATCTGGACCGGGCGGTATACCTGATCAAGCGGGATACCAGGCATTTTGCCAAAAGGCAGCTCACCTGGTTCCGCCGGGAGCGGGACGTGATCTGGCTGAACCGCCAGGACTATGCCTCGGACGGGGACATCCTGAAGCGAATGCTCGACGAATGCTCGGCCAGAGATATTTTGTGAAAAACAGCCCGCGAAAAACAGCCTGAGAAAGAAAGGCTGCGAAAAAAATGAGAAAAGGTTCTGCGTAAAGAAAGGAACGGTTATGACGGAAACGATACAGGATAAAGGGACGAAGGAGCCCTCCATCACGGATTTTTACCGGACCATGGGAATCTCGGCCCAGGTCTGCGCCTTTGGAGAACAGGTGCTCGGCTCTCTGGAGGAGCGGTTTAAAAAGATAGATGAGACGGCGGAATACAATCAGATGAAAGTTTTGAAGGCCATGCAGGACAACCGGGTGAGTGAGGCATGCCTGCTTGGAACAACGGGTTACGGCTACAACGATCTGGGAAGAGATACGCTGGAGGCGGTCTACGCCTCTGTTTTTCATACGGAGGACGCTCTGGTACGGCCCCAGATCACCTGCGGCACCCATGCGCTGGCCCTGGCTCTCATGTCGAATTTAAGGCCCGGGGATGAGCTGCTTTCTCCCGTGGGAAAGCCCTATGATACCCTGGAGGAGGTGATCGGCATCCGGGATTCTGTCGGTTCCCTGAAGGAATACGGGATCAGCTACCGGCAGGTGGATCTGCTTGCGGACGGCGGATTTGACTATGAGGGGATCCGCAGCGCCCTGAACGAAAAAACGAAGCTGGTCACCATCCAGCGCTCCAAGGGCTATCAGACCAGGCCCACCCTTTCCGTTTCTGCCATCGGAGAGCTGATCTCCTTTATCAAGGGCATCCGGCCGGACGTGATCTGCATGGTGGATAACTGCTACGGGGAATTCGTGGAGCGGATCGAACCCACGGACGTGGGAGCGGATATGTGCGTGGGCTCCCTGATCAAGAATCCGGGCGGCGGGCTTGCGCCCATCGGCGGCTATATCGCGGGACGGAAGGACTGCGTGGAGAACGCGGCGCGCCGCCTGACCTCTCCGGGCCTGGGCAAGGAGGTGGGCGCCTCCCTTGGCATCCTGCCCCAGTTTTACCAGGGCTTTTTCCTGGCCCCCACCGTGACGGCAGGGGCGTTAAAGGGAGCCATCTTCGCGGCGAACCTGTTTGAACGGCTTGGCCTTCCCGTGGTGCCAAACGGCTCAGAAAGCCGCCACGACATCATCCAGGCCGTCACCTTCAACGACCCAAAAGGCCTCATCGCCTTCTGCGAGGGAATCCAGGCGGCGGCTCCAGTGGACAGTTTCGTGGTGCCCGAGCCCTGGGATATGCCGGGCTATGACAGCCAGGTGATCATGGCGGCGGGCGCCTTCGTTTCCGGCTCCTCCATCGAGCTTTCGGCGGACGGACCCCTGAAGCCGCCCTATGCGGTTTACTTCCAGGGCGGGCTCACCTGGCCTCATGCCAAGTTTGGCATCCTGAAGGCGCTGCAGCGCTGCGTGGACGCGAAAACGGTGTCGCTTTTCTGAGAAGGCTGCCGAATGGAGCGAGGTTTCCAGCGAAATTTTTCCCATTCGCTTCTATACACGGATTTGGAAGTATGTTAATATAAGTATTGGCAAAACCTGCAAGGATAAACGGATGAAGAAAATGAAGAGCAAAAACGGATGGACCTGTCTGCTTCTGGTGCTTGCGGGAGTGGTTCTCGGCGGCTTTATCGGGAATCTTTTTCCTTCAAGCATCCTGAATTTCGGACAGACCTTTGGACTGACCAGCCCGATGGTCCTGGATCTTGGGATCCTGACCATCACCTTTGCGCTGACCATTAAGATCACGATCGCGAGCATTCTGGGGATCGTTGTTTCGCTGATCGTTTACCGCCTCCTGTAAGGGAACGGGCGGAAGGGGCGTAAAAAGCCGCCATTTCCTTCCGGTCTGCCAGCCTTTTTTATAAGCGTTCGGAAGCGTGGAAGAAAAGAGGCAAGATGAATCAAACGAAGGAAAAACAACCATGCTATGAGATGAAGCCCTATGAGAAATTCCTGGCAAACGGGCCGGAATCCCTTACGGAGGCGGAGCTTTTGGCGATCATCATCCGCACGGGAACGAAGACGATGGATTCCCTGCAGCTTGCGAAGGAGGTGCTCGCCCTTCCCAAGGGACAGGAGAGAGGGCTTCTCGGACTGCGCTATCTGTCCGTTTCCGACCTGTGCAGGGTCAGCGGGATCGGCCAGGTGAAGGCGGTGAAGATCAAGTGTCTCATCGAGCTTTCCCGCAGGCTTTCCATGGCGGACAGGCGGGATCGCCTTCAGTTTACGAGACCGGAAACCGTGGCAGACTATTACATGGAGCGCATGCGGTATCTGCAGACGGAGGAGGTGATCCTTGCGATGACCGACAACAAAAACCGTCTGATCTGCGACCGGGTGCTGTCCAGGGGAACGGTGAACTGTTCTCTGGTGTCGCCCCGGGAGGTCTTTCTGGTGGCGCTGGAATACCATGCGGTACATATCCTGCTGATCCACAATCACCCCAGCGGTGATGCGGCACCCAGCAGACAGGATATTGAAATTACGGAGCATCTGGCCGGACTCTGCAGCATGATGCAGCTTCCCCTCCTGGACCACATCATCGTGGGGGACGGCTGCTATGTCAGCTTTAAGGAAGCCGGCCTGCTGAAATAAGGAAGGAGAAATCATTTTGTCTACGAATGCTTTTGGAATCGATCTGGGTACGAGCAATATCAAGATTTACAGCGCGGCGGACGATCACATCATGATCGAAAAGAACATGATCGCGATCCAGAATAAGAAGAATATCTTTGCCTACGGGGATTCCGCCTATGAGATGTATGAAAAGGCGCCGGGAAACATTCAGATTTCCTATCCTCTGTGCAACGGCGTGATCGCCGATATCAGAAACATGGAAACGCTGATCCGGTTTTTTATCACGGATATTTCCAAGGGAAATGTGAAGCCCGCCGATTATTACATTGCCGTTCCCACCGATATCACCGAAGTGGAGAAGAGGGCCTTCTACGACCTGATCAAGGACGCCAATGTGAAGGCGAAGAAGATCATGGTGGTGGAAAAGGCTGTGGCTGACGGCCTCGGCCTGGATATCGATGTGAAGAATTCCCAGGGCGTTCTGGTGGTAAACGTGGGCCATGACACCACGGAGGTTTCCATCCTTTCCCTTGGAGGGATCGTCTTAAGCCGTCTGATCAAGACGGGCGGACTGAAGTTTGACGAAGCCATCCGCGGCGCGGTCCGCAAGGAATACGGTCTGCTGATCGGGGGCAAGACGGCGGAGGGGATCAAGAAGTCCCTTGCCGGGCTGGAGGAGGCCGGAACGGGAGCGCAGGTGTTCGGACGCGATATCGTGACCGGGCTTCCCGTGGAGAGAGAGATTCCCTCCGACCTGGTGGTTTCCTGTCTGGAGGAGCACTTTAACGCGATCATCGACTGCGTGAAGCTGATCCTGGAGCGCACGCCCCCGGAGCTTGGCGCGGATATTTACCGCCACGGCATCTATCTGACGGGAGGAGCCTCCCAGATCAGCCATCTGGCGGATAAGCTGAAAAACAGCACGGGCCTGAAGGTGAACGTGGCGGAGCGCCCGGTGGAGAGCGTGGTCCTTGGGCTTGCCAAGATCCTGAATGACGACAATTACAAGTCGGTTGCCTATGCGATCGAAGGGATGGGTAAATGAGTCCTGTAGTCAAAAAAAAGAAAAACAGGTTCACGCTCCCCGGAAAGTATCTGCTGATGATCCTGGCGGGGCTGTGTGTGCTTCTGATGATCATTACCTTCCGGACAGATCTGTTTGAAGGGCCGCTGCGGACGGTCGCCGGATACGTGGTGGTTCCCTTTCAGGAGGGGATCGCGTCTGTGGGAGGATATCTTTACGACCGGGCGGAGGAAATGGGAAGGCTGCAGGAGGCTCTGGATGAAAATGAGCGCCTGCAGGAGGAGATCGCGAACCTTACCATGGAAAACGCCCAGCTCCAGCAGGACCGCTATGAGCTGGAGAAGCTGAGGGAGCTTTACGATATCGATGAAGTGACCTCGGATTATGAAAAAACGGGCGCGCGGGTCATTGCGAGCGATGCCACCAACTGGTTTTATTCCTTTACCATTGATAAGGGCTCCGAGGACGGGATCCGGGTTGATATGAACGTGATTGCCGGAGGAGGGCTGGTGGGGCGGGTTGTGAGCGTGGGCTCCAACTATGCGCGCGTGCTTTCCATCATTGCGGATAATTCCAACGTATATGGGACCGTACTTACAACCTCTTCCAATCTGCTGGTCTCCGGGGATCTTCAGGCCGTCATGAACGACGGCGTGATCAGCTTCGAGCAGCTGTCCGACCGGGACGATCAGGTGCAGACGGGAGACAAGGTGGTGACCTCCAACATAAGCAGCAAGTATCTTCCCGGAATCCCGATCGGATATATCAGCTCCATCGAGACCGCCGCCAACAATATGACCAAATTCGGCACGGTCACGCCTGCCGTGGATTTTCAGCATCTGCAGGAGGTTCTGGTGATCCTGGAAACGAAGCAGCAGATCCCGGATGAAGAATAGAAAGGCGGTGCGGATAAGAAGGTGAAGAAATATCTTGTTTTGGCACTCCTGCTTCTGCTGTGCTATCTGCTCCAGGCGTCCGTGCTGCCTGCCGTTTCCTTCGGCGGGATCATGCCGAACCTGCTGATCATCTTCGTCGCCTCCTGCGGCTTTATGAACGGCGAGCTGTGCGGCCTTGTGACAGGCTTTTTCTGCGGCCTGCTGGTGGACATTTTCGGCGGGGACGTGATCGGCTTTTATGCACTGCTTTATATGATAACAGGATATATCAACGGCATGTTCCAGCGGGTCTTCTATCCCGAGGACATAAAACTGCCGTTGATATTGATTTTAGGAAGCGATCTGGGATACGGTTTTCTGTGCTACTGTCTGCTGTTCCTTTTAAGAAGCAGACTGGACGCCGGCTTTTATGTACTTCGCATTATCCTGCCGGAGGCGGTATATACGATCGTGATCGCTTTTGCGGTTTATCCCCTGCTTCTTCTGATACATAAAAGGCTGGAAGCGCATGAGAAAGGAAGTAAGGAATAGAATTTGTTAGAAAAAATACGTGACAGCGTTGTCAATTTCATAACCTCCCGGACCTCGGTGATCACGATCCTTTTCATCGTGATGGCCGTCGTCCTGATCCAGCGGGTCTTTGAGCTTCAGATCGTAAACGGCGAGACCTATCAGAGCGAGTTTTCCCTGCAGATCAGGAGAGAACGCTCCATCGCCAGCTCCCGGGGAAACATCTATGACCGGAACGGAAAGCTTCTTGCCTACAACGATCTGGCTTATTCCGTGACCATTGAGGATGTATATGAGAGCACCAACAAGAACGCGAACATGAACGCGACCCTCCTTGAGGTGTTCCGCATCCTGGAGGAAAACGGCGACGAGCCGGTGAGCGATTTCAACGTTTATCTGGACGAGGACGGAAACTATGCCTTCAGCGTCAGCGGGACAAGCCTGAACCGCTTCCTGGCGGACGTATACGGTTATCAGTCCTTTGACGATATGGATGAGAAGGAGAAGAATTCCAGCGCTCAGGATTTGGTTGATTTTTTATGCAGGAGCTACGGGATCGGAGAGCGCACGGATCCGGACGACAGCAGTACCTTTGTTCCGGGGCAGGGCTATACGAAGGAGGAGGTTCTCAAGCTCGTCACCGTCCGCTATGCGATGCGGGCGAACAGCTATCAGAAATATATCCCGACCACGATCGCTACGGATGTGAGCGAAAGAACGGTTGCGGCCATCGAGGAGAACAAGGAATCGCTCACGGGAATTGATATCGCGGAGGATACCATCCGCCGTTATGTGAACGGCACCTATTTTTCCCATATCATCGGCTACACCGGAAAGATCTCCTCGGAGGAGCTTACGAGCCTGAACGAGCAGACGGACGACGGCTCCGGGGAAAACCGGTATGAGATGAACGATACGGTCGGAAAATCCGGCATTGAAAGCGTGATGGAGACCTGGCTGCAGGGAGAAAAGGGCAGCGAGATCATCTACGTGGACAATCTGGGAAAGGAGATCTATTCGGAGGGCAGAGTGGAGTCCGTTGCGGGAGGAAATGTTTACCTTACCCTGGACGCGGATCTGCAGGAGGCGGTCTACAACATTCTGGAGGAGAGTATCGCCGGCATCCTGCTGGATAAGATCAGGAATGTGAAGGTATATAATTCCACGGGACGGGCGTCGGATATCATCATCCCAATTGACGATGTATATTTTGCGCTGTTCAACAACAACGTGATCGACATGGAGCATCTTGCGCTTGAGGACGCGGGAGAGTATGAGAAGGAGGTCTATCAGGCGTTTCTTTCCTGGAGAGAGCGTGTGCTGAGCTGGCTTCAGCAGGAGCTTTATACGGACCGTACTCCCTACGACCAGCTTGATGCGGAATTTCAGACCTATGAAAGCTATATCGTGAACGACCTTCTGATCGATGGAAGCGGTGTGCTTACTGTTGATTCCCAGGATCCGGTCTATCAGCAGTGGGCATCCGATGAGAGTCTTTCCCTGAGTGAATTTCTGGAATATGCGATCGCGCAGAACTGGATCGACGTGACGGAGCTTGATATGGAGGAAAGCTATGCGGATTCCTCGGAGGTGTTCGACCGGCTGGTGGATTTCATCGTCCGGAAGCTTGACAGCAAAACCTTTTATAAGGAAATGTACCGCTTTATGATCCGAGGTAACGCCATAACCGGCAGACAGGTCTGTATGATCCTGATCGAGCAGAAGCTGGTATCTGTGACGGAGGAGGAAGAAGCGGCGCTTGCTTCCGGATCGGTTTCCTCCTATGATTTTATGAAGGAGCTGATTTCCGAGCTGCAGATCACACCGGCCCAGCTTGCCCTGAATCCCTATTCCGGTTCCTGCGTGGTGGTGGATCCCAATTCCGGTGAGGTGCTGGCTCTGGTCAGCTATCCCAGCTATGACAACAACCGCCTGGCAAACGGAATCGATGCGGCTTATTATTCCGGCCTGCAGAGCGATCTGTCCAACCCGCTCTGGGATTATGCCACACAGATGCGTTCGGCGCCCGGCTCCACCTATAAGCCTGTAGTTGCGACTACCCTTCTCATGGAAGGGGTAACGGATCTTACGGAGGAAGTGAACTGTACGGGTATTTTCACCCGCTTCAGCGACAGAAACTTCCGCTGCTGGATCTATCCCGGCGCCCATGGCAGTCTGAATATTTCGGAGGCGATCACCAATTCCTGTAACTCTTTCTTTTATGAAATGTCTTACCGGATGGGAACGGGAACGGACGGGACCTTTAATTCAGACCTTGCCAATGAGAAAATGCGTACCTATGCGGAGCTTTACGGCCTGACGGAAAAGTCGGGCATTGAGATAGAAGAATCCTCGCCGCAGTTTTCCACGGATAACGCGGTTCCCTCCGCAATCGGACAGGGCAATCACAACTATACCACAGTGGGACTTGCCCGTTACATCGCTACGGTCGCGAACAGCGGAACCTGCTACAATCTGAGCCTTCTTGACAAGGTAACGGATCATGCCGGCAATCTGCTTGAGGATTATACACCCGAGGTGAGAAATACCATAGAGATGCCCACCTCCTACTGGAACGCCATTCATGAGGGGATGCATGGAGTGACGGAAAATTCGAGCTATTTCAGCGATTTTGAGATGGAAACCGCCGGAAAAACAGGAACGGCAGAGGTGACGAGCCTGGTGCCGAACCACGCGCTGTTTGTGGGCTATGCCCCCTATGACGATCCGGAGATCGCTATCGCGGTCAGGATCGGAAACGGCTATTCCTCCGGCTATTCCGCTCAGGTCGGCGCAAAGGTATTCCGTTACTACTTTGATCTGGATGAGGAGGATGAGATCATTACAGGAAACGCCAATATCATGGAAGCTTCGGGAGGCGATTAATACAACAATGACCGGAAAAGATGCAGTAGTGATCAAACGCTTTCAGAATGGAATCCGTCTGTATCTGGATGAGGAGATGGATTTTGATACGTTGAAGGAGATGGTGGCGGAAAAATTCCGCAGATCGGCGGCCTTCTTTCAGGACGCCTCCGTGGCACTTTCCTTTGAGGGACGTCTTCTGACAACCGCTCAGGAAAACAGCCTGGTGAAGATTATCTCAGAAAATTCTTCTCTTGAGGTGACCTGCCTGATCGGGAAGGAAGAGGAGGACGGCGGGATTTACGCCCGCACGGTGGAAGCAGCCTTCCGCCGTTTTGCCGACAGGGAGAATACGGGCCGCTTTTACCGGGGAACGCTGAAAAGAGGGCAGATTCTGGAATCCTCCGGAAGCATTGTCATCGTCGGCGATGTGAACCCCGGCGCATGTGTGATCTCCTCTGGAAGCATCGTCGTTCTCGGCGCCCTTCGCGGGACAGCCATAAGCGGCGGAGACGGAAGGGCGGGAAGCTTTATCGCAGCGCTTGAAATGACCCCGCAAAAATTAAAGATCGGGGATTTCAAATATTTTACGCAGGAAAAAGAGGAGGCTGGTCTTTTGGGGCCGCTCCTTTCCAGGATCAGGCTGCTGCCTGACGGGGACGGCGGCGCGCCGTCCGACGGAGTCAGAATACGGCCGCAGGCGGCTTATGTGGAACAGGACCGCATAATCTGTAAGACAATTTACGAATGAATCACTGACCGTCCAAACGGCGCTCAGGGGACAAATATTCCGAATCGGAGGTATTTGCATGAGTGAAGTAATTGTCGTTACATCAGGAAAAGGCGGCGTGGGCAAGACGACCACAACCGCGAACGTCGGCACGGGCCTTGCTGCCATGGGCAAGCGGGTCGTGCTGATCGACACGGACATCGGCCTCAGAAATCTGGATGTGGTCATGGGGCTGGAGAACCGGATCGTCTATAATCTGGTGGATGTGGTGGAGGGAAACTGCCGCGTCAAGCAGGCGCTGATCAAGGATAAGCGCTATTCCGGCCTGTATCTTCTGCCTTCCGCACAGACACGGGACAAAACCGCGGTCAATGAAAGCCAGATGATCAAGCTGATCGAGCATCTGAAGGGACAGTTTGAATACATCATCCTGGACTGTCCGGCAGGCATCGAGCAGGGCTTTAAAAACGCCATTGCCGGAGCGGACAGGGCGCTTGTCGTCACCACGCCTGAGGTGTCTGCCATCCGCGATGCAGACCGCATCATCGGCCTTCTGGAGGCCCACGATTTCGCGCGGATCGATCTGGTCATCAACCGGATGCGCTACGACATGGTCCGCCGCGGCGATATGATGACTTCGGGAGACGTTGTGGATATTCTTGCGATCCCCCTGATCGGGATCGTGCCAGATGATGAAAACGTGGTGATCGCCACCAATCAGGGCGAACCCCTGGTCGGAAACAATACGCTGGCCGGGCAGGCCTATCAGAACATCTGCTGCAGGGTTCTTGGAAAGGAAGTCCCTTTTCTGGATCTGGAGCATCCGGTTTCCCTTTGGACAAGATTCACGGGAATTTTTCATAAAAGTCAGGAGGGACGGATCGGATGAGAATACGCAATCTTTTTAAAAGGAAAACCTCAAGGCAGGTGGCAAAGGACAGACTGAAGATTCTGCTGATCTCCGACCGGGCCGGCTGCTCTCCGGAAATGCTGGAAATGATCAAGAAGGATATCGCGGAGGTGATATCCAAATATATGAAGATCGACACGAACAATATGGAGATACAGATCAGCAAATCCGCGCTCAGAGGAAGGGGGAAGAACCCCACCCTGTATGCGGATATCCCGATCCTGGATCTTCGCAATCAGACATTATGAGCGGGCTGCGCTCTCTGACAGAATGAGGAAAACATGTTTAAAAGATATCAACTAAAGAATTATGACTTCAAGCTGGTTCTGTTTCTGCTTCTGATTTCCATAATCGGTATTATGGCGGTAGGAAGCGCGGACTCCTCCCTGCAGCAGAAGCAGATCGCGGGCGTGGCGCTGGGAATGGTGCTCATGGTGATCGTTTCCGTGATCGACTATTCCTGGCTCCTGCGGCTGTACTGGCTGTATTACGTGTCATCCATCGGCATGCTTGTGGCAGTCCTGATCTGGGGCGAGGAGGTAAACGGCGCCACGCGCTGGATCAATATCCCTCATCTGTTCCAGTTTCAGCCCTCAGAAATTACAAAAATTTTATTGATTTTATTCTACGCACAGTTTATTATTAAGAATAGGGAAAGACTAAATACCTTCAGGATCCTTTCCCTGTGTGTACTGCTGATGCTGCCGGCCGTCGTCCTTTTGTATATGGAGCCGAATCTTTCCACAACGATTCTTTACTGCATTCTTTTCTGCGTGCTGATGTTCGTGGGAGGGATCAGCTACAGGATCATAGGGGCGATCCTTGCGGTGGCTGTTCCGGCTTTTGCCGTGCTGCTTTATCTTGTGATGCAGCCCGGACAGACGCTGATCAGAGGATACCAGCTCACGCGTATTCTCGCCTGGCTGAATCCGGAACAGTATGCGGATACGGAAGCCTATCAGCAGCTCAATTCAGTCATGGCAATAGGTTCGGGCCAGCTTTGGGGAAAGGGCCTGAACAATAATGTGATAACGTCGGTAAAAAACGGCAATTTCATTTCGGAGGCGGAGACGGATTTCATCTTTACCGTGGTAGGGGAAGAGCTGGGATTTGTGGGCTCATGCGCAGTGATCATCCTTCTTTTCCTCATCGCGCTGGAATGCATCTCCATAGCCAGACAGTCAAAGGATCTGGCCGGAACCATCATTGCATCCGGAATGGCGGCGATCATCGGCTTTCAGAGCTTTATGAACATTGCCGTGACCACGATGATCATGCCGAATACCGGAATCCCGCTTCCCTTTGTCAGCTATGGATTAACGTCGCTGGTCAGCCTTTTCATAGGAATGGGATTCGTGCTGAATGTCCGATTGCAGAGGAAAAAAAATTACTAGTATAGGAGAAGGTGGCTATGAATATTGCACTGATTGCGCATGACGCAAAAAAGAAGCTGATGCAGAATTTCTGTATCGCTTACAGGGGGATCTTAAGCAAAAACGAGCTTTACGCGACAGGGACGACGGGAAGGCTGATTGAGGAAGTCACCAATCTGAACGTGCATAAGTTCCTTGCCGGACATCTTGGCGGAGAGCAGCAGATCGGAGCGCAGATCGAGCATAATCAGATCGACCTTGTGATCTTTCTTCGCGATCCGCTGACCTCTAAGTCCCATGAGCCGGATGTAAATAACGTGGTGCGGCTGTGCGATATTCACAATATCCCTCTGGCGACGAACGTAGCCACGGCTGAGCTTTTAATCAAATCACTTGACAGAGGAGATCTGGAGTGGCGTGAAATGTACAAATAAAATGAAAACATGCTTTAAGAGGGGCGTGGCCCTGCTCTGCGCGGCGGCGCTCCTTTTTTTGATGCCTGGCTGCGGCGGAAAGGAGATTCCGCTTGCCTACGATCCTGCCTCCGATGTTTCCAGCTTCCGGATTGGGGACGATTCCGCAGGAACCGTGGCGGAGTCCTTTGCGCAGGATCTTTGCGTGGCCACGTCCGATGTGGGGACGGATACTGCGGGAGTGGATACGGAGGCGCTGACGGCGGCGGGACTTTTTGACCTGAATAACCATGAGGTGCTTTACGCGAGAAATATTCACGAGCGGCTGAATCCGGCAAGCCTGACCAAGATCATGACCGCAGTGGTCGCACTGAAATACGGCAACACGGACGATACGATCACGGTGACGCAGGAGGCCATGATCACCGAGTCCGGAGCTACGCTCTGCGGGCTTGAGGTGGGAGATCAGCTCACGCTGAATCAGGCGCTGCACGCGCTTCTGATCCGCTCGGCAAATGATGCCGCGGCCGCGATTGCCGTCCACATCGGCGGCAGCATCGAGGGCTTTGCGGAGCTGATGAACGAGGAGGCGGTGGCCATCGGCGCGACGAACAGCCATTTCTCAAATCCTCACGGACTGACGGCGGACAACCATTATGTGACCGCCTACGACATGTATCTGATGTTCAACGAGGCGCTTCAGTACGATCTGATCAGCGAGATCATCCATATGACCAGCTATGAAACGGTCTATATGGACAGCGACGGGAATTCCAAAACCCTTTCCTTCAACACCACGAATCAGTATCTGACCGGAACCTATAAGGCGCCCGGACAGGTGACGGTGATTGGCGGGAAGACGGGAACCACCAGCGCTGCGGGAAGCTGTCTGATCCTGCTTGCGAGGGATACGGCGGGCAGTCCCTATATCTCCGTCATTCTGAAAGCGACGGCAAGAGACGTCCTTTATGAGCAGATGACGAGGCTTTTAAATGTAATTGCTTAAAAAGGTTGTTTTTTCATTGGATTTCATCTATAATAAGACATATCTCAAAGGCGTGCAGGCGTCAATTTACTTTAGGAGGGATCGCAATGGTTCAGTTAATCGTAGGCAAAAAGGGGAAAGGCAAGACCAAACAGCTGCTGGATAAGGTCAACAGCGAAGTAAAGGAGATTTCGGGAAGCGTTGTATATCTGGATAAAAGCACCAAGCACATGTTTGAGCTGAACAATAAGGTGAGACTGATCGATGTCCGTGAGTTCATGATTGAGAATTGCTCGGAGTTCATGGGCTTCGTTTGTGGGATCATTTCCCAGGACCGTGACCTTGAAAAAATGTACCTGGACAGCTTTCTGACCATCTCCGGACTGGGAGACGACAATGACATCCTCCCGGCCGTTGAAAAGCTTGATAAGATCAGTGATGCCTATCACGTTGACTTTGTACTCAGTGTATCAAAGGACGAAAATGAATTGCCGGATAGCCTGAAGTCGAAGATTGTTGTATCTCTTTAAATAGAAAGACAAAGCCCCGGTTTCCGGGGCTTTTTCATACCAAGGATGCCTCGCGCTGCGCGGCGTCCTTATGTTTGCCGGAGGAATGCGGATTGGCCGGAAAGAATGGTAAAATAAGACAGTACAGAAAGCCGCTGAATATCAATCTGGGAATCATTATTTTCAGCGTGATCTTTATTTACATCATCATTTGTGTTTTTCTCTATTTTACACAAAAGCAGATACAGCCATATGAGGTGAGGACAGGCTCCCTGTCCGTGGACAGCGTCTATAAGGGGATCGCGCTGAGAGCGGAAACCGTGGTTGCGAGCACGGACTCCGGTTATATTAATTATTATGCAAGAGAAGGCGAACGCGTTGGCTCCGGAAAGCTGGTGTGCAGCGTGGACGAGAGCGGAGAGCTGAAGGAAATGTTTGAAGCGGGAGAGGCGGAGGACGGCCAGCTTTCCTCCGATGATCTGGCGGAGGTCAAAAGCGAGGCGTCCGGCTTCATGGAGGGCTTTGACAGGAAGCATTTTGAAACGGCTTATGATTTTAAGTATACGCTTGAGGGCACGGCGCTGAAGATTTCCAATGAAAGTATTCTGGCTGATCTGGAAAGTCTTGGAAGCTCCTCCTTTGTAACCTTCTGCAACGCTCCGGAATCAGGTATCGTGGTCTATTCCACGGACGGTTATGAGGCGCTGAGCGCGGACCAGATCACGGAGGAGCTGTTTGATGAGTCTGCCTACCAGAAGAATCAGCTTCTGAACAATGATCTGGTTTCTGCGGGAGATCCCATTTATAAGCTGGTTACGAATGAAAACTGGTCCATCGTGATCCAGACTGATGAGGAACTCGCCCAGTTCCTTCTTGAGGAGGAATATGTGCAGGTTCGTTTCCTGAAAAACCGGAACGTGTCCTGGGCGGAAGTGAGCGTGCTTGATAACGGGGATGGAAATACCTACGTCTGTCTGGATTTTAACAATTCCATGATCTCCTCCTGTACGGAACGCTTTATTGATATCGAGCTGATCACAGAGGCGGAAGCCGGTCTGAAGGTTCCCAATTCCGCCATCGCGGAAAAGGAATTTTTCCTCGTCCCGAAGGAATACCTGACGAAGGGGACGAACGGCGCGGACGGAGTCCTTCTTGAGACCTATACGGAGGAGGGGGAGGCGACCACGGAATTTATCGCCACCACTATCTATCAGGAAACGGATGAGGATTACTACATCGACAATTCCGTTCTTACGGTCGGAGACGACCTGGTGAAGCCGGATTCGACGGATACCTACACCATTTCCAGAAGCGCGGTGCTGACAGGAGTTTACAACATCAATAAGGGCTACGCCGATTTTAAGGAAATTCAGATCCTTTCGCAGAACGATGAGTACGCCATTGTCAAATCGAACACAACCTATGGCCTGAGCGCCTATGACCGTATCGTTTTGGACGCGGAGACTGTGAATGACGATGAGCTGGTATATTAGGGCTGCTATGAGAAAGGCGGGAGAGCATGATCAGAGAAAATCTGCATACAGTACAGGAAAATATCAGGCAGGCATGCAAACGGGCGGGACGGCCGCCGGAGGATGTGACGCTGATCGCGGTGAGCAAGACGAAGCCAGTGGAAATGATCCTTGAGGCATATGAGGCGGGAATCCGCGATTTTGGAGAAAATAAGGTGCAGGAGCTGATGGACAAGATCCCGCAGCTTCCCTCCGATATCCGCTGGCATATGATCGGACACCTGCAGCGAAATAAGGTGAAATATCTGGTGGGAAAGGTCGCCATGATTCACAGCGTGGACTCTCTGCGGCTTGCAGAGGAGATCAGCAGGGAAGCTGTGAAGCAGAACACGGTTGTGAAAATCCTGATTGAGGTGAACGCGGCGGGAGAGGAGAGCAAATTCGGAGTCAGCCCCGATGGTGCTGAAGAGCTGGTAAGAGGGGCAGCCGCCCTGCCGGGAATTGAGGTCTGCGGCCTGATGACGATCGCGCCTCTGACAGATAATCCGGAAGAAAACAGAATTTTTTTCCGGGTAATCCGGAAGTTATCTGTTGACATGGAAGGGAAAAACATTGATAATGTACATATGGTTTGCCTGTCCATGGGAATGACGGGCGATTATGAAACGGCCTGTGAGGAGGGCGCTACATTTGTCAGAGTCGGCACGGGCATATTTGGTGAACGCTCCTGGCAGATCTGATCCATGGTCCGCCAGGTTAAAATAAGGAGATTAGCAGAATGAGTGTTATGGACCGTTTCCTGAGCTACATGAAACTGAACGGCGATGATGACTATGATGATGAGTACGATGACGATGAATACGATTATGAAGAGCCGGAGGAAAAGGTTTCCAGGCTGACGTCCAGAAAAACAAAGGCTGCACCTGTAGAGGATGAGGAGGATCGCCCCAGAAAAACGTCCCCGAAGATAACACCGATCAAGCAGGCGCGCAAGTCCTCCGGGGCGGGGATGGAGGTCTGTGTGATCAAGCCCACAAGCATTGAGGATGGAAGGGAGATTACCGAAACCCTTCTGGCAAACAGAACGGTGGTTTTGAATCTGGAGGGACTGGATGTGGAGATCGCCCAGAGGATCATTGATTTTACTTCCGGCTCCTGCTTTGCGATCAGCGGCAATCTGCAGAAGATCTCACAGTACATATTTATCATTACGCCGGCCAGCGTGGATATTTCCGGAGATTTCCAGGATATCTTCAATGGTTCTGTTGATGTACCCGGATTTCGATAAGAAGAAAGGCCGGTGAAGAAAGCGAAGCCATACAGAGCGGGTGTGCGCCAGGGCGCACACTTTTTATGAGCATAAAAATGAGGTTATTATGGAAAAAAGGATTACGGTTTCCCGGGACGGGGAGCCCTGCTACGATATCGTATTTGAAAAGGATTTCACCGCTCTTGGCGGCGAGCTGAAAGCGCTGGGCTTGGGGGAAAGAAAGCTTTGTATCGTCACGGATTCCCATGTGGAGCCGCTGTATGCGGCCGAAGTGGAAAGCGCGCTCGCGGATGCGGGAATTCAGACAGAACGTTTTGCTTTTCCCGCGGGAGAGGAAAATAAGAATCTGGATACAGTGCGTTCTCTTTATACCTTCCTGATCGAGAGGCATTTCGGGAGAAAGGACTGCCTGCTTGCTCTGGGAGGAGGCGTGGCAGGAGATCTGACCGGCTATGCGGCGGCGACTTATCTGAGGGGAATCGCCTTCGTCCAGATCCCGACCACCCTGCTGTCTCAGGTTGACAGCAGTATCGGCGGCAAGACGGGCGTGGATTTTGACGGCTACAAGAACATGGTGGGAGCCTTCCATATGCCCAGGCTTGTTTATATGAATCTGAGCACGCTTGCGACCCTGGAGGCAAGGCAGTTTTACAGCGGCTTTGCTGAGGCAATGAAATCGGCCCTGATCGCGGACGCCAGATATTATGAATGGCTGATCGCCAATATGTATGAGATCTGCGACAGAGAGCCTGAGGTGATGGCTGAGCTGGTGCGCAGAAGCTGTGAGATCAAGCGGAAGATCGTGGAAAATGATCCGGAGGAAAAGGGAGAACGCGCTCTTTTGAATCTGGGGCATACCATCGGCCATGCCATTGAAAAGGCGAAGGATTTCGCCCTCACGCACGGAGAATGCGTGGCCCTGGGTTGTGTGGCTGCCGCATTTATCTCCTGGAAAAAGGAAATGCTTCCCATGGAGGAATATTATGAGATCCGGGATATGTTTGTCCCCTTCAACTTACCTATTTCAGTTGACGAGCTGGAGCCGGAGCAGATCCTTAAGCTCACGAAATCGGATAAAAAGATGGAGAACGGACAGATCCGCTTCGTCCTCCTGAAAAGGATCGGAAAGGCTGTCCTTGACCGGTCCGTCACGGATGAGCAGATTCTGGCGGCGGTCGATGAAATCAATTTTACGGAAGAGGATGCACATGAATAATCGGAAATGGGGGATCGACCTTTTCATCATCTTTGCGGGCGTATTTTTGGATCAGGCGACCAAGTATCTTGCGGTGCTGTATCTGAAAGGGCAGGAGGCGGTTTTGCTGATCCCCGGTGCGCTTGAACTGAGATATCTGGAAAACCGGGGTGCCGCTTTCGGGATACTGCAGGGGGGGAAGGTCATTTTCCTGATCATTACGCCCATCGTCCTCATCGCGGCGGCTTATGTCCTGTTCCGTATGCCGGACGGCGGAAAATACCGCATTCTTCATTTTTTGCTGGACTGTATCGTGATCGGCGCGATCGGCAATCTGATCGACCGGATCAGGCTGGATTATGTGGTGGATTTTATCTATATCAGCCTCATAGATTTCCCGATCTTCAACGTGGCGGATATGTTTGTTTCTATTGCAACCGTGGCCGGCGCGGCGCTTCTGCTGTTTGGACGAAGCTACAGGGACGAGGATTTCCGTTTCCTTTCTCTGAAAAAAGCAGATTCTGAAAAGGAGGAAAAGGATGGCTGACGGCCGTTATCTTTTTCAGGTGACAGAAGAATATGAGGATGAAAGAATCGATAAGTATATTTCCGTGCTTATCGATTCTTTATCGCGTTCCTTTCTTCAGAAGCTGATCCGTGAGGGGCAGGTTCTGGTGAACGGGACGCCTGTAAAGCAGAATTACAGGCTGGCCGAAGGGGACGAGGTCAGCTTTTTCCTTCCGGAGGCTGTGGAGCCGGATATTTTGCCGGAGGATATCCCTCTCGACATTCTGTATGAGGATGACGATGTGCTTGTGGTGAACAAGCCGAAGGGTATGGTAGTGCATCCTGCGGCCGGTCATTACAGCCATACGCTGGTCAATGCGCTCATGTATCATTGCCGGGACAGCCTTTCCGGCATCAACGGCGTGATGAGGCCCGGTATCGTTCACAGGATCGACCGGGATACCACCGGAAGCCTTCTTGTCTGCAAGAACGATACGGCGCATATGTCCATCGCCGCCCAGCTGAAGGAGCACAGCATCGTACGCAGGTACCGGGCTGTGGTATACGGCACGCTGGAGCAGGAGGAGGGGGTGATCGACCTTCCGGTAGGAAGGGATCCGTCTGACCGCAAGCGGATGGCAGCGGGCGTAAGGAATGGCAAGGAGGCCGTGACCCATTACCGGGTGTTGCAGCGCTTCCGCGGTTATACCTATATCGAATGCCGCCTGGAAACGGGAAGAACCCATCAGATCCGTGTGCATATGGAAGCGATCGGACATCCACTCCTGGGAGACGAGGTTTACAGGCGCAATATGCCGGGAAACGGGAAGCCTCCCTGCCGGCTTCAGGGACAGTGCCTGCATGCCATGATCCTGGGCTTTTGCCATCCGCGCACAGGCGAATATATTGAAACAACGGCCCCTCTGCCGGAATATTTTTCCCATCTGCTTCAGATTCTGGAGGTGTGATGCAAAGTTCAGCCAGGTCTGTGTATTTGCTGAGCAGACCGCGTAAAAGTGCTTCGGCCAAACTGTTACATGGTGACTGAAAAAGTCCTGAAAATTCATTGAATTTTTGGGACTTTTTCATTATAATATAAATATCTTTTCAAAGAGAAGGGAAAAAGGAGGTTTAGTTGTATGAATACAGTAATTACGATCGGCCGGCAGTTTGGTTCTGGGGGACATGAGATTGGCGAGAAGGTGGCCGAATATTTCGGCATCCAGTGCCTGGACAAGGAGCTTCTGACAAGGGCCGCCAAGGAGAGCGGATTTTGTGAAGAGATGATCAAGAGCCATGATGAAAGGCCGACCAACTCCTTCCTTTATAATCTGGTTATGGATACCTATTCCTTTGGTTATAACGCATCCTCCTTTATGGATATGCCCATCAGCCACAAGGTCTTCCTGGCACAGTTTGACACGATCAAAAAGATCGCGTCAGAGGGTCCCTGCGTGATCGTGGGCCGCTGCGCCGATTATGCGCTCCATGATTTTAAGAACAGCATCCATCTTTTTATCTATGCGGATGAAGATTCCAAGGTAAAGCGCGTGATGGAGAGATACAGCCTGACGGAAGACAAGGCAAGAGATATGATGGTGAAAAAGGATAAGCAGCGCCAGAGCTATTACAATTATTATTCCTCCAAGAAATGGGGCCGCGCTGACAGCTATGATTTCTGCCTGAACAGCTCCGTGCTCGGCGTTGACGGCACCGTTAAGCTGATCGTTCAGATCGTTGAGGATTTTGAGAGCAAAAGCAAATGAGAAATAAGAAGAAATAATCAGAAGTGGTTATTTATTATCCGGTCAAATTCCCGGCGGCCATTTTATGCCGCCGGGAATTTGACCGCCCGGGGGACATATATGGATTTTTATAAAAGACTGGCTCTTGCCGGAGAATTGATTCCATATGGAAAGGTGGCGACATACGGACAGCTTGCTCTGCTGTGCGGCAGGCCCCGGAACAGCCGTCAGGTTGGCCGCGCTTTGAGCAGGGAGCTTGCCGGAAAAAAGTTTCCGGCATACCGGGTGGTTAATTCCCAGGGCTTCCTTTCCGGCGCGTCCTCCTTTGAAACTCCCGATATGCAGAAAAGGCTTCTGCAGGCCGAAGGCGTTGTTGTCAGGGACAACAGGGTGGATCTGAAAGTATGGGGCTGGAAAAACACCATGGACGACGCGCTTTTTCTCTGCAAAAGCTTTGAGGAAAGGGGAATATAAAAGGGAATGGCGGTTGGGGGAGTGACACACAACTATTCGCAAAACACAAGTTTAACGAATAGTTAGCGGTAAAAATGGCTTATCAGGGCTTCTCACTGACCTGCCGGGTTATGTTGGCTGGACTCAGGCCAGCTCATCCGAATCCAGAATCACGGTGAAAGGCCCGTCGTTGACAAGCGAAACCTTCATATACGCGCCGAAAACTCCCTGCTGTACAACCGGACGTTCTTTTCGGCAGGCTTCAATGATGTATTCGTACAGCGCCTTTGCATGCTCCGGATTTCCGGCTTTGACGAAGGACGGCCGGTTTCCCTTTCGGCAGTCCGCATACAGCGTGAACTGGGAAATCAGCAAAAGCTCTCCGTCCACATCCTTCAGGCTCAGATTGGTTTTTCCGTTTTCATCGCTGAAGATCCGAAGATTCAGCATCTTGCGCACCAGCCGGTCTGCTTCGGACTGGGTATCCGTACCGTTCACCCCGATCAGAACCAGATAGCCCTGGTTGATGCTTCCCACCGTCTGTCCATCCACGGAAACAGATGCTTCAGTAACTCTTTGTATGATGAATCTCATGTTTTTTCTCCTTGTTTTCTTAATTTCCTAATCTTTGGGAATATTTTAATCTCTGCTATTGCTGCGGCTCATCGTATTTCCAGCCGGCTTTCTCTATTCTACCAGATTTATTCTCACTAAGCCATACTACTTTTTCTACTTTGCCCCAAACGCCGGAAAGAAAAGTAACTGATGCAATTTCCAAAGAAAAATTGTATAATGGATGCATGCTTTGACCGACATGTTTGACAGCTGCACATTTGTATGATCCATACAATAGCCATACAGCCATGGACGGCATTTATTTCGTACGATACTATCAGAAAAGATACATACCAGAAAAGATACATACCAGAAAGGATATTGCTTTTTATGAGACTTCAGCAGGTATTGAGCTATGTCCGCAGAGCTGCGGACGATTATCACATGATACAGGAGGGCGACCGCATTGCGGTCGGCATTTCGGGAGGAAAGGACTCTCTGACGCTGCTCTACGCGCTTCACGGGCTTGCGCGGTTTTATCCGCAGCATTTTGAGCTGCATGCGGTGACGGTTGATTTGGGCTTTCAGAACCTGGATCTGAGCAGGATTGAAAGCATCTGCCGGGACGAGCTTCAGATTCCCTACACCATCGTCAAAACGGATATCGCGGATGTGATCTTTGAACAGAGAAAGGAATCCAATCCCTGTTCCCTGTGTGCCAAGATGAGAAAGGGCGCGCTGAACGACGCCATCAAAAGGGAGGGCTGCAACAAGGTGGCCTATGCCCATCATAAGGACGATGTGGTGGAAACCATGCTGATGTCCCTGATCTTTGAGGGGAGATTCCATACCTTCAGCCCGGTCACCTATCTGGACAGAACCGGCATTACGGTGATCCGTCCCCTGCTCTATATGAATGAAGCGGATGTGATCGGATTTGTGAACAAAAACCAGATTCCTGTAGTAAAAAGCCCCTGTCCGGCGGACGGGCATACCAAACGGGAATACGTAAAGCAGCTTCTCAGGCAGCTCAATCTGGAAAATCCAGGGGTAAAGGAACGGATGTTTACCGCGATCACCACCGGGAACCTGCAAGGGTGGCCTGCCGTCGGGCTGTAAGAGCCGAAAGCTCTAAAGCATTGAAAGCGTATGGAAAAGTGTTCAGAATAAGCAAGGATGCATTGAGGAAATATGATGCCTAAGGAAATGAATTATCATGACGAGCTGAATAAAAAGAATGTGCTGAAGCTGAGGGAAATCCTGGCCACTCTCCCGCCCTTCTGCCGGCAGTTTTTCCGGGGGATAGAGGACACTACGGCCACCAGAACGCGCATTGCCTATGCATATGATCTGGGAGTGTTTTTTGAATTTATTCATAAAGCCAATGGGGTATACCGGAATAAAGAGATTGTGGACTTCCCCCTTTCCATTCTTGATGAGATAAAGCGTGAGGACATCGAGGAATATATGGAATATCTGTCCTATTACGTGAAGGACGGCGTGGAATATATGAATGACGAACGGGGGAAAAAACGGAAGCTTGCCTCTTTGCGCAGCTTTTATAACTATTTTTACAGAAATGAAATGATCTCCACTAACCCGGCCTCCCTTGTCCCGCTTCCCAAGCTGCATGAGAAAGAGATCGTCCGTATGGAGCCCAATGAGGTGGCGGTGCTGCTTGACGAGGTGGAGGACGGTAAGGGGCTCACCAAAAAGGAAATGAGCTACCATGAGAAAACGGGAACGAGGGATCTGGCGATTCTCACTCTCCTTCTGGGAACGGGAATCCGTGTTTCGGAATGTGTGGGACTGGATCTGAACGATCTGGATTTTGACAATCAGAGACTGAAGGTACGCCGTAAGGGCGGCTATGAGGATCTGGTCTACTTTGGAGAGGAGGTGGCTGACGCCCTTCAGGCTTATCTGGAGGAGCGAAGCCACATCATCCCGCTTTCCGGCCACGAGGAAGCGGTCTTTCTGTCCCTGCAGAACAGGCGGATCACGGTGCGGAGCGTGGAAAATCTGGTGAAAAAATATACCTCCCGCGTGACCAGCGTGAAGAAGATCACGCCTCACAAGCTGCGCAGCACCTATGGAACCAATCTGTATCAGGAAACGGGGGATATCTATCTTGTGGCTGATGTGCTGGGCCATAAGGACGTCAATACCACGCGCAGGCATTATGCGGCGATGAAGGACGAAAACCGGAGAAGGGCCGCGAAGGCGGTCAGACTCAGAGAAGAATGAGGATATAGGGTAAAGAGAGAAATAGAAGGAAGAAAGAACGACGGGAAGAAGGGAAACGGGAATGAACTCCGTTCTTCCCTTCTTCCTGTATTCTAATGCCGCTTTCCGAACCAGAGAGTTCTCAGCATGCTGCGGAGTTCGGAGATTCTGTCCTTTGTTCTCCGGCCGCCCGGCCTCTGTTGGGCCAACGACGGCGGCGCCGGAGACAAAGGCTCCGCAGAAATGGATGTGCTCCCCGTGTTCTCCCTTCTGTAGAAACGGTTGCCGCTTTTGTTCCATGGAGCAGGAGGAGCCGGATACGGTGGTGCCGCGGATGCAGTTTGAGGAGTCGTGACAGCCGTGCCCGGAACTGCTGTGCTTTGGGCTGCTGATTCCGGGAAAGGCGCGGCTGTCCGCACAAAGGACGGCGCCATTTCGGGAGATGCTCCTTCCGGCTGCTTAGAGGCTGAAAAGATATGTTCGGCCGTTCCGCTCTCCTTTCGTTCCTCCCCTTTAGGGAAGGAAAGGATCGCCTTGAAAAGGTCGCCGTCCACCTCGATCTGCATGCTGCCTCCCTGCAGCTCGGCAAAGCTCTTTGCGATAGCGAGACCGAGGCCGCTTCCTTCCGTATTGCGGGAGCCGTCTCCGCGTACAAAACGCTCGGTCAGCTCGTTCGGATCAACGGAAAGCTCCGTTGCGGATATATTTTTCAGCTCGATCCTTACATATTCCCGGTCATTTTGTTTTTCCTCTGTCAGGCTGACGTAAACTCTCGTGCCTTTCAGGGCATATTTGATGATGTTGGTATAAAGGTTGTCAAAGATCCGATAGGTTTTCTGGCTGTCCAGAGAAAGAATAATCTTCTTTTCCGGAAGACGGAACCGGAAGTCCAGCTCTGCTGCGCTGATCCGGTCCTCCTGCTCCAGATAGGCCTGTCTGAGCAGATTACAGATATCCACATCTACGATCTGTAATGTAACCGTCTTGCTGCTCGCCTTGCTGATCTCAAACAGGTCTTCGATCAGGACCTTAAGGCGGTTGGCTTTTTTCTGGAGCACGGCCAGATATTCTTCCTTTTTCTCCTGTGTCACCCCAGGCTCCTTCAGCAGATCAATATAGGTAATAATAGCTGTAAGCGGGGTTTTCAGGTCATGGGATACGTTGGTGATCAGCTCGGTTTTCATCCGCTGGCTTTTGACCTCCTCATCCACGGCCCGCTTGAAATCCACCTGAATCCGCCGAAGCTGGGATTTATAGCTCTCAAAAACGCCGAAATCCTCGGATAACGCAAAATCCAGATTTCCCTGTGCGATGGAGCTGGTCGCCCGCAGAAGCTTCCTGTACTTTTCCTGTATTCCCATCACATATCTCTTCAAAATGAAATATACGATGACGGTATAGATGATCAGGCCCAGGATTCCGGCAAACCAGAAGCAGCAGATCAGCATCAGAATAAAGAAATTGACGCCGAGAACCTTTAAAATGATCTGGTTTGCATCCGTTCCGATATCATAGCGGATCAGATCGGTATAAAAATCTCTGCATAGCCTTCGGATTTTGTTGTATACCTTATGCCAGTATTTGCAGATGATGCTTCGTTCCTTCAGATTATTTCTGCGAATGCCGGAAAGACCCGCACCGATCAGAAAGGCCAGGGCAAAGAGCACGGCAAGAAAAAGGAGCATGGCCGCCTTATCCAGAGGAACGAACAAAATACTGCCGTTATTTCCGATACCCGCACGAAGGCTCTGGAGAAAAAGTCCGTTTTCATATTCCGCGGTGAAGCGGATCACGGGGGATACGGACAGGCCGGCCAAAGAAACCGCCAGCAATACGGCCGTTTCGATATGGAGGCCTCTTATGCCCCGGGCCTGGGCCGTCCGGAAGGCCGTTTCTGCCTCCTCATGGGAAAGGGGAGCCGTCCGAGGCTGCCGCGCTGCCAGCCGGAAGATCAGGCCTGCAACCGCACACAGAAGCAGCAGAGAGAAATAGACGGGAGCAACTCCCGCATCCTGATAGCTGCTTTCTATGGCATGAAACAAATCGGTCAGGCGTGAGGAATTACTGTGGTTCCAAAGAAGATTATCATACTGATCCTGTGTCAGACCGTAAATAACACGCATGTTCTGAGGACAATTGAGCATAAGCTGATAGGTCACATACTCACCTGCATAATCATCGAAAATGCGGTAGGTGGACAGCTGACCGTCCGAATCAAGCTCCTGATTGCTCTCCCCGTCCTCATGCAGAATAAGCTGCCTTTCATGTCCCGCTGTCTGAACGGTGTTGATAAACTGCTTGGCGTTATCCTGACAGCGGACCGAAACATTGCCCACATTTCCCGCATTGTCATATTCCAGGCTTACATAATAGATGTAATCGCCGCTTCTGCTCTGCCCGTCCGCTGTTACGGCATTCAGAAGGCTGGTTCCGCTGTTAGAAAGGACGGTGCCTGAGTCCAGGTCCTCCACATAATAATCCATAATGCCGCCATAGGATGCCAGAAGCTGCTCATATTCAGAAAGCTCTGCCTCAAGCCAGACCTCCTGCATGGAAAAAATGTTTTCTTCCTGTCGGGAAACAGGGTTGTAGTCATTGTCTGTGAAGCTTTCTTCCATTTGCGCATCCGCGCTTTGTATCAGATACAGATCAGAATAGCTGTACTGTACCTGATCCGCCTTTTCACGAAGATATTTATACTGAACGTAATTGACGGAAAACAGATCATCCACAAAGCTGCGGGAAATTAATGGATCTGAATAGGAAACCTGCGCTCTCGCCCTGAAAAAGGGAAAAAGCGACATGAAAATCACTGCTGCCGCCAGTCCGGCAGCGATTACGGCAAAAACAAAATATTTACTGCTTTTCCATTTTGTATCCAACGCCCCACACCACCTTTAAATACTTCGGATTTTTTGGATCGATTTCAATTTTTTCCCTGATCTTACGGATGTGGACCATAATAGTATCTGTGTTGATCGCCTTTTCGTTCCAGATGCGCTCATAAATCTCATCAGCGGAGAAAACCCTGCCGGGATTTTTGATCAACAGAAGAAGGATCTTAAATTCGATCGGAGTCAGACGGACCGGATTTCCATCGACGAAAACTTCGACCGTCTCCTCATTCACCTCAATCCCTCCCAGCACGTGGTAGGTTTCCTTTTCCGGTTCAGACGCCTTGCTGAGTGCCTCCAGATATCTGGCATGCCGGCGGAGATGGGAATTGACTCTGGCAAGAAGCTCCATCGTGGTGAAGGGCTTCGTCACATAATCATCCGCACCCATATTCAGGCCCATGATCTTATCCACTTCCTCTGATTTGGCGGAAAGCATGATGACAGGAAAATCATAGCCTTTTTCCCGGACCTTCATCATCATGGTGATCCCGTCCATGCGGGGCATCATAATATCGACGATGGCAAGATGAATATCCTCTTTTCCTATGATTTCCAGTCCTTCCATGCCGTCGCCGGCCTGGAATACCACGTAGCCCTGATTCCTGAGATAGATATCGATTCCCTCTCTGATATCCTTATCATCCTCTACAACCAGAATGTGATTCGTTTCCAACGCTGTGAACCTCCCTGTGAATGTTTATGACTGATGCGAGCCAGTCGGCTGCCCGTTTTCCGGCTGAATGGACGGAAATGAACAGCACAAAGGCATTATAGCATACATCCGGTCATGCCGCCACAGGCTAGTTCAGACTGTCCGGACAGCCTTCGATCAGGATGCATTCAGGATACTCCGGAAAGCTGAAAAATGCAGACAGAAAAAACGGAAGAATTTCTTAAAAAAAGCTTTCTTTTCCTGAAAACAGAGGCGTGCGTGAAAGAATACGGACGGAAGTAGAACGGACTACGGAAAAACAGAGGGATCGAAAGCAGCGGAATGAGCCGACAGACGATTCCAGGAACTTCAAGCGGATCACTGTCTGAATTCCGGAGAGTAATAGGGAATGATCAGATAGTCTCCTTTATGGATATCGGAATCCAGAAGATGATTGATCCGTATGACCTCCTGCATGAAAGCCTGTCTGGATTCAAACCCGTCCGCGTGCGCAGAGGCGATGGACCACAGGGAATCCCCCTCCTCTATGCGGATGCTGGTATAATATTTATAAATTGCGCCGCAGGAGGCATCCTGGGCCTTGACGATGAAGCTTCCTCCGGCCAGGGAAAGAATAAGAAGAACGGCTGCTGAAAAAAGGGCGATGCGCCGCCTGAGCTGCAATTGCCTTCTGATCCGGTTCCTTCTGATTCTATCTTCCGCTCTCATATTCTCCCTCCTTGACATATCCACCCGAATGCTCAGTCAGGTAAAATGCCGAACAAATGTTGCGAACACACGTTCCTTGACTTGTATCTGAATTATATCGAACACAGATTCGAATGTCAAGAGAAAAGCATAGAAAAATCGAACAGATTTTCGGAATATGTGTTTGCTTTTTGAGCCGGTCTATGTTATACTTTTTCAAAGAAAAGAGGGAAAATGGTTTGTCAGAGGACAGGCCGCAAAAAGGAGGACGCGATATGGCACAGGGAAAGATTACCGCAAAGCAGCAGGAAATCCTTTCGTTCATAAAGGAGCAGATTTTGGAGAGGGGATATCCGCCCGCGGTCAGGGAGATCTGCGAAGCGGTTCATTTAAAGTCAACCTCTTCCGTGCACTCTCATTTAGAGACGCTGGAAAAGAACGGCTTTATCCGGCGCGATCCTACTAAGCCGCGCGCGATAGAGATCTGTGACGACAGCTTTCAGGCGGTCAGATCGGAAATGGTCAGTCTGCCGGTTATCGGCAATGTGGCGGCAGGACAGCCTATTCTGGCGGAGGAAAATATAGAGAGCTATTTCCCGGTTCCCTCTGAATACGTTCCCAACGGAGAGCCTTCCTTTATTCTGAAGGTACGCGGCGATTCCATGGTGAATGCCGGGATCCGCAACGGGGATCAGATTTTTGTTCAGAGCTGCTCCAACGCGCGAAACGGAGATATTGTAGTGGCGCTCATTGAGGATTCCGCTACGGTTAAGACCTTCTACCGGGAAAAGGGACATATCCGCCTGCAGCCGGAGAATGACACGATGGATCCCATCATTGTGAATGACTGCAGGGTTCTTGGAAAGGTGTTCGGGGTATTCCGCATCTATAAATAGTTGTCCCGAAGGGGAAAGAAATAGGAAAGCTCACAGTCCTCTGCTATCCGCCGGCAGAGGTTGACCGTGGATTCCATGATCGGGCCGATCAGCTCGTCCTGCGCATCGATATCCAGTATGGAAAGATCCTCCGTAATACTGACGGAGCGGACGCCCTCCAGCTTTCCCATCTGCTCCAGCAGTTCTCCCGCGGATCCGGCATCCGGCAGGTGAGACACATGATATTTTCTTGACACCGCTTTTTCCTTTCTTTCTGTTTTTGGAGGCCGCGGCGGATGGAGCCGGTATGCCTCCCCTTGCCTACAGCATTTCCATTTTTTAGTGATTTATACACGCTGAGGCAGAGAAGCGGTGTTTTATTCATTTCGAATTCGGGCTGCTGCTTCTTTTGCACGATACCAGTAGAGGTAGATTTCCTGGAAGCCGAGAGAATGATAGAGAGAAAGTGCCTCCAGATTGGATGCGGGCACCTGCAGATGAATGCTCCTGGCTCCGCTCCGAAAGCTTTCTTCCATCAGAGCCCTGCAGATGGCCGTTCCCATCCCCTTCCGCCGATATTCCCGGTTTACGCTGATATCGTACAGGCCGGCGGTATCTTCTTCAAAAACAGCAAGTCCGCGGCCCAGGAGTGTCCCATTTTTACTGATGGAGAGCTCAAGTCTGTTTTCCCGGCGGCTGCAGTCCGGTTTTGGCCATTGCTTTTCCTTTCTATCCCTTCGTTCCTGATTAGACAGAAAGCTGTCCCGAGTGCATTCCAGAACCCTTGTTTTTCCCGTGAGCGCATATCCCCGCTGCTCAAGCTGCTGATCCAGAGCGGACGGGACATTTGAGGTCATTTTAAAGATACAGGGAAGACTGTGTGCCGCAAACTTCCTCTCACAGGAATCAATTTTCTCTTCATAGGCCCGGGTGGAAAGATAAAGGGGAAGCACACAACTGTCAAATCGGCTTTTGCCCTCACAGAAACGCAGGATCCATCCGTCATATACTTCTGTACGCAGGGAAGGAAATGTATTCAGAGAAAGCTCTTCATATCTGAGGGCTGCAAGGTTCATTATCAGTTCCGCCTTTCCATTCTTTCTATATTTATCGGCTATTCAGGCAGACAGTCATTCTGAGCCTGAAGCTGTCTGCTTCTGAGTGTATTCTACCAGATAGAAAAAGAATAAAATACAGGATTTGTGCGTTCAATCTTGCAGTTTGTGCTCTTCCGTTCTATAATGGCTTCAATAGGCAGGCAGCGGCGACGGCTGTTGCTGTCCAAAGCAGAAAGAGGGAGAAAGATCATGGAGGAAATGCGCAGCCTGGCTGAACGGTATGAGAAAAAGGGGTATCTTGAGCAGGATTTCAGAATGTTTCATCTGAAGGACGACGGACCTTTTGAGGTCGCTTCTCATTACTACGATTTCGACAAGGTGCTGCTTTTTTTAGGCGGGAATGCGTCTTACTCCATCGAAGGAAGAAGATATGACTTGCAGTCCCATGATATTGTTCTGGTGAACGCAGGGGAGCTTCACAGGCCAATCGTTCAGGAGGGATGCCCTTACGAGCGGATCATCATTTATATTTCCGCAGGTTTTCTTGCCGGATATCATACGAAAGACTGCGATCTGCGCCTCTGCTTTCAGGAAGCGAAAAGGCGGCATGGAAATGTGCTCCGAATGGAAAATCTGGAAAAAAGCAGCCTTTTTTCTGTGATCCGTCGTTTGGAGCAGTCCCTTCAGGAGCAAGATTACGGACAGGAGCTGTACCAGAGGGTGCTGTTTCTGGAATTTATGATCCTTTTAAACAGGGCGCTTCTGCATAACCGGGTGAATTATCTGGAAAATGAAGTGACCAATCGGAAAATCGCCGCCATCATTGACCATATCAACGCTCATCTCGCGGAGGAGATTACGGTGGATCTTCTTGCGGAGCATTTTTTTCTGAGCCGCTCTCATCTCATGCACCTGTTTAAGGCGGAAACCGGCTATTCCATCGGCGCCTATATCAACGAAAAACGGCTTCTGCTGGCCAAATCCCTGATCCAAAACGGGAGGTCGGCAACAGAAGCCTGTTATGAAAGCGGATTCCGCGATTATTCCACCTTCTGCAGGGCATTTCGGAAAAAATACCAGACTACGCCGCGCAACGCGGGCAGGCTGCTATAACAAGGAGCCGGCTTCACAGCTCAGAAGGCTCGATCCTCCTGCCGTCGCGCCAGATGCGCTCCAGGTCATAGAACAGCCGGTTCTCCCGGTCAAAAACATGGACGATGATATCGCCGTAATCCATCAGTACCCAGTTGGCGGTGTTGTAGCCCTCCACCTGGCGGGGAGATACGCCTGCGCGTCCCAGCCGCTCTTCTACGCTGTCGGCGAGCGCCTGAACCTGGTTTCGGTTATTTCCGCTGGCGATCAGAAAATAATCGGCAAGCACGGTCACGCCGCTGATATCGATCACGCTGATCTCCTCCGCCTTTTTTTCCTCCAGCGCTTCTATGGCGAGCTTCGCCATCTCCTTTGCGTTCATTTCAGTCATTGACGGCCTCCTTTCTCTCTCTCGGCCCTGTAAAATTCATAGGTCTGCTGTGTCATGGGATCGATCTCCGCCTTGGATGCGGACAGGTAGGCGAGGGTATCCCGAAGGATCAGAAACAGGCATTCGTCCAGATCCTCAAAGGCCAGCCTTCTCGCCTGGGGCAGATTGGGCGCCTGATTTCTCGCCGGTTCGATATAGTCGGCAATATAAAGAATCTTGTCCAGAAGCCGCATGTCCGGCTTCCCTGTGGTATGCCAGGTGATGGCGTCCAGGATCTCGCGATCCTCAATGCCGTATTTATGCCAGGCGAGGAAGCTTCCAACCTTTGCGTGAAGCAGGGAGGGATTTTTCTTCTCCGCGACGTTGACGGCGATTCCCTGCTTTTTGCAGATATGAAGCTGTTTTTCATGCGTCAGATTCTTGGCACAGTCATGCAGAAGCCCGGCGATCTGCGCCTTTAAAGGGTCCGCACCATAACGCATGGCGAGCGCCGCCGCCGTATAGGCCACGCCGAGCGTATGCTCATAGCGTTTGGGCTCCAGCCTGCGTTCCATGCATCTGCGCAGAACAGAAAGGTCGGCGCCGGGCTTCTTTTCCTTAGCAGGTTCCGCCGGCTTCTGCTTTGCTTTTTTCTCTTTTTCAGGCTTTCCGCTCATTGGCGCTTCCCCCTGTCTGTTGATAGAGCCCGTTTTGCTCGATATATTCCCGGACCCGTTCCGGAACCAGATAACGGATGGAACGGCCCTCCTGAATCCGCCTTCGGATATCGGAGGAGGAAATCTCCACGTTCCCGGAAGGGATCAGGAAGATCCGGCCATCATATTTTTCCCGAAGATGCTGCGCCTGCCGGGAAAGGCGACTGTTTCCGCAGTCATCCCGGACGGCTGCGAGAACCGTTGCTCGCTGAAAGATGAGCTGGGGATCCTTCCAGGTTTCCATGGCGGACAGACTGTCCGCACCTGCCAGGAAAAACAGCTCCGCCCCCGGATGCTCTGTTCCCAGCTGCTCCAGCGTCTCGCTGGTATAGGTATAGCCGGGACGGCGGACCTCAATATCGGAAATCTGGAAATGAGGGTTGTCCTCAATGGCAAGAGCCGTCATGCGCAGACGGGTATCTCCATCCAGGATTCCGGACTGCTCCTTCATATAGGAGCAGCCGCTGGGGATGAAGAGGATCCGGTCCAGATGAAAGGCGGAATAAGCGTTCTCCGCCAGAAGCAGATGGCCGATATGAATGGGATTGAAGGTTCCTCCCATGATGCCGATCCGCTCTCTGCCGGCATCTTCGGCCGCTATGAAATTCTGACTATTTAGGCAGTTCAATTTTTTTATGCTCCCTGCTTTCCTTGTAAAGAACGATCTTTCGGCCGATCACCTGAACGAGCTGGGACTGGGTGCGCTCTGCGAGCATGGCTCCAAGCTGGTTTGGATCGTCAAAGCAGTTTTTCAGAACGGTCACCTTGATCAGCTCCTTTGTGTTGAACGCCTCGGCCACCGCCTGTGTCACCTCGGGCGTCAGGCTGCCCTTTCCGATCTGGAACACAGGCTCCAGGTTTCCGGCAAGGCTTTTCAGATAAGCTCTTTGTTTGCTTGTCATTGCTGTATCATTTCCTTCCTTGTCTGCCGTACCAGAGAGGTACGGGAGTATGCGCACCGGCGCAGCGGCTGCGGGGCCGGGCGGCTTTTACTATTTGTAATAATCAAATTTAAGGCCGTACATGCGGACGGTGCTGCCCTCCTCAATGCCGAGCGCCTCAAGCTGCTCCAGGATGCCGGTTTCCTTCAGGAAATTCTGGAAGAAGGTAAAGCCCTTTTCCGAATCCAGATTGGTATAGCCGAGCATTTTCTCAATGCGGGGGCCTTCCACCACGTATTCATCCTCTTCCTCATCATAGGTGACGGTGAAGGGCTCATCGGAATAACGGTTCTCCAGCTCCGGAAAGTATTCCTGCTCGAATACCACCGGCTCATCGTCCGCTTCTTCCAGAAGGCCGCTCACATGGTAGAGAAGCTCCTTTAAGCCCTGGCCGCTCACTGCGGAGATGGGAAAGACCCGGATGCCCTTCGGTTCAAATTCCGCCTTTAACAGCTCCACCGCTTCCGCAGCCTCATCAGGAGCCGCGTCGATCTTGTTTGCGGCGATGACCGTCGGACGGGAGGCGATCTCCATATTGTAGGCTTCCAGCTCCTTATTGATGGCGTAGATATCCGCGATCGGGTCGCGTCCCTCCGTGCCGGCGGCGTCCACCATATGAATGATCACCTTTGTCCGCTCGATGTGGCGGAGGAATTCATGACCAAGGCCCACGCCCTCGGAGGCGCCTTCGATGAGGCCGGGAATATCCGCGATCACAAAGCCCTTCGCGCCGTCCATGTCCACCACACCCAGATTGGGAACGATGGTGGTGAAGTGATAATTGGCAATCTTGGGGCGGGCGTTGGTCACACGGGAAAGGAGGGTGGATTTTCCCACGTTGGGGAAGCCCACAAGCCCCACGTCGGCGATCATTTTCAGCTCAAGAAAAAGCTCGAGCTCTCTGGCAGGCTGTCCGGGCTGGGCGTATTTGGGCGCCTGCATGGTGCTGGTGGCGTAGTGCTGGTTGCCGTTTCCTCCCCTGCCTCCGGTCAGAAGGACTACCCTTCTGTTTTCACCGGACATGTCCGTGATGACCCGGCCGCTTGCCGCCTCCTTGATGACGGTGCCCTCCGGAACCTTGATGACGATATCCTCGCCGTCCTTGCCCCGGCAGTTGCGCTTACCGCCCTCCTGGCCGTCTCCGGCCTTATATTTGCGGACATGCCTGAAATCTGTCAGGGTGTTCAGGCCCTCGTCCACCTGGAAAATCACGTCGCCGCCTCTTCCGCCGTCGCCGCCGTCCGGCCCGCCGTTTGGCACATATTTTTCTCTGCGGAAGGAAACATGGCCGTCGCCGCCCTTGCCGCTTCTGACATAAATCCTTGCTCTGTCTGCAAACATGAATAAACTCCTTATAACGGAAAGGGCTTCAAACATGACTGTTTGAAGCCCGGCATTCTCAGAAATCTCCGTTCGGCTGCTTACTGTTCTACGGGATAAACGGAAGCCTGCTTTTTGTCTCTTCCCTTTCTCTCGAATCTCAGTATACCGTCAACCGTTGCGAACAACGTATCATCGCCGCCGCGTCCAACGTTCACGCCGGGATGGATCTTCGTTCCGCGCTGTCTGTAAAGGATGTTTCCTGCCTTCACAAACTGTCCGTCGGCTCTCTTCGCACCAAGTCTCTTGGACTCGGAATCTCTGCCGTTCTTCGTGGAACCTACACCCTTTTTATGAGCGAAAAACTGAAGGTTCAGCTGTAACATGATTACACCTCCTCGAATTGAAGTTTCAGGTATTTCCTGCCATATTGATCTTTTACGTCCGTCAGACCGAGCACCATGGAATCCATCAGCAGAGCAGCATCCCTGCTGACCTCATTCGGAAAAACAACCTCGATCAGCCCCTCTTCCTCTCCTGTCCTCACCTGCATCTCATCCTGCGCGAAACGCTCGATGGAATTGACGGTGTTGATGACAAGGATGGAAACGGCGGCGCAGACGATATCGCTTCCGGCGGCCGCATAGCCGCTGTGCCCGCTGCAGGTAAAGCCCGTATAGGCTCCCGCTCTGTTCTTTCTGACCGTTACTGTCGTCATGGCATTGGATGATTAAGCGTTGATCTTTTCGATCTTAACCTGCGTATAAGGCTGTCTGTGACCGTTCTTCTTGTGATAGCCGGTTTTTCTCTTATACTTGTAAACGATGACTTTCTTTCCTTTGCCTTCGCCTACAACCGTAGCGGAAACCGTAGCGTTCGCAACATCCGCGCCTACCTTCAGGCCGTTGTCGCTCACTGCCACCACCTGGTCAAACGTAACAGTGTCTCCCGTCGCAGCGTTCAGCTTCTCTACCTTGAGAACATCGCCTTCGGAAACCTTGTACTGTTTTCCACCTGTTGCAATAATTGCGTACATAGGGCACCTCCTATTTCTCAAACTCGCTGACTGCGGTGACATCCGACACGAAGCCGGACATACTTATACCCCGTCATGCGGCATACTCATGTATCATAGCATCGAAGGGGCGGCCTGTCAATCGTTTTGGAACAATTTTCTGCATTTTTTGTGACTTTTTGTAACAGTTTAGTTGTCCAGTATTCCCCCGTTTTTGAAAAACCAGGCCACGGTCTGGGAGCGGGAGCTGAAGGTTTCGGTTTTCAGAAGCTCCTCCACCTGCCGTCTGGTATAAAAGGCGGCGGAAATTTCCTCATTTTCAGAAGCGTGGACGCAGATATCCCCTTCTGCCTCGAGAAAGACCAGCCAGGTGGCTGTGTCGGAAAAGCCCACCGCCGAATAGGATGGAGGAAGGATGTCTATGAACCGGGCCACATGAAGGCCGGTTTCTTCGTAAAGCTCCCGCGCGGCGCAGGCCTCTGGGGTCTCGCCCTCCTCCAGCATGCCCGCGCAGAGATTGAAGATGCTCCGGTTGATGCTCATGCGGAATTCCTTCAGGAGCAGAAGCCGGTCGTCCTGCCAGGCCACGATGGTGACGCCGCTTACGTGACCGCCGATCTCGGACGGAGAAGAAAGGCGGCTGCGGCTGACCATCTCAAAGGTCTTTTCCCTCCCCGCACGGTTTTCATAGGTCAGCTCATAGCCGTGCAGATATTTTCCGTCGTAGCAGTTTTTCATTCCAAGCAGCTTCATGGCGTATTCTCCTGCGAACCGGCTTCTGCGGGGGCACCCTTAAGCTGCTCATAAAGGCTCCGCCGTACCTTTTTGCGGGTGAGCTCCACCAGCCCCAGCGCCGTCATGTCAACCACCGCCGTGCGGACGGGATCCTTTTTCAGCTCTGCGGAAAGAAGATGAAGAAGCTCTCTCTCATCCTCTTTGTTATCCATGCTGATGAAATCCACCAGGATGATGCCGGAGAGGTTGCGCAGCCTCAGCTGCCTCGCGATCTCCAGGGCAGCCTCCCGGTTGATCAGGCGGAAAGTGTCGCGCATGCCTTTTTTCCCCGTATATTTACCGGAATTGACGTCGATGACCGTGAGGGCCTCCGTTGGCTCGATCACCAGATAGCCCCCGCTTTTGAGCCAGACCCGTTTTTCAAGGGCCTCCCGGAGCTTTTTGGGAAGACCGTACAGGCTTGCCAGGGAAAGGGAGGTATCCTCGTACAGGCGCAGTCTGCCAAGGACCTCCGGGTAGGAACGCTCCAGCCAGGCATGAAGCTGCTCATAAAGCTGCTTATCATCGGTCAGGATTTCCTCATACTGCTCCTGGGGCGTGTCCCGGACGGCGGTGAGAAAGCCGCTTTCCGGCCGGTACAGGCAGCTGTAGCAGGTGCGCGTTCCGGCCGTCTGCCACAGCGCTGACGCCAGAGCAAGCAGCGCCTTCGCTTCCGCGATCAGGGGTTCATATCCGCAGTCCGAAAGCTCCGCCGCGTTGGTGCGCACGATCAGGCTGCAGGAGGCCAAGATTTCCTCCGTAATGCCGGCTTCCGAACAGGCCCGGGCGATGGAAAGCCGCTCCTCATCGGAAAGCTTTCCGGAAAACTGAAGCCGCCCTCTCTCCTTTCCCGGAAAGACCACCGCATAGCGGCCCGCGATGGAAATCTCCATGGTGAGGACGGGCTCCTTGGTTTTCACCGCTTCCCGCTCCACCTGAACCAGCAGCTCGTCTCCGGCCAGGACCCGCCCGTCCGCCTTCCGGTTCAGGATGCAGGCGTTTTCTGCGTGAGAAAGGGGAAGAAAGGCGCGCTGGCCCTTCGTAAGCTCCACGAAGGCGGCGTTGATGTTTTTTGCCACGTTCATCACCTTTCCCACGTAGATGCCGTTTAAGGGGGCTGCCGCCTGCTCAGACTCCGCCGGCCAGACGGAAAGCTCGGTCAGCCGTCCATTGGTAAGAAGAAGGGAAAGGATCCCGGAGGACGGCTCCGGTAAAACGCTTTCCCGCCTCAATAGAATCAAAACGTTTTTTTTCAACCTCAGAACGCCTCCCCCACGTCGCCGAGCGCGATCAGCGCTCCGTCCGCTTCCGCGCGGGTGTAGGTCTCCAGCCGGGTAAACTGAACGGACCAGAAGGGCGGCATTTTTTCTTCCGGACAGCCCGCATAGGAAAGAAGCGCCTCAAGCAGGACGTAGGGCTTGATATTTCCCGCGCTGCTCGCGTCCGTCAGAAGATGAAGAACGCCGTCCTGCACAGACAGGGAAAAAATACCAGGCCGGATGTCCATCTGGGAAACGCCCTTTTTGGTCTCCTTCGTAATAAAGATCTGCTCCTGCGCCAGAAAGGCGGGGATGATTTCCTCCAGAAAGGAAAAATCGGAAAAAGTCTGCTCAGGGACGCTTTCCTCCCGGCCCGTCTGCATCAGCTGAACCGACTGGCCCGGCTTCAGCTGTGCCGTATAGGCCGCGGCGGCCACGCTCGCCATGGCGTTCCCTGCCTTTTCCGGAAGGCGGACGATCCTGGTTATCTCGATTCCCTCCACGCAGGCGGCGTTCAGCCGTTCCAGCATTTCCTGCGCGTTCATGGGAATCTTCATGGGCTCGTTCACCTCGATATCCAGGTAATCGCCCCGGCTTTCCACACCAAGCCCAAGGGGAGAGGCAAAACTCATGATCTGATGGGGACTGAAGCCGGTGGAATAGGCCACATCGATCCCCGCTCTGCGCACGGCCTTCTGGAAAAAGCGCATCACGTCAAGATGGCCGATGAATCTCAGCGCCCCATATTTGGAAAATCTGATCCGAAGCTTCATGCTTTCGCACCTCCTTCCTGTCCCTGATGGCGGGCGGCGTATTCCTGCAGGGTCTGCGCGGAGCCGTCCTCGATCACGCCGTCGGCGTTTCTCTTTTCATAGCAGATGCCGCCGCCGAACCTGGCCGCTCCGCAGCCCTGGCAGCTCTGCTTGCAGTTGGGGGTGACCGCCTCGTCCAGGGCTCTCTTCCATTCCCTTTTCAGGAAATCCTTCGTCACGCCGCAGTCCAGGAAATCCCAGGGGAAGATCTCGTCCAGCGACCGCTCCCTTGTGGTATAAAAGCCCAAGTCCAGACCGCATGTTTCCATGCAGTCCAGCCAGACGTCATTGTGGAAGTATTCACCCCAGGAATCGTAGATGCAGCCCCGCTCGTAGGCCATACGGATGACGCGGGACAGCCTGCGGTCTCCCCGCGCGAACACGCCCTCCAGCACACTCACATCCGCCTCGTGCCAGTTGTATTTGATCCGCTTCTGGTTGAGCTGCTCATGCACCGCCTGCCTGGTGAGCCGGGCCTTGTCCAGAAATTCCTCCGCCGTGCACATGGGCGCCCACTGGAAAGGGGTGAAGGGCTTTGGAATGAAAAAGGAGGTGCTTGCCACGATCTGGATCTGGCCCGTGCGCTTCTCCTTGGGCACCGTCTCAAAAAAGGTGGCCGCAATCTTGTTGCAAAGCTCGGCAATGCCGCGGATATCCTCCTCGTTTTCCGTGGGAAGGCCCAGCATGAAATATAGCTTCACCCGGGTCCAGCCTCCCTCGAAGGCCATGGCGGCTCCTTTCAGGATGACCTCCTCCGTCAGTCCCTTGTTGATCACGTCCCGAAGCCGCTGACTCCCCGCCTCCGGCGCAAAGGTCAGGCTGCTTTTTTTCACATCCTGCACCTTGCCCATGATATCCAGAGAAAAGGCGTCGATGCGCAGCGAAGGCAGGGAAATGTTCACCATTTTTTCCCGGCAGGTCTCCATCAGGAAGGTGACAAGCTCCTCCAGACGGGAATAGTCGCTGGAGCTTAAGGAGCTTAAGGTGATCTCCTCCTGCCCCGTGCTTTCCAGCATGGCAACGGCGTATTCCTTCAGCATCTCGATGTCCCGCTCCCTGACCGGACGGTAAAGCTGCCCCGCCTGGCAGAACCGGCAGCCGCGGATGCAGCCCCTCTGAATCTCCAGCGTGACCCGGTCCTGGGTGATCTTCATGAAGGGCACCACCGGATTTTTGGGATAATAAGTATCCGTCAGATCCATTTCAATCTGCTTGACGATCTTTTCCGGGATTCCCTCCACGGTCGGGCGGAAAGCCGCGATGGTGCCGTCCTCATGATAGGAAACCTCATACAGGGACGGCGCGTAGATACCGGGGATCTTCGCCGCCTGAATGAGAAATTCCCGGCGGGTCATTCCGCCGTTTTTATATTCCTGATACAGATCCAGAAGCTGCCGATAGATGGTCTCGCCCTCTCCGATGTAAAAAAGGTCGAAAAAGTCCGCGATGGGCTCCGGATTATAGGTGCAGGATCCGCCTCCGATCACGATGGGATCCTCGTCCGTGCGCTCCGACGCCAAAAGCGGGATGCCGGACAGGTCGAGGATCTGCAGGATGTTGGTATAGCACATCTCATACTGGATGGTGATGCCCAGAAAATCAAAATCTCTGACCGGATCCTGGCTTTCCAGCGCGAACAGCGGGATGCGCCGCTCCCGCATGATCCTGTCCAGATCCACCCAGGGGGAATAAACCCTCTCGCACCACACGTCGTCCCAGCGGTTGAACATGTCGTAGAGGATCTGGATGCCAAGATGGGACATGCCGATCTCGTAAACGTCCGGAAAGCACATCGCAAAGCGGATGTCCACCTTTTCGGGATCCTTCATCACCGAATTGACCTCGCCGCCGATGTAGCGGGCGGGTTTTTCAATACTTAATAAAATTTCATCGCTTAATGCAAGTTTTCTCATGCTTTGATCCTTATATTTGCCTGATTTCATCACGATTTGCTGTCAGCCACCACATTATATAACAAAACGGAAGGGATGACAAATGCATATTTGCGGACTTTGTCAGATAAGCGGGCTCTCAGGCTCGCCTCATGACATGAACCGTGACCAGAAAGCTCTCGTTGCCCGGCATATGCCCGCGCACGGTTTCCTTTATTTCAAAGCCAAATGATCTGTACAGTTCAAGCGCCGGTTCATTTCCGGCAAGGACCTCAATGCTGACATCGTTTCCAAGCCGGCGCAGGGCAAAATCCATCAGACACCTTCCAACACCCTTGCGGGAAAAATTCACATCTACGTACAGCCAGGCAATTTCCTCTTCGGAAAATGCTATAAACCCGACAATTCTTTGCGCATGTTCGGCAATATAGACTGTGTAATCGAAAAGTCCTTCCCGCTCAGCGGCAGTCCTGAATGGAAGAAATGCTCCCGATAAAGAGGCAAGCGCCAGTTCTTTTTTCCTAGCCGGATCGTGAATGGCCGCCAGATGTTCAAAGTCCTTTTCTTCGTATTTTCTGATCTGAAAATCCATGCTCAACCTCCTGTTAAGCCCGGGTTGTCTGCCGCTTTCTTTTGCTTTCACAGCTCCTTCAGAAAAAAAGATTGGGAGAAGCTGTCAAATGCAGGCGAAAGCTTCAGAATTTCCGTATATCCCAGCTTTTTGTAGAATTCGGGCGCCTGAAAACTGTAGGTGTTTAGCAGAATGCGCCTGAATCCATTCTGCCGGGCCAGCTCTTCCACGTGGGCCAAAAGCCTGCGTCCAATTCCTTTTCCGCGATGCTGGTCATCCACATACAGAAAAGCCACCTCCAGGGCGTCTCCAAGGCCTTCGGCCACAATGCCGCCGATGATCTTTCCGTTTTCCTCGATGTGGAAATTAAAATCCCCTGTTTCCCGCATATACCGGGCGTTATATTCCTGCAGCCTTCTGTGAATATAGCTGCTGTCCGCTTCCGAGCTGCAAATGATCTTGTCGGTCATAATCTGTTTCTCCTCTAAATGTACTTTCATCGTTTTTTAGTTATCCGTCAGTCCAGGGAGCAGTCCCTGGCATTGATCCGTCGGGTTCCATTATACTGGGGGTTCGGGTCATCATCAAGCATTTTGGGATTGGCTCCCAAAACTGTTGATATTCTGATTCTTTTAGGAATATATTTGCTTTTGAGGACTGTTTTTTACAGACTGCACAAGTCATGGACGTGGGTTGCCCACAAGGGACTTTTGGTTTCTTCGGAATAGCTGCCGCTTTCCGCATGGCATTAAAAAAGCCGGGATGTATTATTACACCTCAGCTCTCTGTTTGGTATCACCAGGACTTAAATTCTCGCAAGTAACTCAGATGAGGTAAATGCCATCACCTTACTGATTCCTGTAAGAGAATCTGTCAAGTAGGAAACCGTTGTATCCTTAGGGATAAAGCGTCCAACCTCACGTCCATTTTCGTCACAATTATTTCATGTTCCGACATAACAAGATTCAGATACCTTACGAAATTATTCTGCATTTCGGTTGCGGTTGCTGTCGTGATATTCATAGCAGCACATCATTTAGCCAATTTAATTATGCTCAAAATTAGCTGTTTTAGCAAGGCCGAAAAAATATTCCTCCCATGGCAAGAGCCCTTTACCGAAATGGCCATAGCTACTCGGGAGTTTGACAGTTGAATAAATAAAAAAGTACTTGCAGGTCGCATAAAACCTGCACTTTTTTTGTCAAGTTTTTTGTTTTTATCTATGTTATTTTATGTTATTATATGATATGATAAGGCGTAGGAGGGATACCGTATGAATCTTCACATTACAAAATCAAAAAATGCAGAGTCCTTCTATATCTGCAAATCTTTTGTCAAAGCAAATGGCAGCACTTCTTCCACGATCATTCGTAAGCTGGGAACCTTAGAACAACTCCTGGCAGAGCACGGTCCCACAAGAGATGACGTGATTGCATGGGCTAAAAATGAAGTGAAATTAGAAACCGAAAAATACAAAAATGAAAAAGATGCAAAAACTGTGTTGATCCCTTTTCATGCTGACAGACAGATGGATCATCACATACAGGTCTTTTACCGCGGCGGTTATCTTTTCCTGCAGTCCCTTTATTATCAGCTGCAGATGGATCAGGTCTGTCGGAAATTAAAACGAAAATATAAGTTCAGGTACGATCTGAACGCCATCCTCTCCGACCTGATCTATACAAGGATCCTGGAGCCTTGCAGCAAGCGTTCCTCCTATCAGGCTGCATCGGAGTTTTTAGAGAAACCTTCCTATGAGCTTCATGACGTGTACCGGTCACTGGATGTTCTGGGCACAGAATGCGACCTCATTCAGGCAGAAGTCTATAAAAACAGCCATTTCCTGGGAAAGAGGAATGATAAGATCCTTTATTATGACTGCTCCAACTATTACTTTGAGATCGGACAGGAAGATGGCAGTAAAAAGTACGGAAAAAGCAAAGAACACAGACCAAACCCGATCATCCAGATGGGGATGTTTATGGATGGCGACGGGATCCCCCTTGCCTTTTCCCTCTTTCCTGGAAATGCAAACGAACAGACTTCCTTGAAACCATTGGAAAAGAAAGTCATTGGGGATTTCAAATGCCAAAAATTTATTTATTGCAGTGACGCCGGTTTAGGCTCCGAAGCCATCCGGGAATACAACCATATGGGAGAACGGGCTTATATCGTCACCCAGTCTATCCGGAAACTGAAGAAAGAAGAAAAGGAATGGGCACTGAGTCCCCAGGGGTTCAAAAGGGTCTCCGATGATATCCCTGTGGATATCACAAAGCTGCCGGAGGATGACAGGGGACTTTACTACAAGGACGAACCGTATACCACAAAAAAGCTGCATCAGCGCCTGATCATTACCTATTCCCCTAAATATGCCCTTTATCAGAAAACGATCCGTGATAAGCAGGTAGAACGGGCAAAACAGATGCTGGATTCCGGGAAAGCAAAAAAGAATCATAAAAACCCGAATGACCCGGCCCGTTTTATCGGGAAAATGGCAGTCACCAAAGAGGGGGAAGCAGCCGATATCAGGCAGTATCTGGATGAGGGCAAGATCTGTGAGGAAGCACAGTATGATGGACTCTACGCAGTATGTACCGATCTTTTGGATGATGAGGTGAGTGACATTTTAAAAGTAAGCGAAGGCAGGTGGCAGATCGAAGAGTGTTTCCGCATCATGAAAACAGAATTTTCTGCCAGACCTGTTTACCTGCAGGATGAAAACCGGATCAGGGCGCATTTCCTGATCTGTTTTCTCGCATTAACTCTCTATCGTTTTCTTGAGAAAAAACTGAATTGTAAATATACCTGTGAAGAAATACTGGAGGCACTGAAAGCAATGAATTTTGCGGAGGTCCAGGAGCAGGGGTTTATCCCACTGTACAAACGGGAAACGATCACAGATGATCTTCATGAAGCCTGTGGTTTCCGGACGGATTATCAATTCATAACCAAAAGTAAAATGAGGAACATCCAGAAGAAAAGTAAAGGGAAAGAATAAATTACTAAACTTCGTGACAACAGCAAAAATCGCTGCAGCCCAGTAAATACAAGGGATACAGCGATTTTTTTATTCTTCAACTGTCAAAGATGAGA
>DWWS01000035.1 GCA_019119595.1 Candidatus Eisenbergiella merdavium | reverse complement strand
GGTCATGGACTCCAACGCCATCGAGCGCGAACGCGGCATCACCATCCTTTCCAAGAACACGGCGATCACCTATAAGGGCGTGAAAATCAACATCGTTGACACCCCCGGCCATGCGGATTTCGGCGGCGAGGTGGAGCGCGTGCTGAAAATGGTGAATGGCGTCATCCTGGTGGTGGACGCCTTTGAGGGTCCCATGCCCCAGACCAAATTCGTACTGAGAAAGGTGCTGGAGCTGCAGCTTCCCGTCATCGTCTGCGTCAACAAGATCGACCGTCCGGAGGCCCGTCCCAACGCGGTGGTGGACGAGGTGCTGGAGCTGTTCATGGATCTGGACGCAAACGACGAGCAGCTGGACTGCCCCTTCGTATTCGCCTCCGCCAAGAACGGCAGCGCCACCCTGCAGCTGACCGTTAAAAATAAGGATATGAAGCCTCTGCTGGATACCATTCTGGACTATATCCCCGCTCCCGAAGGCGATCCGGATGCCGGTACCCAGGTTCTCATCAGCACCATCGACTACAATGAATATGTGGGCCGAATCGGCGTGGGCAAGGTGGACAACGGCATCATTTCAGAGGGCCAGGATGTGGTGATCGTCAACCACCATGAACCCGACAAGCAGAAGCGGGTGCGCATCAGCCGCCTCTACGAATTTGACGGGCTGAACAAGGTGGAGGTAAAGCAGGCCTCCATCGGCTCCATCGTGGCCATCTCCGGCATTGCGGACATCCACATCGGAGATACTCTCTGCTCCCCGGAGAATCCGGTGCCGATCCCGTTCCAGAAGATTTCCGAGCCCACCATCGCCATGGATTTCATCGTAAACGACTCTCCCTTCGCGGGACAGGAGGGAAAATATGTGACCAGCCGCCATCTCAGAGACCGTCTGTTCCGGGAGCTGAACACGGATGTGTCCCTGCGTGTGGAGGAAACGGATTCCACGGAGACCTTCAAGGTATCCGGCCGCGGCGAGCTGCATCTGTCCGTTCTGATCGAAAACATGCGCCGCGAGGGCTATGAATTTGCTGTCAGCAAGGCGGAGGTGCTCTATAAAACGGATGAAAACGGCAAGCGCCTGGAACCCATGGAGGTTGCCTACATCGACGTGCCTGAGGAGTTTTCCGGAAGCGTCATCGAGAAGCTGTCCCAGAGAAAGGGCGAGCTTGTCAACATGGGCGCGGCGAACGGCGGCTACACCCGTCTGGAATTCAACATCCCCTCCAGAGGCCTGATCGGTTACCGGGGTGAATTTCTGACGGACACCAGAGGAAACGGCATCATGAACACGGCTTTTGCGGGCTATGCCCCTTATAAGGGAGACATCCAGTATCGCAAACAGGGCTCGCTGATCGCCTTTGAGACGGGAGAATCCGTCACCTACGGCCTGTATAACGCCCAGGAACGCGGCGCGCTGTTTATCGGGCCCGGCGAACGGGTTTACGCGGGAATGGTCATCGGACAGAGCGGCCGGGGCGAGGATATTGAGGTGAACGTGTGCAAGAAAAAGCAGCTCACCAATACCCGTTCCTCCAGCGCGGACGAGGCGCTGCGCCTCACGCCGCCCCGCATCTTAAGCCTGGAGCAGGCGCTTGACTTCATCGAAACCGACGAGCTGCTTGAGGTAACGCCCAAAAACCTGCGGATCCGCAAGAAGATCCTGGATCCCACGAAGCGGAAACGGGCGAATATGAACCGGAATTAAATGATTTTTCACAGATTTCCCTGCCTTGACGCCATATAAAGCTCAATGGCAGGGAAACGCATAAGAAAGGGGATTTTTCCTATGAAACTGAACGTCAAGCGGACCATTCTGGTGGGCCTCGCCTTTCTGTCCATCAGCGCCTTTTGGCAGCTTTACGACAGCCTTGTGCCCCTGATCCTGAAAAATACCTTCCAGGTCAGCGACACCATTTCCGGCGGCATCATGGCCATCGACAACGTGCTCGCCGTCTTCATGCTCCCGCTGTTCGGCAGTCTCTCCGACCGGGTGCATACCGGGATCGGCAGAAGGATGCCCTTCATCCTGTGCGGGACAGCGGCCGCCGTCATCGCCATGCTGTTTCTGCCCTTTGCGGACAATATTGGCTCCCTCGCCCTGTTTGTAACGGCCCTGCTCGTGACCCTCATCGCCATGGGAAGCTACCGTTCCCCTGCGGTTTCCCTGATGCCGGACGTTACGCCGAAGCCGCTGCGCTCCAAGGCTAACGCCATCATCAACCTGATGGGAGCTGTGGGCGGCGTGATCTCCCTGATCCTGATCTCCGTCCTCGTTCCCAAGGAGGGCAAGCCGGACTATTTCCCCATCTTCCTTATCGTAGCCGCCGTCATGGTGCTGTCCGTTCTCCTGTTATTATGGAAGATACGGGAAAATCCCCTGCGCCTGGAGCGGGAAAAAACAGACGCCGGCCTGCAGGATGGAGAGAACGCGGAACTGGATGCTTCCGCGGCGGACAGTTCTGCTTCAGCGGACGGCGCAAAGACCGCTCTCGAACCCGCGGTACGAAAAAGCCTGATCTTCATCCTGATCTCCGTGGCCTGCTGGTTCATGGGCTATAACGCTGTGACCACCGCCTTTTCCCGGTACGCCCAGATCTACTGGGGCATCCAGGGCGGCGGCTTCGCCAACTGCCTGCTGATCGCCACCGCGGCCGCCATTCTTTCCTACATTCCGGTGGGCTCCATCGCGTCCCGGATCGGAAGAAAAAAGACGATCCTGGGCGGCGTGGTTCTTCTTGCCTCCATGTTCGCCATCGGCGGGACGGTGAAGGAATACCATGTCTGGATCAACGGTCTTTTCGCCCTGGTGGGCGTGGCCTGGGCTGCCATCAATGTCAATTCCTATCCCATGGTTGTGGAGATGAGTAGGGGAAGCGACATCGGAAAATTCACCGGCTTCTATTACACCTTTTCCATGGCGGCGCAGATCGTCACCCCCATCCTGTCCGGCTTCCTGCTGGAGCATGTGGGCTACTTCATCCTGTTCCCCTACGCCGCATTTTTCGTCGTCGTCGCCTTCTTCACCATGCTGTTCGTTCGGCACGGAGACAGCAGGCCGCTTCCGAAGAAGAGCAGGCTTGAGGCCTTCGACGTGGACGATTGAAATGCGCGTGGCTAAAATATGAATAACTGAAAAACCGCCGAAAACGGCGGGATGGAGATTTTATCGTATGAAGGATGATAAGAAAAAAGAGGATAACAATAAGAAAAAAGCATCCCCGAAGCAGATCGCGGCGATCATCTGCATCGTTCTGCTCGTGGGGATGTATGTGGCCACGCTGATCGTGGCGCTGCTTGATTTTCCGGGATCAGACAGGCTTTTCGCGGCCTGCCTTGTGGCGACCATCGGCCTTCCGATCCTGCTGTGGATCTATATCTGGCTGTTTCAGAAGGTGAAGGAGCGGAAGGAAAATACTTAAATGGTATCTCCGGACTGTTCAAAATAATCAAGCAGAGACCACATATAACATAATAAAATGCATATTATATAAAATGACAAATAAATTTTATGTGTTTTTGAATCAGCCTATTGACAATGGTGACATTTAAAGTTATGATTTGAACATAGATAGGAAACTATCTCAAATGTTTGTTGCTACTCGATATGCAACTGAAATAAGGTCGAGTTCAAATGTTTGTTGTTACTCGATATACAACTGAAATAAGGTCGAGTTCAAATGTATAAACTCCATTCGCAAGAATGGAGTTTATTTATCATTGAGAGGTATTTTATGGAAACGGGACATTTTTATTTTATTAGTGATCAGTATTTTTTGGATTTTCCTGATCCGAAATTAATGAACAACAAAGAAACTGTGAATGGAAAAAATCATGATCGTCCTTGCTTTTGTGCATTTGAGGATCATAATACAGGGTTATACTGGATGATTCCTATTTCTTCACGGGTAAATAAATATCGTGAATACTATAATACTAAAATAGCAACGTACGGTCGTTGTGATACTTTTGCATTCGGACAAGTTTTAGGCCACGAAAAAGCTTTCTTAATACAAAATATGTGTCCGGTTACAACAAAATATATTAAAAATGAGTACATAGATAAGATTTCCAATACACCAGTTCTTTTAGATGGCGTCTTTCAACGAGAATTATTCGAAAAAGCCAGACGTGTGCTTGCCTTACAAAGAAAAGGCATTAAATTGATTTTTCCAGATGTATTGGATATTGAAAGGAAAATATTATCAAAGTGACAATCAGATGATTTCTCTGTAATCCCCTCCCAATTCCCTCAACCTATCTTACTTTGCAGAAAGGCACAAAAAAACTGCCAATCCAATAAAACAGACTGACAGTTCTCCCAAGCCTTCCGGCTGTTCTTTATTCTATTCCACCCCCAGCGCCCGCAGCTCCTCCATCGCCTGCTCCTGGTTTCGAAACAGGATGGTGGCAATTCCGAATGCTGCCGCCGCATCCACGTTTTTGGGCACATCGTCCAGAAAAACGCATTCCTCCGGCTTCAGGCCGTAACGGTCAAGAAGCAGGCGGTAGATCGCCGGATCGGGCTTGATCACGCCGTCCTTGTAGGACAGGATGCCTCCGTCCACATATTCCAGAAAGTCCAGCGCGTCCGCATTTTCCCTTGCGACCTTTTCGGAAAAATTGGAGAGCACCAGCACCTGATAGCCCTTCGCCTTCAGCTCCTTGATCCAGGGAATGGCATAATTCGCCTTTGTCAGGATGCCGTGCAGGTTTTCATAAATCTGCCGGATCTCCTTTTCCACGGAAGGGTCGTTTTGGATGAAGCCCTCAAGCATTTCCTCCTCGCTGAGCTTTCCTCTGTCCATTTCATTCCAGAAGGGGTTGTCCATGGTGGCCTTTCCCACCCTTTCCTCCGTCTGCGCATCAAAGCCGAAGCTCTTGAGGAAATTTTTCCAGCCAAACACCGTCAGCACGTTTCCAATGTCAAAAATAATCGTACGTATCATTCCCGTTCCTTTCCGGCAGATCCTTTGTACGGATCAGCTCAAGCATCCGTTTCGCCGCAGCGGAGGGCTGCTCCCTGTCCGCCGTCACCACGCAGAAATGGCGTTTCGGTATCATTTTGTTGAAGCGAAGCTCGAACAGCCTGCCGTCCGCAAGCTCCTGTCCGGCAAAATCCCGTACCACATTTCCCACGCCAAGGGAGCGCAGGGCAAACTGGACGATCATATCGCTGGTGGCAAGCTCAAACTCCGGGGCTACCTGGACTCTGTTTTCCAGAAGGAAGCGATCCATACAGCTTCGGGTGCTGGTGTTTTTCTCCAGCAGGATGAGGGGGAGGCGCTCCAGCTCCTTTAAGTCAAGCATCCTGTTTTTATACTGGATGAAACGCCTGCCCGCCACGAAGATATCCTCGATCTCGCGAACCTCCTCCCAGTGAAGGCCTTCCCCGTCGAAGGGGGTGCTCACCACGCCGAAGTCGATTCTGCCGCTGCGAAGGGAGGCCAGTGTTTCCGGGGTCGGCGCGTTGCTCACAACGATACGGATCCCGGGGCAGAGCTCATGGAAGCGCTCCAGATAGGGCAGAAGGAAAAAGCGGAGCGTCATATCAGACGCTCCGATGTGAATTTCTCCCAGCTCCAGATTCATCATCTGCTTCAGCTTCCGCTCTCCCAGCTCAATCTGCTCATAGCCCTTCTCCACGTAATCGTACAGAAGCTCTCCCTCTCTCGTAAGCTTCACTCCCTTGGCGCTTCGCACGAAGAGCTTCGCGCCCACCGCAGTTTCCAAAAGCCGGACGGACTGGCTCACGGCCGGCTGGCTGATGGAAAGCTCTCTGGCTGCAAGCGTTAAGGAGCCGCAGCGGGCGACGTGGCAGAACACCTTGTAATATTCCAGATTCTGAACCATATTTTTCTCCCTGTCAGAGGACGCCCGATCATTTTTTCAGCGGGCTTTCCCGATAGATGATGTCGTCCCTGCCGGGCCCGTTGCTCACCATGGTGATCGGGTAGCCGATCTTCTGCTCCACGAATTCCACGTACTTCCGGCAGTTTTCCGGCAGATCCTCAAATTTGCGGATGCCGCGGATGTCGCATTTCCAGCCGGGCAGGGTCTCCAGAACGGGCTTTGCCTTTTCCAGCTTCCAGGTCACAGGAAATTCATCCGTCACCTCTCCGTCCACCTCATAGCCAACGCAGACGGGGATCTCATCCAGATAGCCCAGTACGTCCAGCACCGTGAAGGCCACATCCGTGGTGCCCTGCAGACGACAGCCATATTTGGAAGCCACGCAGTCAAACCAGCCCATGCGGCGCGGCCGTCCTGTGGTCGCTCCGTACTCGCCGCCGTCTCCGCCGCGGTGTCTCAGCTCATCCGCCTCCTCTCCGAAGATCTCGGACACGAAGGCGCCCGCACCCACCGCGGAGGAATAAGCCTTGCAGACGGTGATCACCTGCTTGATCTCATAGGGCGGGATTCCTGCTCCCACCGCGCCGTAGGCTGCCAGGGTGGAGGAGGAAGTGACCATGGGATAAATGCCATGATCCGGGTCCTTCAGAGTTCCGAGCTGTCCCTCCAGCAGAATGCTCTTTCCCTCCTTCAGCGCTTCATTCAGGAAGCGGGAGGTGTCGCAGACGTAAGGGGCGATCATATCCCGGTATTCCAGCATCGTCTGATACAGCTCCTCCACGTCGATGAGGGGCTTGTGGTAGAGATGCTCCATCAGCACGTTCTTGGCGGCGCATACGCTTTTCAGCTTCTCCTTAAGCCCCTCCTCGTCGAACAGCTCGCAGACCTGGAAGCCGATCTTTGCGTATTTATCGGAATAAAAAGGCGCGATTCCGGATTTGGTGGAACCGAAGGATTTTCCGCCCAGCCGCTCCTCCTCATACTGGTCGAGCAGGATGTGATAGGGCATCACCACCTGCGCCCGGTCAGACACCAGGATCTTCGGCGCGGGAACCCCTCTGTCCGTGATGGATTTGATCTCGTTTACCAGGATCGGGATATTAAGCGCAACGCCGTTCCCGATGATGCTGGTGGTATGTCCGTAGAATACACCGGACGGAAGCGTGTGCAGCGCGAACTTGCCGTAATCGTTCACGATCGTGTGTCCCGCGTTCGCTCCGCCCTGAAAACGGATGACGATATCGGCCTCACGGGCAAGCATATCGGTGATCTTGCCCTTTCCTTCGTCTCCCCAGTTTGCTCCAACAACCGCTTTTACCATTTTTACCTTTCCTTACCTTTCCGCCGCACTAGCGGCATCTAAATCGTGAAATTGCACGAATGTGCACTTTCCAGGATGAAACCCGCAGGGTTTCATCCGCCTTTCCGCCGCGTCAGCGGCATGGCGCTTTCATGCCTGAAAAAAGCGGGCTTCCTACCCGTCTGTGTAAAAAACCCGCTTTCCCTGTCTTTTACTTTATGATTATATCCTATCTCTAATCATAAGTAAAATCAATATTTATTATATTAAAAATAAGTAAAAATTATGTTTTGCTTAATCGGCAACGAATCTGAATTTTACACGTTGATCTCCGCCTTCACGCCCAGAAGCTCCTTATTCTCCTCCAGCACCGGGCCGATCACGTCTTTTAAGAAGCGCGTCACCTGCTCGGGGGCGCAGCCCACGTAGCGGGCAGGATCCATGGTGGCCGCAAGCTCTTCTTCGTTGGTCATGAACATGGGCTCCTGCGCGATCAGGGACAGAAGGTTATTGTCCAGTCCTTCCTCCTTAACCCGTTTTCCGGCTTCCATGGAAAGCTCCCGGATCCGTTCATGCAGCTCCTGGCGGTCTCCGCCCTTTTTCACCGCGTCCATCATGATGTTTTCCGTGGCCATGAAGGGCAGCTCGCTCATCAGGCGCTTTCTGATCACCTTCGGATATACCACCAGGCCGTCCACCACGTTCAGGCACAGATCCAGAATACCATCCACAGCAAGGAAGCCCTCCGGAACGCTCAGGCGCTTGTTGGCGGAGTCGTCCAGGGTGCGCTCAAACCACTGGGTGGCGGAGGTGATCGCCGGGTTGAGGGCGTCCGCGATCACGTAGCGGGACAGGGAAGCGATCCGCTCGCTTCTCATGGGATTTCTCTTGTAGGCCATGGCGGAGGAACCGATCTGGCTCTTTTCAAAGGGCTCCTCCACCTCCTTCAGATGCTGCAGCAGGCGGATGTCGTTGGACATCTTGGTGGCGCTTGCCGCGATTCCGGCGAGCACGTTCAGCACGCGGGTGTCCACCTTGCGGGAATAGGTCTGGCCGGATACCGGATAGCAGGCGGAAAAGCCCATTTTCTGCGCGATCATGGGATCCAGCGCGTTCACCTTGTCCATGTCTCCGTCAAACAGCTCCAGGAAGGAAGCCTGGGTTCCTGTGGTTCCCTTGGAGCCGAGCAGCTTCATGGTGGAGATCACATGATCCAGGTCCTCCAGATCCAGATAAAATTCCTGCATCCACAGTGTGGCGCGCTTTCCCACCGTGGTGGGCTGGGCGGGCTGGAAGTGGGTGAAGGCCAGCGTGGGCAGATCCTTGTATCGGTCAGCGAAAGCGGAAAGCTCGGAAAGCACGTTCACCAGCTTTTTCTTCACCAGCTTCAGGGCCTCCGTCATGACGATGATGTCCGTATTGTCGCCCACGTAGCAGGAGGTGGCTCCCAGATGGATGATGCCCTTCGCCTTCGGGCACTGTACGCCGTAGGCATAGACGTGGCTCATCACGTCGTGGCGCACCTCTTTTTCCCGTGCCTTCGCCACATCATAGTTGATGTCGTCCGCATGCTCTTTCAGCTCCTCGATCTGCTCGTCCGTGATGGGGAGCCCCAGCTCCTTTTCCGTCTCCGCCAGAGCGATCCACAGCCGTCTCCAGGTGCGGAATTTTTTATCGGGAGAAAAAATGTACTGCATTTCCTTACTGGCATACCGCTCCGAAAGCGGGCTCACATATCTGTCCGTATTGCTCATAGTCCGTTTTCCTTTCTCGTTTCCCTTCTCGTTGACTTTCCCATTTACATTCTCGCTTCTTTTCTCGCTTGCCCCGTTTATCTGTCAAATTCTCCGCGGATATCCTCCTGCGGCGGGGCGATGGGGTATTTTCCGGTAAAGCACCCCTTACAGATCCCAAGTCCCTCAGCCATTTCCGCCAGACGCTCAATGCGCAGATAGCCCAGGGAATCCGCTCCGATCACCGCCCGGATCTCCTCGATGCTCCGGTTAAAGGCGATGAGCTGATCCCTTGCAGGCACATCCGTTCCGAAGTAGCAGGGCCACAAAAACGGAGGCGAGCTGACGCGCATGTGAACCTCCTTCGCGCCCGCCTCTCGCAGCATGCGCACGATCCGGTCCGAGGTGGTGCCGCGCACGATGGAATCGTCGATCATGATGACTCTTTTTCCCTGCACCGCGTCCCGCAGGACGTTCAGCTTGACCTGAACGCTGCTTTCCCGCGTTTTCTGTCCCGGCTTGATGAAGGTGCGGCCGATATAGGCATTTTTCACGAAGGCGGTTCCGTAGGGGATTCCCGACTGCATGGAATATCCCATGGCCGCACAGTTTCCTGATTCCGGCACGCCCACCACCAGATCCGCATCCGCCGGGGAATCCATGGCAAGAAAACGGCCTGCCTGCAGCCTCGCCTGATACACGCTCACACCGTCAAAATAGCTGTCCGGCCGGGAAAAATAAATGTACTCGAACACGCAGCGGGCATGCTCCTTTTCCGGAAGGCAGAGCCTCGTATCGGATACGATCCCCTTTTCCGGCGTGATCGTCACCACCTCGCCCGGAAGCACATCCCGGACGAACCGGGCGCCCACCGTATCCAGGGCGCAGGTCTCCGAGGCAAGGATGTAGGCGTTATCCCGCTTTCCGATGCACAACGGACGGAAGCCGTAGGGATCTCTCGCCCCGATCAGCTTTCTCGGCGACATGATGACCAGCGAATAAGCGCCCTGCAGCTTTTTCATGGCCCGGCTCACCGCTTCCTCCGCCGAGCCGCACTCCAGCCGCTGTCTCGCGATATGGTAGGCGATCACCTCGGAATCGATGGTGGTCTGGAAGATCGCACCCGTGTATTCCAGCTCCCTGCGCAGCTGAGGCGCGTTCACCAGGTTGCCGTTGTGCGCCAGCGCCAGCGTCCCCTTGACATAGTTTAATACCAGCGGCTGCGCGTTTTCCCTGGTGCTGCTTCCCGCCGTGGAATAGCGGACGTGGCCGACGCCGATATTACCCTTCAGCTTCCCGATATTTTCCGCGTGAAAGACCTCGTTCACAAGTCCCATGTCCTTCACGGAAGACGCCTTTCCCTTCGGCCCCGCCGTGTCGCTCACCGCGATGCCGCAGCTTTCCTGTCCCCTGTGCTGCAGCGCGAGCAGGCCGTAATAGATCGTCCCCGCAACGTCCTTCCCGTCAAGATCATACATGCCGAAGACGCCGCATTCCTCCTTCAGCCCGTTTTCTTCCCTCTGTGTGTAGCTGTTTTCTGTCATGTTAATCCCCATTCCGAGGCGTTTTTCAGCCTTTTTACATGCAAACCGCCGCGGGGTGCCCCCGCGGCGGTCGTCTTTAACCATTGTTTCACAAGCCTGTCTATCCGGCTCCGTTCACTGCCCGGCCGCCGCGCAGGCCATCTATTCAGTTTACCGTAAAGCTCCGCCGGACTCCGCGCTGTGCGCGGGACTGCCGACAGACCGCTGTACTTTTTACGCCATTTTACAGGCCAAGTCTGTGGAATACCTCGTTGTAGGCCTCCTCCACATTGCCCAGATCACGGCGGAAACGGTCCTTATCCAGCTTTTCGTTGGTGTGCACGTCCCAAAGGCGGCAGGTATCCGGGCTGATCTCGTCGGCCAGGATGATCTGGTCATGATAACGGCCAAACTCAATCTTGAAGTCGATAAGCTTAATATCCGCCTGCAGGAAATATGCCTTCAGCACCTCGTTCACCTTGAACGCATACTTCTTGATCGTCTCGATCTCTTCCCAGGTCGCAAGCTTCATGGCAACCGCGAAATAGGAGTTGATCAGCGGATCGCCAAGCTCGTCGTTCTTATAGCTGAATTCGATGGTGGGCTCGTCGAAGGGGGTTCCCTCCGGCACGCCGAGTCTCTTGGAAAAGCTGCCTGCCGCCACGTTGCGGATGATGACCTCGAGCGGAACGATCTCCACCTTCTTCACGGCCGTCTCCCGATCGGAAAGCTCCTCGATATAATGGGTAGGAACCCCTTCCTTCTCCAGAAGCTTATCCACATGGTTGCTCATCTTATTATTGATGACGCCCTTTCCGACGATGGTTCCCTTCTTTTCTCCGTTGAAAGCCGTCGCGTCGTCCTTGTAATCCACGATCAGCACGTCGGGATCTTCCGTTTTAAATACCTTCTTTGCCTTGCCTTCGTAGAGCTGTTCCAGTTTTTCCATTAGATACCTGTCCTTTCTCTTCATCTGTGAAAGCGCTGTCTGATGTCAATCCTCTCTGCTCAAAGGAATGACATTTGCAGAATCAGTATAACGCACCGTGAAATAGAAATCAAGAACACACGTCCCGACTGTCAAAATTTCTACATAATGCCAAAAATACGGATTCCTGGCATGCCGGAAGGGAAAGAACCCGACAAAGCGTCCGGAAAAGCCGGATGCCCCGCCGGGCTTTACGCCTGCATCCTTCACAAAAGCGGAACCTGTCAAAACGTCTCCGGCGGCTTTCTCACCGCTCCAGGATACGGCCGTGAAAATGGTGACCACCTGCCAGGGAATGAATTTTTTTCATTTTACCGCGCTATCGCGCTGCGGGGACGTTTTTTCCAAGCCATCCTCTTACCGTATCCGACAGCGCGCCCTGGCTGCTGTCGTCCGGGACACGCCGCTCACTCCTCCGCCGCATAATCCCGGTATTCGTCCGTCAGGCGGTTCGTTTCCTGCCGCATCAGAAGGGCGCACTGCTCCTCCTCTCCGGCAAAAAAGGCGCTTCTGATGGAAGCGATGCGGGAGGCGTTGCGTTCGTCCGTCCAGGCCTGCCTTCTGGCTGTCATCCTCTCCTCAAGCTTCAGAGAGGCCTCATAATATTCCCCGTGCTCCGTCAGGAAGGCCAGATATTCCTGTTCTGAAAGGCGCAGTCTCTTCGCGGCGAGGAAGGACAGCAGACTTTCCTGCTGCCCTCCGAGGCGGTAAGCCCGTTCAAAGGAGGCCTCCGCCTTATCAAACAGAAACAGGCCCGCCTGCGCCGCGCCCAGATTATGATACAGCTTTCCGTCAAAGGAAGGAATTCTGTTTTCCTCCTCATTCAGGATCCTGCGGTATTCCTGAATAGCCATGGCGTACTTTCGGTTTTCCAGAAAATAATCCGCTCTCGCCTTCCTTTTTTCCGGGAGCGCCACATCCGCGCCAAGACGGATGAGACGGGCCGTATCCTGAATCTCCTTTTCGCTGAAGCAGCCCGCATATTCCAGAATCTGCGGTGCGATCGTCTCCGGCTTCTCCTTCCCCTTGATGAGAGCGCGCAGCCTGGCAGCGAGCTCCGGCAGGCCGCACTGCTCCCCGAGCCAGTCGGCAAGCTGCCTGGTAAAGCAGGAAGGCTCCACAAGCCCGGCGTTTTCCTTCAGATAAAAGCAGAGCTCCTCCAGACAGAAAACCCGTGTCCTCGTTTTTTCAAAGGTATATGGAATTTTGGCATACTGTCCAAGACACAAAATCGCTCTGCCCATAGCTACCTCTTTTCATTCAATACATCCGTCAGGGAGAAGCTTTCCTCCCAGACCAGTCCCGACGAAGGGTAAAAATCCCCGAATCCCTTATCCTCCATCTGAAGCTTCACCGTTTCAGCATCCGGACAGGAAACGGTCAGATGGATTCTGGTGGCTCCCGGCGGGCGAGACGGCACGCCGGAAAGCGTTACCACGATCTGTCTTCCTTTTTTCCCGCTCACCGGCGAAAGCCGGAGGGAAAAGGCATGATCCTGATCCAGCATGAAATCGCATTCCCCTCTGGCGTCAAACCAGTTCATTTCCGCATCCAGAAGGGAAAAATAGACCTCCTCTCCCCTTTTTTCAGCTTCCAGCCCAAGGTTCATTTTCAGCATGTCGCCGCCGAGATAGACATACTCCTCTCCGCCGCTCCTTCCCGACGCCTTTGAAGGAAGGATATATCCGGCATTCTGCCTTTTTTTCTGTCCCGCCATATATCCGCCCCCGTAACAGGCTCCCTTGCTGTACAGATTGTTTCCCCGGAACACACGCCGGTTCACGCACATGACGGAAAGGGTTTTCGGATACCAGTCCCCCTCAAAGCCGTCCCCGATCAGATAGACCGTATCGATGATCCTTCCCTCGGACAGCTCCCCGAACAGGGCAAGAAACGTATCGTCCATGTCCTCAGCCAGGCCTGATCCGGCAGGCCCCCGGGCTGTGTTTCCCTGTGCCGCATCCTCCTGTATCACATTCCCCTGTGCCGCGTTCTCCTGCGCTGCGTTTTCCCGCACCGTCCCCTGCGGCCCGTACTCCGTTCCGGCCGCGATCTCTCTTTCCAGCTCAGGGTGCTCCTCCTCGCTCACAACCACCGTGACCGGCCGGGTATGCCGGTTGGCCTCAAACATCCGGGTCCTGAGCGTCCGGCCGCCGAAATCGCAGATCAGGCACTGGTGCCGCCACAGCTCCTCTGGCTGATTCACGTTATAGTAAAAAAAGCTCTCCGCCCTGCTCTGGCAGGAAACCTTTTCCGGCGGAAGGGAGAGCAGCATGGCGATCCGCTCCACCATTTCCAGCGCCTGTCTGTCCACCTTTTCGAAGGTAAACATGAAAAAATCCGCCTTTTCCAGGCCGATGGGCCCGCGCGTCAGCCCCCGCCCGGAACCGCGCCCCGATGATGAAACGCTCCCGCCAAGCAGCGAAAGGCTCCTTTTGATAAAAAGAGCGAGAAGGGACGCCGCCTCGAAGATCTCACCCGCCGCTTCCACCTGCTCCCGCAAAAGCGCCCTGGAAAGAAGCCGCTCCACCAGCACGCCTTCTCCCCGTTCCGCAGTTTCAAGCGCCTCTCTTCCGTAGGTCCAGACGTCCCGATCCGTCCTTCTGCAGAGAACGGCGGGGATCATATATTCCTCCTCTCCCGCCTCCGCGGAAAGGGTCTCAGGCTTCTGCTCCCCCGGAAGCCAGAAGCTGATCTGGGCAAACCGGTCGTCCAGATCCATGCCGAGGACGCCGCCGCTTATTCCCTTTTTTTCTGAATTTCCAAGAAACATGCTTCAGTCCTTTCCCTTTTCCGCAGCCTCCTTATCGGAGCAAAACAGCTCCCCGGCCATCCATTCCGTCAAAAGATACTGCTCAAGAAGCTCCTGCGCCTCCCCCTTTTCTCCGATCAGCCAGCGGGAAAGCACCGCGTTCAGGCGGCCGTATCTGCTCCCCCTTGCCGGCAGGTTCTCCCCGGCCCTGAGCTCGCCCTCGTCCAGCTTTTCCAGAGGCCTATCGGCGAAGGTTTCCGCTATGTAATACTGCAGGCTTTCCCCCGCGAACAAAATGAACTGCGCCGAATAGATGCCCGCATACACGTGCTGCATTTCCATACTGCGCACCGGTCCGTCCTGTGCGCCGGCGGCCGACTGCCCAAGGATCCGGTAATGGATGGAAACCGGACGCTCCCTGCTTCCCTTATACACCACTATGGTTTTGTCCAAAAGCAGCTCCGCCCCGTCCAGAAGCTCCGCGTATTCCTGAAACAGCGGAAGCCGCATCCCGGCGCAGATCAGCCGTTCCCCCAGCCTTCGCAGCGTTTCATCCGTTTCCGCGTCCCGCTCGTCCCGATGCCTGGAATAGTATTCCAGAAAGGCAAGGGCGCACATGTGGGTGAGCGTCTCGCCCCCCGCCTCCAGCCGGGCGATGTCCTTCAGCACATAGGGGGCCATCGTCTCCCCTTCCATCAGGAACAGGCCGCTGGCCCGGTGCAGAAAGGCCGCCTCCAGCTCCGTGCTTCCGCCCTCGCACACATACCGCCGCAAAAGCTCCGTGTGCTTCAGTACGTTGTCCCCGGTAAACAAAAGCTGAACCAGGATCCGCTGCGTCAGCCGGTAGGTATCCACCGCAAAATCCTCCGCGGCCTTTCTCAGCCGCATCAGCTCCCCGCTTCTTCCTTCAAAATGCTCCGAAAGCCAGGAAAGAACATGGCTGTCATATTTTCCCCGGAAAAAGGCGCTGCAGGCGATGGCCATCATGCGCTCCTCCTCCGTATGCTGTCCGCTTTCTAAGAGCCTGCTGGACAGGCGCAGAAGGATTTCCGCAGGCTCCCTTTCCAGATCCAGCCCCGCCAGCCACTCATACGCCTTTTCATAGAAGGAACGCAGCACCAGAAAGCCCACCGTTTCATAGACATCCGGGCTTTCCGACTGGGGCCGATCCAGCTCCTGAAGCAGAAGATCCAGCTCCTCCATATCCTCATGCTCGTAGTAATACCGGAGCAGGGCCATACGGATCGCCCTGGCGAAGGCGGGAAGGATCTCCGTTCTGGCGGAGAGAGAACGCAGTCTTGCGGCATTGTTTGCCGTGACGTGGATCCGCCCTTTCCGAAATTCACAGAAGTACAGATCGCAGCCAAGCACGTTTTCGGAATATGGGGCCACCAGCTTCATGCACTGAGCCGGATCCATCAGCCGGGTCAGGGTATGCGCCCTGCCCGCCGAGTAACGGTTGTGCGCCTCGTCCTCCAGAAGGATCTCACAGTCCCTGTCATAAATCTCCACATAAGCGCGGCCGTTTTCCACCGGCCAGGTCTGCTCGCCCCGCAGCCTGTCGTGGATCACCACCGCCTGGCGGATATCCGCCCCTTCACAGTCCAGCTGCTGCACAAACAGCACCTTCGCAAGCGCCCGGCAGTTATCTCTCGTCAGAAGCCGCTCCTCCGGCACGCTCCGATACAGGTAAGCCAGATCCCGGCTCATCCTGCCCCGATAGAGCTGCTGTACAAGAAATCGCTCCATCTGTCCCCGGTAGGTGAGATAAAGCTCCGGAAATTCCTCCCGATGCTTCTGCACATAGGCGTACAGACAGGCCAGCCGGTCCTGATCCAGATTGCTCTGATAGGCAAAATACATCAGGGCGATGCGGGGGATCTCCGTCTCCCGTTCCAGGTCCAGGGAAGCCATGAAGTATTCGTAGAGCCTGGTCACGCGCAGATCCTGCTCCACGCCGGCCCGGTACCACTCAAGCCATTCCGGGCCGGTTTTGTTTCCTTTGATCAGAAGAGCGCAGATCGCCTGAAGCAGGGCGGCGGACGGCGTTTTTTCATAGCAGCGCCGCAGAGTGCAAAAGAGCGCGGCGTCATAATATTTTTCCTTCTCCGCAAGATAGGCCAGATGCCCGGCCAGATCCGCGGAAAGGATGCCGCAGCGCGCCCCGTAATGGAGCACCTGCCGTTCAAAGGGCCCCAGCTTCATGATCAGCGTCGGACTGAAATTCAGAAGCTGTACCGCCTCCAGATACAGCACAGGGCTTATGGTCCCGTGCGCGAACTGATCCTCCAGGAACAGCCATTTGCGCGACGCGCTTCTCTGAAGCTGCGGAGAAAGATAGAGCATCAGCCAGGCGATCTGCCAGCTTTCCCGGTTCGCCCGGTGCGCTTCCTCCACATTTCCCGCGACCCTGGCGGTATACCCCTCGTCCCGCTGATAAAGGCTGGACAGATACAGATAGTAGCAGTACACCTCCGCGCCGTCCGTCCGCGGCGTCACCACCGTCTGGCTCAGGATCCTTCCCGCCTCCTCAAAGCGCTCCTCCGTGATCAGAAGGTGGGCCTGATACAGCTTCACCTCAGCGGCTTGATCGTTCAGACGCCGCAGGCGCTCCACAACTCCGGCTGTCCGCTCCCGCCACTGCACCGTGTTCAGCTTTTTCATCCGAAGCTCCTGGTACAGGCTCACCAGCTCCACCGTCAGCCGCTTTCTTTCCCTGCGCCGGCCGCCGGCCGCAGACGCGGAGGGCCTTTCCGTGATCACGGCCACCGTCACCTCCAGGCAGTCTGTGTCCGTCCCGTCCTGCGCCCGCAGGACTCCGGATAAGGTGCGAAAGCGCAGCCTGCCGAAATTTTTCCCTCTATGCAGCCGGTCCGGCGTTATGAAAACCGGAAGGCCGCACTGGTTTCCCAGGAAATCCTCCTCTGTCAGCACCTTTTTCTCCAGAGAAAGGAACGGCCCCTCCGCCTCCACCGTCAGCCGGGTATAGCCCCAGCCGTTTTTCTTCACAACGAGCGTTTCGCAAAGCTGCGGCTCGCTCCGTCTTGATCCCGAGGCGTTCACCACCAGCTCCCTTGCCGGGAAAAAATATTCCACAGGCGGCTTCTTACCGGCGGATACCAGAAATTCCTCCATGTTCTGAGCATTGCCCTGGATACGGGAAAGTCCCTTGTACAGGCTCCGGTACTTTCTGTCGTTCCCGGAAAGCAGCTTCACGAAATCGGAGGAATAAAACAGCTTCTGTGCCTCCTGCCAGCTTTCCCTGGCAAGCCGCACAAAGGAAAACAGGCCGGAATCCTCTCCCCCGCGCTCTTCCTTTCGCTCCCTTTCCTGCACGCCGTCCGCGGAGGCGCTCCGGACGGACGTCCGTTCGCCGCCCTTAATCTTCACATGAAAGGGAAGCTCGTATTCCCCGCAGTCGGAAAGGATCACAAAGCGTCCCGAACGCTCGTCCCCCTCCCGCATTCCTGCAGAATCAAAGCGGTAGGCGATGCTTTCCGTCATCCCGGCAAAGGACGGCGTCAGGCATTCCATCCGCTCCTCCATGCAAAGCACATAGCCGTTTACGGGTCTTCCGTCCCCGGAAGCGATCTCAAAAAAGCCCTCCCGGATCTCCTCCCGGCTCAGCTCCATCTCAAGCCGTTTTTCAGGAAGGGACAGAGGGCCTCTTTTTTCCTCCCAGCCGTCCGTCGCAATATGCTCTTTCATATCCATCATGGCCCTCATCTCCCTTGCTTTTCTTTCCCAAAAGCATTAATATCAGTATACAGTATAACATCACAGGCCGGGATTAAGCAACCCACTGCGCCCGGCTTAGAAGGGAGATCATCATGGCTGCAAACGCACCTTTTCATGGAAGTGATCTGGAAAAAATAGAACAGCTTTACGGGATTCCAAAGGAAGAGATCACGGGCTTTGGCTCCAACGTCAATCCGCTGGGGCTTTCCGTGCGGCTGAAGGAATATCTGGCCGGGCATCTGGACGTGCTCTCCTCCTATCCGGACCGGGATTATACGGCTCTCCGGCAGGCGATCGCCGCCTACACAGGGACGGAGGCGGCCTATGTGCTGTGCGGCAACGGCTCCACGGAGCTGATCTCCGCCTGCATCCGCACCCTTTCTCCCCGGCGGGCGCTGCTCGTCTCCCCTTCCTATTCCGAATATGAACGGGAGCTGAGGCTTGCGGGCTGCCGCCCGGATTTCTTCCCGCTTTCGGAGGAAGCGGATTTCCGTCTGGAGCCGGCGCAGCTCATCCGCTCCCTGAAAGCAGAGCCCTCCCCGGACATGCTCATCCTGTGCAATCCAAACAATCCCACCTCCGGCGCGGCATGTGCCAAAGACCTGATCCCGCTCCTTTCCTTCTGTCAGGAGCGCGGTATCCATGTCATGGTGGACGAGACCTATGCGGAATTCGCCCCGGATGTGGACGCCGTCTCCGCCATCCCGCTGGCAAAAGATTTTTCCTGCCTCATCGTCCTGCGGGGGATCTCCAAATTCTGGGCGGCTCCCGGACTGCGGCTGGGCTATGCCGTCACCTCCGACGAGAGACTGCGCTCCGAGATCCTCTCCCGCAAGGATCCCTGGACCGTCAGCTCCCTGGCCGACCTGGCGGGCCGCTTCCTGTTTTCGGATACCTCTTATATTCAGGAAACCAGGGCGCTAATCTCAGCCGAACGAAGCCGCATGCTGCAGGCCCTCTCCGGCCTCTCCGTCAAATCCTATCCCTGCTTCGCCAACTTCGTTCTCTGCCGCAGCCTGAAAAAGGAGGTCACCGCGCATCTTCTGTTTGAGACGGCCATCCGGCAGGGACTACTGATCCGGGACTGCTCCGATTTTCCCGGACTGGACGAACGTTTTTTCCGCTTCTGTTTTCTCATGCCGGAGCAGAACGACCGTCTGCTCGCCTGTCTGACAGAGCTTCTCGGATGATCTCCGGGAGGCTCTTTTTTCATTTCTTTTCCGGTTCTTTTCCAGATTATTCTTGACAAGAAGATCAACAGGGATTATTGTATTATTATAATAATACAAGGCTATGGCTGAAAGCCATAGCCTCGCGCTCCGCAAGAATAAAAGGAGCTTTTTAAGGAAAGGACTGATACAATGGCATGGAACCTGGACTCTGACCGCCCCATATACGCGCAGCTTCTGGAACGCATCCAGCGGCAGATCGTATCGGGCCGCTATGCACCGGGAGACAAGCTTCCCAGCGTCAGGGAGCTTGCCGCCGAGGCGAGCGTGAACCCCAACACAATGCAGAAGGCCTTCGCGGAGCTGGAGCGCGGCGGCCTGATCGAAACCAGACGGACCAGCGGAAGATTCGTGACGGAGGATATTCACATGATCGCACAGATTCGGACCAGTCTCGCCAAACATGAAATCGACAGCTTCCTCGACCGGATGAAGGGACTTGGCTATGAGACGCAGGATATCATCCGGATTCTGCAGGAAGAAAAGCAGGAGGAGGAAGCGGAAAGGAGCGCACTGGCATGAATGAACTGGTTTCCATCACAAACCTCACCAAAAATTACGGCCGCTTCACCGCGCTTTATCCGTTAAACCTCACCATCCCGAGAGGGCACATCATCGGCCTTCTTGGCCCAAACGGCAGCGGAAAGACCACTCTGATCAAGCTCCTGTGCGGCCTGCTCGTTCCCACGTCGGGCAGTATCCTGATCGGCGGAGCGGCCCCGGGCGTGGAGACGAAGCGCCATGTCTCCTATCTGCCGGAGCGCAGTTATATGACCAGCGGCAGGAAGGTCTGTGAGCTGATGGATTATTTTAACGATTTTTACGAGGATTTCGATCCCAAAAGGGCGATGGCCATGCTGGACGCTCTGCAGATCGACAGGAACGCGGCCATGAAAACGCTCTCAAAGGGCACCAAGGAAAAGGTTCAGCTCATCTTCGTCATGAGCCGGAACGCGGATCTGTATATTCTGGATGAGCCCATCGCGGGCGTGGATCCGGCCGCAAGGGATTTCATCCTCAAAACCATCATTTCCAATTATAATGAAAACGCCAGCATCCTTTTATCCATCCATCTGATCTCGGATATCGAGGCCGTGCTGGACGACGTGATTTTTCTGAAAAACGGACAGCTGATGCTGCAGTCCTCCGTGGAGGACATCCGCTCCCGCTATGGGAAATCCGTGGACAGCTATTTCAGGGAGGTGTTCGCATGTTAAACCGCTTAATTCGCCATGAATGGAAGGAAACCTGGCGCATTCCCGTCATTTCCTACCTTGTCATTCTTTTTCTCACGCTGGTGTGCTTTTTCTGCTTCCGGCAGATGGAGCCTCCCGCGTCCGAGGATTCGATCAATGTAGGTGCCCTTGTCCTCATGATGCTCTACTGCCTTCTGGTGAGCTGTATCAGCATGGCAGTGACCATCTTCGTTGCGGTCCGCTTCTACCGGAACCTGTATACGGACGAGGGCTATCTGATGCATACGCTTCCCGTTACGCCAAGGCAGCTTCTCGTTTCCAAGCTTCTGGTAGCCGCCTTCTGGATGTTTGTGCTCTCCCTGCTGGCCCTCTGGTCGATCTGCTCCATCATGCTGTTCGGCATTCCGGCCATGTCTCTTGTGGACATGTCTGAGGTGATCGGGGCGTTCATGAAATACTTCCCGTATCTTTTCGGCATGGGCCCCGCGGCGTTCCTGATCTTTTATGTGGTCTTTTCCCTGATCTCCGCCTTCAGCAGCGTGCTGATCGCTTACGCGGCGGTTTCCCTGGGACAGCTTTTTTCCAGACACAAGGCGATGGCATCCGTGATCTGCTACATCGGCTTTTCCATGCTGGTTCAGACCGTGACCAGTCTCCTGATGACGCCCTCCCTGACCAGACTGGTGCTCTCGGAAAACATGGTGGACGACATCAGCGGGATTCCCGTCTATTTCGGCGCCTACATGCGGGAGATCTTCCTGGTTTCCGGGGTCGGCGCCATCGTGAGCGCCGTGATCTCCTACATCCTGACGGAATATATCATGAGCAGGCAGCTCAATCTGGATTAAACCGGATTAAAAAGGTTTCTTCGCAGGCGAAAGCTTACGGCCCACACTGTCCGTACATTCACAGGCCATGAGCTTTCGCCTGTTGCTTTTTGTTTTTAGTTAGTATATACTAACTAGTATGGCTAATATAGTGCAAAGCTTTCTCAGTGGAAGGCTCCTGCAAACGACACATTTTTTGAAAGCGCGCCGGGAGGAAAAGAGGGCAAAAAACGGGCAGAAGCTGTCCCTGTCCCCGTTTCTTTCCCGCCGTGCGCTTAGAAACTCAGAAGCTTAAAAGTTTAGAAACTTAGAATTGGAGGATTCCCATGCAGAAAATCACTTTAAAAATCGAAGGAATGATGTGCGGCATGTGTGAAAGCCACATAAACGACGCCATCCGCCGGGCATTCCCGGTCAAAAGGGTCACCTCCTCCCACTCCAAGGGAGAGACCGTGATCCTGAACGGGGAACCGATCCCGGAGGCGGAGCTTCACAGGGTCATCGATCCCACGGGCTACCGGCTTCTCTCAGTAAGCTGCGAGCCCTATGAAAAAAAGGGGCTGTTTTCCCGCATTTCCCGGTAGGCCGCGCGCATCCAGGAACGCACGTGCAGTCCGGCTGTGCGCTCCTGGTCAAAAAGCATTTTTCCGGAACCCTTCCCGCCCCGGCGGCATACCATAATTGTAAGCAAATCCGCGAGGTTATTTCTCAATTATGGCAAAAAGAATGCACGCCGCTCAGACCATCGACAGCCCCTACGCGGGAGGGTTGCAGATCAGCCTTACCTCCAGCCTGGGGCAGATTCCCGTGGCGGGCGCCACCGTGACCATCTCCATCACAGGCCAGCCCGGCTCCGTCATAGAAACCCTGACCACCGATTCCTCCGGCCAGACCCCTCTGGTGGAGCTGCCCGCTCCCGCGCTGGAATACAGCATGGAGCCCTCCGAGGTCCGTCCCTACTCCGAATACGACATTTCCGTGGAGGCGCCCGGCTATGAGCCCGTGGTGGTGGAGGCTTCCGAGATCCTTCCCGACGTCACCTCCCTGCAGCCCATTTCCATGATTCCCGAGCAGGAACCTGGCCGGGAGGAGGATATCTTCATCCCCGACCATACCCTTTACGGGGACTATCCTCCCAAAATCCCGGAGGCCGAGATCAAGCCCATGGATGAAACCGGTGAGATCGTCCTGAGCCGCGTAGTCATTCCGGAATATGTGGTGGTGCACGACGGCGTACCCTCCGATTCCACGGCCCCGGACTATTATGTGCGGTATACGGATTATATCAAAAACGTGGCTTCCTCGGAAATCTACGCCACCTGGTCCGAAAATACCATCTACGCCAATATCCTCGCCATCATGTCCTTTACGCTGAACCGGGTGTATACGGAATGGTACCGCAATCAGGGCTATAACTTTACCATCACCTCATCCACGGCCTACGACCAGAAATGGATCTACGGCCGGAACATCTATGAGAACATCAACGTGCTCGTGGATACCATTTTTGCCAATTTCCTTTCCCGCCCCGGCGTGCGTCAGCCCATCCTCACCAGCTACTGCGACGGAAAGCGTGTGACCTGTTCGGGCTTAAGCCAGTGGGGCTCCAAATTCCTGGGGGACGAGGGTTACAGCGTCATCGATATCATCCACTATTATTATGGAAGCGACATGTATATCAACACGGCGGAGGCCATCAGCGGCATTCCCTCCTCCTGGCCCGGCTACGACCTGACCATCGGCTCAAGAGGCCAGAAGGTCTACCAGCTTCAGGAGCAGCTGAACCGCATCCGCCAGAACTATCCCGCCCTTCCCTACGTCAATCCGGACGGCATCTACGGCCAGCAGACCGCCAACGCCGTGCGCGTCTTCCAGCAGGTCTTCGGCCTTCCTGCCACCGGCGTTACGGACTATCCCACCTGGTATGAGATCTCCAGGATCTATGTGGGCGTTTCCAGGATCGCGGAGCCGGATTGAGAGGGGCTGATGTCTGCGAGGCTCCGACTGAAAAGAATTACCGCCGGGAACGGAGTCCCGGCGGTCAACGGCGGTGGGCAGGCTAAAAGCTCCTCATGGCCAGAATCGTTTCCGAAATCAGCTCATCCAGGCTCCAGCCCAGCATTTCAGCCCCCTTCTCGATCACCTCTCTGGAGCAGCCTGCGGCAAATCTTTTGTCCTTAAACTTCTTTTTCACCGATTTCAGCTCAAGATCCTGGACATGTTCCGATTCTATTCCACCAGAAGCCTCCGGATTCCCGCAAGCCGTTCGTCCGTGGATTCCCGGATCAGACCGGACAGGAGCCGCGCAAAGACTCTCGCGCCCTCCTTCTGCAGATGTGCGTCGTCCTGAGCGCCGTCCCGGTACGCGCTTTCCGGCCACGCTCCCGGCTCCACCCAGAGAAACAGCCGTTTGCAGGCCTCCGGCCCCTCTTTCACACAATAGCGCGCCGTAGCCAGGCCCAGATCCAGAAGGGGCAGACCGGCTTTTTTGGCGTACTCGATCATGGCCTCCCGGTACTCGGGAAAGGAGCAGGAGCCGTCCGCAGCGCTGTTCCGCATGGCGATGGGCGTCACCAGCACGCAGACCGCCTTTTTTCTCCGGCAGACGTCCGCATAATGAGCCAGCGACGCACCGAATTCCTCCGACGGGACATAGCGCTCCGGCTTTGTATTCGCGTCGTTGTGGCCGAACTGCACAAGCAGCCAATCTCCCTCTCCCATCGCCTCTTCGATATCCGCAAGCCGCCCCTCCTCCCGGAAGGAACGGCTGCTGCGGCCTGCCATGGCTCGGTTGTCCAGGATCACATCCGCGAGCTCATAGCATACGGCCTGCGGAAAGCGGCTATCGTCCGGATGACAGCTTCTGCACGTCTCATGACCGCGAAAGCATTCATACCACCGCTGCCCCCAGCCGTTCTGCGGCGCCTGGGAGGCGGAATAGGCCTGCACCGTGGAATCTCCGGCAAGAAAGATCCTGCTTTTTCTCTGATTCGTTTCCATATATATAGTTCTCCTTCTGCGGATTTTACCGATATCCTTTACCTGCACAGGGCCGCATTGTGCAGCCTATGCTTTTCGGAAATAGCCCTCCACGGGCATCCCCTCCAGAAAAGCACCCAGCTCCTCCGGGCTTTCCGGAAGCTCCTCCCGAATGAAGTCCAGACACGTGATCACATTGAGACACCATTGGGAGGCAAAATTGGTGGAGATCCAGGGAATTTCCTCCTTCACCTTTTCACTGGCGTTTCCCGAAAGGGGAACCTCAGTGAAGCCCTCCCGCTGATTGTCCGCCACCAGCGCGCGAAGCAGGATGCGCCAGGTGGTTTTCGCAAGCTCCGGATCCTTCCTTCTCGCCGCGCCGTAGGCTCCCATCGCGGCAGCCATGAAGGGAAGGGAAAATTCCCGGTTCCCGATCAGCCCGCCGGATTCCTCCTGCTGCTTTTCTCTCGGCAGATAGTAGAAGCGGCCGAAATCAGCCAGCATGTCCTTCCACTCCTTATCCTCCAGAAGCTCCGCAAGCTCAAACCATACCTGAGGCGCTCCCATACAGATAGTCAGATGGGTTCCGCCGCCTGCCCGCTCTCCGATATAGCGCAGGTGGGCGCTGTCCGGGTCGTACTCGAAGTCGCTTCCTGAAACCAGCTTTAACGGTGCCTGTTTCAGATCCTCAATGCCCGTCTCGATCTTTTTCCGGTATGCCTCGTCCCGGTATCTCTCCCAGCGGGTCATCCAGTTGGAAACAAAGGAGGACCAGTCGGGGCCGGTTCTTGCATGGGTGGGGCAGACCATTTTTTCCTTCTCATAAAAGAAGCGCAGCGGGTCGATATTCAGAAGCGCCCGGTCGCCGTCCGCCACGTCGTCGAACACCTCTCCCATCCGGGGATCCCCCGTCAGATAGTAGTAAAATCTGTGGTGGGAGGCCATCGCGATCCGGGCCTCCTTACAGGAGCAGCCCCAGTGGCGCACATTATGACGGGAGCCGATACCCTTATAGGGGCCGAAATGATACACATCCACCTCGGAGCAGTGACGGCTCATGGCCTCCGCCATGGCAAACAGATCCTCCCGTCCGGTCCGCAAAAAAACATACCACAGCCAGAGCGTGGGCACAAGCTCCGTGTTCTGCCAGGCATAGCCGCCCATGTCGTAGCGCCAGCCGTGCCGCACCTTATCATAGGTGTGCATCACGTCCCCGTAGTTGAACAGCCCGTACCAGTTCCGCCGCTCGATCTCTTTCTGATAAAAGTCAACCGCCGCGTCGATCTGGCCCTCCAGCCAGGCCTCCATGGGGGTATCTGCCCGTCTCAGCCCCCAGGCGCCAAACGCCCCGGCCTCATGATAGTATTCCGGGGAAGCAAGGAAAACAGCGGGCTTCTGCAGCCGCTTTGTGAACGCCGCCATCTCCTCATCGCCGGGAATGCGTCCGGTAAAGCCGCAGAACCTGGCCTCGCTGGTCACAGCGATCCCGTAGGCGCTGGAGCGCACCTCGTCAAAGCCCTCATAATAGGTCTGGGAATAGCCCCGGTCCGCATAATGCCGGAAATCCATGGCAGGCGCGTCCGGCGACCAGAACCAGAGCGTAAGGTGTGCTTCCTCTCCCGCAAGGCCCTTCACCCACAGGCCGGAGGGATATTTCTGCCAGAAATCCCGGATGCCGGCCATCAGGCCGCCCGCCTCGCTTCCCGCCGCGATCACGCCGGACGCTCTCCTTCCGTGCAGGCATTCCAGGAAACAGGCCTCCTTTACCGCCGTTTTTTTCCGGATGAGAAAATGCTCCGGCGCATCCTGGGTCAGGCGGTACTCGTCCCACACGGGCATCTGCTCCGCCGCGGCAATGGCCTCCGGGCAGTCCGCAACATCCTTTCCCTCTCCCACGAAGGCTCCGGCCATCTGCGCGCGGTAGACCTCCTCCGGGATTTTGGGACGCCAGCTTAACAGCATGGCTCCCGCCTCATGAAAAACGCCCGTCTCCGTCTGCAGCTTCACATGCCGGTTGTACGCCGGGCCCTCGCAGGGCATCGTGAAGGCAAGGCCGATCCCCTTCAGGAAATCCTTTTTTTCATCCCCGTCATACAGGAAGGTGTGGGTCACGCCGATCTCCGGGCTTCCCGCCCAGAGCGTCAGCCGGAGGATGAAGGGGATCTTTTCCTCCGCCCCGTCCGTTCCTCCGGCAGTACGGCTGTGAGTTCCGGAAAGCCGGATCACACAGCGCAGGGGCCCTTCCTCCTCCACCTTTACCTGCAGGATCCCGCTTTTCCAGGGAAGCTCCCTCCTGATCTGAACCGTTCCTTCGGCGGTTTCTTTTTCTTCCCTTTCCTCCAGCAAAAGCACCGGCTCCGCTCTTTTTGCAGTCAGCCTTCCGTCGATCCGGTAGTCCTCAAAGACCGTGCTCCCGCAAAGGGGCACCGTAAGCTGTGCCCGCCCGGTGGATATGCGGATGGCCTCCTGCCCCTTTTCCAGTTTCACACGGGGCTCCGGCTCCTTTTCCGCTCCCGGTTCTGACCCGCTCCCCGGCTGCGCTTTTCCCGCTTTCCTGTCTCCCGGGTTTTCCCCTGCTCCATTCACAGCCTCCGAACGATCCACGGCCTCCAGCACGGCCCTCTGTCCCAGCCGGACCGCATCCGCCGTATGGGCGCTCCATTTCACGCTGCCGTCCGGCCACCAGGCCCGGACGGAGGACTGAACCGGTATCTCAGTCCCCATCTCGTCCTTCAGCCGGAAGGCCGCGTCCGCAGGCACACTTCCCTTTTTCCAGGCGCCGCCCCACACGGCGTAGCCGTCCCGAGAACGGTTTTCCATCCTGTGTAATTCCATCTGCTCTTTCATCCTGTTCTCCTTCAAAGCCGGGCCGAAAACAGCCCGGCCGTTTCAGTCTTCCTCAAGATACGGAAGCACTTGTGAAAAGTCCATGTCTGACGCATAGTAAAAGCTGGTGTAGCAGGGCTGGTTGTAGCAGTTGTTCTGCCAGGCGATGCCCGTGCGGTACATCACGTCGTGCATCAGCGTGAACAGCTTGTGCCCGGTCAGCTCCGTGTTGACATAGATCCGGATGGCGCTGCTGTCTGCGGTGCGAAGCACCAGCTCCTCTCTGTAATCTCCGAAGATATCCGCCACCAGGCAGGGATTTCCCTTTGTGCCGTTGTTGGTCATGGTGCCCTCCGGCTTCAGCATGATCCCATGGGTGTTGTCGTTGATCACGCCGGTCTGGACGTCCTTCAGGTAATTCACGCCGTCGATGACCTGGGTGGTCAGATCGCCCGCCCAGCGGATGCTCTGATTCGTTCCCAGGATTTTGTCGGGCAGCCGGTTTCCCTTACAATCATACATCTCGTTCACCCACACGGAAAGGCCTCTCACGCCGGGAGTCACGTCGCCCACCATGCAGCGGCCAAGGTCGCATTCCGCGTACTCTCCGAAAAACGCCTCGCCCGTCTGCGCGTCACGGAGCGCCCAGCCGTAGGGAGCGTTCTGCGCGCCCTCAAAGACGTTGAAGATCTGATAGCCCGGACGGTCGGGATCGATCACCGCCACGTGCATGGCGTCCCCGTGTCCCAGCTTGGCCGGCCTTCCGTCCGGAAGAAAACCGGCGGCGGAATACAGCAGGCTTCCGTCATGGTCGATGGCCGCCGCCCCGTAAATGATCTCCTGGCAGCCGTCCCCGTCCACATCCGCCGTGGACAGGCTGTGATTGCCCTGCCCCGCCAGGCTTCCGTATACGGGATCGCTCCCTGTCGCTTCATGGGGGGAAGCGCAGAAGGGATTGTCCATTGGCACATGGCCGCTGTCGATATCGAACCGCAGACGATGCTTCCCGTCCCGGAAATCATAGGCCGCGATGGTGGTCCGGGTGTAATAGCCCCGGCAGATGATCAGACTTGGCCGCTCTCCATCCAGATAGGCTACGCCGGAGAGAAAACGATCCACCCGGTTGCAGGGCTCGATCCGTTTCATGGCATAGTCTCCCCAGCGAAGCCCGTCGTCCTCACGCAGATGCGGGAAGGGGATGGTCTCCAGCTCCTTTCCGTCGCCTCCGAACATGGTCAGGTACTCCGGCCCCTCATAGACGAAGCCCTCGAATTCCCGCAGCCGGTTTTTCTCACTCCTTGACGGGGCAAATTCATCCATAAAATAATCCGCAAGCGCCCTGGCATCCGCATCGGAAAGGGGATAGGCGTATTCCGGCGCTCTGCCGAAGCACTCCTCCAGAGTGGCGGGCCACTGTCCGCTTTTTACCTCCGGATACTCCGTCCACTCCCGGAATACCTTCACCATGTGCTCATAGTAGTCTTCGGCGCTGCATACATAATTGTCCTCATGGGTCACGCCGTCCTGCACATCCTCTTCGGGAAGGGTGATAAAGGCTCTTTCCTTTACCGTTCCGTCCTCTTCATAGACCGTCATGCAGGTGCCGGGCGCGGTCTTTACCGACATTTCCGCCCGTCCGTCCCCGTCGAAATCGTAGACCATGAACTGGGTATAGTGCGCGCCTGCCCGGATGTTCACGCCCATATCCAGCCGCCACAGAAGCCTTCCGTCCAGCTTGTAGCAGTCGATATAGCATTTTCCGGTATAGCCCTTAATGGAAACGTCATGGGAATTGGAGGGATCCCATTTCACGTAAAATTCGTATTCTCCGTCCCCGTCCGCGTCGCCCACGCTCATATCATTGGCGCTGTAGGTATAGGCCTCTCCCGCAGGCGTCACGCCTCCCTCCGGCTTTTGCAGAGGAAATTCCAGATAGCCGCCCGTTCCTGCGCCAGCGCTCACCGGACTGCAGGGCTCCGTCTCCTGTCCGTCCCGCACCGGGGCCACCTGATAGCTGTCGTTCTCCGTTCCCTGTTCATCCGCATAGCAGGTGCAGTCCGTCACTACGGCAAGCCGCTCCCCATTCCGGTACACCGCATAATCCGTTCCGCTCATGCCGCTCTGCGTCCAGCCGGAAACCTCGTCCAAAAGCATCCGCCAGGCCAGAAATACGCCCTCCTTCGTTTTCAGCGCCACAAGTCCCCGGTTCAGCTTCTCAAGCTGGCGGTTCCATACCTTTTTCACCGGCGTTTTCAGGATGCCGCTTTTTCCGACCGTCTGTCCGTCCCGGACGTTTTTCGCCTCCACACGAAGATACTGAGGGATCCAGGTGGATCTGTGCAGCGTATATTCCGTCTCCGTCGTCCGCGCCGCCTGCTTATACTGCATGCCGGGCGTACAGCGGTCCGACCAGTACACTTCATAAACGGTTCCTCCCGCCTCATCGTCTCCATCGATCCTGTTCCATGCGATCCGGACGGCGTCCTCTCCCGCCTCCTTCAGATACAGCTTTATCTCTTCCATTTTCCTCCTTTTTACCGCCTCCGGGCGGTATCCGGCACGAATCCCTGATCCGTGCCGCCCTCATCATACCGAAGTTTTTTGTTCCGACCGTTAAAATTCAGGGCACCGATACCCGCTGCCGGATACCGGTGCCCTGAAGCCGCCTGGCAAATGTCTGTTGTTCCGCGTGCCTTCATGCAGCCCGCCGAATCGCCTGCCAGGCCCTTTGGCAGAGGTTGGCCTGCCGCACTTTTCGGCAGCTTACTGGTTCGCCTGGTACTGCGCGTTCACCTCGTCGATGATCGTCTGTCCGCCCTGAGCCAGCCACTGATCGGCTGCCGCCTGCAGGCCGGCCTCGTCGATCTCACCGCAGATGTACTGGGTTCTCGCCTGGGTGATGATGTCGGCAAGGGTCGCTCCCACATCAGAGTAGGTGGCGGAGTTTGCCAGGTAAGAGGAAGCGGGATTGAATACCGCAACCGCTTCGTTGGCAACATAAACATCGTTCTGCGCCTGGGTACGCTCGTTCAGCTCGGGAGCGGGTTCGGGCGTATATCTGGGCAGGTATGCGAGCATCTGGTTCAGTCCGGCGTAGTTTGCCGCAAGGGTGGTATCCTCCACGTCCAGATCTACCAGGTATCCGTTTTCGTCCACTTCATAGTTGATGCCTTCGATACCGTACTCGGTAAGAAGTCTCATATCGTTGTCGTTCAGCTTATCCAGAAGGGTCAGAGCCGCTTCGATCTTCTCAGGCGTATCGCAGGTGGATGCGCTCAGGGTGAAATATCCGTTGTAGCCGGAGGTAGCCATGGTCTTTCCGTTGATCGCGCCAAGCAGGTTCATGGAAGCCGCTTCGTCCGGATTGGCAACGGAAGGAGTATAGGTTTCATCCGCAACAAAGTAATCCCAGATACGGCGTCCGCCGTCCATTACGTCGATGTATACGCCGGATTCTCCGGTCTTGCAGCCGTTGGACCAGGTATCGGTGGTTCTTACCGCCCAGTCGGGGGGCATCAGGCCGTCCTCATAGACCTTTCTGAGCCAGTCGAGGGCTTCCTTGTACTCATCCTGCATGTGTACGGGAATGAGCTGTCCGTCCACCTCAGCCCAGCCGTTTCCGCAGCCGAACCAGGTCTGGATGATATCAAAGGGACCCGTGTAGGAGGTCATCTCCATGCCGTAGGTGTCGTCCACGCCGTTTCCGTCGGGATCGTCATAGGTAAAGGCATACAGCATGTCGTATACGTCCTCAATGGTCTGAGGCTCGTCGATGCCAAGCTTCTCCGCCCAGTCCTGACGATAGGAGAAGCCGTAGCGTCCGATATCTCTGGTTCTGGGGATAGCGATCAGCTTTCCATCCACGGTAAGGGTATCCGCAACGTTCTCATTCATCTGGGAAAGATTCGGATACTTCTCGGCATCCCATACATACTCGCTCAGATCCACAAACGCGCCCTGCTTGGCCGCGCTTACCACGTTTCCGGTAAGCTCTCCGCTCCAGGTCATGATCATGGGCATGGTCTTGGGGTTTGCCATCGCCAGCGTGGTTCTTTCCTCCGTAACATCGGAAAGCACCCATTCGATCTCCAGATTCACATTACAGTAATCTTCAATCTGGGAAAGGATCTGCTCCGCGTATTCTCCCGTATTTGACGAACCGGCGTTGAAGTCGATGGTCATAAAGGTGATGTCCTGTCTCTCCGCCGTGGAGGCAGTCTCTTCGCCGGAAGCCTCAGCCGCATCTGCGGTGGTCTCCGCGCCGGCGGTGGACGCCGTGCTTTCCGCGGGCGCCGCAGGTGCGCTTCCGCAGGCCGCCGTGCCCAGGGCCATCATTCCGGCAAGCCCGAGAGCAAGCCATCTTTTCACTTTTCTGCTTTTCATACAGTTCCTCCTTTTTTGCCTTCAATTTAAAAAATATATGAATTCACCAAAGCAGGCCTCCGCCACAGGCAGCGGCGGGAGGCGCCGCTTTGCAAATCCTCCCTCTCAGGCCGGGCGGGTTGCCTCAGCCCTTTACAGCGCCAACCATAACGCCCTTGGTGAAATACTTCTGGACGAACGGATAGACCAGAAGGATCGGCACCGTGGCGATGACCGTACAGGCCATTTTCACTGCTTTGTCCGGCGGCGCGCCGTTCATGTCGTAATAATCCATAGCGACCTCAGAAATCTGGGAGGTCAGCAGGATGATGGAACGAAGCTGGATCTGGATCGGATATTTCTCCGGCGTACGCAGGTAGATCATGGAATTGAAGTAATCATTCCAGAAGCCCACGCCGTAGAACAGCGAGATGGACGCGATCACCGGCTTGGAAAGCGGCAGCGCGATCCTTGCGAAGATCTTCATGTCTCCCGCGCCGTCCACATAAGCGGCATCCTCCAGCTCCTGCGGCAGATCCGAGAAAAACTTCTTAATGATGATCATATTGAACGGACTGATCAGTCCGGGCAGGATCAAAGCCCAGTAGGAGTCATACAGGCCGTAAGCCGTAAACACCAGATAGTTAGGGATCATTCCGCCGGAAAACAGCATGGTGACGATGACCATGTTCATGATCCAGTTTCTTCCCCTGAAATGCACCTTGGACAGGGGATAGGCGAACGACAGGGAAAACAGCATGCACATCACGGTTCCCCCTATTGTCAGGAAAATGGAATTTCTCAGTCCTCTTAAAATATTGGCTGTGTTGATCGCGTATTTGTACGCGTTCAGCGACCAGACCTCGGGAATGATGAAGAACGCCTTTTCCGTCAGCTCCTTATCCGTCGCGAAAGAGCCAGCGATCACGTACAGAAACGGAAGGACAGTGGAAAGCGCGATCAATCCCAGCACAGTATAAATGATAACGTCTATGATGCGGTCGCCAAGGCTTCTTTTAACCTTGACTCCCTCTTTCATCGCATGAGCCTTCATAACTGCCTCCTCCCTTAATATACGCCGCTCTCGCCGCACAGCTTGGCTACCTTATCCGATCCGAGCACCAGGATCATGCCCACGATCGACTTGAACAGACCTGCTGCCGTGGAGAAGGAATACTGGCCATTCACGATACCTCGTGTATAAATATAAGTATCAAATACGTCCGCAAATTCCATGTTCAGATCGTTTCTCATCAGGAAGATCTGCTCATAGCCCGTGTTCAGCAGGCCGCCCACTCTCAGGATCAGCATCATGATGACCGTGCCGCGGATGGCCGGAAGGGTGATGTGCCACATCAGGCGCCAGCGTCCGGCGCCGTCCACTCGTGCCGCCTCATACATCTCCTGATCCACTCCCGCAAGAGCTGCCAGGAAAATGATGGTGCCGTATCCGGTCTCACGCCAGATATCCTGTCCCACGATCAGCCCCCAGAAATAGGAGCCCTTGGAAAGAATGTCAACGCTGCTTCCCGTAATGGACCTGATCAGAATATTAATGATACCGTCCGATACGTTGAAGAGCTGATAGGTCAGGCTGGCCACGATAACCCAGGATACGAAGTGGGGTATGTATACCAGCGTCTGAATGGTGCGCTTGTACGTGCTGTGCCTCACTTCATTCAAAAACAGGGACAGAATGATGGGCGCCGGGAAATACAGGACGAGCTGCAGCAGGCTGATTCCCAGCGTGTTGCGCAGCAGCCTTCCAAAGTCCGGCGTATCGAAGAAGCTCTTAAACTGCTTCAGGCCCACCCAGGCGCTGTCCCAGATGCCCAGGAACGGGCTGTAATCCTTAAAGGCTATCACGATTCCACCCATCGGCACATAGCGGAACAGGATGAAATAAAGAAAGCCCGGCAGAAGCAGCAGATACAGCCCCTTGTGCTGCAGCATGTACCGCATGGTACTCATGTGCTGCACCTGAATGGTCCGACCGTCCTTCAACGTGACCATTCCCTTTTTTGTTTTGCTTTTCGCCATTTTTAACCACCTTTCTTTATATATTTTTTCGGCGTGCGGCAGACTGTGGTCTTCCGGTCTGTCTCCGCCCCGGTTTGGTTGTTTTGTCGCTTTATCCGCCCTCATCGACCAAACTGTTGTGATAATTTTATTAATCAATACTCATAACGTCTATAATCACTTTCTTGTTTTTCGCCAGTTTTGCCTGATAACGGATAATTTTTGTTCAAAGTGCACACTTTTTCACAGCATTTTCTGTGGGATACGCCGGAACACATCCGTCACTTTGCCATCCCGCTGTCAGCCCTGCCTTATGCTCCAACAGGCTACAAAAAACGGGCATAAAAAAATAATCATTTTCTTTTCCGGCGCATTCCAGCAAAAGAAAATGATTATTTTCACAGGCTTTTCTTACGTTTCCCGTATTTCTCCGTTATTCCGCTCCTCTGATGCTACGTCTGTATTTTCCGGGCGTAACCCCCACCACTCTGCTGAAGAACCGGATGAAGTTCTGAGCGTTGGTATAATTTAACTCCGCGGCGATATCCGCCACCGTCCTGTCCGTTTCCTTCAGAAGCTTTTTCGCGTAATCAATCTTATACTCCTCCAGATAATCGCTGAAGGATTTGTCCGTCTCCATTTTCAGAATCTTCCAGATATATGTTGGATGATAGTCCAGGGCCTCCGCGCATTCCGCCAGCGTGATATCCCCCTTTTTCTCCTCGATCAGGCGGCGGATCTCCTCCATGAGCGTATAGGCCTTTGTATCCCTCACAGCTCCCACGGAGATCATCACCGGATCGATCACTGTCTTCTTGATATATCTTCTGATCTTCTCATAATCATAAAATTGAATAATGCGCTGATAGACCACGGAAATCTCTTCTGTCAGCAGAGAATGGACGGAAACGCCCGCCTCCATGGCCGACATGATGACCGCGTTTGTGATCTGAAGCAGGTACATGGTCGCTTCTCCCCGGTCCAGACGCTCTGCCTTGAGATAGTGGACCAGCTCGTTCATGACCTGATAGGCCCTGTCTCTGTCGCAGGACAGCACAGCGGCATGCATGCTGCTTTCGTACTCGTTCGCCAGCCTCCGGTTTATACCGCTCTCGTTCTTTTCATCCATATAGAAGCTGCAGGCGCTGATCTTTCCATATGCTCCCTCGCCCTCGTCGGAATTGCTGTCGTTCAGGGCGCTCACACTCTGAAGGAAAGCTCCCCGCACCTCCTCCGGCCTCTCCGCGGCGGCGCTGACGCCTACGCTGATATTCAGATGGTATTTTTCCAGCACATGCTTCTGCAGGCTGCTGTAGGCCTCCATCACCCGGTCAAGAAGCCCCGTCTTATCCTCGCCATGGATCAAAAATACCACGGAACGCTGGTGATAGACGGGCGGAAGCATCAAAAGCTGCAGAATATCCGATGGAAGCTCCTCCACGATCTCCATGCAGATCTCCTGCTCCCTTGCATCACCGCTCTCCGATTCCTCTCCGAAGCGCAGAATCATGGAAACAACCGAAAAAATCCCCCCCCCAGTCCAAAATTCCGGTTTTTCCAGATACACCTGCGCCTCCTCCTGACCGGCTTCTCCCCGGAGCATTTTCAGGATAAAAAGCTTGTCCAGCTCGTGCTGCTGCTCTCCCAGCCGCTCCTCCATGGCCCGGTTGCTGTCCACAAGCCCCTCCACCTTTTCCGCGATGTGGAGAAGCTCGCTTCCACGTATGGCATCCGACTGTCCGTCCGCAGCGATCCCTCCATTGGACACTCTCTGCGCCAGCGCGGAGATCGGCTTGTAAAGCGTATTGATCACAAATAAACAGAGAGCCGCAAGAAAGGCCGCCGTAACAGCCAGGATCACAAACTGGTTTATCATGCCTGCCGGATTCCACTGCGTCCCCACATAGCAGGTCCAGCCCAGCACAGAGGAGGTGCTTCCGGAAAGAATATAGGCTCCGTCCCTTACAGCATCCGTTATGCTGCCGTCATCTTCCGCATACAGCCTCTTCCCTGCCGCCGCAAAATGCTCCTCTGACGCATAGACTGTTTCCCCTTCCCCGTCCAGCACGGCAAGCTTCCAGGTCCTGTCCCAGCCGGAACCCAGAAGTGCCTGAATATCCACATTTACGATCACCATGCCGTAAATATTCCTCCAGGAATTAGGGACTTTCAAAACCAGCGTGAGAGCCCCCGTATCCACCGTATTCCTCCAGCCCGGTTCCAGCATGTCCACGGATTCCTCCTCCGCCCGCCAGCTCCAGTAATTCTTTCCCAGACCGCTGCCGTACGAAAACAGCTCCTCAACGGCGTCTCTGTTGCGCAGTCTGTCATAGGGGTACATCCCTTTATTGCTGAGAACCCATCCCGTATTCATATTGATGAAGGACCAGCCGGATATGTAGTCCGATACGATCCCGTTTCCGGACAAAAGCTGTGTGATCCTGCTGATATGGCTGTAATCCGAATAGCTGATATCGTTTTCCAGAGCCCATACGATATCCTCATCCTCCATCATCTGCAGATAATAATTCCTGATATTGACCAGCTTCTCATCCATCCCCCTGCTGGCCTGCAGCGCCAGGGAAGAAACCGTCCCCTCCGCGCGCCGTTCCTCCTCGCGGACCGACTCTCCGTACCGATCCACGAAAAAGAACAGCATGACAACCGCCATCAGGGATGCGATACAGGCGATGATCCTGTGCTTGTATTGCAGGTTTAATCTCATTCTTACGGGCATTACGCGCCTCCTATATGGCAAATACTCTGAGGTCCGCATACTCTCCAATCATGGGAGCGAGCTGCCGGAAACCGATCTTTCCTCCTCCAAGCAAAGGCCCCCAGGTCTTTCCGTCGTCCACAAAGCGGAAGATCTCCAGTCCGTTTATGAAAAAGGCCAGCTCGACCCCCTTTTTCTCCACCGCGATCAGATAAGGGCCTTTTGCGTCCGCCGCATCCGGAATGGGATCTCCTCCCTGGGCAGTCAGATAGAAGCCGTAGCTCTTCCTGAGATTGCAGGTATGAAAGGCCCTCTCATCCGGCTCCTTCCTCCGGAAGTAGGAAATGTGGAAGGCGTTGATATCTCCATGATGATACTGGGGATATTCTCCCGTCCGCTTCATCAGAGCGGGGTCGAACAGATCCTCTCCCCGTTTTCCCCTGGCCGCAAGAAACAGCATGCACAGCCCCGGCTCCCTGACCGGAAAGAAATCCCATTCGATCCGGATATCCGCCGGAAACTCCTCCGGGCACCAGAACACGTAATTCGCCTTCTGCCCTTCCACGGCGCTCCTTGCGTTCTCCATCCTCAGCCTTCCGTTCGGAAAGGTCAGGATCGCGCTTCCTTCCATGACAAAATCCCGAATATCGTTTTCACTTCTCAATGGGTTTTCATATAACAGCTTTCTTTTTATGCTTTCCATACATGCCATCCTCCGTTTTCGCCGGACGCGCGGTCAGCGTTTTTCCCTTTATGCGCGTGCCGGTCTGCACACTTTATAGGATAACACAATTAGACAAAGATTGGAATATTTAATCCTTATCTTTTGTGATATCTGCCCGCTTTTTCATGACTTTTTCACAAAATCAGCCAAATGCCGCCTGGAAAAAGGTGCATGATCACAAAAAAATCCCCGCCGGCTTCTGAAAAGATACTGTCTTTCCGGAAGCCTGACGGGAATCCTCTAAAATCGGATTATTTCAGATCCATCTCGGATTATTCTGATCCCTTTCGGATCATTCCTGATCCTTTTTATTTTGTCAGCATTTCCATGATCTCATTGGAGCGGGTCACGAAACGGGTCATTGCCTCCGCCTCCAGCGGGCCGTTCTGCAGCTTGGCAAGGTCGTAAAGCTGCTCGCAGATCAGCTTTCCATTGGCATTGTCCGCCTCGTCCTTATGGGCGAGCACGTACTGCACCAGGGTGTGGCTGGCGTTCAGCACCAGGGTCTCTCCCTCTCCGCCGAACATTCCCATATCCATGCCGTTCGCAGCGTACATCCGCATCATATCCTGCATCCTTCTGCTCTCCTCGGAAATGGTCAGGACGGAGGATACTTTATCATTTTTCAGCTTTTCCACCTTCACGGTCAGCTTGTCGTTTCCAAGCGCCTCGCGAACCAGCTTCTGCAGCGCCTCGGACTGGGCGTCAAGCTCCTTCTGATCCTCCTCGGAGGTTTCCGTCTTGAAGGAATCGGTGATGTCCGCGTCGATCCTGCGGAAGCGGATTCCCTCGTTCTTCATCTCAAGCTGATTGATGAAGGGCTGATCGATCTGGTCGGGAAGCACCACCGCGCTCATGCCCTCCTGCCTGAACATGTTCACGTACTGGCTCTGCTGCTTTAAGTCGGTGACATAATAGATGGTCTTTTCCTTCTTCTCATCCTCAACGGCAGCATCGGCCTTCGCGGCGTCCGCCTTGTCGTCAACCACCTCGGCATCCACCTTTTCGCCGTTCTCATCCACAGCATCCGCGCTCTTTTCATCCGGATCGGACTTACCCACATCCAGGCAGTCGGGCAGGGTCTTATAGTTGCCGTCCAGATCCTTGAACAGGATGTAGTCCGTCATCTTCTGGCAGAACTTGTCGTCCTTCAGGCAGCCGTATTTCACGAAGGGGCTGATATCGTCCCAGTATTTCTCATATTCCTCTCTCGCGGTCTTGCACAGGCCGGACAGCTTGTCCGCCACCTTCTTCGTGATGTAGTCGGAAATCTTCTTCACGAAGCCGTCATTCTGCAGCGCGCTTCTGGAAACATTCAGCGGCAGGTCGGGGCAGTCGATCACACCCTTTAAGAGCATCAGGAATTCCGGAATGACCTCCTTGATGTTGTCCGCGATGAATACCTGGTTGTTGTACAGCTTGATCACGCCCTCGATGGACTCGTACTCCATGTTGATCTTGGGGAAGTACAGGATGCCCTTTAAGTTGAAGGGATAATCCATGTTCAGGTGGATCCAGAACAGAGGCTCCTTGTAATCGTGGAATACCTTTCTGTAGAATTCAATATAGTCGTCCTTCTCACATTCGCTGGGGCTCTTCGTCCAGAGCGGATGGATATCGTTCATGAGAACGGGACGCTTTTTGATCTTCAGGCGCACGGGTTCGGGTTTTTCCTCTTCCTTCGCCTCTCCGCCTTCTTCTCCGTCCTTATTCTCCTTCTTTTCTTCCTTTTTCTCCGGCTGGATGGTCTCAAGCACCACGTCGGTGTCCAGCTTCTCATCCTCGTTGATGGTCTGCGTCTCCGGCGTGTTCTCTCTGGAAAGCCAGATCTCGGTGGGCATGAAGGAGCAGTACTTCTGAATGACCTCCTCCGCCTTGTATTCGTTGCAGAACTGCAGGCAGTCCTCATTCAAAAACAGGGTGACCTGCGTTCCCACCTGATCCCAAGAGCCGTCGGCCATGGCGAATTCCGTTCCGCCGTCACACTCCCAGTGAACCGGAACCGCCCCTTCCTTGCAGGAAAGCGTGTCGATATGAACCTCGTCCGCCACCATGAACGCGGAATAGAAGCCCAGACCGAAATGGCCGATGATCTGATTATCGTCGGACTTGTCCTTGTATTTCTCAATGAAATCGGCCGCGCCGGAAAAAGCGATCTGGTTGATGTACTCCTCCACCTCGTCCGCCGTCATTCCAAGACCGTTATCGATGAATTTCAGCGTCTTCTCTTCCGGATTCACGATCACCTGAACCTGAGGCTTGTAGTCCTCCGGCAGATGACACTCCCCGATCACATCCAGCTTCTTTCTCTTAGTGATGGCGTCGCAGCCGTTGGAGATCAGCTCGCGGAAGAAAATATCGTGGTCTGAATACAGCCACTTCTTAATAATAGGAAAAATATTTTCGCTGTTAATTGACAGGCTTCCATGCTTTTCTGCCATTTCAATCACGTTCCTTTCTCTTTTTATTATTGGGGGAAAATATCCCGGTATCGTCCTTCTGTAAAAATCTCTTTGGGATATCTCTCTTACGCTCTGATACCTAGTTTACTTCCCGGAACGGAAAATGTCAATAGAAAATTAGCACTCATTTTAAATGAGTGCTAATAACAGGCGATTCAATATCAGATTCTGCCTAAATCATTTAAAATAGCATTTTAGAGAACAAAAATCAGGAATTTATTAAAATAATTGTTCTATAAAATGATTTTAGAGAACAAAACTTATTTATCTAAAATCACAAAGTAATTTTTGATTATCTTTTCAAAAGTTCTTATATGCCGGTATAGCCTATTGTTACAGGCTTTTCCGGCATTTTTCGTTATGGAAGATATTCTCAAATCTTCTTATATCCCCGTATGTTTTGGTGTTCAAAAGTAGTATGTGGAGTAGTAAATTCTCCGTTTACTACTATGCAATCAGCCGCTTCATTTCGGTTATTGACGTTTCGGAAGTTGTGTGTGCGTAATAGTTCAGCGTCATATTGATGTTGGAATGTCCCATGATGTATTGCAATGCTTTAGGGTTCATTCCCGCATTTGCTAACGTGGTGCAGAATGTGTGGCGTAAGGTGTGCGGTGTCATTACCTTTGGCAATGCGACCTTTTGCGTTTTGTTGTATTTCCTTACAAGCCCCCGGAACATACTTTCATAGTTGACTGCCACTTTTGGCAAGCCGTTCCGGTTAAGGAACAGAAACTTTGTGTAGCCCTCCAAAATAACAGGCTGTACATATTTCCGTTTATTTAGCACCCGTTGAAATGCTTCCAACACTTTTTCACTCATAGGAATAACCCGGTTGCCGCTTTTTGTCTTAGGCGTTTCCACATAGTAGCCCACATCTGCAATCTTCAAAAGTTGGTGGTCTACATTGATAAGCTGTTTGTCTAAGTCAATGTCAGCTTCCGTCAGTCCGCAGAGTTCCGAAATGCGAAGCCCTGTCCCTAACAGTATGATAATCTCGTCGTAGTATTTCTGATAGACTTTATCATGTTGCACAAAGGACAGAAAAGCCGCTTCCTGCGTAGGGGATAGAGGTTCCTTTGGTTTCGTATCATCTTCAAGGACTGTGTTCAACTGGAAGTCAAATGGATTTTTACGAATACAATCGTCCTGTATGGCTGTGTAAAAGGCAGCCTTTAAGGAACGCTTGTGGTTGTTGATAGTCTTGAAGCCGTAACCTTTTTCTTTCATGCGTAACGCCCATTCCTTTGCGTCGGAGAGCTTCACATTTTCAATCCGGCAGGCTCCAAGTTTATCCTCCTGCAAAATCCGCATGAGCTGTTTTCGCCCCTGCTTTGTACCATGCCGCACATTTGCCCGGTGGCGTATCTGCTTTGCGTAGAGCTGGCAGACCGTCATTTTCTTTCCGATATGGTCGATACCGTCGTCAAGGTCTTTTTGGATTTCTTTCTCTTTTTCCCTTAACGCTATATCGTCGCGTTTTCCTGCCGGGGTTTTGTCCGTAGGCACTAACTTCCAAGAATAAACAAACTGCGGTTTCCCAAAGGTATCTATATATTTGTAGGCATATCTTCCGTCTTTTCTTTGGCTCTCTCCGGTGCGGAGAATACGATTTTTATTATCCCGTCTTTTTTCCGACATCGTTATGCTCCTTTCCATAATGGAAAGAGCCTTGATATGCTTGACTACATTGTACCACATTCAAGGCTCGATTTCACTATCAGATTGCGTCCACCGTATCAATCATTTTTTCAAACTGCTTCCGCTTAATCTGAATACGGTTTCCGTTCATCATTACCCAGTCCGGGACGGGATTTTCTTCTGCCAGTTTCCGCAGCTTGCTTTCTCCTATACGGAAATATTTTGCAGCTTCTTCTATGGTAAGAGTGTACTTTTCCCAAATCGGCACGTCGTTATTGTTCAATTTGTCGTCCCCCTTTCTTAATGGGTCAAAAGTTAATCTGTAACATAGGCTTTAATCGGACGGCTATTAGCGTAACCTCATGGGACTTGCACCCCTCCGGCGGTCTGCCGAAGCCCTACCCATTGCCTGCGACGCTTCTAACGCTCGGACTATGGCTGTAAGGAAGTATCATTATATATTCTGTGCGTTATCGCCCGCAGGGTGCTATCCCTGCTTTACGGTGTGGTATTTCTCGCTCGCTTTTCGGTTAAGAAAAAGGTCATGGCGTACCCACCGCATGGCTCGGCACAAAAGGAACGTATCCGATTTGCCTTATACTGCGTCGCCATTCTATTGCGCCGCTTTCTTTGTCAAAGAGCAGCGGGCTGTTCTGCGATATGGAACGGAAAAGGGGGAAGCGTTCCAATACCGCGTTGCTTTATTCAGCCCTAAATGTGAGGATTGCCCTCATCAGTTTTGCTTGCAGCCTTTCGCGTATTTCTTCGTCTACTCCAAAATAAACATTTCCTCGCTCATCATAGAGCTTCCGCATGGAAAGACTTGCTATGTAGCCGCTGAAATGCTGCAATACAATCTTCATTGCGTCCGGGTCGCCTTTGCTCGCCGCCAAAATAACGGGATAGGGAACAAGGGCATTTTCCGGGTAGCCGTTTTGGTTACCATTCAATCCATTCATCAGCGTTTTCCTCCAAATATTTTTTTAACTGCTCAAAAGAACTTGTCCGGCGGTACTGTACCGTACTTCTTGAGATATTGAGCTGCTTTCCGATTTCTATATCAGTCAATCCCTCAAAGTAATACAGCAGTACAATTTTGCGCCGTTCTTCGGGTAAAGCCCGGATAGCTTCAAGTAGCAGTTTTGGGGTTATTTCTTTCCCTGCCATTTGATAAGACGGCTCTGCTTCTTCGTCTTGAAAATACTTATCTACGGTATAAAGCTGCCGTTCCTCATGCAAGGCAAGGTTGGAAAAAGTAACCTCCCGAACTCTGCGCCGACGAATTTCCTCATGGGCATTGCACGCTTCATTGTGCAGCACTGATTTACAGAACTTTTGAAACGCACATTGTTTTTCAAATTCCCTGCGATTAGGTATCATGGTGTTCACCTCCTTTCTGCCGAAAGGCGGTAGTACCTCCCCTTTTCGCGGGATAATACAGACGACTTTTTGCTTTGCCAAAAAGAGAGCAAAGTTTTTGAAAAATCTTCTGTAAAATGCGAAATGCGCCCGCCTGCAAAATGCAGACAGACGCATAGGAAATAACAGCAGTATTTAATTGATTTGATAGTTCATCTGTATAGTCGGACTTGTCCGGTGGGGGAGCTATACTTTTTTTAATGAATGTAACCTGTGTATGCTGTATAGCAACAAAGAAATCCCCATAGCGGCAGCCCTCCTAAATGCCGCTAATTTATGTTATAGGTTGTCGTGATTTAGCAGTAGACAAGAAAAGCGGCGGCTCTAAAAATCAAAGCCACCGCTTCAAAGGCGCGTGAAAGTGTATCTGCTCTGCGACAGCTTTTTTTCTTTTGCCGTCGTTCGGCAGGTACTATCAATCAAATTATTTACCAACCCTTTTTTCTAACTGCTTTTTTCTTCTTACCAACAGTCAATGTACCGGGTTCTTTCTTTTTATTTGCAAGAATAATCATAGAAATCAAGAAAGTCAAAACTATTGTAATGAAAGCGGGGAAAATGTGATAAGTATAACCATATTCCGCACCACAAGTAGGGTCTACTAAAATCATGCTTGCTTTAATCGGATAATAATTTAACAGTGTTCCTTCAAAAGTTCCAAAATATCCATACACAAAAGCTAGTGCAACTCCACCCAAAAAATTATTTGCCGAACAACAGAATATCAGAATAATCGGCAAGACTGAAATATAAATTCCTATATTCGCCCCAGTAACGCGAATAAACATATTGAGTAGATTGCCAAAATGAACTCCCGGAAATCCGACAATAATATTGATTACTAATGCTATCACACAACCTATAAGACTAAAGCTGATTGTCAACAGCAATAGAATAAGTAATTTTCCAGAAAGTAACTGTTTATATGGAATAGGAATTGTTAATATATTCTTCATAGTATCGTCTGTATATTCCCTTGTTATGATATAACCTGCAATCAGCGCAATAATAATCGGGAAAAATAAGGTACAGTTACTAATCATAACCTGTTGCATAAAATAGTCAAATGTCCATGTCTGTCCACCGTTGGCTGTGGAATAAAACAGTGACAGCAACGGAGAAAGTGTTGTCATAATAATTCCGGCTTTTATTACAGAATATCGTTTTAATTTTAAAAATTCAGTTTTTATTATATTTCTCATATCTTTTACCTCGTCCATTTTTTATAAAAGCGAATTATCAGCCACAAAGAAAGTATAACTGTAATTGCCATAATAAAAATTGTATGGCAAGTGGTTGGTACAATCGCATAGGCTTCCGGCAAAAGATTATCTTTTTGCAAATTATCCATCATTAAGCCGCTTGTCCAGTTCATAACACATATAACCGGAAAAGAATTTAAGAAAGCAATTTTGGCAGCACTTATAGATGTTCCAATCGTTCCCAGTATGCCCCAGTTAAAAATGGAATAAAAAAAAGCAAGCAGGATAGAAAGTAAAAAACTTTTGTTAAAGTAAATAATTAAAAATACAATCGGTAAAGAAGCTGCTACGATAAGAACTCCAAAAATAAGGCTCATAAATATCTTATAAGTCATACCGTAAACCATTCCTACATGAAACAATTTACAAAACAACGCAACAGACAATGTGCTTATCAGACAAAATGCAACGCTGAAAATAAAGAGCATAGAAATTTTTGCCATAATGAGTTGTGTATTTGTAACTGGAATTGTTCTAAGGTTTTTGGAAGTATCACAATCTCTTTCTATAAAAAACAAAATAGCGGCAATGATACCAATTAGACATGGAAGCAAAAAAACTAAACCATATCCCAACATCATTGTATAGACATAATCAAATCGGGTTTGAAGATAGTGTTTCGTTGTATCTGCACCAGTTCCCGCCTTTGCCATATATGCCAAAATCAACGGAAAAAATAACGACAATGACATCAGTGCATACAACAGTCTTTTTCGCTTTAATTTCCAAAATTCGCACTTAATCAGTTTAAGCAATTCCTTCGCCTCCTGTCACACGCTTGAAGTAATCTTCAAGACTTTCTTCACAAGTATGGGCTTCTGATACCTCCAATCCATTTTCTACAAAAGCAGTCACGATTTTTCCTACGGACAAATCAAGATTATGCAAGCGTAAATTGTGGTCGTCCTGTATAGAGAAATGACTCTCATGGAAAGTACGCTCTAAAATTCTTGCTGCCTGTGCGGTATCAGAAAGAGTAAATCGGATATGTTTGCTGCTTTTTTGTTCCAGTTCCGCAAGACTTTCTTCTTCCAATAGTGCGCCATGGTCGATAATTCCAATATCATCTGCTAGCAGAGAAATCTCCGAAAGGATATGACTGGAAATTAAAATTGTTTTTCCCTTTGTATCGCAAAGCTCGCGAATAAAAGAACGTACTTCTGCAATTCCAATCGGGTCAAGCCCATTGATAGGTTCATCTAAAATCAGAAGTTCAGGGTCGTGCATAACTGCAAGTGCAATCGCAAGCCGTTGTTTCATACCAAGAGAATACTGGGAAAACAGTTTTTTGTCTTTATAAGGCAATCCTACCAAATCCAATGTGTTTTTAATTGAATGACGGTTGGGTATGCCCCGTAAGGTAGCAAAAATTTGTAAGTTTTCCGTAGCAGTCAAATTAGGGTAAAAACCGGGTGACTCAATCAGACTACCGATACGGGGCAACAATTTCTTTTCATTCCCCTGCAAAGACTTTCCCCATATTTTAACTTCGCCGGAAGTTGGCTTTGTCAATCCAAGTAGCATTTTCATAGTGGTCGTTTTTCCGGCTCCGTTTCTTCCAAGCAGTCCGTAAATTCTCCCTTTCTGCACATGAATATTTAAGTCAGCGACACTCTTTTGTGAGCCGTACTGTTTGGTAAGATTTTTTGTTTCAATGATATAATTTTTGTCCATATTCAAACCTCCTGTTCTGTAAACTATTCTATCATACCAACCTTGCATTAACCTTGCCGCAACCTTGCATTAACCTTGCAATTTGAAATATTGTCCCAAAAATAATTAAGGCTCCCGTCAAAAGGACGGGAGAACCTTAATTTGCTAAGGGAAAAAGCAAAGTAAATTCCGTTCCTGTTCCCTGTGTGCTATTTGCTGTTATTGTGCCGTTCATTTTTTCTACAAGTTGGTGTGCGATAGAAAGCCCAAGACCGCTGCCTTTTTCAGACCGTCCCTTATCGCATTTATAGAGCCGTTCAAAAATATGCTTCAAATCTTCTTTTTCAATCCCTATTCCATTATCTGCTAATCGGATTTGCATATTTTTTTCCTGCTTTGATAGGATTATTTCTATTTTATCCGCATGACTGTGAGAAATTACATTCTGAATAAGATTGTTCAATATCCGCATATAGCCGTCCGTATCAAGTTTTACCCGGAAAGGCTGTTCGGGAATATCAATATTGTAATCTATCTGCTTATCTTCAAATATGGGTATCCAGTCAATCAGGATATTTCGTGTCAGCTCCGCAGCTTCAACAATATTTATATCCATAGCAAACTCATTAGAATTTAATTTGAACCAGTCAAAAAGAACATCAATATATTCTTTCAAATCGTGAGCTTTGCGGCGGGCTGTTTCGATATAGTCGTCCCTGTCTTTTCCTGTAACAATTCCTTTATGTGCAGCGTCAAGATACCCAATAAGCGTTGTAAGCGGTGTCCGAACATCATGGGAAAGACTTGTCATAAGCTGTCGGTTTGTTTCTTCTGTCTGCCGGACAGTAGAAAGCCTGCTCTCATAAGACACAACAATCTCATTTATTTCATAGGCAAGAGGGGCTACCAGTTCATTTGTTGCAGATAAAATACGTCTGTTTCCATTTCCGTTTTTTACATCAATCAATGCGTCTGTTATCTCGGCTATCTGTTTTTTAACACGTCGAATAGCAAAGCAGGAAACAAGAATAGAGAAAAGTGCAATTATTATGGATAGAAAAATGACTGCTTCCATAGAAAATCAAACCTCCTTGTTAAAACGATAACCGATACCTTTAATCGTTTGAATATATTTTGGACTTCCGGGATTTACCTCTAATTTCTTGCGAAGTCGGCTGATAATCGCCATAATGTTGCTGTCATCATAGAAATATTCCTCTCTCCACACTTCTTCATAAATCTGTTGCTTTGTCAGAATTTTCCCTTGATTTTTCGCGCAGTATAAGAGTAAGTCAAATTCTTTTGGAGGCAATTCAAAAGTTCCATCTTCCGTAGTAACAGAACGATTTTCAATATCAATTTTCAACCCGTCAAATTCAAGTTGCTGTGATATTCCGTCCTGTTGATTGAAACGGGTATAACGGCGTATAAGGGAAACGATACGGGCTATCAGTTCGTCCATGTCAAAAGGTTTTGTCAAATAATCATCAGCTCCTGCCCTTAAACCGCGTACTTTAGAAGCACTGTCATTTTTTGATGTAAACATCAAAATCGGCAGGCTGTTTTCTTTTCTAATTTCTTCCAATGTTTCAAATCCGTCCATACCGGGCATCATAACGTCCAGTATCACAAGTTGATATTCTCTCTCTTTTAATTTTTGTAATCCCTCTTTTCCCGTATTACAAAAATCAGCTTCTATATCTTCTGATAGTACGCTGCGTTTAATCAGCGCACAAAGTTCCTTATCATCATCTATAATCAAAACTTTATTCATGGTATAGCTCCTTTCCTTGTTTGGTTCTACCGTCAATCGGTTTTTCCGCGTCTTTTGGTATCAACCACATATACCCAAGTTTTGAAACACCTTGTATGCGTTTCTCCCTGCAAAGTATCTGTACCCGCCTTTCAGAAATTCCCCACTTCTTTGCTGCTTCGGGGCAAGACATATATTCCATAACAACACCAGTCCTTTCTACAAATCATATCAGTATAATTATAGTCGGACATACGAATAATAACAAGTATGGAATATGCTTTATTTATGGTAACGATATGCTATACAAAATCATGGTTATATAATAAATAAAAGCCCCTGGTGTATTAGCACCAAGAGCCTTTACGATTACGGTTGAAATAAACAAATAGCCTTCATCAGTTTTGCTTGTAGCCGTTCTCGAATATCCTCGTCTACTCCAAAATAAACATTTCCTCGTTCATCATAGAGCTTCCGCATAGAAAGACTTGCTATGTAGCCGCTGAAATGCTGCAATACAATCTTCATTGCGTCCGGGTCGCCCTTTGACGCTGCCAGTATGACAGGATAAGGTACAAGGGTGTTCTCCGGGTACTCGGTCGGTTTACCATTCAATCCATTCATCAGCGTTTTCCTCCAAATATTTTTTTAACTGCTCAAAGGAGCTTGTCCGGCGATACTGTACCGTACTTCTTGAGATATTGAGCTGCTTTCCGATTTCTATATCAGTTAATCCCTCAAAGTAATACAACAGTACAATTTTGCGCCGTTCTTCGGGTAAATCCCGGATAGCTTCAAGCAGCAGTTTTGGGGTTATTTCTTTTCCTGCCATTTGATAAGACGGCTCTGCTTCTTCGTCTTGAAAATACTTATCGACGGTATAAAGCTGCCGTTCCTCATGCAAGGCAAGGTTGGAAAAAGTAACCTCCCGAACTCTGCGCCGACGAATTTCCTCATGGGCGTTGCACGCTTCATTGTGCAGCACTGATTTACAGAACTTTTGAAACGCACATTGCTTTTCAAATTCCCTGCGATTAGGTGTCATGGTGTTCACCTCCTTTCTGCCGAAAGGCGGTAGTACCTCCCCTTTTCGCGGGATAATACAGGCGACTTTTTGCTTTGCCAAAAAGAGAGCAAAGTTTTTGAAAAATCTTCTGTAAAATGCGAAATGCGCCTGCCTGCAAAATGCAGACAGACGCATAGGAAATAACAGTAGTATTTAATTGATTTGACAGTTCATCTTCATAGCCGAAATAACCCGTTGGTGGATAATGGCTTTTTTTGATAGTAACCCATTAGACGGGGATAAGAAAAAGTACATGGCGATACCTCCTTGATACCGCCATATCCTTGTAAAAGGGCGACTTTAATACACTCTCTGTATTCTTACTTTTGAAAAAAGAAAACAGCGGCTTTGATTTTATTTCAAAACCGCCGTAACAGAATGAACGCACGAAAATATATCTGCTATACAACGGCTTTTTTTTCTTCGCCATATCTAGCAGGCTCCAATTATATTAAATTTGCAATCCATAAATAAATTTCTTCAAACTCAGATATACATAGACTATACTGTATATTTATTCCAATATGCCTTGAAATAATAAGTTTACTTGCTTCTAATTTCTGTAAATGATGTGATATGGAAGCAAATGATATTGTAAATTTGGTTGCAATTTCTCCGGCGTTTAATGGTTTTTTAGATAAGAGTATTAGTATTTCCCGTCTTGTAGGATTAGCAAGTGCCTTGAATTTTTTATCCAATAAATCTGATTTTTCATACTTCATAAAGTCGATATTGATGTAGCTTATTATATAATACGAAAGAAACTATTAACAGAAAGACGGAAACAATACTCATTATACAAATAGTATAATCAGAAAAAATAATGCAAGTAAATAACGGAATTAGGCTGCTCAACATACCGACTCCCATTGATGAAAGAACAGAAATAGAGCCTCCTTTTATTGCATAATACTCACTTGTCCAATCGTATTTGGAAACTTTACATTCATATACATTCCAAAAACCGATATAAAAAGAGCATAAACTGTTGGTACAATACATAAGAAAACCGTCTGTATCAATGAAACTTTCATTGTGATACCTAACAAAACAGTACTTATCAGCATAAATGGAAAAATCACTGTTAAATTGACAGCTATCTTAGCATTAAATATATCAATGGCTCGGACAGGAATAGAACACATTATCCAACGGCTTTTCCCCTCTAATGATAAAGAAGCGGAAGCGGTAGAGGTCATTGTAATGAATACCGCAATAACAAACGGCAGTACTTCCCGTAATATTTGGTTAAGACCAATGATACCGATTTGTTTTTCCAATATTTCGGGACTAATAAATAAAAGTAGTACCGAAGCAACAAACAATAGTATTATTCCGATTGTAGAATTAAGTGCATAAATCGTACAGGAAAAATATCTGTAAAATTCACGTTTATACATTGCCTTAAATGGAGAAGAAATTTTCAACGGCTTATCTTCGTATCTAGTAGTAGCATAATTCGACGTGATAGTGTTTAGACTTTGATAAAAATAGGAAACAACAACTGTGAAAATTACACTAACTAAAATAGATATTCCTGCAAACATACTAAATAGTAACCAGTCTTGGCTTTCAACAGCTTTAGAAATAAGCGTTGCTGGGGGATAGAGCTTATCTGCTACATTAGAAATTACAAATCCTATATTCAGTAATTCATCAGTTCCCATATTTTGCACTTGTGTAGAAGCAATAACAATCAGTAGGACTGCAAGTGTACTTAATGCCAGTGAATAGATATTTTTATGCTTTGACCGGCAAGAAAGTGCAGTAATCAAAACACCAAGTGCTAAAGAAATAATCATAGGAATGATAGGAAGAAAAGGCATGAAAAACAAAAGCATAATGCTTCCGTATATTCCTGCTTCTGCACTTACCCCAAAAATAACAATAGTAGGAAGCACTACAATGACACTGATTAAAAGGTTAGTAAAATATATCATTGTCAAGCGGCTCAAAACTATGTCACTCTTTTTTACCGGAAGTGACATAATCATATCATAATCTCTTAAACCAAAAAGCACACCAGTACTTTTAAGGAACGTTAATACCAATGTAATAATAGAGCATATCAATGTGGAAACAATCGGTAAAATATCAATAGCTCCTGCTTTTACGAACCCAATACTGATAATCGCACTGTAAGTAATTAGTAAGACAATAACCAATAGCCAACTAAAACCGATAATAAAGCTACGACGAATTTCTCTTTTATTACTGGAATACCGTAGCCGGTTAATACCAAGAAAATTAAAAAACTGCATTTTAAGAAGCAGCAGATATTTATTTTTCATTTTCGACTACCTCCATAAAGACATTTTCAAGACTATCTGAACCACGCACATTTTCCATGCTACCACTCACAACCATTTTTCCCTGCTTGATGATAGAAACTTTGTCACATAGTTTTTCGGCAACCTCTAAGACATGAGTAGAAAAGAATATAGCACTTCCTTGATTACACAATTCACGCATAAATTCTTTTAGATGAAAGACAGCTTCCGGGTCAAGACCTACAAATGGTTCATCTAATACAAGAAGTTTAGGGCTATGCAGGAAAGCACCAATTAACGCCAATTTTTGTTTCATACCATGCGAATAAGAACTAATTAGATTACCTAAGCTATCTGTAATGCCAAATACTTCTGCGTATTTTTGTATGAGTACTTCACGTTGCTTTTTTTTAACAGAAAACATATCAGCCATATAACTTAGATATTGAATACCTGTTATATAATCATATATGTCAGGGTTATCGGGGATATATGCTGTCAATGATTTGCATTTGACAGGTTCCTTTTTTATTGAGTGTCCTGCAATTAGGATTTCGCCATCGTTGAAATCCATTACACCAACGATTGCTCGAATAGTAGTTGTTTTTCCGGCTCCATTGTGTCCAATAAAACCATGAATTTCTCCGGGCATAACCGATAATGAAAGGTTATCTACTGCTTTTTTATTTTGGGAATATGTTTTCGTAAAATTTTTGATTTCAAGTATTGCTTGCATAATTTTCCTCCTTGTTATTTCGACCTATGACAAAACGCCCAATAAAGACCAGCAGGAATAGGAATGAACAACAATAAAAAGTATTTGCTTCCAAAGTTACTCGCTCCTGTTGCCCCAAAATGTAAGGGGATTGTGTCCGGTAAAAAGCAAAGTGCTACAAGTACAATAATAAGTGTAACGAATGTAATGATAATCATTGTTTTCTTTTGTTTTTTCATAATATCCCTCCTTATTTCTCATATAGATAATATTATCATAATGATAATATTAAGTCAATAAGAACCGCCCTATTTTATGGGCGGTAGATATTTACTGCACATTGTCTGGTGGCGAAAGAATTATCCCTATTGTTCTCATCTTTCTTTTATCGTTTGGTTTATTATTTTTTACTGTACTAATGATACTTGAAATATTGTTCATAAGCGTATCCAATTCTTCATCAGATAAATAGATATGAGAAAGTGAAAATCCCGACATATCCTCCTTAATGTTAATGTTTGGGGACTGGCAATACTCCTGAAACTGTTTTGCAAATCCCCAAAAATACTGCATAAATAATTGCATATAAAGTGTACCGGAATTTTCTGCTAATATTGTTTCAAAATCACTGTTAAGGTCAAACGCAAGTGCATAAGTTTTTTCTACTGTACCACGCACTTGCGTTTCTTCAATAACTTTTAATAGACCATCACTTAACATTTTTTTTAGATTGCGGTACAAAGTTGCTTGTGGAATATCGTCAAATTTATCCGATAAATATTTAGCAGTTGCTTGTCCATGTGAATATATTTCAATTAGTAATTTGCATTTTACCGGGTTCGCAATACAATCCATTATCTTATCTATCATAATATATCCTCCTAATCAAGTTGTGTGATAATATTATCACTTTGATACTAAAAAGTCAATCACTGTCCCGATTAACAAAATCACATATATGCTCTATTTTAGTCAATACTATGTTCTGTGTAATCATATCTTAAAGAAAAGAGGAACAGTAAAATGTAACCGGGTGAAATAATTATGAAGCAGAGCAAAGAGAAATTCGATTTTAAGGCTTTCGGGCAAGCCATTAAAGCAGCAAGAAAGGCAAAGGGAATATCACGCAATCAGTTAGCCGACACACTGAATATTGCGCCCCGATATATCGCGTCCATTGAGAACAGCGGGCAGCACCCAAGTTTACAGATTTTATATGAGCTTGTAACCCTGCTTGATGTATCAGTAGACCAGTTCTTTTTCCCGGAGCGGGAACAGGAGAAGTCCACACGCCGCCGTCAGCTCGATACCATGCTTGACACTATGAGCGAAACGGACTTAAAAATCATGTCTGCTACCGCAAAAGGCATAGAGGAAGCCAACAACGATAAGACGGGGGAATAAAGTTCCCTCGTTTTTATCTGCATAAAGTGATTGAAGCGTCGCAGGATTGCGGCGTTTTCTTTTGCGCTTTTTTGGCATACTGGAAGTTTCGTTGTAGTGGTAAGTAAGGAAAAAACTTTCTTAGCAAGCATAGGAAAAGAGTACCCTTTTCCGTATTTTCGCCCTCCCGCCCTGCGGCGCGTCGGTTGAAAATTGCTTGTTGGGAAGTGTCCCAAACCCTCAAAGCGGAAAGGAGCGATTGCATGAACGGACGCAAAAGAAAAATACAAATCAAGTTCTATGTAACAGAGGAAGAACGGGCATTGATTGAGCAGAAAATGAAGCTCGTTCCCACCCGGAACATGGCGGCGTATCTTCGCAAGATCGCCATTGACGGCTATATCATTCAGACAGACCATAGCGACATAAAAGCCATGACAGCGGAGATACAGAAAATCGGGGTCAACATCAATCAGATTGCAAAGCGTGTCAATGCGACAGGCAGCGTCTACCAAGAGGACATAGAGGAAATAAAGGGGGTGCTTGCGGAAATATGGCGGTTACAAAGATTAAGCCTATTAAAAGCACGTTGAGCAAAGCCCTTGATTATATCCAAAACCCGGATAAGACAGACGGGAAAACGCTTGTGTCCTCCTTTGGGTGCAGCTATGAAACGGCGGATATTGAGTTTGAATATACCTTGTCGCAGGCTCGGCAAAAAGGGAACAACTTAGCCTTTCATCTGATACAATCGTTTGAACCGGGAGAGGTGGACTGTGAGAAAGCCCATGCAATCGGAAAGCAGCTTGCCGACGCAGCAACAAAGGGACAGCACGAATACGTCCTAACTACCCACATAGACAAGGGGCATATCCATAACCATATCATTTTTTGTGCGGTCAACTTTGTTGACTACCATAAGTACAATTCCAATAAGCGCAGCTACTACGGCATACGGAACATGAGCGATAAGCTGTGCCGGGAAAACGGGCTGTCCGTTGTTGTTCCGGGCAAAGGCAGCAAAGGAAAAAGCTATGCAGAATATCAAGCAGAGAAAACCGGGACAAGTTGGAAAGGCAAGCTGAAAATTGCCGTTGATACGCTTATCCCCCAAGTGGCAAGTTTTGAAGAATTATTGCAGCGATTACAGACAGCGGGCTATGAGATAAAACCGGGAAAATATATCTCCTGCCGCGCTCCCGGACAGGAACGGTTTACCCGCTTAAAAACCCTCGGTGCAGATTATACAGAGGAAGCAATCAAAGAACGGATTGCAGGCAAGCGCACAAAGGCAGCGAAAGCTCCCAAAGAGCAGAGCGGTGTATCGCTGCTTATCGACATTGAAAACAGTATCAAGGCACAAGAAAACCGGGGCTATGAACAGTGGGCGAAAATCCATAATCTGAAACTGGCAGCAAAGACTATGAATTTCTTGACGGAACATCAGATTGAACAGTATGCGGATTTAGTCAGCCGGATTGAAGAAATAAATGCGGAAAATGAAAAGACCGCAGACGCATTAAAGAGCGTGGAGAAACGTCTTGCAGATATGGTAGTGCTGATGAAGCACGTTGCCACCTACCAAAAGACAAAATCTGTCTATGAAGCATACCGCAGGGCAAAGGAAAAAGACACATACCGGGCAAAAAATGAAAGCAGTCTGATACTCCATGAAGCGGCGGCAAAAACACTAAAAGCGTCGGGCATTACCAAGCTCCCCAATCTCGCCGCCATGCAGGAAGAATACGGGAAGCTCCAAGCGCAGAAAGAAGCCCTTTACGCTGATTATGGAAAGCTGAAAAAACAGGTCAAGGAATACGACATTATCAAGCAGAACATAGACCGTATTTTAAGACTGGAAAAAGAGCCGGAACGGGGCAGGGAAACCGAACGCTTACAGTAGAAATATTTATAAAAGCGTGGTAGGATAAAGGTATTCCAATACAGACAGGAGTGTGAAAACATGGCAGACCAAACGATACCCGATTATGAAACCATACGCGCCGCTGTTGCCGGGGAAACATGGGCGGTGGAAAAGGTGCTTATGTGCTACAAGGACGAAATCGACAGGCAGGCAACTGTAAAGAAACGTCAGCCGGACGGAACATTCAAACTGGAAATTGATGAAGATATGCGCCAGTATATCACAATGAAGCTGATAGAAGCCCTCCCCCAATTTCCACTTGAAGAAATGGAAAGAGAGGAAAAAAGAAATCGGGACAAAAAATCATAAAAAGGTAGACGGGAAGCTGCTGCGGACAGATAAGCAGTTCCGCCATTTGAAGCAACGGCAAAAAGAAACTATCAGTACATGGCTTTATGAGGAATACCGCCGTCTTTGGATTGAAAAGGGACAGGAGCCACATAAGCAAAACAACCGGGAAATCGTTGCCGCTGTTATGGAGCAGATAGAAGCTGCGGGGATATGGCTGCCGGAACAGGAAGTAACAAAATATTTTTACCGCAGGAAAACCCATTACCGGAACCGGATAGAAAAAGAATTGCAACCGAAGCCGGAAATGCAGGATAAAGACAGTCAGACGCAAAAAGAACAGGGTGCAGGAAGCCAGTAATGACCTCCCGCACCCTGTTCTTTCATAGGTATTGATTTTAGAATGTTACGCAGTAGAACCCCGATTTCAAAGGAAAAGGTATTCTGTACCGCCTATGCCAGTTTCACGCCATTTATGCCCTGTAAATCAAGGCTTTTTTCGCCTTTATTGCGTAACCGCCGCACGTCGTTTCCTCATGCGCTCGGCTGCCTGTCTGCGGGTAATGCGTTTCCGGCAGTCCGGGCAGTATTTGACGCTGTTTGATTTTGATACAAAGAATGTGCCGCACTCGGTACAACGCTTTTTATCCTCGGTTTTGAAAAGCTCTGCATACAGCAGCTTATCAAGAGGAAGTACGGCAATCTGAAACCACTTGCATAAAAGCGAATAGGAAATAAGCTGCGGGCAGACACATTCCTCCCCGTCGTCCAGTAAGATACAGTGTCCACGCTCGCAGTTGCAGCACTCTTTTTTTACAAGACTGTTGACTTTCCGGCTCTGTGGCGGCGTGAGCCGCTTACCCCCGGTCATACCTCATCAGCGGCGAAAATGGCAAGCTCCGCATACTCGTTTTCCGTTAGTGGGGAGATTTTCTGTAAGGTGCGCTCTGCAAAGGGGCGCATATCCTCGTCCATGAATGGCAGCGCAGCCGTCATATTTACCATAAGCTGTGCCTTGCTTCCCTTATGGTAAATACTTAACAGGTTCATTTCTTCAACGGTCAGTCTAATCATGCTCATACCTCCAATTCGTGATTTTTTGATTTTGTTGCTTTTTTCTGTGCGGTCTTTTCCTTGTCTGCTCTAAGCTGCGCTCGGATAGAGGGCTTTTTCTCCGGTTCTGTCTGTTTCTTTTCTGCTTTGAGGGCTTCGGCGTATTCTGCAAGAGAAATCTGTTCCCCGGCTTTTGCCTTTTCCTCCAGTTCCGCAGCGGTCGGAGTGTTGTTTATCTGCCCGTCAATCATGTTGTAATTTTGCTCGGTGGTCTGCTCGGCAGCTTTCAGATAATTTTCCGGCTGCTCCTGTGTGGGTTGTTCCTGTGCAGCTACCTTTTGCGCCCGGATATGCGCCCGCTGTAACTCGGTTGGCTTTTCCCCGGTAAGAGGTGCAATCGCCTTGATATAATCAGCCGCATAGTAGGCGTTACTGGTAAGCTGCCGCTGCCATGCCCCGGCTTTTGGCGACCAACGGAAGCCGTTGCTTTTTAAGGCTTCCCGCGTGGTTTCGTCCGGCTTATCCTCAAAGAAGATTTGCAGGCGGTTCGCTTCGGTGTTTGCTTCCACCTTACCGCCGTCAAATTCCCAACCGACAAACCCGATTTCTTTTTGCTGTGAAAGGGATTTGATACGGTCTTTCACGCGCCGGATTTCTGCGCTATTGTTGGATAACGCCCAAGTCGCAAAGGGCTTGTCCCCCAAATGCCAACTGCTCGCCATGTCTGCTTTCAGTTTTACAAGCTGTTCCGGCGACAAATGCGGGCAGCCGTCAAGGGTCTTATGCTTGCGGTAATAGGCGTTTACGGCTTTCATAGTTTCCTGCGATTTTTCAAGGCTTTCCAGTTTCTTTTCCAACTTCTGTACTGCCTGCGGGTCGTCTGCGCTGATACCGCCCATGCCGGTACTGCGGATTTTATCAAGAAGTCCCTGTATGTCCTGCCATTCCCGGTAATTGCTGTCGCGGGCTGCGTTCTGCTTTTCTTTCTTCCTTGTGGGGAAGTTAGAGCCGCCCGCAATGAGGATAGAGGGAACACGCGCGTCAATCTCATAGCCTTTGTTCATGTTCGCCGCCAGTTTCCGGGCGTAGGTGTCAAGCAGGCTGTCGATTTTCTCATGGTACATCGGGTCTACCCGGCGTTTCTGCCGTTCTGCAAGCTGGACGGCTTCATCTACATAATGTCTGTATTCCGCCGTCGCGCTGCCTTGCTTATAATCGGAAAAACTGTTTGCGTCCTTTGCACGTTTGGCGGCAGCTTCATTGATAGTGTAATAAAGAGCGGCGGGTGCAGCCTGCTCCGGCTGTGTGGTCTGCGGTGTTTCACCGCTTGCGCCTGTATCAGCTTCCGGTTCTGTCTGTACTTCTTTTTCCTGTGCCGGGGCTGTTTCTTCGGGAAGCTCCGGCGCGGCTGCTTCTGCTTCGGGCTGTGCCTGCTCGGTGGTCTGTTCCTTATCCTGTGCCTGTTGGATTTCTGCAAAATGCCCGTCTATGGTATCAATCAGATTTGCGGCGGTGCTGCGGATTGTTTCAAGAGAGCCTTTCAGTTCTGCAAGTTCCTTTCCGCTGCTCCACCCGGCGATATATCCAAAGGAATAGTCCGACGTATCAAGCCCGTAGTGTTGGCAAACGGCATAGGCGACGCTTTCTGCCTGTACCTCGCGGGTGCGGCGGTCGGGGCGTTCCGGCTCGTCTTTGTCTATGTTATGGAGTGTCGCGTGGGCGATTTCATGGATAGCGGTCTTGATGTTCTGCAATTCGTCCATGCCCTCGTTGATAGAGATACGCTTTTCCTCATAATTGCAGCGTCCCTTTATACTGCCGCTTAGTGCTTCAAATTCCATAGCAAAAGGGGAAGTTTTTTCAAGGGCAGTGAAAAAATCCTTGTATTGTTCCACGTTGCCCGTCAGCTCATAGGTAAGGGAGGGAAGCTCCTTTCCCTCGGTCTGTGAAACATCAAAGACAGATACCACACGAAAGGCGGGTATCTTGATTTCCTTTTCCTCGGTAACAGGCTTCCCGTCCTTATCGAAAACAGGTTTTTGGGTGTCCGGGTCGATTTTTTCCACCTGTTTCTTAACGGTAAACGGGGACGGCGCAAGTATCTTGATAGCTTTTTCTCCGGGCTTTACATGGCGGTCAAATTCCTTTTCCCATTGCTTATAGCCTTTTACAAGATTGCCGCCCTGCATAGCGATAAGGATTGTATTGTTCAGGCTGTAATCATGGAATTTTGACATGGTACGCAGATAGTCGGCGTAGCGGTCACTCTCATAAATCCCTAAAATCCCCTGTTCCAGTCGGTCGGTAATCTCTTTCATTTTGTCGGCAGGCTTTTCCGAAGATAAGATAATCGGGAGAACAGGGGGCTGCTCTGTGGCAAGTGCAGGCTGTACGGCGGCTGCGTCAAGGTCTGCCTGTTCCTGCGGCTGCGGCGTTACCCGGTATTCCTCCGGCACGTCCCGCCCGTCGTACCACTGTGTAAAGGTGTTGCGGTTGTTGTAAATATAGCCCTGCTCGGTAAATCTGCCCCCGTCATTGATAGCAACGTCCCGCCCGTATTCCTCATACATGAAATAATTTTTTGCTTCTTCGGGCAGCTCCAACTCGTCCAGTTCTTCAATCAGATAATGCCCGTAATCTTCCTCGGTTTTTACAGACGGATAAAGCCAGTAACAGTCAAGATTTTGTGCAAGGTTGATAATGTCCTGCAAGTCCCTTGTATGGTCGCCATATGTGATAGCCGCAGCAAATTTTTCCCGGTCGCCGTCAAACTGCATTTTCAAAAGCTCGCCCAAATAGTTCAGCTCGTCAAGGCTTTCAAGCTCCGTCAATTTTCCTGCCAGTCCTGCAATAGAGGACTGGTATTCTGTGATGTGCAGTTCTTCGTAGTTTTTGCCGTCTATCCCGATACGGTCAAAGACTTCTTTCAAATGCTCGGCAGTCGTGGGAAATGATACCCATTCGCCCGCAGGTCTGCCCTCGGTGTACTTTCCAAGATTAGAAAGATACCCACTTAAAATCGGTTGTTCCATGCGTTCACTCCTTTCGTTTTCAATCATGCGGTGCATAAGTTCGTAGTCATCCATGCTCATGCTCCCGTCAAATAGATAAGGGTCGGGTTCTTCGCCGTCCCGGTAGGCTTTTTCAGAGAACGGCAGCCCCGCAGCGTGGGCGGCGGCTCTTGCTTCCTCGATAAGCTCCGGCGGCAGCCTGTCGTCGTGGGCTTCGATAAATTCCCCGATATTGCTATATCCGTTTTCGTAGTGGCGGCGCACCCCGGCGGTCAGCTCGTCAAGGTTCATATCCTCGCCAAGATAGCCGGAATAATAGCCGTTTACCACAACGGCGGCAGGGTCAGCCTGTTTGATTTCTTCCAAGCGGCTTCTGTCCTCCGGGTAGAGAATATCGCCCATTTCAAGGTGGAAATATTCAGCGTTCCAAGAACGTCCCGTTTTCCAAAACGCCACCCAAGCGATACCGTCCCTTAATTCTTCTTGATAGTCTTTTACGGTGTCCCGTAAACTTGCCATGTGTAACCTCCTTTCCAAAGGGCAGCGCGGACGCTGCATGTTCCGGTTTCATCATTCAGTACCCCGCGCCCGCGTTTTTGCCAAAGATTTTAGAGATTTTTTCAAGATTTCAGAGGGTTTGGGACACTTCCCAACAAGCAAAAAATCCCCGCCGTTCTCGGTAGAGAAAGCAGGGATTTTACGGAAAAGGGTACTCTTTTCCTATGCTTGCTATTCAGTTATTTCTTCTTCGACAGTTCAATGCGGTAGTTGACATATTTCCCGCCCGTATCAGCCAATACGATAGTTCCGTCGTAGGTTTTGCCCGTCTTTGGGGAATAGAGCTTTTTCACATTTACTTTGCCGGATTGTAAGAGTGCAGCGGCAATTTGGGGGGTAAAGGTTACTTTTCGTTCTTCAAAGAAACGGTCATTTTTCCACATGGTAAAAATACATTCTTTGTTGCTGCAATAGTAGTTTTTCTTTCCCTCATAGACAGGAGAACCGCAGCGGGGGCAGCTTCCCAACGCTTCCCGTTCCGGCTTGAACATCTGCGCTTTATCATCAGAAAGAAATGGATAGGTCTTTACCAGTTCCCGCGCCATATCCTCGATACCCTCCATAAATGCGGCGGGGTCTGCCTTGCCTTTTGCAATCTGCGTCAGATTGTTTTCCCATTCTGCGGTAAGCTGCGGGCTTGTCAATGTGTCCGGCAGGACGCACACAAGGTTGATACCGTCTTTTGTGGGAAGTAGCTGCTTGCCTTTTCGCTCCACAAAGCCGCCCTTTACCAGTTTTTCAATGACGGCGGCGCGGGTGGCGGGAGTTCCAAGCCCTTTGCGTTCTGTGTCCGGGTCGGTGTCCTCGCTTCCGGCGCGCTCCATAGCGGAAAGCAGCGACGCTTCGTTGTGAGGTTTTGGCGGTGTTGTGTCATGCTCCGTTACCGTTGCCGTCGGATTTTCAAAGGTCTGTCCCTCGGTAAATGGCGGCAGGGTCTTTTCTGTGTCGCTGTCTGCGTCGTCCGTTTCGGGCTTGTTCTTTAAGGCTGCCCTGTATTTTCGGTCAATCTCTTTCCAACCCTCACAAAGAATGGTCTTGCCCCTTGCGGTAAAGGACTGTCCGGCACATTCAAAAACTGCTGTAACCGCTTCAAAGGTATGCGGTGCAGCGGTCGCCATGAGCAGACGCGCCCCGGCAAGGGTGAGGATATTCCTTTCGCTTTCCGGCAGCGCGGCAAGGTCGGACTTTGCAAGCTCCATAGTGGGGATAATGGCATGGTGGTCTGATACCTTTTTACTGTTCAGCACCTTTCCAAGCTCCGGCGTGAAGTCTTTTCCCGCCATAAAAGAAAACTTTCCGCAAAGCAGCTTGATAATGCCCGCCGCTGTGTCGCCCATGTCGTCAGTCAGATAGCTGCTGTCGGTTCTCGGATAAGTAAGAAGTCTTTTTTCATACAGGGCTTGTGCAAGGTCAAGGGTCTGTTTTGCTGTATATCCGAACAGGCGGTTTGCTTCCCTCTGTAAAGAGGTAAGGTCAAAGAGCTTCGGCGGGGCTGCGGTCTTTTTCTCTTTCGCAAGGGAAGTGCAGACTGCTTTTGACGCTTCGCAAGCAGCTTTCAGCCTGTCAGCTTCGGAACGGTCAGACAGTTTTTCACTTGCAGCTTCCGCGCCGGATAAGGCAAGGCGCACATGGTAGTATTTTTCTTTCTTGAATGTGGTAATCGCTGCGTCCCGGTCAACAAGCATTTTTAAAGTCGGGGTCTGTACGCGCCCCACGTTCAAGGTGTGGTTGTAAAGGACAGAGAAAAGGCGGGTGGCATTGATACCAATTAACCAGTCAGCCTTTGCCCTGCATAATGCGGAAGCAAAGAGCGCGTCGTATTCCTCGCCGTTCTTCAGACGGGAAAAGCCCTCTTTGATTGCACTGTCCTCCATAGAGGAAATCCAAAGGCGGCGCATAGGTTTCTTGCAGCCCGCCATTTCATAGACAAAACGGAAAATGAGTTCTCCCTCGCGCCCTGCGTCGCAGGCATTGACGACTTCGGAAACGTCTGCCCGGTGCATAAGCTCCTTTAGGGTTTTGAATTGCTTTTCCTTATCAGAAGCAACGGTGTACTTCCATTCCTGCGGCAAAATCGGTAAGCTGTCATAGCTCCACTTTTTATACTGTTCCCCGTAGGCGGCAGCTTCGGAAAGCCCTACCAAATGTCCTACGCACCAAGAAACGATATAGCCGCTTCCTGTGAGAAATCCGTCTTTCTTTTCCTTTGCCCCCAGTACGGCGGCGATTGTCTGCGCCACACTGGGCTTTTCTGCGATAACTAAAATCAAATATAAGTTCCTCCTTTCAGCGTTCCGGCTCGGTTTTCTTTTTCTCCTGTACCTGTTTCAGACAGTACCCCACACAAGGGGACTGTCCCTTGTAAGGGCAGGAAGCGCAAGCCGGGGGATAAGGAACAGGCGGCGCATTATCACGCCGCCCGTTCGGTTTCTGTATCATCATCTTTTCAAAGGGATTGTCGGTAAACAGGGTCATAGGGTTTCTTCCTCCGTTTCTTCATCTTCGGAAGTTTCCCCGGTATCTGCTTCCGGCTCGTCCTCGTCGTAGTCCTCAAATTCAAAATCTTCAAGGTCGGTATCGCCCTTTACATTCTGCTTCGGCTTTAGAAACTTAAAGTAGTAGAACGCTGCGCCGCCACCAAGCAGGGCAAAGAGGACTAAGGCAAGCACCACACCGGGATTGCCGTCTTTTTCTTTCGGTTCTTCCGGCTGCTCTGTGGGTGTTGGCGTGGGTTCTTTGCCTGTGCAGCCTGTCATACTGGTAACACATACCGGGCAGGACGTGTTTACCTTTCCGGCTTCGCATTTCTCCGTACAGTTACAGATTTCCGGCTTTTTGGCAGCTTCGCCGTTTTCGGTCAGTGCCATAAGGTCGGCTTCGTCCACTTGATTAAGGAAATGTACGGTCTGTTCGCCCTCGGCGGCGCGGTCAATGAGGATATAGAAATAGTTGCCGCTTTTGGTGGTAACAGTGATAAGCTGCTTATTGCCGCCGTAATCGTCAACTAGTGTTGCGTTTCCCTTTGGGGTAAGGGGCGGCGTTTCCTCTTTTTCCTCTACAATTACGTTGCTGTCGTTGGTCGCGTCCTCTGCGGGCGGCTCTGTGGCTGTGCCCTGTGCATAGGCAGGGACAGAAAAACCGCCCACAAGGATAAGGGCGGCACAAAGGGCAGTCATGGTCTTTTTCAGTTTATTCTTCATCTGCATTTTCCTCCTGTTCGTTTTCTTCTGCGGGTGCGGCAGTCATGCCGGGAATACCGCCGCCGGACAGCATAGCGTTCAGTTCCTGCGGGGTCAGACGCATAGCTCGTACAAGCTGCACGATTTCAAGGTTTTCCGCTTCGGTTTTCTGCGCTTCCAGTCCTTTTAACTTGTTCTGATACTCTGTGATTTTCTCGCGGGTCTTTGCGATTTCCTTATTGATACGGTCGATTTTATTGTTTGCCATAGGTCATTTCTCCTTTCTTTTTGGGACTGCTTTACCAGTTCATCAGCCCGTAGCCTTTGATACATTGATAGTTAAGGTCATAGCTCTTTATCTTGCAGGCGTCGCCGGAATTGCCCTCAACGGTATAGACGCGGCTGCCGTCCCTGCCAAGCACAAGCCCCACATGGTCGGCAACGCCGTCTAAATCCCAATCGAAAAAGATAGCGTCGCCCGGTGCGATATTCTCATAGCCGCGTGCGCCCCATTGTCCCCTTGACTGAAACCAAGGGACACCCTGCCATTCGCAGCCCGCAAAGCGGGGTTCGCTTTTTCCGGCTTGATTGTAGCACCATGATACAAAACAGGCGCACCATTCCACGCGGCTGTTAAAGCCGTACCAAGACCAGTAAGGGTAGCCGCCCACATTTCCGACCTGCTGTTTTGCAAGCTCCATAAGCTCCGGGTTTCCGGGACGTGTGCCGTTTACAAACTCCACGCCGCTTAAATCCTCGGACGGGCTTCCGTCGGGAGAGCCGCCGCCGAAAATCAACGGTTTGTTGCCCTGTGTCTGTAAGTACACCTTGAACATTTCAAACTGCTGTGGGTTCAGCAGTTCTTCCGCAAGGGAAGCAATCGGCTTGTTTGTCAGTTTCACATTTAAGATACGGTATTCGTATTCTTCCTCGTTGCCCTCCTCGTCGGTGGTGGTGCGTATCTCGATTTCTTCCGTCAGCGTCAAGGTGTACTGTAAGCCGAACAGCCGCTTTAGCTCTGCCTGTGCGCTCTGCGGGGTGTAACTCTGCAAAAGGGCAGTCAAGTACGACGCTAATTCGTGGGGGTTATGCCCGATAGTATCAAGGTCATAACGGTATTCATCATAGCCGGGGTGGGTACTTTCGATAGCGTCAATTTCCTGTTGCAACTCATTTTCCATTGCGGCATAGCTCTGTTCCGTTGCCACAAGGTCGCTGTCCTCAGACGTGTAGGAAGTCCCTAACACGCTGTTCATGCTGCCGGAAAACATTGCCCCGCAGGAGGAAAGCCCTACGGATACCATGATGAACAGAAGCAGCGCGGCGATAGCGATTATCACGCCTGCTGGGTGTCGTCCTGCAAAGGCAGCCGCTTTCTTTGCTGCTGTTTGGGACGCTCCGGCGGCTGCTTTGGCGGTGGCTGCACCGCCTTTTTTTACGGTCTTTGCATACTGGCGTTTGATTTTCTGTTTCTGCATGAACCGGGAAAAGGGATTGCTTGTAAGCTGCGGGTTCTCCTGCAAGGCTTTGTGATACTGGAAATTGACGTTTGCCTTAAACGCTGCCTGTTCTGCCTTTGCCGCTTCCCGGTAGGGTTTCAGCTTATGGCTGCGGTAGCCCTGTTTAAACTTCCTTGTCCCGTACCTTGCGCCGCGCTCGGCAAGTTCCTCCGATTTGTGCGCGCCCTCCACACCGGAATTGTCTTTCTCGACACTGTGGATTTTGTTGTGAACAAAAATACCCGCTTCCTGCGCGGGGCGGGATAACGGGTTATTGTGGGCTTTGCCGCCGGGTATGGGCTTTTCCTGTTCCTCAAAGTGAAGCCGGGTCTTTGTCTTTCCGGTGGCTTCCTCAAAGGTGCGCTCTTTTACCAATTTTTTCTGTTTCGGGAGAGCTGCCTTTGCCGCGTCCAGTTTGTCGGCTGCTTTTTCTGATTTTTTGATGTAGGGTTGCAGTTCCGGCGTTTCCCGTTCCTCATCGGTAAACTGCAAGCGGGAAGTGGAAGTACGCAAAACAGCCGCTTCCTGCGCTTTCTTGACTGCCTTTTTGCTTGCCTTTCGGGTATGGGCTGCGTCAAGGTGTTCCATGACGCGCTCGGCGGTAGCGGTGTCCGGCTGTGAAAAGTCGCTGTCTGCTTCCCGGCTGCTGATACGCTCGGCGGTCTGCTGTGTTTCGTTGATTTCCACCGCACCGTCGCGGGTCATTTTCTGTGTGATTTTATCGCGTGGTTTTAACTGTTTCATAGGCTGCTCACTTCCTCCGGCTTCGTCGTCATAATGCGGTAAAGCTCGGTATCTTTCGGGAAATGGTCTACAAAGGGCAGCACTACATTTCCATAGAAGATAAGTCCCTCGCCTGCTTCGGTGTGGGTTACATACTTCATCTGCTGTGGGCTGATATTGAGCTGCTTTGCAAGGATAGCCCGGTCGCCCTGTGCCTGATTCAGCATGAGGACAAAATCAGAGTTTTCAAAGATATTTTCCACCTCGCGGGAAGCAAGCAAGTCCTTAATGTTCTGCGTGATAGCTGTGGGTATCTGTTGTGTGATTAACGGACAGTTTTTTATCTGTCCCTCCGGGGCTTTCGCCCATTTTCAGCGGTATGTCTGTTCATACCCGGCATAGCATATCTTTTTATCCTGCGGTTTATGCCGCAGACCGAAACGATAGCGGAGCCTCGTGGGGCTGTTATATTCCCGGCTGTTGCAAACCGGGGGTCAAGCCCTATGCGTTGCGTGTGTATCAAGTATTACCTTGACACTTCCACTCGGATTAGGATTGCAAAACCTTTCCCGTTTTCTTCTCCGCTGATATTCTTAACCGTTCTTTTCGGCTCCGGTTAAGACGGCATACACAATCCCCATTTGCAAGATTGTAGGGACTGTGCCTGTTTACCTCCCCATTTTCTAAAACGCTTCCAAATCTCCACACTGTAAGCGGCGGTCTGTTCTTCTTTTAAGAGCAGATGAAATTCGTCCATATAGTAGCGGGTAGATTTCTTTTCTGCCCGGTTAATGGTAACGCGGTTCCATATCTGGTCTTGCACAATGAGCATACCTAACTTTTTGAGTTGCTTCCCAAGCTGCTTAATATCAAAACAGACAAGGCGGTTAGAAAGTTCCACATTCGTTCTGTGGTTGAATACGTTAAGGCTGCCGGAAACATACAGCTCCAATGCTGCCGCAATGCGGGCAGCTTCCGGCTCCGGCTGTTTCAACAGCTCGTTGTAAAGGTCGCCCAAGATAGGCATTTTCTCCGGTACAGGGTCAGCAAGATAGTCCCGGTACACATTCCTTACGGCGCGGTCAATGACGGTCTTATCAACGGGCTGCAAGCCCTCCTTGCCTCCAATGACAAGCTCGCAGAGGGACAGGATAAAATCACTTTTCAGTGCAAGGGGGCTGTCGTCCTCAGAATAATTAAGGTTCATATCCATAGGGTTCACATACTGGGGCGTACCGTCCATGCCTTTCCCGGTCGAGGATAAGCGTATCACTTGCCCGCCAAGCCGCTTGACAAGGGCAAAATACTCGGCTTCCGGGTCGCAGATAAAAATATCGTCGTCGGTAATGAGAAAGGCGTTTGTGATTTCCCGCTTTGCCGCAAAGGATTTTCCGCTGCCCGGTGTTCCCAAGATAAGCCCATTCGGATTTTTAAGCTGCTTGCGGTCGCAGAGTATCATGTTGTTGCTTAAAGCGTTCAGCCCATAATACAGGGCAGCCCCGGTCTGAAATAGCTCCTGCGTGATGAACGGGATAAAAATAGCGGTGCTGCTCGTCGTCAAACCTCTCTGAATAGGGATAAGGTTCTCCCCCAAAGGGACAGAGGACATCAGCCCCACTTCCTGCTGATAGTCAAGACGGGTCAGGGCGCAGTTGTATTTCTGTGCAATGCCTGCCGCCGCGAAAATGTCATTTTCCAGTTTCCGCTTCGTGTCTGCCATGTTTACCACAAGGAACGTGAGAAGAAACATTCGCTCGTTGCGGCTCTGTAAATCCTGCAACAGGTTCTTTGCTTCATTTCCAAAGGTGGCAAGGTCGGACGGGATTATGTCAATATCGTAACCGCTTCTAACTGCTTTTTTCTGTTCCTCAATCTTCATCTTGTCAAGGTCAGTGATTTTGCGCTTAATGGTCTTGATTGCTTCCGACTGGTCGATACTTTTAATGTGGAGATTGACAATAACGCCTGTTTCTAAGTCCAACATATCCGCTAAGATACGGTCGTTTAACTCCGGGGCAAGGATTTCAAGGAACGATACCGCCCCCGTCTTTTTCCCCATAGCAAAGTAGCGTCCCTCCCCGAACTTGAAAGAGGACGGGGCGATAAAGTCCTTTGTGGTAAGCCCTGTCGGGGTCAGCCAGTCATAAGAGAATGAGAACGGCTCACCTGCCGGGTGGAATACCCCATGCAGCACTTTCAGACGTTCATAGCCGGATAAGGGGTGCGCCGATACCCCAAGCACCTTGAAGTTATTGAGTACGTCTGTTTCAATACGGGAAAGCCGCGCCCTTGCTGCCGCCGGATTGTCCGCTTCAATGGAAAATGTGATGTACTTATGCTTTACAAGCCCGTTGTTCCCTTTGGCAAGCTGCGCTTTCAGCATATCGGAATACTCGGTGCGGATAGAATTAAAATCGTCATTTTGCGGCGGGATATGGATTGCCCGCGCTGCCTGTTCCTGCTGTGAGCCTTGATTGATGAAAGAAAGCTGCACGTTCACGCTTGCGTCAAAGTAGTTGAGAAAATCGCACCAGTTTTCAAAAATAGCGGTCTTATCGTCTGCCTGTGCAAGCTGATAGTTGATGTCCTCAAAAGCAATGCTCTTTGAATATTTCCGCTGTGCCACCTTACAGATACCGTCCGGGTACATGGCAAGGTAGGGGATGGTCTGCTGTGCGGTGTGGGCTTTGCCGTCCCCCTTTGCCTGCCGGATAACCGCCGCTATCTGTTTCTTTTCTGCGCGGGTCAGCTTACGCCTGTTTCCTGCGGCTTCCCGCGTCTTTTTTGTCTGTCCTTTTGACAATCGCTGATACCTCCTTTTCTAATGCCCGCTGTTTCTCCAAGAGTGCATACAGGTTTTCCGTCTGATACGGTCGCACTTTTGGGCGGGTAAATTTTGTCTGAATGATGTTTTTAATGACCACTTCAAGGGGCTGCCCATGCTTTTCATACATAGCAACCAAGAAGCAGGGAAGCATAACGACAATCATTGCCATTGCCGCAAGGCTCGTCCCTGCGCTGTCTTTGAGCAAAAAGAAAAGCGGCAGTCCTATAAGAAGTGCCACTGAAAAACAAAGGATTTGCCGCTTTGTCAGATTGAAAGCGACTTTTGTTTTGACTTTGGATAAGTCTTTGGGTACAGGTACATACGCCAAGAAAAGACCTCCTTTCTGCGGGACTTTCCCGCGTGTGCTGTGTTAATGTGCATTGAAAATGGATTTTGCCAGTGCGCCGGATTTGAACAGGGAGAAACAGAGGATAACGGTATAGGCTGCAAGGGAAAAAATCGCGCTGTGCAGATTGTCCGCTAAGACCATTTCGCCTACTAAAACTGCGTAAATGCCGACGCATATCATAATGAGGAAGCCTTGAAAGCCCAGTGCAAACAGCCCCTTTAGGTAGTTGTTCCCAATCTGTCCCCATTCCCGGTTTGTCATGGTGGCAAAGGGGATAGGGGAAACGGAACAGTAGGCGTATATCTCAATCATTCTGCCGTAGAGGATAACGGTTATCAGTACGGACATGATTTTCATACAAAGGCTTACAAGGCTCGTTTCCATGACAAGTAACAGTAGTTCGGGGATTTCCATATCTTTTAGTCCCTCCTGCATGGCGGCAAGGGCTTCGGTTACGTCGATATTCGTATCGCCGCCGATTACCCCCGCCGCGCCGGACACAATATGCTGCGCCATATCAAACACCGCCATAGTAATATCAAAGGTATGTGTTACCAAGAAAACGGCAACAAAGGCTTTGAAAAACCACTTAAAGAACATGAACGTGTCAACGTCGTGCATATTGTTTTTTTCCGTTACCATGCTGATAAGCTCATAACAGAGGACATAGGTAATGACAAGCCCCGCAATGGGTACAATCACATTTTCCGACAGATTTTGTATCATGTTGAAAATGTTTGCGTTCCACCCCTGCGGGGTCTTGCCTACCTCCGCTGCAATGGTGCCTACTTTTTCGTTTACGTCCCCGAACATAGTGGAAAGGTTACCGTTAATGGCTCCGATAAGGATTTCCTTTATCCATTCGTTAATCGCTTCCAGTATGCTCTCCATAGGCTACCCTCCGTAAACTTATCCGAACAGACCGGAAAGAAGCGGTACAAGGATAGTGCCGATAAGGGCAACGCCGCCGCCCGCCATAAGCTGCTTAATGCCTTGACTTTTTGCTTATGTGTGATAAAGAAGCAATAGAAGTGCAAAAAATTTTGCCGTTCCTATCCGACACTTGGCCATTGTGTCGGATAGGTCGGGCGGTTATTCGGGCAAGTCAATCTTGCCGACAAAGCTGTAAT
>DWWS01000034.1 GCA_019119595.1 Candidatus Eisenbergiella merdavium | reverse complement strand
CCCCCCCGCTCCGGACGGCAGGGCCACGCCGGAAAATCCCTGCGGGATTTCCCGGCTGATGGGGCGTACGCCCCATAAAAAAGGAAGGAAACGTCTCTTCCGAAAAGCAAGCTTTCCGTCAGAGACGTTTCCTTCCTTTTTTGCCCTGCCTACTGGAGGCACATGTTTGTATACCTCTCCAAACTTTCATCCACCTGGCGGGCGGCTTCGCGGCCTTCACGGATGGCCCAGACGACGAGGGACTGGCCGCGGTGCATGTCGCCGGTGACGAAGACGCGGTCCACGTTAGTCTGATAGCTTCCGGGATCGGTCTTTACGTTGGTGCGCGGATTCAGCTCCACCTTGAAGGCGTCAGCGACGTATTTCTGGCAGCCTAAGAAACCTGCGGCGATGAGGACGATATCCGCTTCCAGGATCTGTTCGGTGCCGGGGATCTCTTTCATTTCCATGCGTCCGGTCTCGGGGTTCTTTTCTCCCTTTAACTTAATTATTTTAACTCCATTCAGGTTTCCGTTTTTATCTTTTAAGAATTCTTTTACTGTTGATTCATATATTCTCGGATCATGGCCGAAGAGAGCGATGGCTTCCTCCTGGCCGTAATCGGTTTTGCAGACGCGGGGCCATTCGGGCCAGGGGTTGTTCAGGGCGCGGGTATCGGGGGCCTTGGGCATCATCTCGATCTGGGTCACAGATTTGCAGCCGTGGCGGATGGCCGTTCCCACGCAGTCGTTTCCGGTGTCGCCGCCGCCGATGATGATCACGTTCTTCCCTTTGGTGTCCACGTATTTCCCGTCCGCGAAATCAGAATCCAGCAGGCTCTTCGTATTGGCGGAAAGGAAGTCAACGGCGAAGTAGATGCCCTTGGCGTCGCGGCCGGGCGTGTTGATGTCCCTGGGGTTGGAAGCGCCGCAGGCGAGGATCACCCGGTCGTATTCCTTCAGGAGCTTTGCGGGTTTGATGTCCTTTCCCACGTCCGCGTTCGTGACAAAGGTGATCCCTTCCGCCTCCATGACCTTTATTTTTCTTTCCACGATCGTTTTTTCCAGCTTCATGTTGGGAATGCCGTACATGAGCAGGCCGCCGACGCGGTCGTGTCTTTCATAAACGGTAACACTGTGGCCGCGCTTGTTGAGCATGTCTGCGGCGGCAAGGCCGGAGGGGCCGCTTCCGATGACGGCCACCTTTTTCCCTGTCCGCACCCGGGGCGGGCGGGGCGAGGCATATCCCTTTTCATAGGCGTTTTCGATGATGGCGTATTCGTTTTCCTTTGTGGAAACCGGGTCGTCGTTCAGGCCGCAGGTGCAGGCCGCCTCGCAGAGCGCCGGGCAGACGCGGGAGGTGAATTCCGGAAAATTGTTCGTTTTTTTCAGGCGCTCATAAGCCTGCTCCCAGTTTCCGGTATAGACCAGGTCGTTCCACTCCGGCACCAGATTGTGAAGCGGACAGCCGGAGGCCATCCCCGCGATCATCTGTCCGTACTGGCAGAAGGGCACGCCGCACTCCATACAGCGCGCGCCCTGAAGCTGCTGCTGTTCCAGAGGGAGGTGCTCGTGAAATTCATTGAAATGTCTGACCCGCTCCTCCGGCCTTTCCGAAAGGCTCGTTTTTCTTTCATATTCCATAAATCCTGTTGGTTTTCCCATGGCTACCTCTTTCCGAATCTGAATCTATTTTCCCGTATTTGCGTAAAAAGCCTCGATCTGCGCCGCTTCCGGGCTTAAGCCCTTCTCCTCCATGGAAACGATGGTGGAGAGCATGCGCTCATAGTCATGGGGAATGATCTTTTTGAACTTCGGCAGATATTCCTCAAAGTTTTCAAGAATCCTCTTTCCCTTGGCCGAATTGGTGCAGGCCACATGCTCCTGGATCATTTCCTTCAGCTCCTGGATATCGTATTTTCCGGTCAGCTCGTGGGCGGACACCATTTCCTTGTTGAGGCGGATGTAAAGGTCGTTCTCCTCGTCCAGCACGTAGGCGATGCCGCCGCTCATTCCTGCGGCGAAGTTTTTGCCGGTGCGTCCGAGCACCACCACCCGGCCGCCGGTCATGTATTCGCAGCCGTGATCTCCGACACCCTCCACCACGGCCACGCAGCCGGAGTTGCGGACGGCAAAGCGTTCTCCGGCAACGCCGTTCACAAAGACTCTTCCGCTTGTAGCGCCGTACAGAGCCACGTTTCCAACGATGATGTTATCCTCCGCGGCAAACCGGCTCGCCTTCGGCGGATATACGATCAGCTTTCCGCCGGAAAGTCCTTTTCCGAAATAGTCGTTGCTGTCTCCGATCAGCTCCAGGGTCAGTCCTTTTGGAATGAACGCGCCGAAGCTCTGTCCGCCGGAGCCGCTGCAGCGCACACGGAAGGTGTCGTCCGCAAGGCCGGTCCCGAATCTCCTCGTGATCTCCGCGCCGAGAATGGTTCCGAAGGTACGGTTGACGTTGGTCACATCCACCTCCGCGCTGCCGCCCCGTCCCGTTTCCAGTCCTTTTGCAAACTGCTTTAAGAGCACCTTTTCGTCCAGGGTCTTTTCCAGGCCGAAATCATACACCTTTTTCGCGTCAAAACGGATGTCCGCGCTTCCCTCGTAGGGGTTGTTCAGGATGGTGCTGATATCGATCTTCCGGTAGGCGGGCGGCAGCTCCTCCTTCATGCCGAGAAGATCCGTCCGGCCCACCAGCTCATCCACGCTTCTCACGCCCAGCTTCGCCATGTACTCTCTCAGCTCCTGAGCGATGAAGCGCATGAAATTGACCACGTATTCCGGTTTTCCGCGGAAGCGCTTTCTCAGCTCCGGATTCTGGGTCGCGACGCCCACCGGGCAGGTATCCAGGTTGCAGACGCGCATCATGACACAGCCCATGGTCACCAGGGGCGCCGTGGCAAAACCGAATTCCTCCGCGCCGAGGATGGCGGCGATTGCCACATCGCGGCCGCTCATCAGCTTTCCGTCCGTCTCGATGCGAACCCGCTGGCGCAGGCCGTTCTCGATCAGGGTCTGCTGGGTTTCCGCAAGTCCAAGCTCCCAGGGAAGCCCCGCATTGTGGATGGAGCTTCTGGGCGCCGCGCCCGTCCCTCCGTCATAGCCGGAGATCAGGATGACCTGCGCGCCTGCCTTGGCCACGCCGGCCGCCACGGTTCCGACGCCTCTCTCGCTCACCAGCTTCACGGAGATTCTCGCCCGGTTGTTTGCATTTTTCAGATCGTAGATGAGCTGGGCCAGATCCTCGATGGAATAAATGTCATGGTGAGGCGGCGGGGAGATCAGGCTCACGCCGGGCGTGGAATGGCGGGTCTTCGCGATCCACGGGTAGACCTTTCTTCCCGGCAGATGGCCGCCCTCTCCGGGCTTCGCTCCCTGCGCCATTTTGATCTGGATCTCCTGGGCGCTCACCAGATATTCGCTGGTCACGCCGAATCTGCCGCTTGCCACCTGCTTGATGGCGGAGCAGCGGTTCAGGCCGTCCGGGCCGGGCTTCAGACGGGAAGGATCCTCTCCTCCCTCCCCGGAATTGGACTTGCCGTGCAGAAGATTCATGGCGATGGCCATCGTCTCATGGGCCTCCTGGGAAATGGAGCCGTAGGACATGGCCCCGGTCTTGAAGCGGGTCACGATGGAATCCACGCTCTCCACCTCGTCGAGGGGCACTCCCTTCTTGGGATACTTAAATTCCATCAGGCCGCGCAGATTGCGCACGCCGTCCTCCGCGTTGACCATGGCCGTATACTGCTTGAACAGCTCATAGTCCCCCCGCCGCGTCGCCTCCTGCAGGGTGTGGATGGTGGCGGGATTGTAAAGATGCTCGTCGCCGCCGCTCCTCATCTTGTGATGTCCCGGGCTGTCCAGGGTCAGATCGGTTTCCAGACCAAGCGGATCAAAGGCTCTGGAGTGCAGATCGTCCACCTCTTTTTCAATGTCGGAAAGGGAGGTTCCGCCGATCCTGCAGACCGTGTTGGTGAAATACCGGTCGATCACGTCTCTGTCCAGGCCAATGGCCTCAAAGATCTGAGAGCCCTGATAGGACTGGATGGTAGAGATTCCCATCTTGGAAGCGATCTTAACGATCCCGCTCAGGATCGCGTTGTTGTAATCGTTGACCGCCGCATAGTAGTCCTTATCCAACATCCGGTTGTCGATCAGCTCTTTTATGGTCTCCTGCGCCAGATAAGGGTTGATGGCGCAGGCGCCGTAGCCAAGCAGGGTGGCGAAATCATGCACGTCCCTTGGCTCTCCGGATTCCAGGATCAGCGCCACGCTGGTACGTTTTTTTGTTTTCACAAGGTGCTGGTTCATGGCGGATACGGCGAGCAGCGAGGGCATCGCCACATGATTTTCATCCACGCCCCGGTCCGAAAGGATCAGGATATTCGCCCCTTCCCTGTAGCAGCGGTCCACCTCCACGAACAGCCGCTCGATGGCGCGCTCCAGCCTGGTGTTTTTATAATAGGTGATCGGAACCACGGCCACCTTGAAGCCCTCCGCCTTCATGCTCTTGATCTTCAGCAGGTCGGTGTTGGTGAGGATGGGATTGTTCACCTTCAGCACGTTGCAGTTTTTCGCTTTTTCCTCCAGAACATCTCCGTCCGCGCCGATGTAGACCGTGGTGGAGGTCACCACATGCTCACGGATGGCGTCGATAGGCGGATTGGTCACCTGGGCGAAAAGCTGCTTGAAGGAATGAAACAGCGGATGGTGGGTCCTGCTCAGAAAAGGAAGCGGCGTATCCACGCCCATGGCCGCCGTTGCCTCCGAGCCGTTCTTCGCCATGGGAAGGATGCTGGTCTTCACCTCGTCATAGGTATAACCAAAGGCCTTCTGCAGGCGGCTTCTCTCCTCAGCCGTATATTCCGGCACGCGCTCGTTGGGAATCTTCAGGCTTTTCAGCTCCACCAGGTTGCTGTCCAGCCATTCCCCGTAGGGCTGACGGGCCGCGTAGGACTCCTTCAGATGATCGTCGTCGATCACCTCGCCCTTCACCGTGTCCACCAGCAGCATCTTGCCGGGGTGCAGCCGTTCCTTGAGGCGGATGCGGGCGGGGTCGATGTCCAGCACGCCCACCTCGGAGGAAAGGATCAGGGTATCGTCGTCCAGGATCATGTACCGGGACGGACGCAGGCCATTTCTGTCAAGCACCGCTCCCATGATGTCTCCGTCGGAAAACAGAATGGAGGCCGGCCCGTCCCAGGGCTCCATCATGGTTGCATAATATTGGTAAAAATCCCGTTTTGTCTGGGACATGGTCTTGTTGTTGGCCCAGGGCTCGGGAATGGTGATCATCACCGCGAGGGGAAGCTCCATGCCGCTCATCACCAGAAATTCCAGCGTGTTGTCCAGCATGGCGGAATCGGAGCCGTCCGGATTGATGGCGGGAAGCACCTTGTAGAGCTGATCCCGCAGATGCTCCGACTGCATGTTTTCCTCTCTGGCAAGCATCTTGTCATAGTTGCCGCGGATGGTATTGATCTCCCCGTTATGGACGATGAAACGGTTCGGATGCGCCCTCTCCCAGCTCGGATTCGTATTGGTAGAGAAACGGGAATGCACGATGGCGATGGCAGACAGGTAATCCGGGCTCTGCAGATCCGTAAAAAAGGTGCGAAGCTGTCCCACCAGGAACATGCCCTTATACACGATCGTCCGGCTGGACAGGGAGACCACATAGGTGTTGTCGCTGGACTGCTCGAATACCCGTCTTGCAATATATAATTTTCTGTCAAAATCGATGCCCTTTGGCGTAGCGGCCGGCTTTTTCACAAAGCCCTGCATGATGCACGGCATGCACTCCACCGCGCGCTCTCCCAGCACGGAAGGGCTGCAGGGAACCTCGCGCCAGCCGAGGAAGGCCATCCCTTCCTTCTCCACGATGATCTCAAACATCTTTTTTGCCTGGTTCCGCTTCAGCTCATCCTGAGGGAAGAAAAACATGCCGACGCCGTATTCCCGCTCTCCGCCAAGCTCGATCCCCAGAGGCTTCGTCACCTTCTTAAAAAAGGCGTGTGGAATCTGCGTCAGAATGCCGACGCCGTCTCCGGTCTTTCCTTCCGCATCCTTTCCCGCGCGGTGCTCCAGGTTTTCCACGATCTTCAGCGCGTTTTCCACGGTGGAACGGGATTTCACCCCCTTGATGTTCACACACGCGCCGATGCCGCAGTTGTCATGCTCAAACCTCTCATCGTGCAGAGGCGCCTTTGGAACCGTTCTTTTCGCGTCAAACATAAGCTTTTCTCCTTTATATGATGAAATAAAAAAAGTCGCAAAGAAGCTGTAATCAGCGCTCCTTTGCGACTTATGGGCATTATAGTACAGTTTTTCTCATTTGTAAATAACGAATATTTTGGAAATTGTCAGATAATTTGATAATTTAAAATTATAGGATTTATTTTCTGAATATTATTATTCCAAATAAATATTTATCTGATTTTAATAAATAATATCGACCGCCGGCTTTTTTTCTCCCGATAAACAGGCAGCCACCAAACTACCAAACTACAGAAAGCACCATTTTACCATATCCTCGATCAGCCCTGACGGCAGGCTTTTGTTATAAGGAAGATAAACCGCGCTTTTCTTCGTGGCAAATTCCCCCAGTTCAGATGCAAATTTTTCAATAGCTTCGCTGCCGACATAGAGGCTGACATGATTTTTGCAGGCAGAAAAGGAAACCGATTTCCCTGCTTTTTCATAGGTTGGCATGCTCCATGATATCCGTTCGTTTACGCCGGGAACGCTGTCTCGTATTATTGCCGCTAATTTTGTCAGATGAGAACGCGCCTCCGAGGATTGTGATTCAATATATTCCGACACTGTTTCAGGCGCCTTTCCGCAATAATGTCCCTGATTTGTCTTTTTAAATTCTCTCCCGCATTTTGGACATGTCCACATATATCATTTTCTCCTCAAATTTTGTTTTGCCCGGCCTGTTTTACTGTTTCTTTCGGCCAATGATCAGAATCCACCTTTGGTCAAAGCAGATTTCATCATTCTCCAAGTACGGGAAAAAGCCTGTCTTTTCTTTGCCGCGCATATCATTTTTCATGCGTTCTGTAATCTCATCCTGTATATCCTGCGGCGTTTTTGTAAGCGCAAGCCAGTTTTTCAGTTTTTGCCGCATTTCGGTTTTTTCACAGCTTTCTACGGAAAGCCCGTGCGCGTCGAACAGCTTCAGCATTTCACCTCTGCTCATGTTTTTTATATGCGAAGGGTCGCGCAGGGTTTCTATTTTATCTTCCGTATCCCGCAGCTCTTCCTCAGCCGCTTCCATATCGATCAGAACCAGTTTTCCGCCGGGGCGCAGAACCCTTACCATTTCGGAAAAGGCCGCGTCGGCATCCGGAAAATGGTGAAACGCCAGACGTGAAAACACAATATCAAAATTTTCATTCAGGAAAGGCAATTCTTCCGCGCAGCCCTTCATGAAAATCATGTTATCCATACGATCGCTGTCTGCTTTTTCTTTTCCGACCGCCAGCATGGGAAGCGTTGCGTCCAGGCATACGACAGTATGCGCAAGCGGGGCAAAGGAGCGGCCGCAGGCGCAGGTTCCGGCGGCCACCTCCAATACCATGTCCTTCCTGTCCGGCGCGACGCGGGATAACGTATATTTCAAATATTCCTCTTTTGTAAAATTCAGCTCCGCACTTTCAAAATTTTCTGCCTGTATTTCAAAAGAATGATGGATGGCTGTAAAATTAACCGGTTTCATGATTTCCCCCTTTTTACCGCCGTCAGGCGGCATTTCATTCTGAAAAAATGGCGCAGCCATTTTGGATATGAGCCAAAGGCTCATGCCGCCCTCCTCTACGGGGCTGTGCTGTGTTTGGGAATAAAATACTCCTGTTTCAAAGCTCCTTCCAATTTGAGCAGCTCGATCTTTTTCTGAATACCGCCGGCATACCCGGTCAGGCTCCCGTTCGTCCCTACCACCCGATGGCAGGGTACGATAACGGAAATTTCATTGCGTGCGACGGCCCCGCCTACCGCCTGTGCCGACATACGCTTTAATCCGCGTCTGGCGGCAAGCTGTTTTGCGATTTCGCCGTAGGTCATGGTCTGCCCGTACGGGATGGAATACAGGATTTCCCATACCTCATTCTGAAAATCGGTGCCGGTAAAGTGGAGCGGCACTTTAAAATCCGGCTCTTTACCGGAAAAATAGATATCGAGCCACTTTTTCGCCTGTTCAAATACAGGCAGCTCCTTTTCTTCGTGTTCTTTTTCCAGATAAAGGGCAAAATACTTCTGGCCCTCAAACCACAATCCCGTTAAGCCGATCTCATCTGCGGCCAGCAGGATTTCTCCCAGGGGCGATTGATAGGAACTGATGTACTGCATGATTTCCTCCTTTTCCCGCCGTCAGACGGCGTTTCCTTTTGAGAAAAGAGCAAAGCCATTCTTTGACGCGAACCGGAAAGCTGCGTCGGCCTACACGCCAAAATACCGGTCAGAATCCCGCGGAGCCTGTGCGCGGTCTGTGTCCGTATAGGAACGGATTTCAGAGCAGACGGTAATTTTGTAGCTTTCAAACAGCTTTTCCCGCCCCTCCTTCTGGCTCATGCGGTGCTGCATAACATTCCGCCAGCGCTCTACGGCGGCTTCGTCCGTCCATACATTCATGGACAGCAGCTTTCCATCCTCATTTAAGCTGGAAAAACGTTCAGCCCGGATAAAGCCTTCAAAACCGGCCAGCATCGGTTTCAGCATGGTCGCAAGGTCAAGGTATCTTTCCTTTCCGGTTTTTGTCGGTTTTACTTCAAACAGGACAATAATATTTGCCACGACCTTCTCCTTTCTTCGGCGCACAGTCCTTCATACCGGGGACCGCCCCCCCTGCCACGGCCCATAAATACAGGCTGGCGACGCTGCAATAAGGGCTGAAACGCCTGCGGTATTTTTCAAAGAGCTTACGGTCTATGTTTCTGTGATGATAGACCATGCGCAGGCCGCGCCGGATCGCCAGATCGTCAAAGCTGAAAACATCCGGACGCTGCAGACAAAAGAGCAAAATCATTTCCGCCGTCCATACGCCGATCCCTTTCAGAGAGGCCAGCGCCTTGATCGCTTCATTGTCCGGCAATCGGGAAATCCCCTCCAGATCAAACGCTCCGCTCTGCACTTTTTCCGCAAAATCTTTGATATATTCCGCTTTTCGAAAAGTCATGCCGAAGGACTGTAATTCCGGGATTTCAGCCGCCAGTATGCTTTCCGCTGTCACCTCTCCCAGCCGCTCCTGCATGCGCCGCCAGACTGTGGCCTGTGCTTTTGTTGATATCTGCTGGCCGATAATATGATGTATGACAGAGGAAAACAGGTCGCTATCCACTTCGCGTTCAATATGACCGATCTTTTCAATGACTTCACCCAACACCTGATCCTTCTTTTTCAGATATTCGGTTTCCTTATCGCCATATTGGAAATACAAATGGCCCAAACGCCGCACCCCCTGTTTTCTTGACATTTTCTCTGAAATTCAATATGATTTTATCACAAAGCAATGCGCCGGACTATCGAAAAATTCCCGGATATTATCGGAATATTCCCAGAAAGAGAAGGAGCGATGGATTTGGAAAAGGAAAACTATATCAACTCGGTCAATTTGAATATCGACACGGATTTTCCATATCTTGTCCTTGATGTGGAAGGCGATAAGGCCTGCCCGCGGAATCCGGGATTCCAGGTCATGCACTGGCATGAGGATCTACAGTTTATTTATGTGCTGGATGGGATCATTGAAGTCCGAACACTGGATGATGCGCTTCAGATACAGGCCGGAGAAGCGATCTTTATCAATAAAGATGTGGTACATTTTGTGGGAGAAATCAAAAACTGCCATTATAACAGCTTTCTGTTCCCTGCATATTTTCTTGCATTTTATGCAGGAAGTCCTGCAAAAGATTTCGTGGACAGCGTCATAATGAATGAACGGCTTCCCTTTGTCCATTTTACGCCTGATTCCGGATGGCAGAAGGAGATAACGACGCTTCTTCAGCAGCTGGTTCAGCTTGAAAAAAATAAAACAGATTTCTATGTGTATGAGGTCCTGGTCAGATTATCCTCTCTCTGGCTGACAATGCGCAAAAATATCACGCTCCCGCAGGAGCAGAAAGGGAGCGTCGTTCATCTGCGTATGCAGAAGATCCTGCGTTTTATGGAAGAACACTTTTCAGAGGATATTACACTGTCCGACCTGTCCGCAAGCGCCAATATCAGCAAGTCGGAATGTTCCCGCTGTTTCAGAATGAGCATGGGCACTACGCCTTATAAATACCTGACAGAATACCGTCTGTCAAAGGCCGCGCAGCTTTTGGCAAAGACAAATGAGCCTGTCGGCAATATCGCCGCCGCTGTTGGTTTTCATCAGATCAGCCATTTCGGAAAATGCTTCAAGGAAAAGACCGGTTATTCTCCCAAAGCGTACCGGGCCGGCCGGGGCGGTTCTCAGACCTGACGCTCTTCGGCAGATTCTTTGATCGTTAATGGCCCATTGAAAAGAAGGTGACGCATTATGGAACAGAAAAACAGGATACTGCTTATAGATGATGACAGTGACCTGCTGAATCTGCTGTATGGCTGCATGCAGGAAAAGTATGAACTCGACCTTGCGCGAAACGGCGCTCAGGGACTTGAGCTTTTGAAACGGAAAAAATATTCGCTGATATTGCTGGATGTCATGCTGCCGGGAATGGACGGGATTTCCGTACTGAAAAAGGTTCGGGAAAGCGATACGGTCCCGGTCATTTTGCTGACTGCCAGGGATTCCCAGTCTGATAAGGTAAACGGTCTGTATACAGGCGCGGACGATTATATCACAAAGCCATTTGACATAAAGGAGCTTCTTGCGCGGGTGGATTCGCAGATCCGGCGGAATACCGTGTTCAACAACGGACTGTCCCAAACGGAGGAGCTGAAATACCCTGCCGTTACGATCGATCCGGTAAGCAGAGCGGTAAAAACCGAAAAGGGAGAGGTGTTTCTGACAGGAAAGGAATTTGACATTTTATATTTTCTGGCCTCGTCGCCGGGGCAGGTCTATACCAAAAAGCAGATTTATAAGGCAGTCTGGCAGGAAGAATATGTTTACGATGACGATAATATCATGGCAGTGATCAGCCGGATCAGAAAAAAAACAGAGGCAGATCCCGCCGCGCCCCGGTTGATCACCACCATCAGGGGAGTCGGCTATCGGTTCGACGGAGGAAACTGAAATGACAGGCGTGCTCATACTTTTGACATCGCTCTGTGCCGGTTTATTGATATGCCTGCTCGGAGTGATGAAGCAGATAAAAGAAATCAACGAAGTGTTGGAGGATGTCCAAAAAGGGAATCTGGACCGGAGAATCGTAATCCACAGAAACACGCCGCTTTCAAATACCTGCTGCAGGATCAATGAGATCGTGATGCAGACGAAGGAAAAGCTGATCCTTTCAGAAAAAGGCGCCGCTCGGAACGACAGGCTGATGACCTGTCTGTCACATGATATCCGGACGCCGCTGACCTCCATCATCGGTTATCTGGACGCCGTCCATTATCAGCTGATCCACGGCGAAAGCAGCCGGGCATCGGTGGAAGCCGCCAGACAAAAAGCGTATCTCCTGAAGCAGTACATCGACGAACTGTTCCAGTGGTTTAAGCTTCATTCAAAGGATGAAAAAGCGGACCTGAAGCAGCTTGAGATCGTGGAAGAGCTTCGCAGGATCCTTGCAGGATGGATCGGAACTCTGGAGAACAGCCATATCTCCTATGACTTCGTGACAGAAAAAGAAGAGATTTATGTGACGGCGGACCCCCTTTTTATGGAGCGGATCATAAATAATCTTATCAAGAACGCATGGGAACACGGCAATGCGGATAAGATCTGGATAGAGGTGTCTGTCGTCGAAGTCTGTGTGCAGATAAAAGTCAGGGATAACGGAAAAGGCATATCAGCGGAAGCGATCCCCTATGTATTTGAACGGCTGTATCAGGAGGAGCCTTCCGGAAGCCGTTCCGGAGGAGGACTTGGCCTGGCGATCGCAAAAGAACTGGTTCTTCTGCAAAACGGAAACATTTCTGTACAGTCGGACAGGCCCCACGGGACAACGTTTTGTGTGGCATTGCCCGGGGCGTCAAATGAAGATTGATCTCATAGCTGCTCATCCGGAACGGAGGGCAGCTTTGTTATTGCAAGGTTTTTTTAAGACTATGGGAAAAAAGGTCTGATATAATGGAGCCATGCAATAATACGGCATTGAGAAAGGATGCGTATGGAATGGACAACCTGATCATTGAAACGGAAGCGCTCACCAAATATTTTGGCGAGACCCCGGCCGTGAAGGACGTCGGTCTTCATGTGAAAAAAGGGGAAATATACGGGCTTTTGGGAAGAAACGGCGCCGGGAAAACAACGATCATGAAAATGCTCCTCGGCCTTACAAAACCGTCAAAGGGAACCATACGGCTCTTTGGCAGACCATTTGAAAAGCCGGAAAGACGCGTTCTGAACCGGATAGGCGTGATGATCGAAGCGCCGGGCTTTTACCCCAATCTGACCGCCGCGGAAAATCTTGAGATCCTTGCCAGCCTGCGCGGCGTGATCCAAAAGGATGCGGTAAGAAAAAGCCTGGAGCGGGTGGGCCTGCCCTGTAAAGACCGGAAATTGTACGCGGAATTTTCGCTCGGCATGAAGCAGCGCGTCGGGATCGCCGCCGCGATCATCCACGATCCGGAGCTGCTCATCCTGGACGAGCCTGTGAACGGACTCGATCCCATCGGCGTGGCCAAGATGAGGCGCTTCCTGAAAGAGCTTGCAGAGGAATACGGAAAAACGATCCTGATCTCCAGCCATATTTTATCAGAGATCGACCTTCTGGCAGACCGGATCGGCATCATCCATGCGGGTATTCTGCTGGAGGAACGGAATTATCAGGAATGGAAGAAAGAAAATACGCAGGATATTTCCCTGCGGGCGGAGCCTGTGGAAAGGGTCTCGCATATTCTGGAGGAGATTCTCGGAATCAGGGAATACCGGATAGAGGCGGATGGAACGATCCGTATCTTCGATACGGAAAAGACCACAAAGCAGCTGGTCAGAGCCTTTGCCGAAAACGGGATATATGTGGACGAGATATCCCGGCACAGCGACACGCTGGAGGATCATTTTAAGAAAATTACCGGAGGCGGGGGAATTGCTTAGATCATACTGGAACGAACTGAAAAAGCTAAAGCGTCAGAAAACAGTCAGAGTCGTTGCCTTTATCGGAATCCTGCTGCCTGCTTTCTGCACCATTCTGTGTGTAAACAATCATTACAGGTTTCGGAACCTGGTGGGAATGAACGTCCAGTTCGGCAGCTTCCTGATCGCGCCGTTCCTTTTTTCCGTTCTGCTGCTGACCATGTTTTCCCTGGAGGAACAGAATGGTACCTGGAAAAACATTTTAACCATCGGAATTTCGCAGAGCACCATTTTTCTTGCAAAGATCATGGCGGCGTTCACCTTCGTCCTGCTGTTTTCCGGGATCAATACGGTGTATACGATGGCGGGCGGTATTGTCCTCAGAAATTATGATCCCGATTTCAGGAAGGTATTTACGATTTTCCTGCTCGCCTCGCTTGCGGCGGCGGCCGGTACCATGCCGGTGGTCTGGCTGATCGTTCTGCTTCGGAAAAAATATCTGATCGCAATGATCGCCGCGAATATTTTCGTGATGTTCAACTTCATCCTTGTGTGGCAGCTTACCATGTTTCGCTGTCTGAGCCTGCCTCTGCCCATATTGATCGCATACCGGATCATTTATCCCATCAGTATTCTGGAATATACGGACAATCTCCGTGCCGGACTGGATACCCTCTATTATCCGGCCGGAAAAGGGATCCTCATATTGACGCTGACCGCGGTCAGCTCCATTCTTCTGGGAGTCTGGACAGGAAAAAGACAGGAGGGCTGAAAATGTACCTGTTGATAAAAACGGAACTGAAAAAAATGAAACGCCTGAAGATCACTTACGTTGGCCACATCAGCATCCTGCTGTCGGCTCTCATTACCTGTATACAGGCTCTTACGATGAGCAGCGGCGCGGTTACATTCTCAGATTTCACGGATATGTACCTGTATAATAATGCGCTGCTGTTTTTTCCGTTTATGCTCGCTCTCCTCGGAGGCTATCTGATCGAGCGGGAGTATGCGCTGGATACCCGGAAAAACCTCCTGGTAATTCCGATAAAATGGCCCGACATGGTAAAAGCGAAGCTTTTCGTGCTGATGCTCCTTACAGTATATTTCAGCCTCTCAGCGGCAGCGGTGTCCGGCCTCTGCGGCCTGCTGCTGGGCTGTCCCGATCTTACCTTTTCCTCATTCTTCAAGAAGGCCCTTTCCTTTTTGATCTCGGGGATCTGTATCTGTGTGGGAATACTGCCGCTTATCCTGTGGTTTTCCAGAAAAAAGGGAACGTATCTGTGGGGAAGCATCCTGTCGGCGCTTCTGGGCATAACGGGCGTTTTTGCGGCAACCGGAAAATTCGCAAACTGGCATCCGGTCACGTACTGCTTTTCCATTATTTCTGACAGCCTTACGGTTCCCACACAACGGGAAATGCTTTCGTCTGCCGCGGCATTTGCCGGATATTTTCTGATCGCGGTTTTGATGTATTGGGGGATCTATCGGGAAAAGTAACAGTAATCTGGTTACTGTTCACTGGCCAACTTGAGATAAACAAACCGATGGTGTAGACTGATCTCAGTCGAAGCCATCGGTTTTCTTTACCCAAATATCTGGGATACTCTGTGATATAAATTTGACTCTTCCTTTTGGCG
>DWWS01000033.1 GCA_019119595.1 Candidatus Eisenbergiella merdavium | reverse complement strand
GTCGAAGAAATCGGATGGATCTGGACGACCGAGATCTGGGAGGATGTGACGCTGGCAGGGAACCTGCTGCGGAAAGCAAATGCCAGACTCTCGGAACTTGTGAAAGGTGTCACCAGCATGGAACTGACCATCGTGGATGAGTCCGATACGGGTGCAGATATCGGGGATATCCGGGCAAGGATGTATGTGCGCTGCATTTCTAAACCGCACGGGATTGACGGAACATACCTCTGCCTGAGCCGCACACGGGACTATCTTGACCCTTCCGGCAACACCATCACGATAGGGGCTGCAGGTGTCCGGCTAACCTCTGAGTCTGCGAAGCAAGACCAGAATATCACTTCTATTGAAGATGATCTGTTAGGGCAGACCTCCAAGATCGAGGTGATTACGGGAAAAGTCGATCAGATCAATGCACAAAAGATGTACCGGACGGAACTGGTGGTGGATGGGGTGAACATCTTCCGGGATAAGGGGCAGCGCAGCATCCTTCGCTGCCGGGTGTATTCGTGGGACAAGGAAATCACGGATACCCTTCCGGCCAGCAGCTTTGTCTGGCATCGGAATTCCGGCCGGGAAGACCTTGATGCCGACTGGGACAGTTCCCATATCGGGATGAAATCTATCACAGTTACCACGGAAGATGTGACCGACAACGCATCATTCTATTGTGAAATCACAATTTAAGAAGGAGGAAATCGATATGCCTACTGTATTAACTTCCAGCCAGCAGACCTTTGTAGATATTACGGACCAGAGGAAACTGTCGGCCTATATCACATCCAATCTGCCAAAGTCTCAGATTGAAGATCCCAACGTGCTGCCCCATACCTATGCGCCGGACTGGGCCAGCACACCCCTGACCCTTACCCCGGTGGTATTTCTCGACCAGACCAACCTGGCGCTGGACGCATCGGGGCTTACGATTTCGTGGAAACGGAAGGAGGGAAACGGAGCGGAGGCAGCGCTGACCTCCGGGGAGAGTGTCTCTAAAGGCGTTCTAACGGTCAATGCCAACAAGTTGGCGGCAGCCACTTCTGGGATGCTCACCTACCTCTGCTATATCAGCTATTACGACTCGGAGACAAAGAATACCGTCAACATCTCCGCTGACATCACTTATACACTGATCCGCAATGCGGAGAATGCCAGGTTGGCCTATCTTGCTGCAGATACTTATGTATTTAAGTATGACGCCAATTCTTCTCTGGTCGGGGCGGCGCAGGCTACTTTGACGGCACAGGTGCAGGGAGTCACGATTACGGCATGGCAGTATAAGGACAGCACCGGGGCATGGAAGGATTATCCCACGACTCCGGACAACGCCAGCATTTCCGGCGGTACTTTAGTAGTGAAACCGGATCATGCTGTCTTTTTTAATGGGGTGGCCCAGATCAAGCTGGCGACCAATGACCCGGATGTTTATGATACGACTTCCCTCACGAAGATCTATGATGGCTCCCAGGGCGAACCGGGTGCAGCCGGAACGGGCGGGCTTTCCGTCATCCTTGGAAATGAGGCCCAGAATATCGCTTGTACTTCCGGAGGGCTGGTAGCAGCAGCTACGGATATCACAATCCCATTTACGGGGTATGTGGGAATTTCGCAGGTCGCCTGCACCTGTACGGTGGGAACTTTGCCTTCTGGCGTGACAGTGAAGAGCAATACAGCAGCGACCGCTTCCAGAGCCGGATCAGTGGTACTGACCTTTGCCGCCAATGCGACGCTCGGCGGGGCTGCGGTCTTAAATGGTACGATTGACCTGACCTTTACAATCTCCGGGGCCTCCGTGGTAAAGAAGTTTGCATGGACAAAGTCAAATAAGGGCAGCAACGGAGCCAGCGGTGCCAATGCGATTGTGTTCTCTGTGTATGCGCCGGAAGGCACGGTGGTGATCAACCAGAGCGGCAGCCTTGCGTTGGCGGCAGTTGGCTATGACGGCGCTTCAGAGATTACCACGGGAGCTACCTACCAGTGGGCGAAATACACAGGTGGTGAGTGGGAGAATATCAGCGGTGAGGCGTCCTCCACCCTGTCGGTATCAGGGGCAGATATCGTGAATATCCAGTCCTACCGCTGCACCATGACCTACAAGGGCAATACCTATGAGGATGTGATCACGGTGGAAGATAAATCCGACCCTTATGTATCGGAGATGCTTTCCATCGGTGGCTTTACGGTCAAGAATAATCTCGGCGGTGTGGTTCCTTACGTGATCGTCCGTACCAACCAGAAGGAAGTCGATCCGCTGCTCGGCAGTATCTCGGAGACCGCCCCGTCCAATCCAAAGGAAGGGGATTTCTGGTATCAGGTGGATCATTCGGCGCAGACGGTCACGCTGATGAAGTATTCGGGTACCGCATGGGCGGCTGCCACAGAAAAGCAGTCTCTCACCTACACATGGTATGCGCAGGACAAGGATGGCCATGCGGCAGAATTCGATCAGACCGGGAAGGTGATTTACCTTTCCGCAGCGGATATTGACAGTATCCTGACGCTGCAGTGTGATGTATCCAACTGACCGGAGGTGATCGCATGGCGCTTATCACCAGCTGTCAGGCAACCTTCCAGAATTTCTCCGGTTATGAGGATGACCTTGCCTCCTTGGAGGAAAACATCCGGGAATGCTACTCCGAGATCACGAAAACCTCGGAACAGATCAATATGTCCGTCCGGGAGGAATTCATTTCCCGCTCAGAAATGGAGACGATCCAGAAGGATTTTGAAACCAGCATTACTCAGAGCAGCACAGAAATCCGGATGGATTTCACTACGATTACGGACGAAATCAAGGAAAATGTCTCTACGAACCAGTTGCTTTTGGAGGAATATATCCGGTTTAAAGGTGCTTTGATTGAACTGGGAAAAGTCGGGAACGCCTTCACAGCAGAGCTATCCAACGAGGAACTGGCCTTTAAAGAGAATGGACAGAAGATTGCCTATATCTCAAACCAGAGCCTTGTGATTACCAATGCGGAGATCCGCAACAAACTATCCCTCGGCAATGAAAGCCGGGGGTGGTTTGATTTTATACCGAGAACCAATGGGAACCTTTCAATCAAATGGAGGGGTCCAGTTTAAGATGCTGAGAAAAGGAAGGGGTGAGAACGATGGCATCCAGCGGCAGTTTTTCCGGTTCCATCCGGGATGGACACTATAAGCTGCGGGTGGACTGGTCGCAGAGCAAGAATGTCTCTGCCAATACGTCTACCATTACCTGTAAGCTCTATCTGGTGAATGACTGGAGCTTAAGCATTAGCGGGCGGACGGATAATACCTGTACCATTGACGGAACGGCCCTGACCTTCTCGTCCCCGGCCATCGGCTCTACCGGGACGCACTTGCTGGGAACGGTATCGAAGACGGTCAATCATGCCAGCGATGGCAGCAAGTCCTTAACGATTTCTGCTGTGTTCCAGATCCGGGCTACTCTGAGCGGAACGTACTATGGAACCATCTCTGCCAGCGCCAACATCACGCTGGACAGTATCCCCCGTGCCTCCAGTGTATCCGCTGCCAATATGACGATGGGGTCTGCCGGTACGATTACGATCAGCAGGGCATCTTCTTCGTTTACCCATACGCTGACGTATTCCTTTGGAAACACCAGCGGGACGATTATTACCAAAACGACAGCCACTTCGGTCAAGTGGACGCCGCCGCTTTCTCTGGCCAGCCAGATCCCGAATGCGACCAGCGGTACCTGCACAATCACTTGCACGACTTATAACGGGAATACGAACATCGGTTCCAAGACCTGCACATTGACGGTCAGTGTCCCGGCCAGTGTGAAACCCACTATTTCCAGCCTGACCGCCTCCCGGATTGACGGGGAGGTGCCCAGTGCATGGGGAATTTATGTGCAGACGAAATCGAAAGTCAAGCTGACCATCAACGGGGCGGCTGGAAGTTATGGCTCCACCATCAAGTCCTACTCCATTACCGGCGGTGGGTACAGTGGTTCCGCTTCCACGCTGACCACAGGCTTTCTCAATAATTCCGGGACGATCACCTTTAAGGCTACGGTGACGGATTCCAGAGGCCGGGTATCGGCGGAGGCGTCCGTTTCCATCACGGTGACCGCTTATTCCCCACCATACTTCAACTCTTCCCTGTCCCAGCGGTGCTTAAGCAATGGGACGCTGGATGATGACGGGACATACATCCATGCGCTTGTATCCTTTGGCTATTCCACCTGTGGCGGGAAGAATACCCTCAAGACTTCCGTCCAGTACAAGCAGGTTTCAGCAGAGCAGTGGACGGACGCCGGGGTGACTTTTGCCTCCAATACTGCATTCACCTATGGCCGGGGACAGATCTCTACGGAGACCTCCTATGATGTGCGCTACACCTTGGAGGATGCGTTTTCCACCATCTCCGTGCAGGAGATCGTCTCCACGGCTGCCGTGGTCATGGACTTTAAGAGCGGCGGCAAAGGGGTAGCCATCGGGAAGGTGTCGGAAAGGGATAATACCTTTGAGGTGGCCGAGAACTGGGATGTGAAAGTCTATGGGATGCTGCTGAAGGAATACATCCAGCAGTTTGCAAAAACGATGTATCCGGTAGGTAGTATCTATATGAGTACCAAATCTACCAACCCCTCCACCTACTTTGGAGGTACATGGGTGGCTTGGGGCAGCGGCCGGGTGCCGGTGGGAATTAACACATCGGACAGCAACTTTAATACGGTGGAGAAAACCGGAGGTGCCTCTACGGTGGCATTGACTACAGCGCAGATGCCAAGCCACTCCCATGCCAAAGGTTCACTGGCTACAGCGAGTGCCGGGGCGCACACGCACAATATACAGAACCAGAAAGCCGCATGGGGTACGAACAGCGGGAACAGGGTTCTTATTGATGCCACGTCCGGGTATACGGCAGTCACCAATAAGACCACGACCTCCGGAGGGGCGCATACGCACACCATTTCCGGCTCCACTGCGGCTGCAGGTTCCGGCAGCGCCCATAATAACCTGCAGCCCTATATCGTCTGCTATATGTGGAAGCGGACAGCATAACTTTATTTTTTTTGGAAATCAGCGACTACTCTTCGGAGCAGCCGCTTTTTTCATATCAACATTTCAAAGGAGGAACGCACCATGAAAGAATTCTGGAACACCATCCAACTCATCTTTTCCGCTGTGGGCGGCTGGCTGGGATATTTTCTTGGAGGCTGTGACGGTTTGCTTTACGCCCTCATTGCCTTTGTGGTGATTGACTACATCACGGGTGTGATGTGCGCCATCATCAACCGGGAGTTATCCAGCGCAGTCGGCTTCAAAGGGATCTTCCGAAAAGTGCTGATCTTCCTGCTGGTCGGGATTGCAAACATCATCGATGTGCAGGTGATTGGAACCGGGGCGGTCTTACGGACAGCGGTGATCTTTTTCTACATCTCAAATGAAGGCGTGAGCCTGCTGGAGAATGCAGGACATCTGGGACTCCCTATCCCGGAAAAGATCAAAACGGTATTAGAACAGCTCCATGACAGAGCAGAAAACGGAAAGGAAGGTAATGAATAATGGCTTACACAAACAGTTCCCTTGTATCTTACACAAAACTCAGCCCGAACCATTCCGGGCAGAGGACGCATTCCATTGACCGGATCACGCCACACTGTGTGGTTGGCCAGCTGACGGCGGAGAGCATCTGCGGATGCTTTACCAGCCCGTCCAGAGAGGCCAGCTGTAACTATGGCATCGGGAAAGACGGGAAGATCGCCCTTTGCGTGGAGGAAAAGAACCGCTCCTGGTGTTCTTCCAGCAGCGCCAATGACCAGAGGGCAGTCACCATTGAGTGCGCCAGCGATTTGAATCATCCCTACGCAATGACCACTGCTGTTTACAATTCCCTCGTGAAACTGTGTACGGACATCTGCAAGCGGAATGGGAAGAAGAAACTTCTCTGGCTGGGGGATAAGAATAAGACGCTCAACTATTCCCCGAAGTCTGATGAGATGGTACTCACCGTCCATCGCTGGTTTGCGAACAAATCTTGTCCGGGGGACTGGCTGTATTCCCGTCTTGGAGATCTGGCCTCCAAGGTAACGGCTGCACTGGGAGGTTCCTCCTCTGGCTCCACAGGATCGGTTTTATACCGTGTCCGAAAAAGCTGGTCGGATGCCAAGAGCCAGAAGGGTGCCTTCAACAATCTGGATAATGCCAAGAAATGCGCTGACTCCAATGCTGGCTATTCTGTATTTGATGAAAGCGGCAAGGTGGTTTATACCGGAAAGCAGTCGGGCGCTGGAAGTTCAACTGGTTCCTTTCTGGTACAGGTAACAGCAACCGACCTGAACATCCGCAAAGGTCCTGGTACGAATTACGCCAAGACCGGGAAGTATACGGGGAAAGGCGTATTCACCATTACGGAGGTGAAATCCGGCACTGGTTCCACTACAGGCTGGGGTAAACTCAAGAGCGGCGCTGGCTGGATTTCCCTGGATTACTGTAAGCGTCTTTGAGTAAAAAGAGGAAGAGTAGGATTGCCCGTGGGCTGTGCGATAGATGCATAGCCTACGGGCCTATTTTTTTTTGCCCGTGACACCCCCTCAAAGCAGCACTCAAATCTCCGTATGTTGAGGAGGTGTCAGTGTGAAAAAAGAGGACATGATTGCCATCGGCAATATGAGATTACAAGGCAAAAGCGCGGGAGCGATAGCCGTTGCGCTGGGTCTGTCCGTCAATACTGTGAAGTCTTATCTGCGCAGGCATCCGGATATGGGATGCACCCATTTCTGCCCGCAGTGCGGGAAACCGGTGATGCAGGTCGAGGGACGCAAGGAAAAGAAGTTTTGCTCTGACCAGTGCCGCAGCCGCTGGTGGAACAGCCATCCATCAGAAATCAATAAAAAGGCTTATTATAGGCTGGTATGCCATCAATGTGGAAAGGAGTTTGAGGTTTATGGGAACAGCAGAAGGAAATATTGCTGCCGGGAATGCTACTGGAAACACCGGAAAGAAAACGGAAACCGCGTATGAGCCGGAGAACCTGATGGCCTACCGGGTTTCCCTTTCCTTGATTGACAGGCTCTTTTCCGAAGGGGTACTTACCGCCGCTGACCGCCGGAAATCCTACACAATTATCGCCAAAAGGCACGGCTTATCTTTGGACAGCATTTTCACAGAAAAGACTTGATATTATAGCCGTCCAGAGTGATGAATAGCATACGCCAAAACGGCGGAAATTGATACAAGGAGGGACAAAGCATGGCGGGAAGAATTACCCAGGTCACATTTGGCTCCCCGCAGTTGCCGAGAGATAAAAATGTGGCGGCGTACTGCAGGGTGTCCTCAGGCAAGGATGCCATGCGTCATTCCCTGGCTGCACAGGTGAGCTATTACAGCGAACTGATCCAGAACCACGCCGGATGGGAATACGCCGGCGTCTATGCGGATGAAGCCGTGACCGGGACCAGAGATTCCAGGAAGAATTTCAGGCGGCTGCTTTCAGAGTGCCGGGCGGGAAAGATTGACATGGTCATCACAAAATCCATCTCACGCTTTGCCAGGAATACGGTCACACTTCTGGAGACCGTGCGGGAACTGAAAACGCTGGGTGTGGACGTTTACTTTGAAGAACAGAACATCCATTCCTTAAGCGCAGACGGAGAATTGATGCTGACGATCCTGGCGTCCTATGCGCAGGAGGAAAGCCGCTCAGCCAGTGAGAACCAGAAGTGGCGCATCAAGAAGAATTTTGAGGAAGGCAAGCCCTGGAGCAGTACCCTGCTCGGCTACCGCAATGTGAACGGACGGTATGAGATTGTGCCGGAGGAAGCGGAAACCGTACGGATGATTTTTGCATGGTATCTGGAGGGGGCAGGCGCAACGGTCATACGGAACCGTCTGAATGCAATGGGCATCAAAACACGGCTCGGAAACTCGTGGAGCAGGAGCCCCATTTTAAAGCTGCTGCGTAATTATGCGTATACCGGGAATCTGATCCTGCAGACGACCTACCGGGAAGACTTCATCACAAAAAGGAGCGTCAAGAACAAAGGGGAAAAACCGATGTACCATGCGCAGGGTACCCACGAGGCTATCATTGACATGGATACCTTTAACCGGGTGCAGGAGGAGATTCAGCGCAGAGCAGAGCATTTCGCAAGCCCGGATGGAAACAAATCCACTGCGAGATACCCGTTTACCAGCATGGTAAAATGCAGCCGGTGCGGGAAAAGTTATGTGCGCTCAGGGGCCCCGAAATACCGGACCTGGACCTGCCACACCCGGAGGAAAGACGGATTGAATTGCTGTGGCGCGGAGATTATCCCGGAGGAAGAACTTTTCAGGCTGACGGCGGAGGTCATTGGTGGTGAAGTTACGGAGGATGCTGTCAGGGACAAGATAACGGTTATCAGAGCGGAAAAAGACCGCACTTTGGTATTCTGCTTGAAGGACGGAAAAGAAACCGTTAAACGGTGGAGGGAGCATGAAATCAAGTATATCTGTACAGAAGAACAGAAACGGCAGATCAGCCTGAAAAACTCTGGCCGGAAACGTACAGATGAGCAGAAACGTCAGCAGAGTGAGCGCATGAAAGAATACTGGAGGACCCATGAATTTCCGGAGGAACGGCGCAGGCTCATAAGCGAAAAAAAGAAAGCCTACTGGAGTGACGGTGAGGCCTCTGCGGAACACCGGGAGATGCTGCGTCAGCGGATGAAGGAAGTCAGGACCATGAGAAAAAACGGCAGGAAGGAGGAGAACGATGGCTAATGTGACAGTCATTCCTGCAACAAGGAATATCCATACCGGAATCCGGAAGGATGCGGTAACGAAGCGGAAAACGGCGGGTTATGCCCGTGTCAGCACAGACAGCGAGGAGCAGTTGACCAGCTACGAAGCACAGGTCGATTATTACACGAGCTACATCCAATCCCGGCCGGAATGGGAATTTGTCAAAGTATATACAGATGAAGGGATTAGCGCAACCGACACCCGTCACAGGGACGGTTTTAATGAAATGATAAAGGATGCCCTGGATGGGAAGATAGACCTGATCGTGACAAAATCGGTATCCCGGTTCGCAAGGAATACGGTAGACAGCCTCTCTACGGTTCGGAAGCTGAAGGAAAGAGGCGTGGAGGTTTATTTCCAGAAAGAGAATATTTTTACATTTGACTCCAAAGGCGAGCTGCTGATTACCATCATGAGCAGCCTTGCGCAGGAAGAATCCCGCTCCATCTCGGAGAATGTTACCTGGGGAAAGAGAAAGCGTTTTGCAGACGGCAAAGTCAGCCTTGCGTACAGCACCTTCCTCGGATACAAGAAAGGCGAGGATGGGCAGATGGAGATTGTGCCGGAAGAGGCGGAAACCGTAAGGCTGATTTACCGGATGTTCATGCAGGGGAAAACACCCTATGCCATCGCAAAATATCTGACGGAGCAGGAAATCCCCACGCCGACCGGAAAAAGCGGGTGGCGGCACAGGACGGTGGAAAATATCCTGACCAATGAAAAATACAAGGGCGATGCCCGCCTGCAAAAGTGTTACACGGTGGATTTCCTTTCTAAGAAACGGAAGGCGAATGAAGGGGAAGTTCCGCAGTATTATGTGGAGGGCAGCCATGACGCCATCATTTCCCCTTCCGAGTGGCAGTTGGTACAATTGGAGATGGAGCGCCGGAGGGCGGCCGGAAGGAGCAATTGCTGCAGCCCGTTTTCCGCCAAGCTGAAATGCGGGGATTGCGGAGCATACTTCGGCTCCAAGGTGTGGCATTCCAACAGCAAATATAAGCGCACAGTCTGGCAGTGCAACGCCAAGTTTAAAGGAGAACATAAATGCACGACGCCCCATCTGTATGAGCAGAGGATACAGGAATTGTTCCTGGAAGCGTTGAGCAGCCTGATGGAGAACAGGGACAGCCTGATTGATGACTGCCGGGCGGTCATGCACGTTTTAGGTGACTGCAAGGCAATCGACCGGGAGATGGACGAGGTCAGAAATGAGATGGAGGTGACCACGGGGCTGATCCAGAAACTGATAGACGAAAACGCCACGAGGAAAATGGACCAGAATGATTACCGGAAACGGTATGACGGATACGTCAGCCGGTATGCCGCATTGGAAAGCAGGATGGACAGCCTGGAGAAAGAACGGAAAGAGCGGGAATTCAAATATGATATTTTCAGCGGATTTCTGTTCGAGCTTGGAGAAATCCATGAACTGCCGCTTGCCTTTGATGACCGGCTGTTCTACCAGTTAGTCGATTACGCTACGGTCTATTCAGACGGCAGGGTGGTCTTTACTTTCAGGAACGGGACAGAAATCACAACGGAGATGTAAAAATAAGCCCGGAACCAGGTTTTGAGCGTTGGGTTCCGGGCCTTTCTCTGTGGTAGATTCTCAGGCAGATTTGATATAAAATGAAAACGATAGCAAATCGAAAAACGGTAGCCTTTCTCTAATAGGAAAGAAAGCGGCCGTTAAGTCTGAAATTGCAAGTCAAAAAACGATACCCAATACCATGTGGGTGCGCGGGGAAGAATGGAAAAGCGCATATCTTGTAGTGGTTTTGCAAATTGAGAAACGATAGCCACAAGATGTTGATTGTATCAATTTGGACACGCAATATGGTGGGGTGAGGCTCCGAGGATCATGAGCACATTTATGGAAAGCTACGATTTCTCAGGAAAGACGCTTGCGGCTTTCTGCACCTCTTCCAGCAGCGGGTTTGGCCGCAGTGATTCGGCGCTGAGAGAGGCAGCTGACTCCGCTTCATGGCTTGACGGAATACGTTTTTCCGGCGGAGCTTCATCAGAGGAAATCCTTGAATGGGCAAATGGGCTTGGAATCAGCGGGACATAAAGGAGCGCCTTATGAAACGTTCAAAACAGATTGTAAAACAGATCGTTGATCTTGCTATGGTCGTTTTTCTGCCGCTTTTAATGGCAGAAATATTGATCGGGCAGGAAAAGGTAAGGTTATGTGGCAGGAGGCGATGACATTGGCAGAAGAACATTTATTTGAAAGGCTGGCCTGTGAAAGAAATATTACGGTTGAAGAAATGCGAGCGATTATCTCGAGGGAATAAAAACGCAAAATGTTGGTCTTAGACGAAAAAGCAACGGTATTGAATCCGCTTTTATAGAGGATTTACCGTTGCTTTATTTTGCGCTTATTTATGTGAAAGTGATTTTATTAAACAGCTCTTTGCGGCGAATACCAGTTACACTATATGTGGTTCCGATGATTTCCAGTTCGGCACACTTTGGTACGAACCAGTATAAAGTATTTATTTTTCTCGAAGCTGGTTTCTGTATTTTTTGGGGGATATACCATGATGCTCCCGAAAAACTTTCCCGAAATAGCTCGCGCTGTTAAAGCCGCATGAAATAGAAATATCTGACAGGGTTCTGTCTGTGCTTGCAAGCAGTATGGCAGCTATGGTTAGTCGATATTCTGTAAGATATTCAATTGGCTTTTTCCTTAAAATAGTTTGAAAACAGCGAAAAACCTCGGTCCTGCTGATAGTGGCTGATCTTGCCATATCGTCTACGCTGATGTGCTCACCATAATGCGTATGAATAAAAGTCATAATTTTTTGTAAGCGCTTAGTCTGAGTGCTTTTTGATATAGGTGTGAGCGGATTTTTATTTGCGTTTATTTGCTTTGCCAATAAGCGGCATATTTTACAAACAGCTTCCATGCGGTGAAGCTCGTATGTTTGCTCTGTCCTGTTTATTTCATATAGCTCTTTCAGACCAGACAAAATGGCAGCGTTAGACGGATTGTTTTGTTCAAAAACCAAACATTCAATCCCTGATTCCAGTATAGGGTAAATATTCTGATGATAAATGGTACGAAAAGGCTCGGTATTGAAAAAATTGGCTGGCAAGATGATGCCCGCCATAACCGTATCAGGTACAAGCCCTTTGACGCTATGAAAGCATCCGGCATTGAGAAAGATGCCGTCGCCTATGGAAATTTTACGAACAGATAATTGCTCGTGTTCATTATAAATCGTGTATTCTACAACACCTTGTAAAACAAGTCCAAACTCAAATTCGTCATGCCAATGACAGCCCCATTCTCTGTGCAGATAATCGTCGAAGCGGTCGCTGCATACAACGAGCGCAAGAGAGTCGCTGTCATATAATATGTTTTCCCTGAAATTTTCTGCAATTTGGAGAGTCCTGTACTCCATAGTCTCTACTCCTGTTTTGACTTTTTGGAACGATATTTACAAATAAATACACTATTATTTCTTTTTCTTGCATCATATTGGTATTATAATCATGTGCTGTGTGAATGTCAACAGAAGATCAGGAGGGTTCAAAATGAAAGTCAGTTTTCGCACGACGATTAGAGCGTGCTTTGTTGGTTATATCGTTCAGGGCATTGTAAATAACTTTGTACCATTGCTTTTTTTGACGTTTCAAAAAAGCTACCGTATTCCACTTTCACAAATCACATTGATTGCTGCATTTAATTTTGGAATACAGCTTTTGATTGATCTGTTTTCAGCCGGATTCATCGACAGGATTGGCTATCGGGCATCCATGGTTCTGGCCCATCTGCTTACGGCAGTCGGTTTTATCCTTTTGACAATATTGCCGGAGATTTCGCCGTCTGCTTTTGCTGGCATTCTGCTTGCTGTAGCGGTATATGCCATTGGGGGCGGTGTTCTGGAGGTGCTTGTAAGCCCGGTGGTGGAAGCGTGTCCTTCCGAAAACAAAGAAAAGACGATGAGCAAGCTGCACTCCTTTTACTCCTGGGGGCAGGCAGGCGTTGTGCTGTTCTCCACAGTGTTCTTCTACATCGTCGGCATACAGAATTGGAAAATCCTTGCGATTGTGTGGGCGCTTGTCCCTCTATGCAATGCGGCTGTGTTCATGAAAGTGCCGATTGCGCCATTGATTAGCGCAGAAGAAAGTGGCATGAAAATAAGGGAGTTATTCGGCAGCCGCCTATTCTGGATTCTGTTTCTTATGATGCTCTGCGCCGGCGCCAGTGAGCAGGGCGTGAGCCAGTGGGCTTCTGCATTTGCGGAAAAAGGGCTGGGACTGTCGAAAACATGGGGAGATTTGGCTGGCCCTATGGCGTTTGCGCTCTTGATGGGAACGGCCAGAGCTTTTTATGGAAAATATGGGAACCGCATTGATTTAGACCGCTTTATGATTTTAAGCGGCAGCGTTTGTATCCTTTCCTATTTGGGAATCTCGCTGCTGCCTATCCCGCAGCTCAGCTTAATAGCCTGCGCGGTTTGTGGACTTTCCGTTGGAATTATGTGGCCCGGAACATTCAGTAAAGCATCCGCAGCGTTATCAAGAGGCGGGACGGCCATGTTTGCGCTCCTGGCTTTAGGAGGAGATATTGGAAGCTCGTCCGGCCCCACTTTGGTGGGAATTGTATCAGACGCTTTTAGCGGCAATTTGAAGGCGGGAATTTTAGCAGCAACCATTTTCCCGATATTGTTGCTTGTTGGAGCTTTTCTTTGTAAGAAATTTACGATTAGGAATGGAGGTAGATTGTATGGATTTACTGGAAAGTCCGATTCAAAAGTTATATAGGAGTTTCCTTGTTCCATCCCTGTTTTCGGCAGTGGTTACTTCCGTTTATGGTTTTGTTGACATGATCGCGATTGGACGGGGAATAGGCCCGAAAGGGACCGCCGCGATTTCTATTGCAACTCCCATTTTAGGAATTATTTCCTTTTTTGGTATCCTGTGTGGTGTAGGTGGGAGTGTATATTTGGGAAAAGCGCGCGGCGAAGGAGCGGTAGAAAAATCAAACGCCTATTTTTCAGCGTCACTTTTCCTTGTTATTGTTGTGACCATTTTGGCATGGGTGGGATTTATCGTCTTTTCAAAACCCATCTATCAATTCTTTGGTGCCACGGAAAATTTGATGCCATATGTGCAGGAATATACTAATTGTATTGTCTGGACAATGCCGTTTTTTATTCTGTCGGCGTACCTCTCGAACATTGTGAGAAGTGACGGCGCACCAAACAAGGTTATGGCGGCAGTCATGATCGGCGGTGTATTTAACATATTTGGAGATTGGTATTTTGTGTTCCCTATGAGGTGGGGAATGTTTGGTGCCGCCTTTGCCACTGTACTGGGAATGATTATCCAGTTTACCATATTGTGCTCCCATTTCTTGAGTAAGAATTGTGGGCTGAAGATTGTAAAGCCGTTTCGGATGCTCCGAGCTTTACGGAATATACTGTTTACAGGATTTAGTTCTAGTACTGTCTCAATTTCACTCAGCATCCTGACAGTCATTCTCAATAAACAGGTTATGCGTTATGGCGGAGAAACAGCGCTGGCTGTGTTTGGTGTGGCAGTTACCTTTTTTTTATTGTTCCAGAGCCTGTTTGCCGGTGTGGGACAGGCAATACAACCGATTGTTTCAACAAACTTTGGTGCCGGGTTCAGACAGAGAATTCGCCAGGTTGATAAACTTTCGCTGGTTACTGCGTTTTTTATGGGGGCTGTATTTACTTTGATTGGTGAACTATTCCCTTTGCAGACTATTCGATTGTTTATTGATGCAACCCCTGAAATTTTGGAAATCACGCCTAAAATCTTTCGCATTTATTTTCTTTCATTCCTCTTAATGGGCGTCAATATCCAGTCAATTTATTATTTTCAGTCCATACTGAAAGCAAAATTGGCAACGGTTTTGGCTCTGCTGCGTGGCTTGCTGTTCAGTGGGATATTGGTGTATCTGCTTCCGTTGTTATGGGGGCTTGATGGCGTGTGGTGGGGAATGGGAATTGCTGAGTTTTTGGTTGCTTTCCTGTTGATTCCGTTAAGGCATACCTATAAGAAAAACTCCTGAGGTAGGGATAGATCAAATTAAAAAGAAAAGAGGTATTTTACAATGAACAGACCCTTTATTACCTGCTATATGCTGAACTCGCTGGATGGAAGGATCATCGGGGAGTATTTCAATACGGAGCGGGGCCGTGAATACATCGCAAAGTATGAGCAGTTTCACGACAGGATGGACGCAAAGGCCTGTATGTTCGGGCGGGTTACTTTTATGGATTGGCCCTGGCAATTAGCCCCCGGAAACAAGCCGGAGCTTCCAGAACATGTTCCCCATATAGAGCGGACGGACTATGTTGCAGATGTGAAGGCGGATAAATACTGCGTTGCTATCGACCAGTCGGGGAAGCTGGCGTGGGGAGCGAATGTGATGCTTCGCGGCTCATCCGACATTTACACGAATCGGGTGGGCGACCATATCATTTCTGTCCTGACGGAAAAAGTTTCTGATGCCTACCTGCAATACCTCCGAAACATGAAAGTTTCCTATATCTTCGGCGGTGAGGAAACGCTGGATTTCAAGCTGGTGGTTGAAAAACTGTATTCCTTATTTGGAATCGACCATCTGCTCCTGGAAGGCGGCGGACACCTGAACGGTACTTTCATCCGGGAGGGTCTGGTAGATGAGTATACGGTGCTGCTGGTTGCCACGGTGGATGGCGGTTCCCCCAATGAGCCAGCCAAGACTTCTTTTGAGGCAAGTCCGAATCAAAGGGCGATGGTCCCGGTTGATTTTACCGTGAAAGAGATAGAAAAGATTGGCGATACCGGCCTGCTGATGACATTTACCCAAAATAAGTAAACGACAATTTGCAAAGGAGAGAATTTTATGAAACGTATTTTAGTGATACAAGGCGGCGGAAGACCAAACGGAAACACGGCTCAGCTTATAGCCGCTTTCGTGAAGGGAACGGAAAGCGCCGGACACCAGACAGAAATGATTTCGCTGCTCAAAAATGAGGTGAAGGACTGTTTGGGCTGTAATGCCTGTCGGTATGGGAAACCCTGTGTGCAAAAGGATGCTTTCAATGAAATGATTCCTAAAATCAAAGCGGCCGATTTAGTGGTGTTTGCTTCGCCTCTGTACTACTTTACATTTTCGGCCCGTCTGAAAGCCTTTATCGACCGCTTCTATTGTATGGCGGAGGAATGTGAGCCTTCGTTGGGAAGGTATGAATCCTATCCTGTCAAAGACAGTGCCCTTCTGATGACAGCGGCAGATAACTATTTTTGGACATTTGAACAGGCAGTGTCCTACTATCAATTTTCACTGGTAAACTACATAGGCTTCTACGATCGAGGGATGATTCTTGCCGGTGGCTGTGGGGATACAAATGGAACAGACAGGATCAAAGAAACGGAATGGCTTGAAAAGGCGTTTGCGTTTGGGAAGAACATCTATTCTTGCGAGTGACCTGTTTCTGGCGCGAATTGTGCTGGTATATTGTTTGCTGATGCTGGCCCTGTCATTTTTGACAGGGTACCAGCTTTGGGGTGATGCGGCCCATGAATGTGCCGGAGCCGGAGTGCCCGTTTTATTCCTTGCCTGCTGTCCGCACAGCGGCCTGCACCACCTCCAGAAACCTTTTTGCCGCCGGAGATAAGGTCTGATACTTTTTGGTGACGATATACAGATCCACCGAAAGCTCCGGAACGATGGGGCGGAAGGTCAGGTTCCTTCCGTGGGTGTTTACCAGCCGGTCGAGGCAGAGGGCATAGCCGATGCCGTGCTCCACCAGGAAGGTGGCGTTATAGATCAGGTTGTAGGTTGCGACCACATTCATGACCGAATAGTCCGAGCCGAACCATTCCAGCTCCTGATGGCCGGAAAAGGTCTGCTCCGACATGATCATCGGCAGCGATTTGAGCTGGTCAATATTGACGGCCTCCTGTCCGGCCAGCTCGCAGTCCGAGGGCATCAGCAGACCGTAAACATCCTTCTGGTGAAAATTGAGGTAATCGTATTTTTCCTGGCGGATCGGCCCAAGCAGAAGTCCCATGTCCACCAGCCCCTTGTCCAGCCGGTCAAGCACGATATCCGCGTCGCCGCTGTGGGTATGAAGCTGTACATCGGGATATCTGGAATGAAAATCCGCGAAAAGGCCGGCGATCCGGTCCATCGCCACCGTCTCCCCGCAGCCGATGGTAACGTGGCCGCTGAGCATGGTTTCCTCCGTGTGAAAAGCGGCCTCCGTGTTGTCCATCAGCTCCAGGATCTCCTGCGCCCTGCTCCGAAGGAAGCTTCCCTCCTCCGTCAGGGTCAGCTTCCGCTTTCCCCGGATAAAAAGCTGCTTCCCGAGCTGTTCCTCCAGCTCCATCATCTGCTTTGAAAGAGTGGGCTGGGCGATATACAGAGATTCCGCCGCCCTTGTGATATTCAGTTCCCGTGCGACGGCAAGAAAATACTGCAGCAGTCTTGTTTCAATCATTCTTTATCCCCTTTTTTTCCCTGTGACCATTTAAAATCTCAACGAACCCTGTGACCATTATAGCGGTTTTAAACATTCTGGTCAACTATGATAATCCATTCTTAATAGCTGTTTGCGATATTAAATCATGTGCTCTATATTAAAGACGTAAGAAAAAAAGAAACAGCGAGGAGGCGGAAAGCGCAATGCGCTTTCCTGGAAGAATCATTGCATGATTCTTCTCACAGGAATAAGTGCCGCCTGCGGCGGCGGAAAAAGGAGGAAATGTTTATGAGCAATGATATCTGCAGACTGAAGGAATCCGTGGAAAGAAAACACGTCCGTTATCAGAACCGCTACGGCATCGCCCTTGCCGGCGATCTGTATACGGCAAAGGGACTGGATCAGAACAGAAGCTATCCCGCCATCGTGGTCGGCGCACCCTACGGCGGCGTGAAGGAGCAGGGGCCGTGCGTCTATGCAGGCGAGCTGGCCCGGCGCGGCTTTGTCGTGCTGACCTTTGATCCCTGCTATATGGGTGAATCCGGCGGGGAACCCCGCCACGTCTCATCCCCCGATCTGTTCAGTGAAAATATCAGCGCCGGCGTGGATTATCTGGGACTTCTGCCCTGCGTTGACCGGGAAAGGATCGCTGCCCTTGGAATCTGCGGCAGCGGCGGCTTCGCCCTTTCCGCTGCGGCGGCGGATACCCGGATCAGGGCGGTGGTCACTGCCAGCATGTATGATATGAGCGTGGCCGCCCGCCTGGGTCTGACGCCGGAGCAGCTTCAGGAGCGGAAGGAGAAGCTGTCGCTGCAGCGCTGGAAGGACGCAGAAAACGGCACGCCGGAATATATCCCCACTTTCCCGGAGGAAGCAGTGACGGAAATTCCCGACGAACTGCAGGGGATCCTGCGGGAGTTTTATGAGTTTTACGCGACCGGGCGCGGACACCATCCCAACGCCCTGGGCGGCTTCACCACCACCTCCGACTTAAGCTTTATAAATTACGCGCTGAACGATCATATCGCGGAGATCTCGCCCAGACCCATCCTGTTCATCGTTGGCGAACAGGCGGAAAGCCGGTTTTTCTCCGATATGGCCTTTGAACGGGCGGCGGAGCCGAAGCGGATGCTGGTCGTGCCGGACTGCAACCATGTGGATCTGTACGACGACACATCCAAAATCCCCTTTGAAGCGATAGAAGCGTTTCTGCGGGACAGCCTGTGCGGGACGGACTGCGATCAGAAGGAGGCATGACGATGGAGGATATTTTACTCTGCAACGGCGTCAAAATGCCGCAGGAGGGCTTCGGGGTATTCCAGATTCCTCCGCAGGACTGCAAGGAGGTTGTGCTGAATGCCATCCGCGCCGGATATCGCCTGCTCGATACGGCAAGCTCCTACAAAAACGAGGAGGCCGTGGGAGAGGCGATCCGGGAAGCGGTGTCCGGCGGCCTTGTGAAACGTGGGGAGCTGTTCGTCACCACCAAGGCTTACATTCAGGAAATGTGCTATGAAAACCTGAAAGAGGCCTTTGCCCGCTCCCTGGAAAAGCTGGGCCTTGATTATCTCGATCTGTATCTCATCCACATGCCTCTGGGCGATTACTATGGCGCATGGCGGGCCATGGAGGAGCTGTACGGGGAAGGAAGGATACGCGCCATCGGCGTGTGCAATTTCGACGCGGCCCGGCTGATGGATCTCTGCTACAACGTAAGCGTAAAACCGATGGTGGATCAGATCGAAAGGCATCCCCATTATCAGAGAACAGAGGATCTTGCGGTCATGGAAAAGCTGGGCGTGCGGCCGGAGGCCTGGGCTCCCTTCGCGGAAGGGCTGAAGGGGATGTTCACCGAACCGGTTCTGCAGAGAATCGCAGAAAAGCACGGAAGGACGACGGCCCAGGTCATCCTGCGCTGGAACATCCAGCAGGGCGTCGCCGTGATCCCCAAATCCGTCCATCCGGAACGGATGAGGGAAAACCTGGCAGTCTGGGGTTTCTCCCTGGATGAAGCGGATATGACGGCAATCGCGGCGCTGGACACAAAATGCCCGTCCATGCTGGACTGCTCCAGACCCGGCGAGATCGACAGGCTCTATGACTATCTGAACAATCCGGTACTGACGACACTGTAAACGAGAGCCAAAGCGCGCAGCGGCGCGCGGATGGGAGCAAAAAATGAAAACAAAAAGGAATGAAATGATCACGATGGAAGTGAACGGCACAGCCATTTGGATCGAGCTGGTACCGGGCAGCTCTTCGGAAGCGCTGAAGGAGCTTCTGAAGAACGGGCCTCTCACCATTCCCATGAAGGACTACGCCCACATGGAGAAATTCGGGAGCCTGGGAACTGTCCTTCCCCGAAACGACCGGCATATCACCACAAAGGCGGGAGACGTAATCCTTTCCGAAGGAAATCTGCTGGTCATTTACTATGCGCCGAACACCTGGAATTTTACCAGGCTCGGCAGGGTGACGAACCTGAACGAGGCCGATCTGAAACGGGTGCTGGGAAAGGGGGATATCACGGCGACTCTGTCGCTTTGATGCGGCGATTCGGCGGAGATCGCGCATGATACGGCATATTCCTGAGCGACAGGCGGCACATCCCTAAGCGGCCCGGCGCGTGACCCGCCTGGCAGATAGGTTATCGACACCTCCTCCGATTTATGATATGATATCCTTGCGTTTACGAAAGCCTCCCCATGGAGGGCGGCATGAAGCCTGGTTTATGAAAATACTCCGGAAGTGTGAGAAATGAGGGTTAATATGACAGCGATCATAGATTACGACGCGGGAAATATCAAAAGCGTGGAAAAGGCGGTGCGCTATCTGGGAAAGGAGGCCGTGGTAACGGCCGATCCGGCAGAGCTTCTTGCCGCCGACCGGGTGATCCTCCCCGGGGTGGGAGCCTTCGGGGACGCGATGAAGCGCCTGCACGCGCTGGGACTGGTGGAGGTGATCCAAAGGATCGCGGAGAGCGGTACCCCCTTTCTCGGCATCTGCCTGGGCCTGCAGCTTCTCTTTGAAAAAAGCGAGGAAAGCCGGGGCGTGCCCGGCCTTGGCCTCCTGAAGGGAGAGATCCTTCGGCTTCCGGACGCTCCCGGGCTGAAGGTTCCGCACATCGGCTGGAATTCCCTGAAATATCCCAATCCGGGAAGGCTGTTTCGCGGCGTCCCGGAGGATTCCTATGTATATTTTGTTCATTCTTATTATCTGAAGGCGCAGGAGCAGGATATCGTCACGGCGACGACCGAATACGGAACGTTGGTTCACGCCTCCGTTGAGAGCGGAAATATATTTGCCTGTCAGTTTCATCCGGAAAAAAGCTCCGAGGCAGGCCTTACGATTCTTGAAAATTTTCTTTCCATATAACGGATAACAGGTACGGAGGAGGATATGCATACAAAGAGGATCATACCCTGTCTGGATGTGAACAACGGACGGGTGGTAAAGGGCGTTAATTTTGTCAACCTGCAGGATGCGGGCGATCCGGTGGAGATCGGGGCCGCCTATGACCGGGCGGGAGCGGACGAGCTGGTATTTCTGGATATCACCGCTTCCTCGGACGGACGCAGCACGGTTGCGGATATGGTGCGCCGCGTGGCGGAGCGGGTTTTCATCCCTTTTACGGTGGGCGGCGGCATCCGCACAGTGGAAGATTTCAGGGCCCTGCTCAGAGAGGGAGCGGATAAGATATCGGTCAATTCCGCGGCAATCGATCGGCCGGAGCTGATCCGGGAAGCGGCGGAAAAATTCGGAAGCCAGTGCGTCGTCGTGGCGATCGACGCGAAGCGCCGTCCCGACGGAAGCGGCTGGAACATCTATAAGCACGGAGGAAGGATCGATACGGGGATCGACGCCCTTTCCTGGGCGGAAAGGGTTTACGGCCTGGGAGCGGGAGAGATCCTTCTGACCAGCATGGACTGCGACGGCACGAAGGCGGGCTATGATATTGAGCTTACCAAAAAGGTAGCGGAGCTGGTTCCCATTCCGGTGATCGCCTCCGGAGGAGCGGGAAAGCCGGAGCATTTTTACGACGCCCTTACAGAGGGAGGGGCGGAGGCGGCGCTGGCCGCGTCCCTGTTCCATTATAAGGAGCTTGAGATCCGGGAAGTGAAGCAGTACCTGAGAGACAGAGGCGTATCCGTACGGATTTAAGGCAGGAAGGAAAAGGAAATCAGAGAAAATGTCAATGATACAGAACGACTGGCTTACGGAGATCAACGGAGAATTCCGCAAGCCCTATTACGCGCAGCTTTTTCATTTCATAAAAGAGGAATACTCCACCCACGTAGTGTTTCCTCCGGCGGATGAGATTTTCAACGCCTTTCATTTTACCCCGCTCAGCCAGGTGAAGGTGGTGATCCTGGGCCAGGATCCTTACCATAACGTGAACCAGGCGCACGGACTCAGCTTTTCCGTGAAGCCGGAGCAGCGGAATATCCCGCCCTCCCTGCAGAATATCTATCAGGAGCTTCATGATGACCTTGGATGCTCCATTCCCAACAACGGCTATCTGAAAAAATGGGCGGATCAGGGCGTCCTGCTTTTGAACACCGTGCTCACCGTGCGGGCCCACCAGGCCAATTCCCATCAGGGAAAGGGCTGGGAGCAGTTTACCGACGCCGTGATCGCCGCCGTCAACAGACAGGACCGCCCCATCGTATATATGCTCTGGGGCCGGCCCGCGCAGAGCAAGACCCCCATGCTCACCAACCCGAAGCACCTGATCCTGACAGCCCCCCATCCCAGCCCGTTTTCCGCTTCCCGCGGCTTTTTCGGCTGCCGCCATTTTAGCAAGGCCAACGACTTTCTGAAGGCCAATGGCGTGGAGCCCATTGACTGGCAGATCGAGGATATTTCCCGGCAGGGGTGAAGAGTGGAGGAAAGGCCGAACGGCTCTGTGATTTAGTTAGCTGATACAGAAGTGGTTTCAGCAGTTTGGTTTGAAAGCCTGTCTAAAAGTATTGTGGAATGACCGCTTGGGATATGTATTCGTTCTTTTTTTAAAAGGCTGCGGGAACGCTGATTTGTTTCGTAATCTCGATCGCCTTTTTCAAAAGCCGAACAGCAGACAAAATCACATTTGGAGTTACCCTGCGGTGTAGCCTGAATTATGAATACGAAACTGCTGATTTCAGAATGACTGGAAATGAGATAATCTGTCTTTTGGAGCAAAGGTCAGATTGATAGTGTAAAGCTGTTTTTTATAACCATAAATGATAGAATAGCGATATTCTGTTAATCGTTTCCAGGCTTGGGCGGATTGGATTAATAAATTCATGTGGTTTTAGCCTCGCATTTTAGTAAAGAAAAGGGCCTTGCTGATACAAGGCCCTTCAAAGCGTTTTCTTTCAGTTCCAAAGAACCTATTCGGTTTGAGGTTTTCGCATAACCCAATGACAGGCTCCGCATCCGGCTGCATACCGAAACAGTCAAATGCTTCATCGCCAACGATAGCCAGTCAATGCTGCTATCCTCTGATTCCATGATAGCACAAAAAGCCCTTTTGTCAAGGACTGAATGGGTTTGGAAAGCTCTGGAACAGAGCTTAGGTTACTGTTCACTGGCCAACTTGAGATAAACAAACCGATGGTGTAGACTGATCTCAGTCGAAGCCATCGGTTTTCTTTACCCAAATATCTGGGATACTCTGTGATATAAATTTGACTCTTCCTTTTGGCG
>DWWS01000032.1 GCA_019119595.1 Candidatus Eisenbergiella merdavium | reverse complement strand
TAATCAAGGGCGCGAAGCGCCACAATTTTGTGGCGGTTTGTCAACCTTTTTTAGAAAAAGATGGGGGAATTTATAAAAAAGGAATCCTGGAAGTCGCATAAAATAAGGCTTAAAGATTCCGAGAGTCTATACAATTTAAAAGGAGGGACAATCAAGTGAAAACCACAGATCAGTGCCGGAAATGGAATGAAACCGACGAATTTCAGATTCTCAGCGACGTATCGGAGCCCAACCCATCCGCAGAGAGCGCTCCCGCGGAGAACGGCGGACCTGCCCTGCCCCGGTTTGAGAAAAACTTCCGTCAGCGGACAGAGGAGGCCTGGGCCGCATTTGCCGGAATCGAAGCAGAGCTGCGCCGGATTATGGACACGGACAAAATGCGGGAACGGGGCAAAGAGCTGATGGAAAAATGCGCAGCCGCACTGGAACTGGCAATTTCTTCTCCCGCCTTTGAACTGGGCTTTCAAGGAGAGAAATATGAGCTGATCCTCAGCCCCGAGGGAAGCCGTGCCGGACTCTTTCCCCTGGTTTATTTCCAGCGCCACGCGCCGGAGGTTGTACTGGAGCACTGGAACATCCTGGTGGGGCGTCAGCCTTCGAAGGGGTTTTATCTCCGGGCAGGGGAAATTCAGGTGAAGGCGGAGGATGTGCAGGTCTGGACAGAGCAGAGAGAGGACCGGCTTTCTCTGACCCTGCGCTGCGAAAAGCTTCTGCCCCTGATGGAGACGGAGGAAGACAACGTATGGTGGCTGCTCTACACGCTCACCGATCAGGTGCTTGGGGAGGTGTCCGCCATTGCCCTCATCAGCAGCCTGAACCTTACGGAGCAGCCCAAAGAAGGAGATCCCATTCTGCTGTCCGATCTGCCCCAGGCTCTCCGAGATAAGGGATATCAGCTGTGGGACGATGCGCAAGGCTATCTGGACAACAGCTATATCGGCTATGAGCTGGAGCCGGAGGAGGACCCGGAGGCCGACTGGCGGCTGGACGTCTACGCCGGTTCCGCCCGTCTTCCTGTCCTCATTAATGATTACATGATCGGCGAAAGCAATACGATGGACGACTACCAGAAAGACGGCATTACGGCCGGCTTCCTGTGTTATCCCCTGGCCGGCTTTCAGGGAGAAGACCGGGCGGCACAGATATTGGAATTCCGGGACTCCCTGCAGCAGACGGTTTGGGAACACGCCGGAGAAGATGCCGCCGCCTTCCTTGGCGGGGCAACCGGCCTGTATTACGGATATCTGGACTTTATTGCCTGGGATCTGCCTGCCGTTCTGGACGCGGCCGGAGAATTTTTTGCAGAGACAGACCTGACCTGGGCCGGCTTCCATGTGTTCCGCCGGGATGTAAGCGCGGTCAGCCTGTGGGAGCAGGAGGGGGAACCGAATACAGATACGGATCCGGAAACCGGCTCCCTGCTTTCCGCGCAGGATATTGAAACGCTGGGAGCCTTCGATGAAGGAGTATCGGGCTATTTTGGGAAAATGCTCCAGTGGCTGGAGGACTTTGTGGAGCGCGGCGTACAGGAAGGACGGTTCACCCGGCGGCAGGATCTCCAGATTGCTCTGTGGTATTCCTTCGCCTGCAACAACCTGGATGTGTACCGGTACTATTACAAGGCGGCCCATTGGATGCCCGATTCGGAGAAAAATGCCGGCGGCTGCGCCATGTGGTATTACCGTTACTCGGTGGCCCTGATGTACTGCGGCCGTTTGGAGGAGGCCCGGGATTATGCGGAACGGGGTATCCGGGAAGAACCGGACTATCCATGGATTTGGCTGCAGGCGGGCAAGCTTCGCAGCCACTTTGGGGACAGGGCAGGCGCCCTGGATGCGGTGTCCCATGGGCTTGCGCTGGAACCCGGTGATTATGAGTTCCTGACCCTGAAAAAAGAGATCGAGGCCGGAGAGCCGCTGGAACGGATGGAGTACCACTGGATCAACCCCGATGCAGACCGGGCCCTACAGCAGGGACTGGATGAGGATGCAGACGATAAACAGCGCTCCATCTCCTGCATCACCGTCAATGCAGAAGGCCTGGAACGCTTCTGGCGCATCTTCGGCCCGAAACCGGAAAAGTATGTTCCCAACGCACCGTTTACCCGGTTCCCCTGCACCGTGAACGGACACGTCCTCGATCTGATCTTCCAGATGAATGAGGCCGGTATGTCCAAACTGAATGCGGACTGGCTGAAACAGCTGAGGGACCGGCTCCAGGATGGACGGTGGCTGGAACGGACGCACCCGGACGGCAGAGCGGCGAATCTGGATACCGTATCGGTGGGGCTGGACTATCATATCGGCCTTCTGTACAAAATAGCTGAGGAGGAAGCATACTTCCAGATTTTCCTGCGCCCGGACGGAAGCGAAGTGGAAGACGCCTTCTGGTCCTCAGAGGCTTCTGATCAGCCCGAGCTTTATACCGAGGAGGAGCTGGCGGCGATAGAACAGCATATTCAGAAATACTTTGGGGCATTCGAAAATGTGTTTCATGAGCTGGTCTCTCCGGATATCCATGTGGACATCTGTGTGGTGCCGCCCTCTGAGGAAAAATATTATTACACGCTGGTCACCATGGGGATGGGAGCCCATCGGATGAATGTGCCGGAGGAACTGGCGGAGTACAAACTGGAACGGGCGGAGCTTGCCATTGCCCTGCCCGCAGACTGGAAACTGGATGAGGCGTCCATGAAAGACGAGCGGTGGTACTGGCCCGTCCGTCTTCTGAAGGTACTGGCCCGCCTTCCTGTCTCGGCGGATACCTGGCTTGGCTGGGGGCATACCATGAACCACCAGAAGCCCTTTGCCGAGAACACAGAGCTTTGCGCCGCGATCCTGGCGGCACCTCAAAATAACGCGGACGGCAGTGATCTCTGCCTGCTGCCCGACGGAAGCGAGGTCAACTTTTATCAGGTCATTCCCCTGTACCAAAGAGAGCTTGCGTATAAACTGGAACACGGCGCGGAGGCTCTGCTGGAAAAACTGGAGGCGGGCAGTTTTATTGTGACGCCGGACCGGCAGGGCTTCTGATGGACAATAACCGACCGGGCAGAAAAGATCTCTTTCCCCCGTTTGGGGCAGTGTTTTGTCGGAAATAGACAATTTTTATGTAAAAGTGCGGAAATTTATCTAAAAAATGCCAAATTTTACGTGCATTATGCAGAAAGCTATGATATAATGATTTCGCAATAGCAGACATAAGCGCCAAAAAAGCTTTTGTCTGGACACCATTACCAAATATTTTGTTCAAAGGGGGAACTGATTAAATGGCTAAATGGGTTTATTCATTCAAGGAGGGCAACGCGGACATGCGGGCTCTTCTGGGCGGGAAGGGTGCCAATCTGGCAGAGATGACGAATCTGGGCCTTCCCATTCCGCAGGGCTTCACCGTAACGACGGAGGCCTGTACGGATTACTACAACAACGGAAGGCAGATTTCTGATGAGATTCAGAACCAGATCTTTGCCGCGCTTTCCGACCTGGAAAAGCAGCAGGGAAAGACCTTCGGCGACACGGAAAATCCTCTTCTCGTTTCGGTCCGCTCCGGCGCAAGAGCATCCATGCCCGGAATGATGGATACGATCCTGAATCTGGGACTTACCGACATTTCCGTGGAAGGCTTTGCCAAGAAGACGGGAAATCCCAGATTTGCCTACGATTCCTACCGCAGATTCATCCAGATGTTCTCGGATGTGGTAATGGAAGTCCCCAAGTCTTTGTTTGAAAGAGTGCTTGACGAGATCAAGGAAGCCAAGGGCGCCCGTTTTGACACGGACCTGACGGCAGACGACCTGAAGGAGGTCATCGAACGCTTTAAGGCGATCTATAAGGATAAGATGGGAGCCGATTTCCCGCAGGATCCCAGAGTACAGCTTATGGAAGCGGTTAAGGCCGTATTCCGTTCCTGGGACAACGAGCGCGCCATCGTTTACCGCAGGATGAACGATATTCCCAGCGACTGGGGAACCGCGGTGAACGTACAGTCCATGGTATTCGGAAATATGGGAAATACCTCCGGCACGGGCGTTGCATTTACGAGAAATCCTTCCACCGGAGCAAAGGGAATTTACGGAGAATATCTGATCAACGCACAGGGCGAGGACGTGGTTGCCGGAATCCGCACGCCTCAGCCCATCACCCGGCTGGAGGAGGATCTTCCCGAATGCTATCAGAAGTTTATTGAGATTGCGACCAGCCTGGAGAAGCACTACCGCGATATGCAGGATATGGAATTTACCATCGAGGAAGGAAAGCTCTATTTCCTGCAGACCAGAAACGGCAAGAGAACGGCTCCCGCGGCCCTTCAGATCGCCTGCGACCTGGTTGACGAGGGCATGATCACTCCCGCGGAGGCGGTAAGCCGTATTGAGGCGAAGTCCCTGGATCAGCTTCTGCATCCCACCTTTGACCCCGAGGCGCTGAAGAACGGCGTCGTTATCGGACAGGCCCTTCCCGCTTCTCCCGGCGCAGCGGCAGGAAAGATCTACTTTACCGCGGAAGAAGCCAAGGAAGCCCATGAAAAGGGTGAGAGAGTCATCCTTGTCAGACTGGAGACCTCCCCGGAGGATATCGAAGGCATGCATGCGGCGGAAGGCGTCCTGACCGTGCGCGGAGGCATGACCTCCCATGCTGCGGTTGTTGCCAGAGGCATGGGCACCGCCTGTATTTCCGGCTGCGGCGATATCGTGATCGACGAGGAAGCCAAATACTTCACCCTTGGCGGAAACACCTATCATGAAGGCGACTATATTTCCCTGGACGGCTCCACCGGAAAGATCTATGACGGTGATATCGCTACCCAGGAAGCTACGATCAGCGGCAATTTCAGGAGGATCATGGACTGGGCGGATTCCTTCCGCAGCCTGAAGGTCCGCACGAATGCCGACACCCCCGAAGACGCTGCCAACGCTCTGCGGCTTGGTGCGGAAGGCATCGGCCTGTGCCGTACCGAGCACATGTTCTTCGCCCCTGAAAGGATCCCGAAGATCCGCAAGATGATTCTTTCCACCACCAGCGAGGCGAGAGAAGCGGCTCTGAACGAGCTGATCCCTTTCCAGAAGGGCGATTTCAAGGCGATCTATGAGGTGATGGGAGACAACCCGGTGACCATCCGGTTCCTGGATCCTCCGCTGCATGAGTTCGTTCCTACAGAGGAAAAGGATATTGAGGATCTTGCTGTGGAAATGGGGCTCAGCGTCGCTGAGGTACAGGCCGCCTGCGACAGCCTGCATGAATTCAACCCGATGATGGGCCACAGAGGCTGCCGTCTTTCCGTCACCTATCCTGAGATCGCAAGAATGCAGACCAGAGCGGTGATCGAGGCCGCCATTGAGGTGAAGGAAGAGAAGGGCTGCAACATCGTTCCCGAGATCATGATCCCGTTGGTAGGCGACAAGAAGGAGCTGAAGTTCGTTAAGGATGTGGTCGTGGAGACCGCCGAGAAGGTAAAGGCGGAAAAGAATTCCGATATCACTTACCACATCGGAACCATGATCGAGATTCCCCGTGCGGCTCTGTTAGCAAATGAGATCGCCGAAGAAGCTGAATTTTTCTCCTTCGGAACCAACGATCTGACCCAGATGACCTACGGCTTCTCCCGTGACGATGCGGGCAAGTTCCTGGTTGACTATTATAAGAGCAAGATCTACGAGGCAGATCCGTTCGCCAAGCTTGACCAGAACGGCGTCGGACAGCTGATCCGCATGGCGGCGGAAAAGGGCCGCAGCACCCGTCCGGAGATCAAGCTGGGCATCTGCGGCGAGCATGGCGGAGATCCTTCCTCCATCGAATTCTGCCACAAGATCGGGCTGAATTACGTATCCTGCTCACCGTTCCGCGTACCGATCGCAAGGCTGGCAGCGGCGCAGGCGGCGATCGCCAATGCGGCAGAATAAAAAACCGCAGGTTGATAGACGTTATTTGAATGATCGTCAGATCAACCCAAGAGGGGAAGCGAAATGCTTCCCCTCATTTTTTGCGGATCCCTCTTTTTCTTACGATTGCCTAGCCGCCTCGGTGGTCACCGTGACGGCCTCCCCGGTCGGGGTTTCTCCCTGAAGAACGGCGGAAATGATATCCATGCGCATGACGGCCCGGTTATAGTTTTCCTGGGCTGTCGCGGCGATGTTTTCCGAGTAGCTGCCGTCCGCGTAGGCTTCATGATACAGCCCGGCAGCCTCGCTCATATAGGAGGAAGCCTCATCCGCGATTTCCTCAATGGAAGCAAATTCCTCAGGAACGGATATCTCCGCCAGCATGGCGAAGGTTTCTGAAAGGGAATCCATGGCGGAAAGCAGCTCGTTTACGGCGTTCTCCGACGAAGGATCGATACTGGAAAGGGTCTGAAAGTCCTGCTCCGCCCGGTCTGTGAAGGCTTCCATTTCAGAATAAAAAAGCTCCAGCTCCGCATCCTCTCCACAGCCGGAAAGAAGCAGAAGCGACAGACAGCCTGCAAGACAGATACGCCGACAGACGGCCTTACAATCTGCCGGGACTTTCCTTTTCATCAACCTCTGTATTTCCGTTCGGATGCGCATGGCCATTCCCTCCGCATTTCCTTCTTTCCTGAAGTATGTAACGCATTATGACGCTGATTATAGCATATACAGGGGTGAGGCTCAACCGGATATTTGCCGGATTCTTTCACCGATGGACAAGTACGCATCTTCCCTTTTGACGGAAATCATGATAAAATGTTTCATATTTACCTCCAAAGCGTCGCAAAACACAATGCTGCTGCGCTTCAGGCACAGACAGGATCAGAAAGGCAGAATACGGAGAATGACCAAACAGGAATTCAGGGATTACGTGATAAAGAAGGGAATCGTCCTGCTGGACGGGGCGACGGGCTCCTGTCTGATGGACAAGGGGATGCCGGGAGGCGTCTGTCCGGAGGAATGGATCGCCTCCCATCCGGAGGTGCTGACCGGACTGCAGCGGGAATATGTGCAGGCCGGTTCGGATATCCTGTATGCCCCCACCTTTACCGCAAACCGGATCAAGCTAGCCGAGTATGGCCTGGAAAACAGGATACGGGAGCTGAACCTGGCTTTGGTTTCGGCCTCCCAAAAAGCCGCCGGGGCGGATACGCTGATCGCCGGAGATCTTACCATGACGGGAGAACAGCTTTCCCCCATCGGCAGGATGGATTTTGAGGAGCTGGTGGCGGTTTACCGGGAACAGATCGGCTATCTGGCGGAAGCGGGCGTGGATCTTCTGGTGGTGGAGACCATGATGAGCCTGCAGGAGTGCCGGGCAGCCCTGATCGCCGCGAAGGAGACCTGTCCCTCCCTTCCCGTGATGGTGACGATGACCTTTGAAAAGGACGGAAGAAGCCTTTACGGGACGGATGCGGTGACGGCGGCTGTCGTCCTGGAAAGCCTGGGCGCGGATGCGGTGGGTGCAAACTGCTCCACCGGGCCGGATACGATGGCCATGGTCATCAGCCAGATGGCCTCCGTCACCCGGATTCCCATCATCGCCAAGCCCAACGCGGGGCTGCCTTCTCTGGACAGCGCGGGAAAAACGGTCTACGACATGGACGCGCCGTCCTTCGGAGAGGAGATGGAAGCGGTATACGCGGCGGGAGCCGTGATCCTCGGCGGCTGCTGCGGAACCACCCCGGCGCATATCGCGCGGCTGGCCGCCGCGGTGAAGGGAAAGCAGCCCGCCGTGGTTCCCAGAAGGCCCGACGGGATCCGGTATCTGACCTCGGAACGAAAGACGGTATCCTTCGGCCTTTCCGATTCTTTTCTGGTCATCGGAGAGCGCATCAACCCCACCGGGAAGAAAAAGCTGCAGGCAGAGCTGAAAGAAGGCCGCTTTGACAGGACGGTGCAGTTTGCCGAGGAACAGGAAGAAGCGGGAGCCGCGATCCTGGACGTCAATATGGGAATGAGCGGCGTGGATGAGAAAGCGCTGATGCTGCGTGCCGTAGAGGAGGTGACGCAGGCCACACAGCTTCCCCTGTCGTTGGATTCCAGCCACATCGAGGTGCTGGAGGCGGCGCTTCGCAGATATCCGGGCCGTGCGCTGATCAACTCCATTTCCCTGGAAACGGAGAAATTTGAAAAGCTGATCCCTCTGGCAAAAAAATACGGGGCCATGTTCATCCTCCTTCCTCTTTCCGACGCCGGGCTTCCGGGAAGCCTGCAGGAGAAGAAGGATATCATAGAAAAAATATGGAACCGTGCCTCCTCCCTTGGCCTTACCAGGGAGGATATCGTGGTGGACGGTCTGGTGACCACGGTCGGAGCCAACCCGGAGGCGGCAATGGAAACCCTGGAAACCATCCGGTACTGCAGGCAGAACCGTTTTGCCACGGTGGTGGGCCTTTCCAATATTTCCTTCGGCCTGCCGGAACGGATCCTGGTGAACAGCGCGTTCCTGACCATGGCCATCCAGGCAGGGCTGACCATGGCAATCGCCAATCCCTCCCAGCAGCAGCTCATGGCGGCGGCCTTCGCTTCGGATCTGCTGCTGAATAAGGATGGGGCGGCGGAGCGGTATATTACTTTTGCGAATGAATGCGCGGAAAGGGCGGCGGCAGCGGCAGCAGCCGTATCCGCAGCGCCCGCAGCCGTATCCGCAGCCGCCGGAAGCACAGCCGTCAGCAGCGCCAGTCCCGCTCCCGGCGCGCAAGGATCTCCCGCCGGCATGGGCAGCGCGATCTATGAGGCGGTACTGAAGGGAAACCGCAGCGGCATTGAGGCGCTGACGAAAACGGCTCTGGAAAGCGGTCTGGAAGCCAAAGAGATCCTGGACACCTGCCTGATGCCCGCCATCAACCGGGTGGGAGAGCTGTTCGACTGCGGGAAATATTTTCTTCCCCAGCTCATTTCCGGGGCAGAGGCGATGAAGCTCTCCATCGGCGTTCTCGAGCCCTATCTTTTGCAGGATGAAAACCGGGAGAAGCTGCCCGTCGTGGTGCTCGCCACCGTGAAGGGCGATATCCACGATATCGGCAAAAATCTGGTGGCTCTGATGATGAAGAATTACGGCTTTCAGGTGATCGACCTGGGAAAGGACGTTCCGGCGGAGGATATCATACGCACGGCGAAGGAAAATAACGCGGCGCTGATCGGCCTTTCCGCCCTGATGACCACCACCATGCAGGAGATGAGGCATGTGATCCTGCTCGCAAAAGAAGCGGGGCTGACCGCCAAAATCATCATCGGCGGCGCGGTGATCACCCAGGAATATGCCGATGAGATCCAGGCGGACGGCTATTCCAGGGATGCCGCCGACGCGGTTCGTCTTGCAAGGCGGCTGCTGGGATTGTAAGAGTGGAGAGCCGGGGCCTGAGCGGATGGCCGGAGCAAAAAAGGAAATTAAGAAAGGTTGCCGATATGCAGATGGAAGAAAAAAATCCTGCCAATGAGGAACAGACAAGGCTTTTGAAAAAGCAGCTTTTTTACATGAGGATTCAGACAGCGGCGTGCCTTATCCTGACCGGGGCGGTTCTGGTCGTCGTCCTGCGCGTGCTTCCCGGCATGACGCAGGCCCTGGATCAGACCAATGCGGTGCTCGCGGACGCGCAGGAGGCCATCGCGGATTTTCAGGAGGTTTCCGAAAATGTAAACGAGCTCGTGAATACGGGAAGCCTTGCCGTGGGACAGACCATGGAAAAGATCGACCAGATGGATATCGAACGGCTGAACGAGGCGATCGCAGACCTGAACCGGGTGATCGAGCCTCTGGCAGAGTTTTTCGGCAGATTTCAGTAAATACGGAATCATTGACAGAACAGGAAATCAAAATAAGAAAGGCGGAAAGAACAGATGAATGGAGCGGATGCGATCATAAAGTGTCTGGAGCTGGAGGGCGTAACGGAGGTGTTCGGCTATCCCGGTGTTGCGATCTGTCCCTTTTACGACAGCATTTTGAATTCGGATATCCGGACGATCCTGATCCGGACGGAGCAGAACGCGGCCCATGCGGCCAGCGGAATGGCGAGAGTGACGGGAAAGGTGGGCGTGTGTGCCGTCACCTCCGGTCCCGGCGCCACCAACCTGCTGACCGGGATCGCCACGGCCTTTGCCGACAGTATTCCCCTCGTGTGCATCACGGGACAGGTGAACAGCGAGCTTCTCGGAAGCGACGTGTTCCAGGAAGCGGACATCACGGGAGCGGCGGAGTCCTTTGTGAAATACAGCTATCTGGTGCGCGACGTCAACGATATCCCGCGTATTTTCAAGGAAGCCTTTTATGTGGCAAGCACAGGGCGAAAGGGGCCCGTGCTCATCGACATCCCCATCGATATCCAGAACGCGCAGATCTCCCGGTTCCGTTATCCGGAGGAAGTGAATATGCGGACCTATAAGCCCACGGTGAAGGGCCATGCCGTCCAGATCAGGAAGGTGATCCATGAGCTGGAAAGGGCGGAGCGGCCGCTGATCTATGCGGGCGGGGGCGTTACCTTAAGCGGGGCCTGTGAGGAGCTGAGACGCTTCTCGGAAAAATTCCGCATCCCTGTTGTTTCCACCATGATGGGCATTGGCGTGATGCCGACCGAGCATCCCATGTACTTCGGCATGGTGGGCAACAACGGAAAGCCCTACGCCAACCGGGCCATGAACGAATCCGATCTTCTGATCATGGTGGGCGCGCGGGTGGCAGACCGCTCCGTGAACCAGCCTGACCTGATCACCCAGGACAAGGTGCTGGTACATATCGACGTGGACCCTGCGGAAATCGGAAAGAACGCAGGCCCCACCATTCCGCTGGTGGGAGACGCCAGACACATTTTTGCGGATTTTGAAAAGCAGGAATTTGTCTGCGAACATGAAGCGTGGCTGGAAAAGCTGAACGAATACCGCGCGAATATGAAGCAGATCCGCCATCCCAATCCGGATTATGTGGATCCGGAGGCCTTTATCCGCCGCCTCTCCGAGCGCATGGAGGCGGACGGCGTCTACGTGGCCGATGTGGGACAGAACCAGATCTGGTCCTGCGCCTATCATATCGTTCGCCAGGGACGTTTCCTCACCTCCGGCGGCATGGGCACCATGGGCTATTCCATTCCCGCCGCCATGGGAGCGAAACTGGGGGATATGTCCAAACAGGTCATCGCCGTCTGCGGCGACGGCTCCTTCCAGATGTCCATGATGGAGCTTGCGACCATAAAGCAGTATCAGATCCCGGTCAAGATCGTGGTATTCCGCAACAATTATCTTGGCATGGTGAGGGAATTCCAGCACTACACCTACAAGGACCGCTATTCCGTGGTGGATATTTCCGGCATGCCGAAGCTGGATAAGCTGGCGGAGGCCTACGAGATTCCCTACATCAGGCTGTCACGCAACGAGGAGATCGACGAGGCGCTGGACGCTTTCCTCAAAGACGACGCATCCTTCCTCATGGAATGCATGATCGATCCCATGGATCTGGTAAAATAAGGACAAAGGAGAAAGTGTTAAAAATAAGCCTGATGGCTTATTTTTAACACGGCTATTTGTGTCGGAGCGTCACAAATAGCTTTGATGGCAGAAGAGAAATTGCATCCGCGATTTCTCTTCGCCCCGTCGCACGCTCCGGAATGGAGAATGCCATGAAAAAAATATATTCGGTTCTTGTGGAAAACAGATCCGGCGTGCTCTGCAAGGTGGCCGGCCTGTTCTCCAGAAGGTGCTTCAATATCAATTCTCTTGCGGTGGGAGAGACGGACGATCCGGCGGTTTCCTGCATGACCATCGTCAGCAGCGGCGACCAGCGGACCATCGAGCAGATTGAAAAGCAGCTCAACAAAAAGCTGGATGTGATCAAGGTCCGCACCTTCGACGAGCAGATAAGCATCAGCAGGGAGCTGATGCTCGTGAAGATCAAATATAACCGCAACAACCGCAGGGATATCATGGAAAACTGCGCCATCATGCACGCTGTCATCGTGGACATGTCCAAGCACATGATGCTCATTCAGATCTGCGATACTCCGGAACGGGTGCAGATCTTCCTGAACATGCTCCAGACCATCAGCATCGTCGAGGTGGCCCGCACGGGGACGCTTGCCCTGACAAAATGCGCGGAAAGCGACGGCTGATGCGCCAGTCTTTCCCGACGGACAGCGCGTCTTTTATAACAAAATTTAAGCAGTGGCATCAATGCCATAATACACAGTTATGGAAGCCATGACTGACTATCATACGTTGACAAGGAAGTATAATGTTGCTAGAATAAATCAACAACGGGCGGAGGATTTGCAAGATGCAGAATACGCAGAAGAAAGTTTTTCAGCTTCTCGTGGATAATACATCCGGCGTTCTGAGCCGGATTTCCGGTCTGTTCTCCAGAAGAGGCTACAATATAGAGAGCATCACGGCCGGCGTGACTGCGGACCCCAGGCTTACGAGGATTACCATCGTGGCGTCGGGAGACGACGAGATCCTGGAGCAGATCGAAAAACAGGTCGAAAAGCTAGTGGACGTCAGAGATATCCGGGAGCTGAAGCCGGAGAAAAGCGTGTACCGGGAGCTGGCCCTGATCAAGGTGAAGGCATCCGCCGCACAGAGGCAGGATGTGATCGCCATTTCCAATATTTTCCGAGCGAATATCATTGACGTCGGGCCGGAAAATCTGATCGTAGAGCTCACCGGAAATCAGAGCAAGCTGGACGCCTGCATCAATCTGCTGAGCAATTATGAGATCCTTGAGCTGGCCCGCACCGGCATCGCCGGTCTGTCGCGCGGAACGGAGGACGTGGTCTATATCGACCTGTAAGCGCGGATCATCAGGACTCTGAGGCGGCCTGCCGCCTTTCAGTTATATAAACATAATGGAGGAAAGAAAAATGGCAAAGATTTATTATCAGGAAGACTGTGACCTGTCTTTACTTCAGGACAAGACGATCGCAGTGATCGGCTACGGCAGCCAGGGCCATGCACATGCCCTGAATCTGAAGGAATCCGGCTGCAATGTCATCGTCGGACTGTATGAAGGCTCCAAGTCCTGGGCGAAGGCGGAAGCGCAGGGCCTGACCGTATATACGGCTGCGGAAGCGGCAAAGAAGGCCGATATCATCATGATCCTCATCAACGATGAGAAGCAGGCGGCCCTTTACAAAGAATCCATCGAGCCCAATCTTGAGCCCGGCAACATGCTGATGTTCGCGCATGGCTTCTCCATCCATTTCGGACAGATCAAGCCTCCGGCAGACGTTGACGTTACCATGATCGCTCCCAAGGGACCGGGACACACCGTAAGAAGCGAGTATCTTGCAGGAAAAGGCGTTCCCTGCCTGATCGCCGTTGCTCAGGATGCTACCGGAAAGGCTCACGATATGGCCCTTGCTTACGCGCTGGGAATCGGCGGAGCGAGAGCAGGCGTGCTTCAGACCACCTTCCGCGAGGAGACCGAGACCGATCTGTTCGGTGAGCAGGCAGTTCTGTGCGGCGGCGTGTGCGCCCTGATGAAGGCCGGCTTTGAGACGCTGGTGGAAGCGGGATACGAGCCGGAAAGCGCTTACTTCGAGTGCATTCATGAAATGAAGCTGATCGTAGACCTGATCTATGAGAGCGGCTTCGCCGGAATGAGATATTCCATTTCCAACACCGCTGAGTACGGCGACTACATCACCGGCCCCAAGGTGGTTACGGATGAGACCAAGAAGGCGATGAAGAAGATCCTTTCCGATATCCAGGACGGCACCTTTGCCAAGGACTGGCTGCTTGAGAACCAGGCGAACTGCCCGCACTTCATGGCGATGAGAAAGAGAGAGGCTTCCCACCAGCTCGAGCAGGTAGGCGCGGAGCTGCGCAAGCTTTACAGCTGGAACGATACCGGCAAGCTGATCGACAACTGATCAAAACGAATAATTTACTGATCTGCAATAAACAACTGATCTGCTTTTATCAGGAGAAGCTGAGATATCTGAGATAACAGTTTCGTCCGACGAAGCGCAGACAGAAGGGACAGAGGGAAAAGCGCGGGCTCAGGCTGTGCTTTCCCCTCTATGTTTTTCCTTGCATTTATAGCTGAATAAAATCGTCTATATGCAGCTCCCAACGCAGATGATAATCGTCCGCTTCTTTTACAGTAAAAGCAGTTTCCGCCAGATTATTTTTCCATTGTAATATCCTGCATGAGCTGATCGGGAAGCCATCGGTCGAGAACACAGAAGAAAAGCTTAACCAAGGAATGAAATGTCACTCAGTTTAATTGGGTGATTTCCATTTTTTAAGCACAAAACTTACATGTAAATGAGAATAAATCACATTTATATGTTATTTTTTATGAAAAGCGGTATATAATAGAAAGTAGAAAAGAAGGTGAGGCAGCAATCATGCTAATACAATTTAATTTCAAAAATTTCAAATCATTCAGAGAAGAGGCTACTTTAGATTTTTCGGCAATGAAGATGACCGAGTTTTCAAAGAGAGTGGTGCCTGTTGGTGGCGAGAAGATTTTGCCGGTTGCTGCCATCTATGGTGCAAATGCAAGCGGAAAGTCAAATATATACAATGCTTTTGAATATATGTCCGATTATGTTGCAGATTCTTTCAAGTACGGAGATGAGGAAGAAAAGTTTGAAGAGTACAGACCGACTACGTTTTTGTTTGATTCTACATCTGCTGATGCAGAATCCAGCTTTGAAGTGTATTTCACATTACCAGGAGATAAGTCTGAGAGAATTTATAACTATGGATTCTGCATCAATAAGGAAGGTGTAACGGAAGAGTGGCTTAATTCCAAGGCGAAGACTGCCAGAAAGTACAGCACGGTATTTTATCGTGGAACTACGGAAGAGGAGCTTGATTTATCCGGATTTCCTAAGAGCAGCAGGGATAACATTCAGGTAGCATTGGAAAAGCAGGTGCTTATTATCTCTTTGGGAGCGAAGCTGAAGGTAGATAAGTGTAAGGCGATCAGAGACTGGTTTCTTGCAAATGAGTTTGCTGATTTTGGCGATCCTTTTACAAATTTCTTTATGTCACGCAGATTGCCAAAGGGATTTGTGGAGGATAAGAATGTTCAGCAGAAGGTTGTGGAATATTTTGCATCCTTTGATGAGCATATCAGGGATTTTAGAATAGAAAAGGTTCCACAGGAGGGAGAAGCTAAAGAAGAAAGATACAAGATCAACGCACTCCATAAGAAAATTGATTCTGATGAAATGGCTGAAATTCCTCTGGGAATGGAGTCTGCCGGAACCTTAAAAATGTTTGCATTATATCCGGAATTACAGGAAGTGTTGGAGAAGGGCAGCGTATTCTTTATTGACGAATTAAATGCTCGTCTGCATCCTTTACTTGTAAGGAATTTTTTGCTTACATTTTTAAATCCGGAAATCAATACCAATCATGCTCAGCTTGTATTTACAACTCACGATACATGGCAGTTGTCTAATCAGCTGTTGCGCCGAGATGAAATCTGGTTTGTTGATAAAGATGAAAAAGGTGTATCCACTTTGTATTCATTAGCTGATTTCGTAGATGAAGATGGTTCTCGCATCCGTAAGGATGAAAGCTACGAGAAGAATTACCTGATAGGAAAGTATGGTGCGATTCCTGCCTTAAAGAGTATTGATATATTTAAGGGGGAATGAGTATGGCAAAAAAGGACAGAACAGGCAACAGAAAGACAAGAGATCAGAGAAAGCAATTCAAGGTGCCGGAATTAGGTTATTACTTGATCGTTACGGATACAGAAGCTACAGAACGTTGCTTTTTCACTGGACTTCATCAGGCATTGACGGAAGATGTGAGAAACAAGCTTGTAATAAAGATAGTAGAAACAAAGACTCGTACCATGATTGATAAATGTCAGAAGCTCACTGCTTATGATGCACAGTATCGAATTCCGTGGATTGTGTTCGATAGAGATCAAGTACAGGGATTTGATGAGATTATTGCAGAGGCAGTGAGTAAAGGGATACAGGCAGGCTGGTCTAATCCGTGCTTTGAAATATGGATGTACGCATACTTCGGTTCAATGCCGGCAATTCAGATAGCACAACAGAAGCTGGCGCAGTGTAAAAGAGAAGGTAAAACGAAACCATCAGAGATGTGTCCGTGTACCACGGTGCATGAGTTGGTGGGAGAGATTAAGGGAAAGGTGCTATATGGGTAGGAAATATAAAGAAGAGGAGGAAATAGAATGTACTTTAAATCTCTAAGATAGAATAGAGTGTATTGGAGGATACCTGATGTGATAATACGAAAAATTAGTGAAGAAGAGACTACTGTTGCAATTAACCTTATTTGGGAAACATTTTTACAATTTGAGGCCCCTGACTATTCTGATGAAGGTGTTAAGTCATTCCGGGACTTTATTGAAAATGAAGATACTGCAGCTTCTCTGGAATTTTGGGGAGCCTATGAAAATGATGAGTTGAGAGGCGTAATTGCTACAAATGAAAATCGAAAGCACATTTGCTGTTTTTTTGTGAAATCCAAGTACCATAGACAAGGTATTGGACGGAAGCTATGGGAGTACGTTATGAATAACAGCAATCACCCGATTTATACGGTTAATTCTTCTCCGTATGCGGTTCCTGTTTATCACAAACTGGGCTTTATTGATATGGACAGTGAGCAATTAGTTGATGGAATAAGATTTACTCCAATGAAATTTGAGAGGTATAAGGACAATGGAATACAGAATTGATGATAAAATGCCCCCACCATCCTGTATTTTGGTTCACAGCCGGGAATTGAAGCATTTTATGAAAAGAATGGCTGCCAAAAGAGTTTGCAGTCTTATATGATAGAGAAAAAATAGTATTAACGCAGAAAGTTGCCGTTGCAGGAATACACATTCCCACAACGGCAGTTTTCAGTTTCCCTTGCGCCGGAAGTTGAACGGGCTGTTTTTATATTCGGAGATTTTGACAGTAAGCGCCAAATATGCCTGCGGATTTCCGAATTCTTAAGTTTTACCTATCATTGTAGTCGATAGAGATTTAGATTATTTCACAACAACTACGGAGGATGGGTTATGACAGGTACTCGCAAAGCCCGTGTTACGATGGCGGAACAAATCCGGCTTATTTACAATTGTAAAGGTTGAAAACCTCAACAGAATCTGTTATCATAAAGTCAAATATCAGACAGTCAATTTTCTCCAAGGAGGCCGCACATGGATCGGGAAAGGGTAAGAGACTATGTCAATCAATACTGCAGGCTGCGGGACGTTCAGTTTGCCGCTTACGAAATGTACGCAAGGAGGCATGGCCTGACGGCGAAGGAGCTGTTTGTGCTGGACATCATCTGGTTTGCGCCGGAGGGATGCCTGCAGTCCGAGATCTGCGAGCGGCTGTCCGCCACGAAGCAGACGATCAGCGCCATCATCAAGAAGTTTTGGAAGCAGGGCTATGTCTCCCTGACCGAATCGGAAACGGACCGACGGAACAAGATCATCCGGCTGACGGAAGCGGGCGTGGCATATACGGAAAAGATCATTCCGCCCGCCGCGCAGGCGGAAATCGATGCCATGAGCCTGCTTTCGGATGAGGACATGGCCGAGCTGGTGCGGCTGACCACGCTTTTTTCAGGCCTCATGGAAAAGAAGTTTGCCGGAATAAGGAAGAGGGGAGATTAAGATACGAAGTATCCTTGCGCAGCATAGAAATCGCATATGCGATTTCTATGCGCGTTCCTCAGCGCTAAGGCGCTTCGGAATGGAGGTAAAAATGATCATCAATACAGGTGCACGGACGGACACCGTGCAGTATTACAGCGAATGGCTGCTCACACGCTTTTCGGAGGGCTATGCCCTGGCGCGCAATCCGCTTTTTCCCAATAAGATCACCCGCTATGAATTGACCCCGGACAAGGTTGACTGCGTGGTTTTCTGCTCGAAAAATTATGAGCCGATCCTGCCCCGGCTGCATGAGATCACGGACCGTTTCCCCACCTATTTTCACTATACCATCACTGCATACGGCAGGGACATCGAGCCGGGCGTCCCCTCCATTGAGGAGAGCATGGATACGCTGATCCGGCTGGCAAAGCAGGTGGGCAGGCAGCGGGTCGCATGGCGCTACGACCCTGTGCTTTTGACGGAAAAATACACGATCCCGCTCCATCTGGAAACCTTTGAGCGGATGGCGCAGAGGCTCGCTCCATACATTGACCGCTGTATCTTCAGCTTTGTGGAAATGTATAAAAAGCTGGAAACCAATATGCCCGAGCTGATCCCGCTGACAGAAGAGGACAGGGACGCCCTGGCCCGCGGGCTGGGAGAGATCGCCGGCAGGTACGGGATCTTCCTGCAGACCTGCGGGACGAACGGGGATTTTTCCCAATATGGCATCCATGCCTCCGGCTGCATGACGCTTGATATTCTGGGGAAGGCCAACGGGATCGCGTTCAAAAACCGGAAGCACAAGGGGCTGCGGCAGGGCTGTCACTGCATTGAGAGCCGGGATATCGGGGCATATGATACCTGTCTGAACGGCTGCCGGTACTGCTATGCCAACAAAAGTCCGCAGAAGGCGCGCGATAATTATAAAAACTGCGATCCGGCCTCCCCGCTGCTGCTCGGACATGTACGGCCGGAGGATACCATCATCCAGGGGGCGCAGCAAAGTTTTCTGGCAAAAAAGCAGCCGGAGCAGGACATGACGCTGCGCATCCAGCTTTAAATTTTCAGATTTTATGAGGAAAAATATCATGAACGCACCTGTCATTCAGGAAATCGAGGTAAAAAGCATTCTTTCCAGATCCAATCTGCCCGTGTGCGAGTATTCCGTCAATCCCTATGTGGGTTGTACCCATGGCTGCAAATACTGCTATGCGTCCTTTATGAAACGGTTTACGGGCCATGAGGAGCCATGGGGCACCTTTCTCGATGTGAAAAGCTGGCCCCGGATCCGGCATCCGGAAAAATACGCGGGCAGGGAGCTGTTCATCGGTTCGGTAACGGATCCCTATCTTCCGCAGGAGGAGATCTTCGGGCGGACCAGAGAGCTGCTTTGCCAACTGAAAGGGAGCGGCGCCAAGATCAGCATCGCGACCAAGAGCGACCTGATCCTGCGCGATCTGGATCTGATCAGGACGTTTCCGGACGCCCGCGTTTCCTGGTCCGTCAATACCCTGGATGAGAATTTTCGCGCCGGCATGGATCAGGCGGTCTCCATTGAGCGAAGGCTGTCCGCCATGGAGACCTTTTACCGGGCGGGAGTCCGCACCACCTGCTTTGTTTCCCCGATCTTTCCGGAGATCACGGACGTGGAGGCGATCATTCGCCGGGTGAAAAAGCAGTGCAATCTGATCTGGCTTGAAAATCTCAACCTGCGGGGCAGCTACAAGACGGTGATCCTGGATTATATCCGAAAAAAGCATCCCGGCCTGCTGCCGCTTTATCAGGAGATTTATCAGAAAGGAAACCGAAGCTACTGGGAAATGCTGGATCAGAGGCTGAAGGCCTGCGCGGCCGGGGAAGGGCTGGACTATGTGACAAATGACGACAGCATGCGGCGGCCCTTCCATGCGCCGCCCGTCGTGGTCAACTTTTTTTATCATGAGCAGATCAGAAAATCTGCCGGAAAGGGTGGTGAACATCATGCCTGAACTGCCGGAGGTGGAAGCCATAAAAAGAGTGCTCAGTCCCCAGCTTCAGGGGCTTGTCATAGAGGATATCCTGATAAGGCGGCCGGAGGTGATCGCGCACCCGGACGGGGAAGCCTTCCGCACGCGGCTCGCCGGACAGTCTTTTTCCGGCATGGAGCGCCGGGGGAAATTTCTCCTTCTTCTGCTGGAAAACGGCGACCGGATCATTCTCCATCTGCGGATGACCGGCTGCCTGCTTCTGACCCCGTCCGATCTTCCGGAAGAAAAGCATACCCATCTGATCTTCCGCCTCAGCGCAGGGAAGGAACTTCGCTTCACGGACATTCGGCGCTTCGGGCGGTTCTGGCTGCTTCAAAAGGGAGAGGAGGATCCATACAGCGGTCTGGAGGATCTGGGAAGGGAACCGTTCGATCCCGCTTTTACTGCGGATTATTTGCGTTCCCGACTCGGGAGCCGAAAAAAGGCCGTCAAGGAATGTCTCATGGATCAAAACGTCATTGCCGGGATCGGCAACATCTACGCGGATGAGATTCTGTTCGCGGCGCAGATCCATCCGGCCCGCCCGGCGGGAAGCCTCAGCGGCGGAGAATGGGAGCGGCTTGCCCGCATCATCCCCGGGAAGCTTTCTTTTTTCATCGAAAAGAACGAAATGACGCCTGAGGAGTATCTGGAAACCAAAGGGCAGGATTACCGCAACGGGCCTTTCCTGCAGGTCTATGGAAAAGAGGGGCAGCCATGCCCGGTCTGCGGCGAAAGCCTCCGCCGCAGAGTCATCGGCGGCAGAGGCAGTACGTTCTGCCCCAATTGCCAGAGGGAGTGAGGGGTATTATACGGAGGCAAGCACGCTGTCCGTAAACTTCCGAAGGGCCGGAGAGAAGGGGGCGTTTTTGGGCACGGCGAATCCGATCCTCCGGGTGGGAATGGAGGCGGGAAGGGGCAGACAGATGAGCTTTCCCGCTTCCAGCTCGTCCTGCACAAAGGAGCGGATCACACAGGCGATCCCCAGACCGATCCTGGCGAATTCGATGAGCAGATCCATGGAGGTGATCTCCAGGGTCTGCGCCGCCGTTATGCCCTCCAGCGCGAGATATTTGTCGATGTACTGTCTTGTGATGTTTCCCTTGTCCAGAAGCATCATCGTGGACGCGCCGATGATCTCACGGGCGTTTGGTGCGGCGGAAAGGCCGGAGCGCTCCTTCAGGTTTTCCAGATAGCTTCCGGTGCAGACAAAAATATCCTCGATCTCCTGCACCGGATAAAAGGCCAGCTTGTCCATCCGGTCGTTTTCCCCGATCAGGCCGATGTCCACGGTGCCGTTTTCCATTTCCTGCACCGTCTGGTAGGTGGACTGGCAGGAAATGGAGATCTGGATATGGGGATTTTCCCGGGCAAACGTGCGCAGATAGGGAATCAGCACATATTTGCAGAGGGTGCTGCTCACGCCGATGGAGAGGCGGCCCATGCCAAGCTCCTGCATCTTCTTTAGCTGCTGTTCCCCCTGATTGATGGCGAGAAAGGCGTTTTCCACCTGCCGGTAAAGGATCTCCCCGGCCTCCGTGAGCTTCACGCCCCGGCTGGAGCGCAGGAAAAGGGTGGTGTTCAGGCTCTGCTCCAGCCGGGAGATGGCCTTGCTGATGGCGGGCTGGCTGATATAGAGCGCCCTTGCCGCTCCCGAGATGTTTTTGCACCTGGCCACCGTGACAAAAATATGATAGAGATTCAGATTCTGTTCCATGCTTTCCTCCATGCCGAAGCGCTTCAGCGCTGCAATCTTCTCCTTTTTACCGCCGTCAGGCGATACGATATCCTCACATATCGGACTTTTTTCATAACTTGCATTCATTATAATAAATTATAATATAACATGCTATTATAGTAAACATGAAAGAAAGGTATTTTCCCGGAATCTTCGTATATGATACACTGATTTTATCAATAAGACGGAGGTTATATGAGATGGGAATGACTATGACACAAAAGATCCTGGCCGCTCACGCGGGGCTTGAGTCCGTGGAAGCGGGACAGCTCATCGAGGCGGATCTGGATCTGGTGCTCGGCAATGACATTACCAGCCCGGTCGCGATCAGGGAAATGGAAAAAATGAAGGTGGACGGCGTTTTTGACAAGGATAAGATCGCGCTGGTGCCGGATCATTTTGTCCCGAATAAGGATATCAAATCGGCGGAGCACTGCAAATGTGTGAGAGAATTTGCATATCGGAATCAGATCACCAATTATTTCGAGGTGGGCGAGATGGGAATCGAGCATGCCCTCCTTCCGGAAAAAGGTCTGGTGGTGGCGGGAGACGTGGTGATCGGAGCGGATTCCCACACCTGCACCTACGGGGCGCTGGGCGCCTTTTCCACCGGCGTTGGCAGCACGGACATGGCGGCGGGAATGGCCACGGGAAAAGCCTGGTTCAAGGTTCCTTCCGCGATCCGCGTGACCCTCACGGGAAGCCTGCCTGAATGGGTTTCCGGCAAGGACGTGATCCTGCATCTGATCGGAAGGATCGGCGTGGACGGCGCTCTGTACAAATCCCTGGAGTTTGCCGGGGACGGCGTGGCGAGCCTGTGCATGGACGACCGCTTCACCATCGCCAACATGGCCATCGAGGCGGGCGCGAAGAACGGCATCTTCCCGGTGGATGAGCAGGCGTTTACCTACATAAAGGAGCATTCCTCCAAAACGCCTGTGGTCTATGAGGCGGATGCGGACGCCGTGTATGACGAGGAGATCACCATAGACCTGTCTGCGCTGCGGCCCACCGTCGCCTTCCCGCATCTTCCGGAAAACACGAAGACCATCGACGAGATCGATCCTTCTCTTAAGATCGACCAGGTGGTCATCGGCTCCTGCACCAACGGAAGGATAGAGGATATCCGTTGCGCCGCACGGATCCTGAAGGGCCGTCATGTGGCGAAGGGCGTGCGTTGCATCATCATCCCCGCGACACAGGCCATCTACCTGCAGGCTATGGAGGAGGGACTCCTGAAAATCTTCATCGAAGCCGGAGCCGTGGTCAGCACTCCCACCTGCGGCCCCTGCCTGGGCGGATACATGGGCGTTCTCGCGGAGGGCGAGCGCTGCGTTTCCACCACCAACCGGAATTTTGTCGGCCGCATGGGTCATGTGAATTCGGAAATCTACCTGGCAAGCCCCGCCGTGGCCGCGGCCAGCGCGGTGACGGGAACCATTTCCTGGCCCGGCGCGCTGGAGGCATAAATTTCAAGCAGAATCAAGAAATGGAGAAAAGCAATGAAGAATGCAAATGGACGCGTATTCAAATACGGCGATAATATCGATACGGACGTGATCATTCCCGCGCGTTATCTGAATTCCTCCGATCCGGCGGAGCTGGCCTCGCACTGCATGGAGGACATCGATACGGAATTCATCAAAAACGTGCAGAAGGGAGACATCATCGTGGCCGAGAAGAATTTCGGCTGCGGCTCCTCCAGAGAGCATGCTCCCATCGCCATCAAGGCGGCGGGCGTGAGCTGCGTGATCGCGGAGACCTTCGCCCGGATCTTTTACCGCAACGCCATCAACATCGGCCTCCCCATCATCGAATGCCCCAAAGCGGCGGCGGAAATAGAGGCGGGAGATCAGGTGGAAGTGAATTTTGACACCGGCGTGATCACCGATCTGACGAAGGGAACCTCCTATCAGGGACAGGCATTCCCGGAATTCATGCAGAAGATCATCGACGCGGAGGGTCTGGTGAACTACATTAACGCGAAGCAGTAGAAATTTACCCGTGCCGCAGAAAGCGGATCCGTTCTTGCAGACGCGAAAACAGCAGGCGGCAGTCAGAACCGCCCGGAGTGCAAAGATAAAGTAAACATGAGCCGGAAAGAGGGCGGATATCCTTCCGCTGTCTTTCCGGCTGAAGCTGTATATGGAGGTATCAGGCAGCATGAAGGTATTGTTGATCAACGGAAGCCCCAGAGCGGAGGGAAATACATCCATCGCCCTGAGGGAAATGGAAAAAGTATTCGTGCAGGAAGGAATCGAAACGGAAACTCTTTTTATCGGCAATCAGGATATCAGAGGCTGCATCGCCTGCGGACGCTGTGCGCAGACGGGCAGATGCGTATTTGACGATGCAGTGAACGAGGCCGCTGCCAAATTTGAGGCATGTGACGGGCTGGTGGCGGCAAGCCCGGTATATTATGCGTCCGCGAACGCAACGCTGGTGGCCTTTCTCACCCGGCTTTTCTACAGCACCCATTTTGACAAAAGCATGAAGGTGGGAGCCGCGGTTGTGGCGGCGAGACGGGGCGGCCTTTCCGCAACCTTCGATGAGCTGAACAAATTTTTTACCATTTCCGGAATGCCTGTGGCCTCAAGCTGCTACTGGAACAGCATCCACGGAAGGCTGCCGGGAGAAGCGGCTCAGGATGCGGAAGGCCTGCGCGTTATGCGCACGCTGGCCCGCAACATGACCTTCCTGATGCGGAGCATTCAGCTCGGTAAGGAGAAATACGGCCTGCCGGAAAGGGAAACCGGAGAAATGACGAATTTTATCCGCTGAGTATTTTTACTCGTTGCATATTTCCCAAAAACGGCTGAGGAAAGGATTTTTCATGAATATCATCATCATCACGGGCACTTCCTCCGGAATGGGGCGGGAATTCGCCCTCCGGCTGGATGCAGGCCTTCGCACCATAGACGAATTCTGGTTGATCGCAAGGAGGCGGGAAAGGCTTGAGGAGCTTTCCCGCCGCATGAAGCATAAAGTACGCATTTTTGACATGGATCTGACCGATTCCGGACAGATGGACGCTTTCGACAGAACGCTGAAGCGGGAGCGCCCCGTGATCCGCATGCTCATCAACAGCTCCGGCTACGGGATAATGGGAGACATGCAGGAGCTGGAAGCGGAAGAGCAACTTGGCATGATCGACTTGAACTGCCGGGCGCTGACACAGATGACCCTTCTGTGCCTTCCCTATATGAAAAAACACAGCCGCATCATTCAGCTCGCCAGCAGCGCGGCCTTCCTGCCCCAGCCCGGCTTCGCGGTCTATGCGGCGGGAAAGGCCTATGTGCTCAGCCTTTCCCGCGCGCTGGGAGAGGAGCTGAAGGGCCGGGGCATTCTGGTCACCTCCGTCTGCCCCGGCCCGGTGCGCACGGAGTTTTTTGAGCGGGCCGAGAAAAAAGCCTCCACCCTCGCCATCAAAAAGTACGTGATGGCTGACGCGGGAGCTGTGGCGGATCACGCCCTCGCCGCCTCCGCAAAGGGACGCTCTGTGGCGGTGTACAGCCTGCCCATCAGGGCATTCCGTCTGCTTGCGAAGGTCTGCCCCCATTCCTGGCTGCTGGCGGCGGTGCGGCTTATGAAGCGGCGGTGAAAAGGAGACTTGCATGAACGAACCAAGCATGGAACAGATCAGGGCCTTCCGGCTGCGGGGCCATCATCTTGACCGGATATATCCCGTCGAGACCGTTCTCGATGTTGTGGGCGCCTGCGGAATGCAGAACACGCCGCCGGGTGCCTGGGAAAACGCGCTGTATCAGCGTGTTCCCTCCTGTAATCTTTCCCGTATGGAAGAGCTTCTTTCTGGGAAACGACATGCGGCTGAGAAACCGTTTCCGGCTGAGAAAGCGCATCCGGCGGGAATGCTGACTGAGGATGCGGTTTCCAGGCCCGACAGGACGCTCCAGCCGGACAGGACGCTCCTTCAGGCCTGGAGCCTGCGGGGCGCGCCCTTTGTCTTTCCTGCTTCGGAAAGCCCGGTCTTTCTGTCCGCCCTGATTCCCCAGGAGGATGAGCCGTGGATCTACACCCGAGGGATCACTCTGGCGCTGGATTTTCTCGGCATGGAAATGGAGCCGCTTTTTGAGCTTTTGAAGCAGGTCATCGTCCGGCTGGATGATGCCGTGATCGTGGAAAAAAATTCTCTGGATCAGACGCTTGCCGGCTGGATGGAGCCTTTTTTGCCCGAGGAAAAACGGCAGCTCTGGAACCGTCCCTCCATGTACGGAGAGCCCGACCGGCAGACGGTAGGCGGAGCGGTGGTTTCCTTTCTTCTGCGTCCCTGTGCCCTGGAGGGACTGGTGGTGTTCGGGAAGCGCGGCCCGCAGGAGCCGTCCTTCACCTCCCTCCGGGGCTGGATGGGACATTCCCTGCCGCCCGATGCGCAGGCTCAGAAACAGGCACAGAAACGGCTGGTGAGAAAATATCTGCATTGCTATGGCCCGGCGACTCCGGCCATGCTCGCGGACTGGCTCGGATGCTCCGGGAAGCAGGCGAGGCGGCTTTGGGCCGCGGTCTCGGAGGAGATGGAGGAGGTGCAGGTCTGCGGGAAAAAGGCCTGGATCCTTTCCGCCGATCAAAAAAGCCTGTTTTCCCCGGCCGATTTCCCCAGGCCGTTTGTTCTGCCGGCAGGCTATGACCCCTATCTGGATCAGCGGGACCGTCAGGCGATCTGTCCGGAAAAGGAGCTTCAGCGTAAAATCTGGAGAACCGTCGCCAATCCCGGCGTAGTGCTCTTTCAGGGAAGGGCAGTGGGAATCTGGAGCTCCCGGAAGAAAAAGGACGGGCTGTCCGTTGCGATCACGCTCTGGCAGGACGGGACCGGGACAGGCTTTCCCGACGAGGCTTCCGCCAAAAGGACGCTCTGTGAAATGGCGGAGGCATGGGCGGCATTCCGGGGGCTTTCTGTCCGGGAGTTTGAGTGGGGGAGCGGGAAATAAAATAGCGATTGTAAAAGGTGCGCAGCATTTAGGGCTTGTCGCACCTTTTGTCGTCCAAAGCGTCCAGAGCCTTTTCCGGCTCTTTTTTTCACCGGATCAGTCCTTAATATCAGGGGCATGGAAAATATGGCCGGGGCCTCCGGAAACGGATCTGGCTGCGGCACGGTAGTCGGAGGGGGATATTCCGAAGCGCTTCCGGAAGCTTTTGCTGAAAACAAACTGGTCTGCGTATCCCAATTCCCAGGCGATTTCGCGGATGGGCTTTTCGCTGGATATCAGCAGATGTCTTGCCATATCCGTTTTCATGTTATGAATATATTCCACTGTGCGTATGCCCAGAAGGGACTGGAAAATATTGAGCAGAGTATGCTCGGAAATCCCAAGATGCATGGCCGTAGACTGGACGGTAACGGAAGCCAGGTTACGGCGTATATAGCGGTCCGCTTCCTGAAAAAGTCCCACTCCGCCGCGTACATTTGAAAGACCGTGATCCTTTTGTCCCAAAAGACTGAGCAAAGAAATGAGCAGAGAGGAAGCGGCGACGGAATTTTTCAGCTTCAGGCTGGACAGGGCTTCGCTGCACATACGCAGGTGAAATTCTTCTAAAGGAAGAGAAATCACGATTTCCCTGGGAAGGGAAGGAAAATCCGGTTCCGTCGCCCGGAATTCAAACCACCAGAAATTCCAGTTCGTACCGGTACACAAATATTCAAAAGGCCTTTGTGAGGCATCGAATATCATGATTTCCCCCGAATGCAGCAAAAAGCTTTTTTCCGCAAGGAGCAGCCGCCCTTCTCCGCCCAAAGTCGCGACAAAAACAAGGCTGTCCGGAATCGCGAGATGCCGGATATGATAATCGCCGTCTGCGAACACATGATAAATGGAGTCCACGGCGGCAGGGGAAAAGCCGATATGCTCCCGGCTGATGCAAAAATCCAATTCTTCCATAAAACCTCTTTCTGAAAATGACATATCCTGTTCCGATATACACATTCCCCAGGAAACGGCAAAACCATATAATTACCTTAAAATCAGGGAATGGCAAAACATGCCCCGACAGTTTCATTATAACAGAAAATTTAACTTTTGCTTTAAAGAAATGGAGGAAAAAATATGAAGGTGTACGAAGCTGAGATTCTGATTCCTGAAAAAGCGGTGCTGGGAGAGGGGCCTGTATGGGATGGCTGCGGAAAGAGACTTTTTTATGTAGACATTGAAGGAAAGCAGGTGCGCCGCTATGATTTTCAAACGGGAGAATTGAAAATGGCGAAAACCGCGAAAATGCCGGGCTGTCTGGTGCCGTCCTGTAAAGGCGGCTGGATCACGGCTCAGGAGGATCGGCTGATCAGGATGGACGATGATCTGAATTTCGCAGAAGAGGCAGGAAGCCTGGAACAGCCGGGATATCTTCGTTTTAATGACGGAAAATGCGACGGAAAAGGCCGTCTTTGGGTGGGAACCATGGCGGCGGATCAAAATATCCCTCAGGCGCCAAAGGCCGGAACGCTATATTGTATGGAGGAGGGAAAGGAACCGCTTCCCATGGCAGAGGGGATCACGATCCCCAACGGCATGGCATGGACAGAAGACAATTCCTGTTTTTACCATGTGGATACGGCAGAGGGCTGTGTCAGGGGCTATGCTTTTGACCTGGAAACCGGAAAGCTGGGAGAGAGACGTACCGTGATCCGGATCGATGCAGAGGAAGGCTCCCCGGACGGTATGTGTATGGATGCGGAAGGAATGCTCTGGATTGCCCTGTGGGGCGGCGGCAGGGTCATCCGGGTGGATCCCGCAACGGGAGAATGGATGGCGGAGGTTTCCGTGCCTGCCAGCTGTGTTTCCTGCTGCACATTTGGCGGGCCTGAGCTGAATGAGCTGATCATCACGACGGCTATGGATGAAAACGGGAACGGCGGAGAGGTCTTTATTGCGGAAACGGATGTAAAGGGGGTACCTGCTTTCCGTTATGGAAAGGGATATGGGGAGGAACACCCGGTTGCTGTGATAACCGGGGCATCCCGCGGCATCGGAAGGCAGACTGCGCTCCTGTTTGCGGAGAGGGGATATGACGTAGCCGTACATTACAATACGGGAGAGAAAGAAGCTCAGGAAGTCTGCCGGCTGGCCCGCGCTTTTGGCGTCCGTGCAGAGAGCTTCCGGGCTGATGTTGGAAATCTTATGGATCTAAAACGGCTGTACCATGAGATTGATGAGAAATATGGACGTATTGACGTCCTGGTAAACAATGCGGGGAACAGCAGTGAGGTGATGTTCTTAAACGCCACGGAAGAAATGTTTGACGCAATGACCGCCACGGATTGGAAGGGTGTTTATTTCAGTACACAGCTGGCGGCAAAGAGAATGATCGAACAGGGGATTCACGGCGTGATCATCAATCTGACCTCGAACCAGACGGCGGGCTGCTGGCCAAGAGCGACGATCTATGCGCCATCCAAGGCCGCTGTCAGAAAATTTACGGAAAATGTTTCCATGGAGCTCGCCCATTATGGGATCCGGGTAGCGGCTGTTGCTCCCGGGTATACGGATGTGGGCTGGGAGCCGGGGGATCACAGGTATGAGGCGGCCAAAAGACTTCCGCTGAAGCGTTTTGCCACCACGCGGGAAATTGCAGAAGGAATCTTCTGGCTGGCGTCTCCTGCCGCGGCTTATGTGACGGGAAGCACGCTGACCATTGACGGCGGCGCCACGCTTCCGGTAACTGCGGATTTTGATTTTGAGACGGATAACAGATAAAAACAGGAGAGCTTTATGGAACAGGAATATTTTAATGACCTTCTGAAAGGAGAAGAAGGGGCGCTGAAAAGAGCGTTGTATAAGTCAATGGGGTTTACGGATGACGCGCTGAGAAAACCGCTGATCGCGCTGGTGAATTCTTATACGAATGCAACGCCCGGACATTTTAACCTGTCGCAGCTGACGGAAGAGGCGGCAAAGGGAGTTGAAGCGGCCGGGGGAACTGCGATGACTTTCGGAGTGATCGCGCCCTGTGACGGCATTGCCGAAGGACATGAGGGGATGCGCTACTGCCTTCCGGCAAGAGAGCTGATCGCATCTTCTATCGAATGTATGGTACGCGCTCATCGTTTTGACGGCATGGTGCTCCTGGGATCCTGTGATAAGATCGTTCCCGGCATGCTGATGGCGGCGGCCCGTCTGGATATCCCGGCGGTGTTTGTAAATGGAGGGCCCATGTATCCGGCAAGCTGGAAAGGAAAGCATTACGACGGGAATATCGTGACAGAAGCCCGCGGCTGGAAGCAAAAGGGAGAAATTACGGAGAAAGAATTTCAGCAGATTGAAAATCTTGCGGAGCCATGCCCGGGTTCCTGTGCCATGCTTGGAACAGCGAATACCATGTGCGGCCTGGCGGAGGCCATCGGACTTGCGCTGCCGGGAAGCGCATCCATTCCGGCAGTGCATGGACAGCGGCTGCAGGCCGCATATCAGGCGGGAGAGGCAGCGGTGCATCTGGTATTTCAGGGAATCACGGCCCGTCAGATCATCACCAGGCATGCAATAGAAAATGCCATGACCATACTTCTGGGAACCGGAGGATCGACGAACGGGATCCTGCATCTTCAGGCCATCTGTGAGGAGGCGGGGCTGGGAGAGCTGCCGCTTACGGAATTCTCGGAATTGAGCAGACGCATACCGCAGATTGCGGCCGTATATCCGGCCTCCTGTTATGATATGGTAGATTTTCATGAAGCGGGAGGCTTCGCAGCGGTGATGAAGGAGCTGATGCCCCTTCTGCATAAGGACGCTCTGACCGTCACGGGAAAGACGGTAGAAGAAAATCTCAGGGAAATTCCGGCTGCGGCGCGCAGGGAGGTGATCCGTCCTCTGTCAGATCCCTTTGCGGCAGAAAGCGGTGTGTCCGTATTGACGGGAAATCTGGCGCCGGAGGGAGCGGTGGTCAAGCCGGCGGGCGTACCGGAGCATTTGAGATGCTTTGAAGGAAGAGCAAAAGTATTTCATGGAGAGGCAGAAGCAGTACAGGCTATTTTAGAAGGAAACATACAGCCGCAGACCGTTATCGTTCTCGGCTATGAAGGTCCGAAGGGCGGACCGGGGATGCCGGAAATGTATCGGCCGATGAAATGTCTGGAGGGAATGGGGCTTTCCGACTCCTGCGCCATTATCACGGACGGCAGATTTTCCGGCTCCAACCGGGGCTGCTTCGTGGGACATATTTCACCGGAAGCCTACGAGGGCGGCCCTGTTGCGCTAGTAAGAGACGGCGACCGGATCAGAATAGATATTCCGAACGGAACTCTGACCCTGCTCGTATCGGACGGGGATCTTGCGCGCAGAAAAGAGGAGTGGATACGTCCGGAAAAAAAGGTTGCTTCCGGATATCTACGTACTTATCAGAAAAGCAGCAGATCGGCGTCCAGAGGCGCAGTGATCGACCGGTAAACCATTGATTCATTTTGAAAAGGAGAAAATAGGATGAACTGGAAAAATGATGACGAACTGTTTGCAATCATGAGAACAACGCTGTATTCGGCAGTGGTCGGGGATATTCTGGATAAAATGGGGTATCTGCATCAATTCCTTCCTCAGAGGATCGTTCCCCTGCGCAGAGATTTTGTGCTGGCAGGAAGGGCCATGCCTGTACTTGAAGCCGATGTGCAGAGCTTATCGGGAAATCAAAATCGGCTGCTGGATAAAAATTTCGGCCTGATGCTGGAAGCACTGGATGATCTGAAGAAAAACGAGGTATATCTCTGCACCGGAGCTTCCCCTGCATATGCGCTGGTCGGAGAGATCATGTGTACCCGTATGAAATCTCTGCAAGCCGCAGGAGCGGTGGTAAACGGATTTCATCGGGATACGAAGGGTATCCTTGCGCTGGATTTCCCATGCTTTTCCATGGGTGCATACGCTCAGGATCAGGCGCCCCGGGGAAAGGTCATGGATTTCCGCGTACCTGTGGAAATAGAAGGTGTCCGGGTGAATCCGGGAGATATTGTGATGGGAGATATGGACGGCGTAGTGATCGTCCCAAAGGAAATCGAAGCGGAGGTTATTGAGCGGGCCTGCGAGAAGGCCACAGGCGAAAAGGGCGTATCCAAAGCGATTCAAAACGGTATGTCCGCCGTTGAAGCATTTAAGAGATACGGGATCATGTGAAAAAAAGGAGGCTTAAAGCAGATGAAAAGCATACAGGCGGAAGCAGTAAACATGGAAAGTAACGTATGGAACACCCCGACGATCCGTCCTCTTCCGGATTTTGTGCACGGGACAGAGCAGGCGGTCATCGACCTGAACGACAGGGCAGGAGACGGAACGTGGAAATTTTTGTTCGCTTCAGTGCCCCGGATCCCGGCGCCGGGGGCAGCGGATCAGGATTTTGACACAGCCTGTCTTCCCGCGGAGGGCTGGAAAAACGTGGCCGTTCCCTGTGAGCTTGCCATGCAGGGCTTTGATATTGAAAACAACACGGAATATTATTATCAAAGAAGGCTGGCGGTTCCGGCCGATTTCGCGGGAAAGAGGATCTTTCTGCGCTTTGACGGCGTTTACAGCAATGCCCGGTGCTGGATCGACGGCCATTTTGTACGCAGCCATACAGGGGGCTTTACTTCCTGGGACTGTGAGATCACATCCTTTGTCCGGGCAGGAGAGGAATCCTTACTCCTGGTGGGCGTAGCGGATCTGGAGGGAAGCGCGGCCGGAAATTACAATATGGACGGCCGGATAAAAGGAGACCCCTCCTGGGCGAGCTATTACGCACATCACAATATCGGCGGGATCCTGCGGGATGTGTCGTTGTTCGCTCTGCCGGAAACGGGACTGGAACGGCTGCATATTGATACATGCTTTGACCGGGATTTTAAGGACGCGGTTCTGTCGGTGAAAGCGTATGTATGCGGAAGCGCGGATACCGTGCGGCTTCGGATGAGCCTGGCCGGCCGGGAGGGGAACGCTTCCTCGGAATATAATACGCAGCTTCGCTGCGGGCAGGCGGCGGAAGCCAGAATTCCGGTCAGGGAACCAAAGCACTGGGATGCGGAGCATCCGTATCTGTATACGCTGACACTTTCTCTGGAAAAGGACGGAGTGATCCTGGAAAGCCTGGATCGGAAGGTGGGCTTTCGGGAGCTTCATTTTGGAGGCAGGGACGGCACGGCCTCCAATAAGCTTTATGTAAACGGAAAAGAAGTGAAGCTTCGGGGGACCTGCCGTCATGACGTATCGCCGCGGGGCGGACGTTCTACCACGAGGGAAGAGGACTGGGCGGAAATTCAGGCCTACCGGGAAGCAAACATCAACCATATCCGAACCTCTCATTATCCGCCGTCCAGACATCTGCTGGAGGCCTGTGACGAGCTGGGCATGTATGTGGAGGAGGAAAATGGAGCCTGCTTCCAGGGGGCGAACGGCTATGATATTCATGCTGACGCAGAAGATTTCGTGACGCCCTTTACGGAAATGGTAGAGCGGGACCGCTGCCATCCCTGCGTTATCATCTGGTCTCTGGGAAATGAATCCAACTTTGAGCGCACGCCGGCCTACCGGATCGAATACGACTACATCAAAAGCGTGGACAGAAGCAGGCCGGTGATCTTCAGCTATCCGCAGACCGTAGAAACCTTTCCTCTGCCCTATGACATATACAGCAGACATTATGAGGCCTGGGACGGGAGCCTGGGCGGGCCGGATATGCCGGTGCTGCATGATGAATTTGCCCATATCTCCTGCTACAATATCGAAGAACAGAAGCGGGATCCCAATGTGCGCAATTTCTGGGGAACCAGTCTGAAAAAGGCCTGGGAAAATATTTTTCTGACAGACGGAGCGCTTGGCGCAGATCTGTGGGGCGGGATCGACGATGTTTTTCTGCTCCCGGATGGCGTGCAGGAGCGCTGGCAGACCCATTCCGGCGGGACCGCGTGCGGCTATGGAGAATGGGGCTGCGTGTTTGATGTATATCGAAGGAAGAAACCGGAGGCCTGGCTGACGGGGAAAGCCTATTCTCCGATCCGGCTCCGGGAGGATGCGGCCTGTATTCTGGGAAATCTTCTTTCCGTCCCTGTGAGCAACTGGTTTGACCACACCCGTCTGGATGAGATCACCTTTTGCTACCGCCTGGACGGCGGAGAGGAAAAGACGGCGCCGCTTCCTCCCATCGGGCCTCATGAGGACGGCATGCTCCTTTTGGAGGACGACTGGGAAAAGGCACGGGAAGCAGAGTTTATTTTCAGCCGGGAAGGCAGAAGGATCGACGCTTTTCGGCTGCCGCTTCACGCCGGGAATGCGGCCGGGCGTGTGGAGCGAACATGCTATATGGAACGGTCGTCGGATCCTGGCGAAGGAACGGCAAATAACAGGGCAGCCGAGCCTCCCGTCATCCATGATAAGGGAAAGGAGATCCTGGTGGAATGCCCTTCCTCCGGCCTTATCCTGCGCTTTGATAAAGCAAGGGCCAGGTTGATCAATGCTTCCTGCAGAGGGCAGTTACTCATTACGGACGGGGTCGATCTGCATGCAGGAGGAATACGGCATCCGGAATGGAGAACCAGCCGTCAGGTTTACGCCGCAATGGAAAACGGGAGAGCGGTGATCGGTCTGCAGGGACATTATGGAGAGCTTGTACGTATGCTCTTCCTTTTCCGGATAGGAGGAGATGGGCAGATTCATATCGAGTATCAGATCCGTGAAGGGCGTCTTCCGGAAAATCTCTATGAGCTGGGACTTTCCATTCCGCTCGCTCCGGATGCGGACCGCGTCTGCTGGAAGAGGAAAGGGCTGTATTCCTGGTATCCGCCGGAAGAGCTCGGACGGGATCAGGGAACTGCCAGGCGGTTCTCCGACAGAATCCTGCAGGCCGGATATGGCGGATATCCGGATTGGGACTGGAAGGAGGATCTGTATGACGTATTCCTGAACACACCGGGGGAAGCGGAGAACAGGAATGAAGCGGCAAGCCGGGATTTCCGTGCCATGCGGGAAAACATCTTCCGCTATACGGTCGCGTTCTCCTCCGGCCCGTCCGTGGTTCAGGTGGAGGCGGATGGAGACGCTGCCGCCCGGGTCGCTTTGGAAAAAGGAAAAGCAAAACTGATCGTAAACCGTTTCTGGAGGTATCCCAATCTGGGATGGGGAAATGATACTGGCAGACCGTCATTCCCAACAGGCGGCGGCAGTACGGGGTATGTCCGGCTGAGGCTTGGGATGACGGAAGAGCTGAAATCATTCAATGAAAAGGAAGGAACGGTCAAACGAAGCAATTAAACCGGCACAATTAAATGTTGCCTTTGCTTTTGATGTACGGTAAGAAAAATCAGGCCCCCTGTTTCTGCAGGCCCCATCAGACAATCTTCATGCCTGATGGGGCCTGCGGTATGCTGTATGACAGCATGATATGTCAGAAAATAAGCCGGGGAAAAATCCCGTAAAAGAATCGGCCCGGAAAACTCCTTATTCTTACGCCCTCAGAGATATGGTAAAATGGAAGCAGCAGAACGGCAAACCGGGATTGAGGAGAAGCAGATGAAGAAAAAAATAAAAATTGTGGCTGCATTGGTAATTGGATTTGCAGCGGCTATGAAATTAATGAGCGTTGTGATTTATTTCGGCTGTGTTAATGCATATAGTACAAATGTAGACACATTGACAGTTAAGGTCGTTGGAATACCTGTTTATGAACTTACAAAGTCGGGAACAGAGTATATTGGTAAAACCATAGGAATTTATATGGGAGTTGTGTTTGGCATTTGTATGGTTCTCAGTGTTATTGTTGAGGGAATTATCAGTAGAGTAAGACATAAATAAAAGCATAATTGTCCTGCCGAAAAATCCGAACCCACAGCGAGAAGAAAGCAAAAGGAAGATATGCTGAATGGAGGGAAAGATTTGGAAAGGGTCAAGTGTCTGGGGTGCTATCAAAAGGTTGTCTTACTTCTTATGATCATTATGGTTCTGGCATTTACTGCACTTTATCCCATAACTGTTTCACAGGCAGGCTATGTTTACGAGAACAGTATCCTTGTTCCGGATCATAAAGATGGCAGCACTGTATATTCTGGTAAAATTCGCGGGAAGGAAGCAAGTTTCACCGTATATGAGAACAAGACGGTCATTTTCCAATACGATGATAAGACATACGGTCCCTATACTGCCGAAGAGGGCTCAACTGCCATCCCCCAGGATAACGAAATGAAAGAGTACATGGTTGGCGTGGAGCTTCGTAAAGAAGAAAAAATCATCTTCCGTGGAGGAGTATTAGAGCTTGATGACATCATCTTTCTCTATAATGAGGACGGAAGTGACGCTAACATCAATATAGCTGTGGCAATGAGCGATGGGGCTGTGATAGATGAAAATAAAATTTCAAATCCGCAATGCAGACCATGCAGAACCCTCTGACTGGGAAACTGCGGGCAGATATAGTTGGACCGTTCTTCCTGTTATGGCATTGGTCGTTTTCGCTGCGGGCCTTCAATAGTGCGGGGGTTTGTATGATGAAAAAGCAGCAAAGCCAGGCGATTCAGTCAACGTTCAGGATGAGCGGCGCATAAATGTGCCTATACAGCTCATCTGTTTTGCGGCCCAGAAAACAATCCTTGACGAGTTGAGATATATCTCATATAATAACATCAGAAAGTTGTGGAAAGGATAAAGAATGTTTCATTTGGAATTCTACAGAACCGAGGAAGGGAAGGAACCGGTGTCGGATTTTCTTGACAGCCTTGATGGCAAGATGGCAGCGAAATTAATCGGGTTGATGGAAATCCTGGAAGAGAAAGGAACGGAACTGCGGATGCCGTATTCAGAACATTTGGATGATGGGATTTTTGAACTCCGATGCAAGCTGGGAAGCAATATTACGCGTGCATTGTACTTCTTTTATTCAGGCGAGCGGGTTATCGTGACAAACGGTTTCGTAAAGAAAAGGCAAAAGACTCCGCCGGGAGAAATCAAACTGGCTAAAGATCGGCGCTTACTGGATCAGACGATATGGAAAATCAGATAAGTAAAGGAGTGCAGATTATGACTTTAAAAGAATATAAAGAAAAGAGAATGCAGGATCCGGCTTTTGCACAGGCTTATGATGAAATGCAGCCAGAAATGAATGTTATCCGTGCAATGATAGATGCGAGAACTTCCCAGAATTTGACACAGAAGGAGCTCTCCGAGCGTACCGGCATTGCCCAGACTGAAATCAGCAGGCTGGAAAACGGAACGAGGAATCCAAGCATCAAACTGCTTCAGCGACTGGCAGATGGTATGGATATGGTTCTCAATGTGACATTTACACCTAAGCAGACTGCCGGGGACAGGGCAAAAAGAGGGTGAAGACAGCCATTGCACCATTTCGTTGTACCTTTCGTACCAAATTTTTGCGTCCTCGTTTTCCGGTTGACAACCCGACGCCATTTGTGGTAGGTTACAAATGGCAGGAGCCAAAACCTCCTGCCCCAAAAGCATATTGATCCGGTTGTTTTTTGTTTAAAAAAATCTTTATCTTAGAAAAGTGAGGTGAGAGTATGGACGGCTGCGGCAGTAGTAATGGTCGAAGTTGGGGCATGGCAGACAATACAGCGCATGTGGGGATACAGGAATCCGACCGGAAGCGCCCGGTTCGTCCATATTTCCAGACCGCAGATTCATCTGCGGTCTTCCGCAGTTTTTGCGGTCTTCCGCAGTTTTTTTGCGGTCTTCCGCCGGATCCTCTGCGTCAGACCGCAGAAGAATCTGACGGATCATCATGCGTTTTGACGATATTGGATACCATTGCCCTTTAGCGGACAGCTTGTGCTCATGAGAGGAAGCGGAGCCGTTTCAGGCGGCAATGGTATTTTTATGCCCTTTTCTTTTGCCCCGGTTCCTTCCTTTCATCCGCACGCTTTGACTTAAGTTGGTAAAAAGCGAAAGGAGCAAAGCGGTATGGAAAAGAATAAAAACGCAATTCAGACAGAGCTCTCCATGCAGAGCGGCAGCCCGGAAAGCACGGCGGGAATCACGCCCGGCGGACAGCACCCGGACTACCAAAGAGAGCTTCTCACCCTTTTACGGAGCGGCATGTCCCCCAGGCTTTTGAAGGAGGAGCTCCGCAATTATCACGAAAATGACATTGCCGATGTGCTCGGACTTCTTGGCCGGGACGAGCGGGCGCGGCTTTATTGTCTGCTGGATGCGCAGACGCTTTCGGATGTGCTGGAGTATACGGACGATTTTGCCGTTTATTTCAGTGAGCTCGGCGTACGCAAGCAGTCGGAGATCCTGGCTCATCTGGAAACCGATATGGCGGTGGAATATCTGAAGCAGCTGGGAAAGGCGGAGCGCGCCACGCTGATCGAGCTGATGGACGACGAGACCAGGAGGGAGATCGCGCTGATCGGCTCCTTTGATGAGGACGAGATCGGCAGCCGCATGAGCACCAACTACATTCACATCCAGACGGGGATCAGCGTCCGTCAGGCCATGCGGGAGCTGGTGGATCAGGCGGCGGAAAACGATAACGTTTCCACCATTTATGTGACCGATGCGGATCAGACCTTTTACGGAGCCATCGACCTGAAGGATCTGATCATCGCAAGGGACACCACCGGTCTGGAGGAAATCATCGCGACCTCGTATCCATATGTGTATGCCAGAGAGCAGACGGAGGAATGCATCGAACGGCTTCGGGATTATTCGGAGGATTCCATTCCCGTACTGGACAATGAAAACCGTCTGATCGGCGTCATCACCTCACAGGATATCGTGGAGCTGGTGGATGAGGCGATGGGAGAGGACTACGCGAAGCTGGCCGGTCTGTCTGCGGAAGAGGACATGGAGGAGCCTCTGGCAAAAAGCGTCCGCAAGCGGCTTCCCTGGCTCATCGTCCTGCTCGGGCTGGGCATGGTGGTGTCCGGCGTGGTGGGCCTGTTCGAGGGCATCGTGGCCCAGGTGACGATCCTGATGAGCTTCCAGTCCCTGGTCCTTGATATGTCCGGCAACGTGGGAACCCAGTCCCTTGCGGTCACCATCCGCGTTCTGATGGATGAACAGATCACCGGCAGGCAGAAGCTGGCCCTGATCGGAAAGGAAACAAGGGTCGGCTCCTTCAACGGCCTCATCCTTGCCGCGGCCTCCTTCCTGCTCATCGGCGTATACATCTGCCTGTTCAAGGGAAAGGCGCCCGCATTTGCCTTCGCGGTATCTGCCTGCATCGGCATCGCGATGCTGGTCTCCATGACCCTTTCCAGCGTGGCGGGAACCACCATCCCGATCCTTTTTAAGAAAATGAAGATCGATCCTGCGGTGGCATCCGGCCCCCTGATCACCACCGTAAACGATCTGGTGGCCGCGATCTCCTACTATGGGCTGGCATGGCTCCTTCTGATCTGCTTTCTTGGGCTGTAAACGCGGCCTGGCGTCCGGATGCAGAGACATTCAGCGAAACCGTTCAGCCGTTGCCAGACTGTTACCATTCAGCGAAACCAGGTCTCTTTTATTTGCTACCAATGAATAAATATGCTACAATAAAACTGTTTTCAGTCGTAAAAAGAATCAATCAGGCAGGCCGTCAGGCCGGAAGGAGAATCAAATGACGATAAGCAAACAGACAGAGGATACCAGATTAACGCTTGCGCTGGAGGGGAGGCTGGACACAACGACCTCACCGTCGCTGGAGGCGGAATTAAAGCACTCCATAGATGGAGTGACGGAACTTGTTTTTGATTTTGAAAAGCTGGAATACATATCTTCCGCCGGACTCCGGGTGCTGCTTGCAGCTCAGAAGGTCATGAACAGACAGGGAAAGATGGTGATCCGGCACGTCAACGACGTCATCCAGGAGGTATTCGAAATTACCGGCTTTGTTGATATCCTCACCATCGAATAGTAAAGATTGTGAAAAGGGGGCTGGTTTATGGATAATCCTGTATTTCGTCAAAAGAGCCTTGAGCGGATTAGCTCTCCGGAACAGCTGAACGATTATATCAAGGTATCCAATCCGGGCATATGGATGCTGCTTGCAGCGGTGATCGCGCTGCTGGCCGGCGTGTGCGTGTGGGGCATTTTCGGGCATATGGATACGACCCTGACTGCGGCGGCAGTGGCGGAGGACGGCGCTGTTATCTGTTATGTAAAGGAGGCGGACGCCGCTTCCCTGTACAGCGGCATGCAGGTACACATCGGCGATACGGAATGTACGGTTCAGGAAATCGCCCCCGGCCCGGCATCCGCAGCCGGTTCCCTTGACGCTTACGCCCTGTATGTGGGAGGTCTGCAGGAGGGAGAGTGGGTCTATCCTGTAAGCCTGTCCGGCTCCCTGCCGGACGGCACCTATACGGCCAGGATCGTGGTGGAAAGCATTTCACCCATTTCCTTTCTGTTGAATTGAGGTACGTGTCATGGGAAAAGCAGTGAAGAGGCCGGTCACAGCCGGACATGTGAAAGTGCCGGTGATCATGCAGATGGAGGCGCTGGAATGCGGAGCGGCGTCCCTGACGATGATCCTGGCCTACTATGGGAAGTGGATTCCGCTGGAGCAGGTTCGGACAGACTGCGGCGTTTCCCGCAACGGCTCCAACGCCAAAAATATACTCCGGGCGGCCCGCAGCTACGGCCTTACGGCCAAAGGATACCGGTATGAGCCTGAGGGCCTGATGAAAAACGCGAAGTTTCCCTGCATCATCCACTGGAATTTTAATCATTTTGTGGTGCTTAACGGTTTCGGCGGCGGCAAGGCGTACATAAACGATCCTGCCAGGGGAAGCTATACGGTTTCCATGGAGGCCTTTGACAGGGCTTTTACGGGAATCTGCCTGATGTTCGAGCCCGGCGAGAACTTTGAACCGGGAGGCAAGCCGAGATCCGTACTTTCCTTTGTCGGAAAACGGCTGACAGGGGCGGCTTCGGCGGTGGCGTTCGTGGTGCTGACCACGACGATCACCTCTCTGATCGGTATTATCAATCCTGTTTTTTCCCGCATTTTCCTTGACCGGCTTCTGACCGGAGAAAATCCGGACTGGTTCCTGCCGTTCATCGCGGCGCTGTCCGGACTGAGCGTGGTCCAGATCGTCGTGGCTTGGGTGCAGGCCGTCTACTCCGCAAAGATCAACGGGAAGCTGGCTGTCGTAGGCAGCACAACCTATATGTGGAAGGTCCTCAGGCTGCCCATGGAATTTTTTTCCCAGCGCATGGCGGGAGATATCCAGGCAAGAAAGGGCACCAATTCCACCATCGCCAATTCTCTCGTCAACACCTTCGCACCGCTGGCTCTTGACGCTCTGATGATGGTCTTTTACCTGGCGGTGATGATCCGATATAGCTGGCAGCTTACGCTGGTGGGAATCGTCGCCATTTTTATCAATCTCATCCTGTCCCGTATCATATCCCAGAAGCGGGTGAACATCACCCGCGTCCAGATGCGTGACGCCGGGAAGCTGGAGGGAGCCACGGTGGCAGGGATTGAAATGATCGAGACCATCAAGGCAAGCGGGGCGGAAAACGGATATTTTGAAAGATGGGCGGGATACCAGGCCAGTGTGAATACGCAGCAGGAAAAATTCGCGAGACTGGAGCATTATCTCGGAATGGTGCCGGGCTTTGTCACCTCTCTGACGAATACCGCAGTGCTGATGCTTGGCGTGTGGCTGACCATCCAGGGACGGTTCACTCCCGGTATGGTCCTTGCTTTTCAGGGCTTTCTGTCCTCCTTTACCGCTCCGGCATCCACTCTGATCACTGCCGGTCAGACCATTCAGGAGATGCGCACCCAGATGGAACGGGTGGAGGACGTGATGGAATATCCGGAAGCGGTGAGCGGGGAAGAAAGCGTACCGGATGAGGGGACATCCTACGATAAGCTGTCCGGAAGCGTGGAAATGAAGGACGTGACCTTCGGCTATTCCCGTCTGGACAAGCCGTTGATCGAGCATTTTGATCTCAGCTTAAAGCCGGGTAGCCGGGTGGCGTTTGTCGGCGCCTCCGGCTGCGGAAAATCCACCCTGGCCAAACTGATCTCCGGCCTGTATCAGCCATGGAGCGGAGAGATCTTATTTGACGGAAAACCCATAGATCAGACTGACCGCAGCGTTTTTACCGGTTCCCTGGCGGTGGTGGATCAGGATATCATCCTGTTTGAGGATACCATCGCCAACAATATCAAAATGTGGGATACCTCCATCGAGGACTTTGAAATGATCCTGGCGGCCCGGGACGCCAGGCTTCATGAGGATATCATGAAGCGAGACGGCGGCTATCAGTACAGGATCACCGAGGGCGGAAAGGATTTTTCCGGCGGACAGCGGCAGCGTATGGAGATCGCCCGGGTGCTGGCGCAGGATCCCACCATCATCATCCTGGATGAAGCCACCTCGGCGCTGGACGCCAAAACGGAATATGAGGTGGTCAGCTCCATTAAGGACCGGGGAATCACCTGTATTGTGGTGGCCCATCGGCTGTCCACTATCCGGGACTGCGACGAGATCATCGTTCTGGACGACGGCAGGGTGGTGGAGCGCGGCACCCATGATGAGCTGTACGCCAGAGGCGGCATCTACACGCTGCTGGTTTCCAACGAATAAGGAGGTGTGAGGAGCATGGGCTGGTTTGACGAGCAGATACGGCAGAGAAAGCAGAATGACGACGATATTTTCGCGGAATCCTTTGTCAATATCGCTGATGCGGTCATGGGCGCCAGGGGTTCGTCCGCCTTCAGGGATCAGAGGAAGCTTACGAAGGATGCGATCGATGAGATTCTGCGGTATTTTCATGTCAAGAGCCAGGAGATTCCGGATGAGATAAAGGATCTGAACGAGCAGCTGGAATTCCTGATGCGTCCCTGCGGCATCATGCGCCGTACCGTCCGGCTGGAAAAGGGCTGGTACAGGGAGGCGGCCGGCGCGATGCTGGGAGTCAGAAAGGACGACGGCAGCGTGGCGGCCTTTATCCCGTCCGGTATTTCAGGGTACAGCTTCTTTGATAAGGCATCCGGGAAACGCAGGAGACTGAACCGGAAAAACGAGGAGCTGTTTGAGGAGGACGCCATCGCCTTCTATAAGCCCTTCCCGCTGAAAAAGCTGGGGATCGGGGAGCTGCTCCTCCATATCCTGCAGACACTCTCCCCGGCGGATTATATCCTGTTTGGGCTGGCTGCCCTTGCTGTGACGCTGGTGGGCATGCTGACTCCAAGGCTAAACAATATCATTTTTTCTGATATCATCACCAACGGAAATCTGCGCGTCCTGCTGGCAATGACCGCTTTCCTGGTATGCGTATCCTTCAGCACAACGCTCCTTACATCAGTAAAGGAAATGCTGCTTGCCCGGATCGAGACCAAGCTGGACGTGTCGGTAGAGGCCGCGACGATGATGCGGATCCTGTCCCTTCCGGCGGATTTTTTCAAACAATACAGCTCAGGCGACCTGGCCAGCCGTTCTCAGTATATCAATATGCTCTGTAATCAGCTGATATCCGTCATGCTTTCCGCCGGGCTGACCTCCGCATTTTCGCTGGTCTATATATCGCAGATTTTTTCCTATGCGCCTGCGCTTGCGGTTCCTGCCCTGCTCGTTATCCTGTCCCTGCTGGTATTCTCCCTTGTTGTCGTCTTCATGCAGATGCGCGTCATGAAAAGGAATATGGAGGCCGGGGTAGCGGAAAACGGGCTGAGCTACGCTCTGATCGCCGGAGTGCAGAAGATCAGGCTGGCCGGCGCGGAAAAACGAGCCTTTGCCAGGTGGGGAAATCAGTACGCAAAGGCAGCGGCCTTAAGCTATAATCCGCCTCTGCTTTTGAAGATCAGCTCAGTTGTCACCACCGCGATATCCCTGGCCGGTACGATCGTTATATACTATTTTGCGGTCCGAACCGGCGCTTCAGTGGCTGACTATTACGCGTTCAACACGGCTTACGGCATGGTGTCCGGCGCATTTGTATCCCTTTCCTCCGTAGCGATGCTGATCGCGCAGATCAGGCCGATCCTGGACATGGCAAGGCCGATCATGGAGGCAGTTCCGGAAATCTCCGAGGGCAAGCAGGTGATCACCCGCCTTTCCGGCGGGATCGAGCTGAATAACGTATCCTTCCGCTACAGCGAGCATATGCCCCCGGTGATAGACGACCTGTCTTTGAAGATCCGGCCCGGACAGTACGTGGCCATCGTTGGCGCCACCGGCTGCGGGAAATCCACCCTGCTGCGGCTGATGCTGGGCTTTGAGACCCCGCAGAAGGGCGCCGTTTATTATGACGGCAGAGATCTTGCTTCCATTGATCCAAAATCCCTGCGCAGAAGGATCGGCGTGGTGATGCAGAACGGAAAGCTGTTTCAGGGAGATATTTATTCCAACATCGTCATCTCGGCGCCGTGGCTTACGCTGGACGACGCCTGGGCCGCGGCGGAGCTGGCAGGGATCGCTGAGGATATCCGGCGCATGTCTATGGGGATGCACACCCTGATCTCCGAAGGCTCCGGCGGCATATCAGGTGGGCAGCGGCAGTGCCTGATGATCGCAAGAGCCATTGCGCCTCGTCCCAAAATCCTGATGTTCGACGAGGCCACCTCGGCGCTTGACAACCTGACCCAGAAAAAGGTGTCGGATTCCTTAAACGGACTGAAATGCACCCGCATCGTCATCGCCCACCGCCTGTCCACCATCCGCCAGTGCGACCGCATCCTGTATCTGGAAAACGGTAAGGTGGCGGAGGACGGCACCTATGATGAGCTCATTGCCAAAAACGGCAGGTTTGCCGGGCTGGTCGCCAGACAGCAGCTGGACGAGCCGAAAAAAACCGTCCCTTTTTCCGGCGGCATCGTATAAACAGACAGAACAAATTCATCAGGAAAGGAGTAATTGCCATGAAAAAACAGGAAGCAATGCATCAGGAAAAACCGGAGGATAAAAAGCTGAATATGGAAGAGTTGTCCGACGACGAGCTTGACAACGTGGCCGGCGGCTTCAAAGCTATCCATCCCCCCGCGAATGGAAAAGCGAAATGTCCCTACTGCGGCCAGATGGTTGATTGCATCAGAACCGAGCTTTCGTGGGGATCCGTTCATTATATCTGCCTGAGGTGCAACAAACCCTGGAACAGCAATAAATGAAGGACAGGAAGGCGGGTGGCAGAACGATTATTATGGGAAAAGCGGAAAATATGCTGATAAAACTGTTTGATTTCCAGAAATTTCAAAACAATCCGGGGCTTTCAGCCATCATTGCCGAAACGGAAAGCCGCTATGAGCAGGCGGCGCTGAGCGACGAGAGCCTGGAGCAGGTCAGCGCTGCCGGAGAGGCGGACTTTTACCGGAAACGGTTCCACGCTCTGGAGGATGGCAGACATGACTGAAGAGGAAAAAAAGAAACGTATCTATGAGGAGTACCAGGAGAAGGTCCGGCGCTATATCAGCGGCAAGGTTCAGAATCCCCATGACGCGGAGGATCTGGTTTCCTGTGTATTTGTGAAGGTATATCAGAAGCTGGATGAGTTTGACGAAACGAAGGCTTCCCTGTCAACCTGGATCTATGTCATCACACAGCGCACGGTGGTCGACTGGTTCCGGACGGCAAAAACCGCCTCCGAGCTGTCGGAGGCGATCCCGGCCGCGGAGGATGTGGAGCATTCCGTGTTTCGCGGCGAGCTGCTGGAGGCTCTGACGAGGGCGCTGAAGGCTCTTCCGGAGCGGGAAAGGGATCTGATCATCCTTCATTATTATACCGGATATAAGCTGAAGGAGATCGCCGAGCGAATGGACATTTCCTATACCACGGCAAAGGTTGCGCACAGCTCGGCGCTGGGCCGCCTGAAAAGGGCCCTGGCCCATTATCAGGACTGCGTATGAGGGGGAGTCAAAGGCTCCCCTCTTTTTTCGTTTTGGATCGCAAAACAGCTTTTGACCCCAAACGCAGAATGTGATACACTTACAAAGGCCGGACGGGTATGGGCGTCGCCTCAGTTCAAAACGCTCCGGCATGGAGGAAGTCATGAAGGATCAGAAAAAGAAGCAGAAGGTGAAAAAGGGAGAATACGGCTATCTGGCGCATCAGCGAAAGCTGGAGATCGCCAAAACCGCCGTGCTGTTTTGCCTGTCGCTCGCCGTATATCTGTCAGGCTATATCACAACGGGCACCAATAAAAATCTGCTCACCATTGTGGCCGTGCTGGGCTGTCTGCCCGCAAGCCGCAGCGCGGTGGGCATGATTATGTTTCTGCGGGCGAAGGGCTGCAGCGAGGAAATGCACAGGCGCATTCTTCCTCATGCAAAAGGGCTTCCCCAGCTTTACGACGTGGTGCTCACCAGCTATGACGCCACCTTTGAGCTGGTGCATATGGTGTTTTGCGGAAACAGCCTGATCGGACTTACCGTGGATCCCAAATGCAGAACCGACGCCTGTGAAAAGCACCTGAAGGAAATGCTGGCAAAGGACGCCATCCGGGATGTGCATGTGAAAATTTTTCAGGACACACCCAAATATTTGAACCGGCTGGACCAGCTAAGGGAGCTGTCCGGAGAGGATACGCAGACCGGCGCGGTATTTTCCCTGGTGCGCGCCATTTCCATCTGAGAAAGCGACGCGCCTGTCTGCGGCCGAAAGCATGGGAGAGAAAGACGCATGAGAGAAGTGATCATCGGCCCCAACGAGGGCGGACAGCGGTTTGATAAATATCTGAAAAAATATATGAAGGAAGCCGGAAACGGTTTCCTTTATAAAATGCTCCGAAAAAAGAATATCACCCTCAACGGCAGAAAGGCGGACGGGAGCGAGAAGATTCAGGCGGGAGACCGGGTCTGCTTTTTTCTGGCGGAGGACACCATAGACCGGTTCCGGGGGGCGGGAAGCTTTACTTTCCCGGAAAGTTCCGCATCCCCGAAAAGCGCAGTCCTTTCGGAAAATGCCGGTCCGGGGACCGCTCCCTCCGGGCGGAAGGAAAACTCTCTTTTTTCCTCCCTTTCCATCCCCGTGCTCTATGAGGACGCACAGGTGCTCCTTGCGGACAAGCCCGCCGGGCTGCTGACGCAGAAGGCACAGGCCGGGGATTATTCCCTGAACGAATGGCTGACGGACTACCTGCTTACGGAAGGAAAGCTGACGGCTGAGGAGCTTGCCACCTTCCGTCCCTCCGTCTGCAACCGGCTGGACAGAAACACCAGCGGCCTGGTGGTCTGCGGAAAGACGCTGGCGGGAAGCCAGAAGATGAGCGAGCTGATCCGGAACCGGAGTCTGCGGAAATATTACCGGCTGTTCGTGGCCGGAAGGCCGCCGAAGGAGGGGATTGCGGAAAGCTGGCTCCTCCGGGAGGAAAACAGCAATCAGGTGAGGATCTATGAAAAGAAGCCGCAGGATTCCCGGGCTGTCCCCGTGCGCACGGGCTGGCGGCTGCTGGAAAGCTTCGGGGACTGTTCGTTTCTGGAGGTGGAGCTGTTCACCGGAAAGACGCACCAGATCCGCGCCCAGATGGCGGCGCTGGGCTTTCCCCTGATCGGGGATGCGCGCTACGGAAACGAAGCCGTCAACCGGAAGTTTCGCAGGGCCGGCGTCCATTCCCAGCTTCTTCACGCCTTCCGGCTGGAATTTCCGCCTCTGGACGGCCCCTTTTTGGGGCTGAGTGAAAGAAGCGTCGTCGCGCCGGAGCCGGAAACCTTCGCGCGTGTGCGCAGGTTCTGCGAAAACGGACAGGAATAAGGATCGATATGGCTACATGGAATTCAAGAGGCCTCCGGGGATCCACCCTGGAGGAACTGATCAACCGGACAAATGAAAAATACAGGGAATGCGGTCTTGCGCTCATCCAGAAGATCCCAACGCCCATCACGCCCATCCGCATCGCCAAGGAGGAGCGGCACATCACGCTGGCCTATTTTGACCAGAAGAGTACGGTGGACTATATCGGCGCGGTGCAGGGCCTTCCGGTCTGCTTCGACGCCAAGGAATGCGCGCAGGACACCTTCGCTCTGGCGAACATCCATGAGCATCAGGTCGCTTTCATGAAGGAATTTGAAGCCCAGGGCGGCATCGCTTTTTTTCTGATCTACTATTCCCACAGGGATGAGTTTTACTACCTGCCCCTCGCCCATCTGGATTTTTTCTGGGACAGGGCCAAAAACGGAGGGCGAAAAAGCTTCCGCCACGAAGAGCTGAATCCGGAGTATTTCCTTCCCAAAAGGAGCAGCGTGCTGGTTCCCTATCTGGACATGCTGCAGAAGGATCTGGACGACAGGCCGGACTGAAAACACGATTGTTTGCGTTGGAGCGTCGCAAGCAGCCGGAAAGGGCATACCCCGATTACACGCTCCGGAAAGAGGAATTTATGGACAAACCGGTCACCACGCTCTGCTATCTGGAAAAGGACGATTCCTACCTGATGCTGCACCGCGTGAAAAAGAAAAACGATCTGAACGAGCACAAATGGATCGGCATCGGCGGGCATGCCGAGGCGGGAGAGAGTCCCGAAGACTGCCTGCTTCGGGAGGTAAAGGAGGAGACCTCCCTCATCCTCACTTCCTACCGCTTCCGCGGGCTGGTCACCTTTGTTTCTGACAAATGGGGCACGGAGTACATGTGCCTGTATACGGCGGACGGATTTGAAGGGACGCTTTCGGACTGCGACGAGGGCTTCCTGGAATGGGTGCCGAAAAAGGACATTCCCGGGCTGAATCTGTGGAAGGGGGATCTGATCTTTTTCCGCCTTCTTGAGGAGAACGTGCCCTTCTTTTCCTTAAAGCTATGCTATGAGGGGGATCGTCTTGTGCTCTGGCAGCTCAACGGAAAGGACATGGGCTCAGACCTTCCGGACGAGGAAAAGTGGGCCGCGATACTTGACAGCGTCCGGCGGATTTAGTATAGTGTTGATAGTTTTCTGGTGTAGTATGCTATCGAATTATCAGAGTAATGTTTTAACTCATTAAAGCAAAAGGAGGAAACAGGCATGAGCAGGCCGCTGATCCATACGCCGGAGGGCGTGCGGGATATTTACGGAACGGAATACCGGACAAAGCTGACCGTGGAGGATCGCCTGCACCATGTGCTTTCCTCCTTCGGCTATCAGGATATCCAGACGCCCACCTTTGAATTTTTTGACGTGTTCGGAAGCAGCATCGGAACCACTCCCTCCAGGGAGCTGTACAAATTTTTTGACAAGGAAGGGAACACCCTGGTGCTCCGGCCGGATTTTACCCCGTCCATGGCCCGATGCGCGGCCAAATATTTCATGGGAGAGAAGCTGCCCATCCGTTTTTCCTATCAGGGAAACACCTTCACCAATACCTCGAACCTGCGGGGCCGTCTGAAGGAGGTCACGCAGATCGGCGCGGAGCTGGTGCAGGAGCCCTCCGTGCAGGCGGACGGGGAAATGATCGCCATGCTGGTTGAGGCGCTGCGGGCGGCGGGGCTTGAGGACTTTCAGGTGAGCGTGGGCCATGTGGAATATTTCAAGGGCCTCTGCAGCCTTGCGGGGCTGGATGAGGAAACGGAGCTGGAACTGAGAGAGCTGATCTCCGGGAAAAATTTCTTCGGCGCGCAGGAGCTTCTGGAAAACAGCCAGGTGCGCAGAGATTACGCCCAGGTTCTTTTGAAGGTCTACGATCTGTCCGGCCCGGTCTCCGTCCTGGAGCAGGCGGCCGGCCTGGTGGACAACGAGCGTTCCCTGCAGGCGGTGGAACGCCTGCAGGAGCTGTATCAGGTGCTCTGCCAGTACGGCGTGGAAAAATACGTTTCCTTCGACCTGGGCCTTCTGAGCAAATATAATTATTATACAGGCATCGTGTTCAAGGCATACACCTACGGCGTTGGCGATGCGGTGGCAAAGGGAGGCCGCTATGACCGGCTGCTGGGCCATTTCGGAAAGGATGCGGCGGCCGTCGGCTTCGTGGTGGTTGCAGACGATCTGCTGGAAGCGCTTTCCAGGCAGAACCGCCTTCCGGATGGAAAGCCGCAGGGCGTTCTCATCGTCTATGAGAAAAACCACTTCGCGGACGCGCTGAAGCTGGCAAGAGAGCAGAGGGCGGCAGGCGTTCCCGCCGAGCTGATGCCCGCGGAGACAGAGGCGGCGGACGCCGGAACGAAAGCGGAACCGCAGGCAAAAGCGGCCACAGGAACGGAAGCGAATCAGGCTCCTGCCGCCCTTCAACCATATCTGGAGGCCGCGGCGGAGCATCAGCAGAAGCAGCTTCTTTATCTGGATGCACAGGGCGGCATGCAGCGGATCGATGTATCGCAGGAGACCGCAGGAAGGTAAGCGCCGGAGCGGATGATGCTTCGGCATGGAGGAAAGAATGGAAGAAAAGAGATATCTGACCTTTGCTCTCACCAAGGGACGGCTTGCCGACAAAACCCTTTCCCTTCTGGAAAGCATCGGTTTCACCTGTGAGGAAATGAAGGATAAAAGCTCCCGGAAGCTGGTTTTTGTGAATGAGGAACAGAAGCTGCGCTTTTTCCTGGCCAAGGGGCCGGACGTTCCCACCTACGTGGAATACGGTGCGGCCGACATCGGTGTGGTGGGAAAGGACACCCTGCTGGAGGAAGGCAGGCGGGTCTACGAGGTGCTGGATCTTGGCTTCGGAAAATGCCGGATGTGCGTCTGCGGCCCCGCAAGAGCGCAGGAGCTTCTGAAGCATCATAAGATGATCCGGGTGGCGAGCAAGTACCCCAACATCGCGAAGGAATATTTTTATAATAAGAAAAATCAGACGGTTGACATCATCAAGCTGAACGGCTCCGTGGAGCTCGGCCCCATCGTCGGCCTGTCCGACGTGATCGTGGATATCGTGGAGACTGGCGGCACCCTTCGGGAAAACGGGCTGGAGGTGCTGGAGGAGGTCTGCCCCATCTCGGCCAGGATGATCGTCAATCCGGTCAGCATGCAGATGCAGCCGGAACGGATCCGGTCGCTGATCGCAAGACTGCGGGAAACACAGAGCTGAGCCAGAGCGCCGCAACGGTCGGAACAGTCGGAGCGAAGGGCGCTCCGGCATGAAAGGAATAAGGATTAAAATGAAAATACTGGAGCTTACACAGGAGAACAGAAAAGATCTTCTGGACAATCTTTTAAAGAGAAGCCCGAACAACTACGGGCAGTATGAGGCGGTGGTGGCGGACATCATCCGGAACGTGAGGGAAAAGGGAGACGAGGCTCTTTTCTCCTATACAAAGGAGCTGGATCACTGCGAGCTGAACGCGCAGAGCTTACGCGTTACGGCGGAGGAGATCGAAGCGGCCCGCGCCCAGGTGGGAGAGGAGTTCCTTGCCGTGATGGAAAAATCCGCGGCGAACATCCGCGCCTTTCACGAAAAGCAGCTCAGACCCGGCTGGTTTGAGACGAAGCCGGACGGCTCCATTCTGGGCATGCGGCTTTTACCCGTGGCTTCCGCAGGCGTCTATGCGCCGGGCGGGACGGCGGCCTACCCCTCCAGCGTGCTGATGAACGTGATCCCTGCAAAGGTGGCGGGCGTGGAGCGCATTGTGATGGCTACCCCGCCCGGAGCGGACGGAAAGGTAAACGCCGGAACCCTGGCCGCGGCCAGCGTGGCGGGCGTGGACGAGATCTATAAGATGGGCGGCGCGCAGGCCATCGCAGCCCTGGCCTTCGGCACGCAGAGCGTTCCCAAGGTGGACAAGATCACCGGCCCCGGCAACATCTTCGTCGCCCTTGCCAAAAAAGCCTGCTTCGGCTATGTTGGCATCGATTCCATCGCCGGACCAAGCGAGATCCTGGTGATCGCGGACGAAACGGCAAATCCCCGTTATGTGGCCGCGGATCTGCTTTCCCAGGCGGAGCATGACACGCTGGCAAGCGCCATCCTGATCACCACCAGCCGCGGACTTGCCGAACAGGTGTCGGAGCAGATCGACGGCTTCCTTGCCGTCCTGGAACGCCGGGATATCATAAAGCAGTCCCTGGACAATTACGGCTATATCCTCATCGCTCCCGATCTGGACGCGGCGGCGGAGGCCGCCAACGAGATCGCCTCCGAGCATCTGGAGATCCTGACGGCGGATCCCTTTGCCATGATGACGAAGATCAGAAACGCGGGCGCCATTTTCCTGGGAGCGTATTCCAGCGAGCCGCTTGGCGATTATTTTGCCGGCCCCAACCATGTGCTGCCCACCAACGGTACCGCACGGTTTTTCTCCCCGCTGAATGTGGACGATTTTATGAAAAAAACGAGCCTGATCTCCTACTCCAGACAGGCACTTGAAAAGGCTCATGCGGACATCGAGCTGTTCGCCGGAAGGGAAGGGCTTACGGCCCACGCCAATTCCATCCGGGTGAGATTTGAACAGGAGTCCTGAGCGGGCTCAGAAAACGCGGAGGTAAGGGATGGATACAAAACGAAGCGCCCTCATAAAACGGAAGACTAAGGAAACGGATATATCGCTTCAGCTTGCCCTGGACGGAAGCGGCCGAAGCGATATACATACGGGAATCGGATTTTTTGACCATATGCTGGACGGCTTTGCCAGGCACGGCCTGTTTGATCTTACGGTAAAGGTGGACGGAGACCTGCAGGTGGACGGCCATCATACGGTGGAGGATACGGGTATCGTCCTGGGAAACGCCATCCGGGAGGCAGTGGGAGATAAGGCCGGGATCAGCCGCTACGGCTTTTTCATCCTTCCCATGGACGACGCGCTTGCGCTGTGCGCGGTGGATCTGTGCGGCAGGCCCTGGCTGGAATATGATTGCAGCTTCAGCGCTCCCATGATCGGAGAGCTGGACACGGAGCTGATCCGGGAATTTTTCTACGCGGTTTCCTACAGCGCGGGCATGAACCTGCACATCCGCATGCTGTCCGGAACCAACGGCCACCACATGGCCGAGGCCATGTTCAAGGCTTTTGCCAAGGCCCTTGACATGGCGTGCAGAAGGGATGAACGGATCGAAGGCGTGCTCAGCACCAAGGGAAGCCTGTAGGCGCCGTCCCGCTCCGTTCCATACGCCTGTTTCCGCGGCGATTTCGCCTGAAAGAATACATTGGCGCATACCTTTTTACTGATAAGATTACCCGAAAGGAAGATACCAATGCTGACAAAAAAAATGGTGCCCTGCATCTGGCTGTACCAGAACACCGCTGTGGCAGACGCGCAGGACATGACCGAAATCAGTCCGGATCCGGTTTCCCTTGCCAGAAGCTACGAGGCCGGTCAGTGCGACGAGCTTCTGGTCTGCGACCTTTCCGCAGACGACAGGTCGCATGACGAGGCCATCGATATGATCCGGGAGATCTGCTCCGCCGTCTCCATCCCTGTTCTTGGCGCAGGCCATATCCGCAGGATGGAGGACGTCAAAAAGCTGCTTTACGCGGGCTGCCGTCAGGCTGTTCTGGACTATGACAGAGAGGACAATGTGGAGCTCACCAGGGAGGTTTCCCTGAAATTCGGCCCCGACAGGCTGCTCGCCCGGATCACAAACAGCCGGATCCTGAAGGAGACTGCGGCCCTGCTTTCGGAAAACGTGAGCGGCGTTCTGCTGACGGATATTTTTACGCTGAAAACAGACGTGTCCGTCAGTCCCGTTCCCGTCCTTGCGGTTCCGCCGGACATTTCTCTGGATAAGCTGATCGAGCTGATGAAGCTGGAAAACCTGTATGGCATCGCCGGAAGGCTGGTCAACGACAACGTCCGCGAGCTGGAGGCCATCCGAAAGCTTTCCGCGGAGGCCGGCGTTTCGACGAGCGGGGCAGAGCCTGCCTTTTCCTGGCAGGAGCTGAAGAAAAACTCGGACGGGATGGTTCCCGTCATCGTTCAGGACTGGCAGACGGACACCGTGCTGATGCAGGCCTATATGGACGAGGAAGCCTACCTGGCCACCCTTCGGACTGGAAAAATGACCTACTTCAGCCGAAGCAGGAAGCAGCTCTGGGTGAAGGGAGAGACCAGCGGCCATTTTCAGTACGTGAAATCCCTCCGCGCGGACTGTGATCTGGATACCATTCTTGCAAGAGTGGAGCAAATCGGCCCCGCCTGTCACACCGGCTCCTACAGCTGCTTTTTCAATGACATCATCCCGTCACAGGACGCTCAGAACGAAAAGGCTTCCCGGGACGAAAATTCCTCCGAAAAGGGGCAGAGGCAGCTCCCTCACGATCCGGCAAGGGTTTTTGAGGAGGTCTACGGCGTGATCCTGGACCGGAAGGAACACCCGAAGGAGGGCTCCTATACCAATTATCTGTTCGATAAGGGAATCGATAAGATCCTGAAAAAGCTGGGAGAGGAAGCGACGGAGATCGTCATCGCAGCGAAGAACCCCAATCCCAATGAGATCAAATATGAGATCTGCGATTTTCTCTATCACATGATGGTGCTCATGGCAGAAAAGGGCATCACCTGGGAGGAGATCATGGAGGAGCTTGCCAAGCGCTGAAAACGCGGAAGTCTTACAGAAAGGGCGATGTGTCAGTTGACATCTCGCCTTTTCCTTCGTATGATTGGAAAATAAAAAGCGGAGGCCTGAGGACAGGAAGTATCCCTGCACGGCTTCGGCATGGAGGTAAATATGAAAACAACTCACACAAAGGAAGCCGATCTGGGAAACGGCCCCATCGGGAGCCTTCTTTTCAAGCTGGCCCTTCCGGCTATCGCAGCACAGATCATCAACGTCATGTACAACATGGTAGACCGTATGTATATCGGCCACATTAAGGATGTGGGGCCCGACGCCCTCACCGGCGTTGGAGTGACCATGCCGCTCATCATGGCGATCTCCGCCTTTGCCGCGCTGGTAAGCATGGGCGGCGCGCCGAGGGCGTCCATCATGATGGGAAAGGGCGAGAAGGAGAACGCGGAAAAAATCCTGGGAAACTGCACCACCATGCTGGTTCTCATGGCGCTGGCCCTGACCGCACTCATCCTGCTTTTCGGCCGGCCGCTGCTTCTGATGTTCGGGGCCAGTGAAAACACCATCGGCTATGCCTGGGATTATATGAAGATCTATGCCATAGGCACGATCTTCGTCCAGATCTCGCTGGGGCTGAACGCCTTCATCAACGCACAGGGCTTTGCCATGACCGGCATGTGCACCGTCGCCATCGGCGCCGTCTGCAACATCATTCTGGATCCCATTTTCATCTTCGGCTTTCACATGGGCGTGCGCGGTGCGGCGCTGGCGACCATCCTGTCCCAGGCCGTTTCCTTCGTCTGGGTTCTGGTGTTCCTCACCTCGAAAAAGAGCACCCTGCGGATCCGGCCTGAAAACATGAGGCTTTCCGCCCCGATCCTTCTTCCCAGCCTCGCTCTGGGGATTTCACCGTTCATCATGCAGTTTACGGAAAGCGTGATCTCCGTCTGCTTCAATACCTCGCTGCAAAAGTACGGAGGAGATATCGCGGTGGGAGCAATGGCCATCCTCACCAGCGTCATGCAGTTTTGCATGCTTCCTCTGCAGGGCCTGACCCAGGGCGCACAGCCCATTGTCAGCTTTAACTATGGGGCGGGAAAACTGGATCGGGTGAAAAAAGCCTTCCGCCTGCTGCTTGTATCCTGCCTGTGCTACAGCACGCTGATGTGGGCCCTCGCCATGTTCCTTCCTCAGGTATTTATCGCCATTTTCACAAGTGACGCGGCGCTGACCCAGTATACCGTCCGGGCCATCCGGATCTATATGGCAGCCTCCCTGCTGTTCGGCATCCAGATCGCCTGCCAGCAGACCTTCATCGCCCTCGGAAACGCGGTCACCTCCGTATTCCTTGCCCTCCTTCGGAAGGTCATCCTGCTGATCCCGCTGATCTTCATCCTGCCTTTGTTCATGAGCGACAAACCCTTCGGCGTTTTCCTCGCCGAGCCAGTTGCGGATACCATCGCCGTTACCGTGACCAGTCTGCTGTTTTTGAGGCAGTACAAAAAGCTTTCCGCGAAAAAGGAGTAGCATAGCCTGAGAGCGGAGCATCCTTTTGGCATACCCTTCCTTTTCGCCTCATATTTTTTACCAAGAGACCTTGCGAAAACGCCTGGGAGGAGAGCATGCAGGACGCCAGAACCAGACGCAGGCTGGAGCTGATGCGGCTGATCCGCGAGGAGAACCACAGCAACCAGCAGCGCATCCGCGCAAGAGAGGAAATCCTGTATGGGAAAAGCGACAGCTATCAGAATGAGTATCCTTATATGAATGACCACGGTTACGATTATCCTCTTACAGCGGCGGAATACAGCGGAGGGCAGGAGAGTGCATCCATGTCCTCCTTCGGCATCCGCCTTCTGCTCGCCGCTATCCTGTTCGGGCTGTATTTCTATGGCAAAACCCAGAGCGTGAGCATCCTCGGGATGGATGCGGCGCAGGTGGAGGAGACTGTGGAAGAACAGGGGGGATGGCTGATCGACTTTATCGGTCAATTCTCTTCGCAAAGACAGGTTTCCGACTGAATCAGTCAATATCATTTTGCCGGTTGGATATCAGGCAGAAATCATTCTTTGATACTCACATTTTATTACTCGCCTTTTGGGGGAATTGATGCTATACTGCTGTCATCACACAGTTTTCCATGAAGATTGAAAAATGAAAGGGCATGGAGTACAAATGATCGCTTTAATTGCTGCTTTTGATCAAAACCGGGTAATAGGAAAAGAAGGCCATATTCCCTGGAAAATCAGAGGGGAACAGAAACGCTTCAAAGATCTGACCACTGGCAATATCGTCATCATGGGAAGACGTTCTTATGAGGAAATCGGCAGACCACTCCCTGGGCGCGTCACCATTGTCATTTCCTCCACCAAAACCTTTTCCGCAGAAAATGTCTATACAGTCCATTCTCTGCATGAGGCGCTCGCCATGGCCGGGGACAGGAATATTTATATTTCCGGTGGAGCAAGATTATACGAGGAAGCGCTTCCTTTTGCAGAAAAGTTATATATTACACAAATTGAGCAGACATTTGATGGAGATACTTATTTTCCTGATTTTGAGGAAGCTGATTTTAAAAAAGAGATTATAAAGCATGTTGAAGGAGAAATTCCATATACCTATGTGACATATACCAGGAAAGGATCGGAAGAAGCATGAATCTGCTTCCGGAAAGAGAGACAAAAGAATGAACGGAATAGGAACTCAGATAAAAGAGCGGATAAAAAACAGATATCTCCGTACTCTGCTGTCTTTTACATTGCATTTTCTCCTTCCCCTTTTCCTCTTTTCTGGCGTTTATTTTCTGTTTTACGGCATGTTCCTGATTGGGATCCCTCATGCGGAAAATGTGGAGCAAGTCATTATCACTCACTCTGAGATACCAGAAAAGCAGGCGGAGATTATGGAGCCGGAGGATATCGAATTATCAGTCAAGCTGACCCGTTTCCTCAATTACTCTCTTTTTCAACGGGCGCCGCAGGAAGAACCGGTGATCACCATTACCTTCTGTCTTGCGGACGGAAGCACTGCCGTTGTCTCCGCAGGGCGTAGGACAGTCTGGTGGAAGGGAAACGCTCATGCGCTGAAGGAAGAAGAGCTTTTCGTGAATCTGACTGAGAATTTTTTCTTTTCCGAATAACGAAGAGAAAGTATTTGACGGGAAGCGTGACAGGATCAGGGAAAATATGCTATACTTTTTGCAGAGATCAAATCCGGAGGGCGGGGTGGAAGGATGCTGCAGAAAGCAAAGATCAGAAAGAGGGATGCGAAATCTTTTTCCAGACGTATGATAAAAGTCTGGATTCTGGGGATCGCACTCCCTCTTCTTTTTGTGGGAGCGCTGGTTCTCTGGCAGGTATACCGAAACAACCGCAGAGAACTGGAGGAAGGGATCGGCAGCAGCTTTCGGGCCGTTGCCGCGGATATGGAGGAGCTGATGGAGCAGATCAACTCCATGTCCTGGCTTCTGGAGGCGGACGGGACGGTAGGAGAGGATCTGAATCTGTACTTTGAAGAAGAGGATACGATACAGAAGGGAGATCTTCTGATCTATATCCAGGAACAGATCGCCAACTACGAGGTGGCGAATTCCTCCGTTGCCAACCTGACCTACCTGTATCTGCCGGGGGAGGGCAAAACGGCCGTAAAGATCAATCAGTCCTCTCTTGCCGTGGGAGCTTTTCCAAATGAAGATAAGCTGCTGTGCAGATGGCAGAATCTCAGCTTCTACGGCCCCCATATGACCCAGTCAAAGGTAGGCCCTTATCTGTGTCTTTCCAGCCTGCGCCCATATAAGCTGGGGCAGGATTACGGAGATATCTATATATATGCAGAATCCGGCTATCATTCCTTTGAAAGGCTGATTCCGGAGGAAATCTTTGGAATGCAGGTGCTCTTCCTGATCCAGTCCGAAAACGGCAGTATTCTCTACAGCTCCGATGAAAAAGAAATGCCCCTTGAAACATTTGAAGGATCCTCCTTTGAAAAAATCCGTGAAGGGCAGCGGCGGTATCTGACCTTTGAAACCGTTCTGGAAGGAGGCTGGAAGCTCCATCTATGGATACCTTCCAGGGAATATTACAGGCGGATATACCAAATGGCGCTGAACTTCATTCTGATCACCAGTCTGGCGATCATCATCTGTATTGTCGTATCCGTACTTCAATGGAGGAGCATTTATCTGCCTTTTACTCATTTTGAAAAGAAGCTTCAGGCCGTCGCAGCCGATTCCGATGTGGAAACGGGAGTGGAGCAGATGAATATCCGGGAATTCGACGCTCATCTGGCTCTGCTCGAGAAAATGAAAAAGAATATTCTGCTTCTGCTCAGCCGGGTGCAGGCGGAAGAGAAAAAACGGGCTGAGCTGGAGCTGAAAGTGGTAGTAGGGAAAATCAATCCTCATTTTCTTTATAATACCCTGGACACGCTGAAATGGTATGCAGCCGGGAAAAAAGACCGGCAGATGGTGCGGTTCATCACGGCCTTGAACCGGCTGCTCCTGTATAACATGTCCAAAACATCCCAGACCACCCTGCAGAGCGAGCTGGATGCCGTAAATGCGTATATCGTTCTTCAGCAGCTTAAATATGACATAGATTTCCAAATGCATACCGGAAAGCATCCGGAGATCCTGCAGGCTGATATGCCGCGCTTCGTGCTGCAGCCGCTGGTGGAGAACGCCATTCTGCACAGCGGAGACGGAAGACGCAGTATATGGATCGAGGTGGAGCTGCTTGCCAATGGAAAGATCGCTATTCTTGTAAAAAACGAAGGCGCTCCCATCAGTCCCGATAAGATCCGGGACGTACTGGAACAGAAAAACGATATTTCCTCCAACGGCATCGGACTGCAATATGTGGCGAGGATGCTGGAAGGAAGGTTCGGCACGGAATTTGAGTTAAAAGCGGAACGCATGGAGGAAGGAATAAACGTGGTGGAGATCCGGATTCCGTTCGAGGCAGAAGGAACCTCTGATGCGGATGAACGGTCAGGAGAGTGACAGGTATGATAAAAGTATATGTTCTGGATGATGAAAAACTGGTGCGCGCAGGCATTATCGGCCTGATCGACTGGGAAAAATACGATATGGAAGTAGTAGGAGATTCCGGAAGCAGCGCGGAAACGCTGGAATATCTGCGCGGGCAGGAGGTCGATCTGCTCTTTTCTGATCTGGAAATGCCCGGTCTGTCCGGCATTCCCTTTCTGCAGGAGGTAAAACGGCTCCGCCCCGGTCTCCAGATCGTGGTGCTCACCATGCACCAGGAATTCGATCTGATCCAGCAGGCGCTCCGGCTCGGGATCCTGGACTATCTTACAAAAGCACAGATAGAAGAGGAAAATGTGGACGCATTCATGGAAGGGATCCGGAAGCGTTACCTGGAAAACGTCCATTATTCCAGGCTGGAGGGCCGGACTGTCCAGGATGAAGAATGCTGTATCTGGATCGCGGAGGAGCAGGAGGGACGGGAGGAGCCTGCCGCATTTCTGGCGCGAAACGGTTTTCATTATGAAACGCTGGGAGAAAATCACTTTCTTTTTTCCGAAGAAGAATCAGGAAAGAAATTCAGACTGAGATCCCTGATCGAGGACTATGACGGCGGAGCTTCCACTCTGCTTGAGCTGAAGCAGGTCAAAGGGGCTGCTTTTTCCCGGCTGGAGGATGCGCTGAAAACTGCCGGGAAGGGAATCCTGTTCGCGGACAGAAGGCCCGGCTGCTTCAGCTATACATACACCCTTTCCGAGCTTCTGGAAAAAAGGCCGGGGATATCGCGCAGAGAGATCCTCCGTCTGTGCGAAAAGATGGAATTTCTCGCGGATAAAGAGAGGTATGAAAAGGGAATGGAGCTGATCCGGAATACGGTTCTTACGCAGGAGGAGAGAATGGCCGTTTTCTATCAGTTCAATCTGTGCTGGAGCGAGTTTTCCGGAAAGGATTTTACCGGCTTTTTTGAGGAAGTAAACGGGTTCCGCTGGTGGTATCAGTGGCGGGAATGGTTCGACAGGATCCGTATGCTGGTTCTGGAGCGGGTTGGGCATATCGAGGAACGAATGGATACGCTGGATGCCGTCCACAGGGCGCTGAATCATATCCGCTCTCACATGGACCGAGATATCACTCTGGAAGAGCTGCTGCGCCTTACCGGTATGAGTAAGAGCCATTTTTCCAAAAATTTCAAACAGGTCACGGGAAAAACTTTTATAACTTACCTGAACGATCTCAGGATCGAATCCGCGAAGAAGTATCTTATGGAAACAAAGCAGTCCATTTCCTGGATCGCCAGACAGGTCGGGTATACGGATGAGCACTACTTCCGTCGGGTATTTAAGGAAAGAACCGGAGATTCTCCCGGCAAATATCGTGAAAATGGCTGAAAAAGAAGGATTTTGACGAAAAATACACAAAAAGTGCACAAAAGTATTTAGAAAAGGGTATATTTGTACGCAGTTTCAGAAGAGAGTACAAATATACCCTGAATTTTGCACAAACATTCCTTGGAAATGCCGTTTTTGAAAGATATTATGTATATATAAATAACATTTTCGACAAGGAGGGAGCTGTATGAAAAGAAAACTTTTGGCGGCATTCCTGGCAACGGCCATGATTGCCGGAACTCTTGCAGGCTGCGGAAGCAGTAAGGCGACGTCTGATTCCGCCGCTGCGGCGTCACAGGGGGAAGCCGCACCGCAGGAGGAAGCTGACAGTGCCGGAGGAGACTCACAGAAGACTGCGGAGGAGCTTTTGCTTGAGCCCTACGATGAGCCTGTGGATATCCATATCGTGCTGCAGTACCGTGAGTCGGAAGATCCCGAAACACCTGAGGACTGCACCCCTGAAACCTCCACGGCCGTAAAGCTGATGAAGGAAAAGCTGAACATCAATCTTACTTATGACTGGATCGTGAACGCGGATCAGTATAATGAGAAGCTGGGCGCAGAGCTGGCCGCAGGCAATATTCCGGATGTTATCATGGTAACGCCCAACGATTTTGAGGATCTGGCAAGCCAGGGCGGCTTTGCGGATCTGACGGACTATTATGAGCAGTATCGCTGTGATGATCTGGACAAGATCTTCAATTACGACGGAAACTTCATCAATGTTGCGAAGAAGGACGGCAGGATCTACGGTCTGCCGATGGGAACGGATCCCGCTCAGATGACATCCCAGATGCTCTACAATATGACGCAGCTCGAGAGCGTGGGCATCACCTCCGTGGATCAGCTTCCCAAAACCATTGAAGAGTTTGAAGCACTCTGCGACAAGCTGATGGAAGTGGATTACGACGGGGACGGCAAAGTGGGAGGCCCGGTGCTTCCTGCCTGCAAAAACTATTTTGATGCGCAGCTCGGTGATTTCACACCTTTCTTCCATGCTTATGAGACATGGGCAGACGGCTGGTACGACAAGGACGGAACCCTGCAGTACGCCGGCATCGACGAGGGGATCACACAGACGCTGACCAAATTGAACGAGTGGTACAACAAAGGCTATTTCCAGAAGGATTTTGCGGCTTATGATATCTGGGCTGCGGATTCCCCGGTGGTGAACGATATCGTCGCCGGAAAGTACGCCATTGTTCCCGGCTCCTGGTGGGTTCCCAACTGGCCGCTGAACACCAACAAGGTGGAGCATCCCGAGTCAGACTGGGTGATCGGCCCCAACCTTTCCGTAGATGGAGAGCAGCCGACCATCATGATCGACCGTTATCCGGTGAACAATTTTGTCGCCGTGGGACGCGACTGCGAGCATCCGGAAGCCGTATTCAAGATGATGTACCTGTCTCTGGTCTACACGCTTGAGAACAGCACGCCCGAGAGACAGGCAGCGATGACGGAGGAAGAGAAGACCGAGTGGCACAGCTACGTATACACCTGGCTTCCTTACCGCATTTATTCTCCCATCTGCCTGAGAGAAAACTATGAGGCCATCAACAAGCTGGCGGAAGAGGGCAAGACCGAAATCACCGAAGAGGATGCGGCGAAGAATAACGAGTTCTGGGGTTCCTGGACCTCCTACCTCAATTACATGGAGAATCCTGACGACGGCGTTGCCTGGGGCACCTGGTTCAGCCGTCTGGCTCCGGACGGAGGCGTTGCCAACATGATCAATACGGTGGAAACCGCAGACATCATCTATGATGAGGTATATATCACCACTCCCGCCATGGTATCCAGAAAGGCGGAGCTGGATAAGCTGCGTGACAATACCTTCATCAGCATGATCATGGGAGAGACTCCGATCTCCGAGTTCGGTACCTTTGTGGAACAGTGGAAGGCTCAGGGCGGCGACGAAATCGCGGCAGAAGTCAATGAATGGTATCAGAGCAATCAGTAATGGGTAAAGCCCGGCCCTGATCAGGATCATGCCATATTTTACATGTGCGCTTTCGGTGCGTACGAAAGGCGCCGGCCGGTGTAAAATATGGCATTTTCCATATAAAAACGGAAAGGAGATTTTTCTGTGACACAGAATATATCTGGAAAAAAGAAGAAAAAGAAAAGCCTGTACAGAACAAGGGAGCTGCATATCATGCTGCTTCCGGCAGTCCTGTTCATCACGGTGTTTGCCTACATGCCCATCTTCGGGCTGGTAATGGCCTTTCAGGACTTCAAGCCGCTTCTGGGCTTTGGCGGATCTGATTTTGTGGGGCTGGAACAGTTCCGTTATATTTTCACCATGCCCAGCTTCCGCAACGCCTTCGTCAATACCATGATCATTTCCTTTTTCAAGATCATCCTGAGCATCTTGGTGCCTCTGATCCTGTCCCTGATGCTCAACGAGGTGACGAAAAGCTGGTTCAAGCGCTCCGTTCAGACCATAGTATTCATCCCTTATTTCTTTTCCTGGGCCATCCTTGCCGGGATGATCCTGGAGATATTCGCCTACGACGGCATCATCAACAATGTGATCAGCCAGATATTCGGCGCGGAACCCGTGGCATTTCTGGTGAGCAACAAATACTTCCGTTCCATCATCATCGGATCCGATGTATGGAAGGGAATGGGCTATAATACGGTGCTCCTGCTCGCTGCGATCACAAATGTGGATACAACGCTCTATGAGGCGGCCCAGGTGGACGGAGCGGGAAGATGGAAGCAGGTTCTTCATGTGACTCTGCCCAGCATCCTTCCCATGGTGGCGGTCCTGACCGTTCTTGGACTCGGAAATATCCTCAACGCCGGCTTCGAGCAGATCCTCATCATGTATAACCCTACCGTAGAAAAAACCGTAGACATCCTGGACACCCTGGTCTACAGGCTGGGTATGACGAGCCATCAATACTCCGCCGCAGCCGCAATGGGACTGTTCAAGTCGATCATTTCCCTCATCTTCGTCGGGGCCAGCTATCTGATCCTGTACAAGAAGAGCGATTACAGAGTATTTTAAAGGAGGCGGGCAAGTGAAAGTAAAACATTCCGTAGCCTATCATATCTATCAGATTTTCAACACCGTTGTTTTGATCCTTGTTGCGCTGACCTGCATTTTCCCCATCCTGCATGTGCTCGCGATGTCGTTAAGCAGCAGCAGCGCGGCCATGGCGGGACGGGTCGGCTTTCTCCCTGTGGATTTCTCTCTTTCAGCCTATGATTATCTGCTGAAAAAGAAGGACTTTTTCCATTCTGTCGGCATTTCCGGACTGCGGGTTGTGGTGGGAACGGCCCTCAACATGCTTCTGATCGTGCTGACCGCCTACCCCCTTTCCAGACCGACGACCCATTTCAGAGGCCGTACCTGGTATATGACCTATTTTGCCATTACCATGTTCCTGGGCGGTGGTCTGATCCCCACATATATGGTGATCAAGAACCTGCATCTGCTGGACAGCTTCTGGGTGCTGATTCTGCCCTGCGCCATGAATATCTGGAACGTCATCATCATGATGAATTTCATCAGGGGCCTTCCAAGGGCGGTGGAAGAGGCGGCTTTTGTAGACGGTGCGAATCACTGGCAGACCCTCTTTCAGGTGATCCTGCCCATGTCCAAGCCCTCTCTGGCTTCGCTCCTTCTGTTTTCCATGATCGGACACTGGAACGCCTGGTTTGACGGCATGTTCTACATGAACGATCCGAACCATTATCCGATGGCGACCTACCTGGCCACCCAGATCATCAACAACAACCAGACCATGACGAACATGACGCCCGAGCAGCTGGCTCTGCTTTCCCAGCTCAGCGAGAAAACCGTAAGAAGCGCCCAGCTTTTCATTTCCATCATTCCCATCCTGGTGGTCTATCCGTTCCTTCAGAAATTCTTTGTAAAAGGAATCACAGTGGGATCCGTAAAAGAATAAAGGGGAAGACAGACCGGAAAAAATATTGTAATATTTAAGGAAAACAGGGCGCCAAAATCGGAAAATGTGCCCGGTAAAGGAGAGAGGTATGAGCTTTGCGGAAATCAGGAACATAAACAACAGCCCGGCCCTGGTGATCGACGGAAAGGTTTTCCCGCCCATGGCGATGACCACCCGTTTTCATAAGCCGGAATATATCCGGAAGCTGGGAGAAGCGGGCCTGAAGGTATTTTTTTTGATGACGAACACCGACTGGCTCCGGCCCGGACGGGATGATACGGATGCGGCGGGAAACGCGCACCATGAGGACAGCGGCCTCGAGGCCTTTGAGAAAAACGCACGGATGCTTTTAAAGGAGGTGCCGGATGCCTATATCATCGTCCGCATCGGCCTGCATCCTCCCGTCTGCTGGATGGAGGAAAACCCGGACGAGCTGATCACCTATCAGGACGGCAGCCACGAGCCCGCGATCCTGTCCTCCGAGGTTCATATGGATAAAATTCCGGGCATGTATTCCTTTGCTTCTGAAAAATGGAGAAGGGATGCGGGAAAGGCGCTCCTGGATTTTTGCGACAGGGTAGACACGCTGCCCTTTGCGGACCGGATCATCGGCTATTTTCTCGCCGCCGGAGGAACCTCCGAGTGGTATCCGGTCAACGCCGTCTGCGACCGGGAGAAGAACAAATACGCCGATTTTTCACCGGCCTTCCGCAGATCCTACGGGGAATTTTTGAAAAAGCGCTACCAAACGCAGGAGAATCTCCGGCGTGCCTGGAAGAGGCCGGACGCTTCCTTTGAGGATCCGATCATCCCCAACATAGAGGAGCAGTATTATATCAACATGGAAGAGGGCGTTATGGACGCCATGAAATATTACGAAAGCGCGGAGCGGATCATCGGAAAGAGCATCAGCATGGATTCGGCAAAGCCGGCAAATCTCGGCGTATTTCTGAACATGGAGGATTACCGCTACGTAGCGGATTTCTACGACGCCTTTCACCAGGCAACGGCGGAAGCCATCATCTGGTTCGCCGGGCTCCTGAAAAAAAGATATACCGGGAAAGTGGTCGGCGCTTTCTATGGCTCCTACGGCTGTACCGATTTTTACAACAGCAGCACCGCCACATCGACGCTTCCGATCCTGGACTGCGGCTATGTGGACTTTCTCGCCGCTCCCGGCGTCTATAACAACAGGGAGCCGGGCGGCTGTGTGGCGCAGCGGGAAATGCAGGACTCCTTCCGCCTGCGCGGACAGATGTTCGTGGCGGAGGAAGACAGCAGAACCCACCTGGAGGATGCCTTTTACCGGGACGCCATGGGGCTCTACGACGTACGCGACAGCATCGTGACGCTCAAAAGGGATTTCGCCCGGGTGTTCTGCGAGGACATCTATGCCTGGTGGTTTGATCAGCACGAGCTGGGCGGCCGTTATCAGAACGAGGAAATTTACGCGCTTTTTTCCAGGCAGTGTGAGATCGCGGCCTACGGCTACAGCCTGGACCGGCGCAAGGAAAACGAGATCGCCCTGATCTACGATCAGGAGAGCTGCCATACGGCCTCCATATATACCAATACGCTGATGCTGGACTATTACCGCACCTCGGATCTTGCCCGGATCGGAGCACCGGTGGATTACTATTTCCACAACGACTGTTCCAGAGAGGACATGCCGGATTACAAGCTTTACGTGATGATGAACACGTTCTGCCTGTCCGACGATGAACGCCGTGCCCTGATCCAAAAGGCGAAAAAGAATCACGCGGTGGTGCTCTGGCTTTACGCGCCCGGCTTCATCAATCCGGACGCACCGTCCGCAGACGGAGCCCGTTCGGTTCAGTGCAACGAGAATATCCGGGATCTCACCGGCTTCCGTGTAGGACGGATCGACCATACCTGCTCCCCCCGGTTTAAGATCACGGATCTTTCCCATCCCGCGGTGCGCTATGCGGTACAGGACCGCCGTTACGGCTACATTGACAGAGATGTTCACAGCAACGTATGGCTGGAAAATGTGATCCTTCCCGCCTATATGAACCCCGGCTTCTATATCGACGATCCTGACGCGCATGTGCTTGGAACCTACTGTGAGCTGGGCCTTCCCGCCTACGCCATCAAGGAAATGGACGGCTGGACCAGCGTATACTGCGCCCCTCAGATCCTGCGTTCCGAGCTGATCGCCTCCCTTGCGGAATACGCGGGCTGCCATCTGTACAATAAGGATGACGACGTGCTCTATGCCAACCGGAATTTTGTCACCCTTCACGCCTCCCATAAGGGCGTGCATACCCTGTATTTCAAAGAGCCCTGCAGCCCCTACGAGGTTTATGAGAAGCGGTATTACGGACATAACGTGACAAAGCTGGAGATTCCCATGCGCATGGGGGATACCCTCATGTTCAGTCTGAAAGGGGAATGCTGATTGAAACGGCCTGCATGCGCCTTCGCATACCGCGCTTTTCTGCAATGCGCAGAGGTTATTTCCGGCAATAAACGATAAGTATTTTACTTATGGAAAACTGCGGATTACAATAAAGGTGTTCCTGACGGAGCGCCTTTATTTTTATGCAGCGGCGAAGCTGTATGCACGATTTCTATAACGAAGCCGGCGAAAAGAAACTCCGGCATGGAGGTAACGATGACGATTCAGGAGGCGGCAAGACGATACAGGATCCCGCTGGAAATTTTAAGGGAATACGAAAGCTGGGGCTTATGCGGAGCGGTAAAAAAGGTGATGGGAGCGTGGCAGTATGACGACGAGGACATCCGCCGCCTGAGCACCATTATGACGCTTCACGACGCGGGCTTTTCCAATGAAGAGGTGGAGACCTACATGAAGCTTCTTCTGGAGGGAGAGAGCACGGAAGAAGAGCGGCTTGCGATCATCAGCAGGCACCGCGACAGCACGCTGGATGAGATCCACCTCAGACAGGCGCAGCTTGACCGTCTCGATTATCTGAGGTACAAGATCCAGAAGGCCGGAAAAAGCAGCTGAAGGCCGGAGGCAGTCATAACAAAGAAGGAGGACAAGAAAAATGGCAGTAAAACAGACGGCAGGACGCCGGGATCTGGGCGAATTCGCCCCCAAATTTGCGCAGCTAAACGACGATGTATTATTTGGCGAGGTATGGAGCAGGGAGGATAAGCTTTCCCTGCGGGACCGCTCCCTTGTGACCGTGGTGGCTCTGATGTCACAGGGACTTGTGGATCCATCCTTCCAGTATCACCTGGAGTCCGCGAAGAAGAACGGGATCACCAGGACACAGATCGCGGAGATCCTGACCCACGCGGCCTTTTATGCCGGATGGCCCAAGGCATGGGCTGCCTTCCGCATGGCGAAGGAGGTCTGGAAGGAGGAGGCTGACGAAGCGGATGAGCACGGCGGACTGTTTGGGATCGGAACGCCGAACGACGCTTTTGCGCAGTATTTTGTGGGAAAAAGCTATCTGAAGATGCTCACCGCCTCCGGGGTGCCCATCGCCAACGTGACCTTTGAGCCGGGCTGCCGCAACAACTGGCATATCCATAAGGCCGATAAAAACGGCGGACAGATCCTGCTTTGCACTGAGGGCAGGGGCTGGTATCAGGAATGGGGAAAACCGGCGCAGGAGCTTCATCCCGGCGACGCCGTGGTGATTCCCGCAGGCGTCAAGCACTGGCACGGCGCGGCAAAGGACAGCTGGTTCTCCCATCTGGCGGTTGAGGTTCCGGGAGAGAACGCCGCAAACGAATGGCTTGAGGCCGTCTCCGACGAGGATTACAGCCGGCTGCAGTAAAAAAAGATATATCCGAAAAAACGGGAGCATCCCGCGCAGGAGTTCTGTGAATCTCCGCGTGGGATGCTCTTTTCGTTTTCAGGCCCGGACGGATGCGCTGCGTTCCCTCGTCGTGAAAAGAAGCCGGAACACGGTTCTGATCAGAGGCTGGATAAAAAACAGATGATTGTCGTTTCAAACAGCACAGGATGCGTCTTTTTCGGATCAGATACCCTGCGGGCAAGCCGGAACGAGCCGGGACTTCCCATCAGCAGCTCAAGGGCGTATGCGCATATAAATTCCGTCAGGACGACAGCCCAGATTGGCAGATTCGTCCCGAACATGGGAACGCCGCCCATCTGATTGACTGCATCGATCACACCTGCTGCTCCGGGAACATTGGACAGGAGCCGAACATTATCTATGTCAAGAACTTCATGGACGATACTTCCCCCTATGACTGGCAGGCGCGGGAGGGAAAGGGTTTGGGAAAGGATAGGATTGATAGATAAGTCTGTTATACTTGTATTGGTATAATCAGCTTTATACACTTCGATAACCGAAAGTCTGGTACAGGAGCATGAAACCAATAAAAAAAAGCGGTCAGGTGCCGTTCCCCACCTCTCCCGTCTGCTTTGCGTAACTATCACACAAATAGACCAGAGGAAAACCGAATGAACGAAATCATAGAAATCTTGCAACGCCAGTTTGATGCATACTGTACGAAAGTCTTGAAGTATGCCGCCATTACTTACTACCACGCCAACTGCCGCCGCAAGGCGCATGAAGTGTCCTTTTCTTCCCTACTGGAAAAGGATTTAGCCGAGGTCAGTACCACAGACCGCTACCCTTGTATGCTTTACCGTTTCCAAGTGAGGGAATGGCTTGTTGAGGTGCAGAGTGAGCCGTTGGGGAACGCCATAGGACGGCTTACCCCGTACAGATGGGAAATTATCTTGCTGTCCTATTTCTTAGGCTTTAAGAACTAAGAGATTGCCGCTCTCTACGGCTATAACGCTGAAAATCAGCTACCACAAAATGAGGGCTGTCCGGCAGATACGGGAAGAAATGGAGGTGCGCCGCCATGAATGAAAGATACAAAGACCGCTATCTGCCCGTTGAGGTAATCATAGCCGCCACACCGGGAGAAGCCGCCGCCATTCAGACGGTACTGAAAACCTATGAAAGCTATATCCGCAACAAATGTATCAAGACGGTTTATGACGAAAGGGGGCTTGTGCATTACGGGATAGACACCGATAAAAAAGACTTCATGGAACGCCGCTTAATTCATGCTGTCGTGGAGAATTTCAAGATAAACAGATAAGACGGCAGGACAGATAAGCTGATTGCCCTTGTTGAATAGGGATAGGAAACACAGGCGAGGTGTGGTACAATGAGAACATCAAATTGGAATTTGACGGAGAGAGATAGAAATGAAATTTGTATATACTAACGGTGGCAACCCTGATTTTATCGAACTATGTCATAGTTTGGATAATTTTCTAAACGAACTTGTTGGCGGCGAAGAAAACAGAGCGGAATATATTCCGTATAATCAGCTTGATGACATTCATGACGTAATTGTTGCGTATGATGATGATATTCCAGTTGGAATTGCCAGTTTCAAAAAATACGATGATGAATGTGCCGAAGTAAAACGTGTCTTTATAAAACAAGATTATAGGGGCAGAGGAATTTCAAATAAATTAATGGAACTGTTAGAGAAGGCTGCAAGGGAAAAGGGATACCACTATCTAATTCTGGAATCTGGTGAACCACTTATTGCAGCAATGGCACTTTATAGGAAAATAGGATATAAAGTCATTCCGAATTATGGTCAATATAAAGATATGCCCGATTCTATTTGTATGAAAAAGAAATTATAAAATCCCAGTTTGTCACTTTGAAAATGCCTTGTATTGTTACGCAGCAGGCGTCTTGAAACGCCTATTCTACAAGGCTTTTTAAGCGTCAAGATCGCAAAGACGATGTTTTACCTTTGCCCTCAAAAATGGTCTTCTATTGCGTAACACAGCCATTGAAAACTGAATAACCGCTACCCTCACAGTAGCACTACCGAGCAGGAAATCTTGAAAAGGACTTCCTGCTTTTTCTTTTGCCAAAATCAGAAAGGAGAGCCTATGCAGGAAAACACACAAACAGCCATTAAGACCACCGCTGCCCCGAAGCCGCAGACCGTCAAGCGGAAAATCGGCAAGACCACCTATGAATTGTCGCTACATTTCAGCCAGACAAGCACAGAGCGCATGAGTGATAAAGTCATGCGGCTACTGGAAAATGACCTATCCGCAAAAAAAAATAATGAAAACTTTTCTCTATGTCCTTGACAAACAGACCGAAACGGTTCCATCATGATCGAGATCAAAAAGCAGTACAATTCAGCTCCGGTAGGAAAATATCTGGACTGAGCGATACATCATTTTTCTAAGAAACGTGCAGCTTTCCACTTCGGAAGCTGCACGTTTCTTATTGGGACACAAAAAAAGACTGCCAAACGCCGCATTCTACGAGATTGATTTTATCCATTCTGTGCTTATAATATAAAGTATCAAGATAACGGAAATCAAAGATTTTTTCGAACAGGGAACGAGGAGAATCCTGATGATAAAGCAGATCCGATATTTTCAGGCGGTAGTACGCTTCGGGAGTTTTACGGAAGCGGCTGAAGAATGTTTCATTTCACAGTCCGCGATTTCCCAGCAGATTCAGGCGCTGGAGCATGAGCTGGGCGTTCAGCTGATCCACAGGGGAAACCGCAGATTTTCTTTGACACCGGCAGGAGAGTATTTTTACCGGAAAAGTCTGGCCCTTATTTCTGACTTTGAAAAAATGTGCAGAGAGACGGCCCGCATTGCCGATAAAGAGACAGCGGCTCTTTGTGTCGGCTGCCTGAAGGGGTACGGCGGTCATGAATTTCAGCTGGCCGTGGCAGAATTTTCGGAAAAATATCCGAATGTTTCTGTAAAGATCATAAATGGAAACCACGAGGAGCTTTACGACGCTTTAAGGCATGGGAAAGCGGATCTGGTACTGAATGACCAGCGGAGAGCTTTTTCTGACGAATATGTAAACCATATTCTTGCTGCCAGGGAGTGTTTCATAGAAATTGCGGCAAGAAACCCTCTTGCAGCTCAGCCCTCCGTCGAAACGGAGTCTGTCAGAAATATTCCCTGCATCCTGGTTGCATCACCGGGTCAGCAGGAAAACGAAAAAACGTATTATCAGCAGATCATGGGAATAGAAAGTGAGTTTTATTTTGCAGATAACCTGGAAGAAGCAAGGCTCCTTGTGGCCGGCGGTCAGGGCTTTATGCCGGTGGAGGGAGCCGGAAATCTGCCGGAATCTACAGCGGCTCTGCGGAGAGTACGCCTTACCCGCAGGGGAAAACCGATCCGGAGAAATTACTGTGCATTCTGGAAAGTGGATAATTCCGGATCCTATGTGGAGGCTTTTGCTGAAATCCTAAAATCAAAGTTCGCATAAGTTTTTCTTATCCAAAACGTATGGAAATCAAATTGCTCTGCCGGAATGAACGGATTAAAATAGAAAAAAGGCTTATGAAATCGGAAAAAAAGCAGGAGGTACAAAGCAATGGCATATTTTGAGCAGATAAAAAAGAATTTTGGTTTTGGCTGTATGCGCCTGCCAATGCTGGGCGACGAGGTGGACATCCCGCAGACGAAACAGATGGTTGACGCCTTTTTGGACGCCGGTTTTAACTATTTCGACACAGCCCACGGGTACATCCAGGGAAAAAGCGAGACGGCGCTGAAGGAATGTCTGACCAGCCGCTATCCCCGTGACCGGTATATCCTTACTGATAAACTGACCAATTTTTTCTTCAAGAAAGAAGAGGACATCCGCCCCTTCTTCGAGAGCCAGCTTGCCGCCTGCGGCGTAGAGTATTTTGACTTTTATCTGATGCACGCCCAGGGAGCGGATAATTTCAGATTTTTTAAATCCTGCCGCGCCTATGAAACTGCGTTTGAGTTGAAGGCTGAGGGAAAAGTCCGCCATGTAGGAATTTCTTTCCATGACAAAGCGGAGGTTCTGGAACAGATTCTGACCGAGTATCCGCAGATTGAAGTGGTACAGATTCAGTTTAACTATGTGGATTATGACGACCCTGCGGTGGAAAGCCGGAAGGTTTATGAGGTCTGCCGGAAATATGATAAGCCGGTGATCGTTATGGAGCCGGTAAAAGGCGGGAATCTTGTGAATCTGCCGGAGGACGCGAAGGCTGTGCTGGATGCGCTGCATGGCGGCAGCCCTGCCAGCTATGCGATCCGTTTTGCGGCGGGCTTTGAGGGCATGATGATGGTTCTGTCCGGCATGAGCAGTCTGGAACAGATGCGGGATAATATCAGCTTTATGCAGGAATTCAAGCCTTTGAATGAAGAAGAAATGGCCGCTGTCAATCAGGTGCAGGAGATTTTCAGAAGTAAGAACCTGATCCCCTGTACTGCCTGCAGGTATTGTACGGACGGCTGCCCGAAACAGATCCGGATCCCTGACCTGTTTGCGGTCATGAATACCAAACAGTTATACCATGACTGGAACGCAGATTATTATTATAACGTGGTACATACGTCCGCCGGACATAAGGCATCCGACTGTATCAAGTGCGGGAAATGTGAGAAAGCCTGTCCGCAGCACCTTCCCATCCGGGAGCTGCTTGTAAAGGTAGCGGATGAATTTGAAAAACAGTAAGATCGGATATTGGCAGGAGGATTTTATGAGCAGGGATGTTATACTGTGGGCAGGCGCAGGCCAGATCGGCATGGCGATCACCCGAAGAATGGGATATGGGAAAAAAATTATCGTAGGGGATAAAAAGAAGGAAAACGCACAGGCGATCGCAAAGATTATGAATGAGGCAGGATTCGACGTGGTTCCGATTCAGATGGATCTTTCCAGCCGTGAATCCATCCGAGGCCTGATCGCGGAAGGTCAGAAATACGGTGAAATTTCCATGCTGATCAATGCTGCCGGCGTTTCACCCAGTCAGGCTCCCATTGAGGCGATTCTTAAGGTGGACTTATATGGGACAGCGGTTCTTCTGGAGGAGGTCGGCAAGGTGATCGCTCCCGGCGGTGTGGGCGTAACCATATCCAGTCAGAGCGGCCACCGCATGAAACAGCTGACGCCGCAGGAGGATGAGCTGCTTGCCTGTACTCCGGCGGAGGAGCTTTTGAAGCTGGAAATGCTTCAGCCGGAGAATATCCGGGACACCCTTCATGCCTATCAGCTTGCCAAACGCTGCAATGAGAAACGCGTGATGGCGGAATCCGTCAGGTGGGGAGAAAAGGGAGCGCGCATCAACTCCATTTCTCCGGGTATCATTGTCACGCCGTTGGCAATCGACGAGTTTAACGGCCCGCGGGGGGATTTCTACAAAAATATGTTTGCAAAATGTCCCGCCGGACGCCCCGGAACAGCGGACGAGGTGGCCAACGTGGCGGAGCTTTTGATGAGTGAAAAAGGCGCGTTTATTACCGGCGCTGATTTCCTGGTGGACGGCGGGGCTACCGCATCGTATTTTTATGGGCCATTGAAACCGGCAGAAAAATAAAGTTTGACATGTCTAACTCATTATGATATGATGTGTTCGATGCGCAGTGCATGATGCATGAGAAGTACAATCAGCACTGCGTATTTTCAGGGCAACAGTTAGTTATATCTAACCAAATGTATTCAGAAAGGAGTGGATCGCATCAAATCTTATCGTTCAACGATCATCCTGGTAGCCGTGCTGCTTGTTCTGTCCTGCTGCTCGCTCTTTGTCGGAGTAATTGATATTACGCCGCGGGAGCTGCTGGAAGGGGATCTGTACCTGTTGGAAATCTTTCTTGTCTCGCGTCTGCCGCGGCTGGCAGCCATTCTATGTACCGGCGTCGGCATGAGCGTGGCCGGACTCATCATGCAGCAGCTGTGCAGCAACAAGTTTGTTTCGCCTACCACCGGCGCTACCATTTCATCGGCTCAGCTTGGGATTCTGCTGGCTCTTCTGTTCATGCCGGCGTCTACCCTGTGGAGCAGGGCTGCTTTTTCCTTCGCTGCAGCCATCCTTGGGACCTGGATCTTCGTATGGTTTATCCAGCGCATTCAGTTTAAGGATGTGGTGATGGTGCCGTTAGTCGGGATCATGTTCGGCAACGTCATCGGAGGCATTACCAATTACCTTGCCTACAAATATGAGATGACGCAGGCGCTGTCCTCCTGGCTGGTGGGACATTTTTCCCTGGTGCTGAGGGGACGCTATGAGATCGTATGGCTGACAGTTCCTCTGGTGATCCTCGCGTTTGTGTTCGCCAACCATTTCAACATCGTGGGGCTGGGCAGGGATTTTTCAAAAAATCTGGGAATCCCCTATAATCTTGTGCTGTTCATGGGGCTGACCATCGCGGCCATGATCACAGCAAGCGTCGTGGTCGTGGTGGGCTCCATCTCTTACATCGGCCTGATCGTGCCGAATGTCGTCGCCATGTACAAAGGGGACAAGATCCGCGGCACGCTTGCGGACACCGCGCTCTTTGGCGCTGTTTTCGTGCTGATATGCGATATGATCGGCCGTGTGGCGATCTTTCCCTATGAGCTTCCGATCGAGCTGATCGTCGGGATCCTGGGAAGTCTGATCTTTATCGCGCTGCTTTTCTACAGGCTGAAATACGGCCGCAGAGCCATACGGCTGGGGAGTGCCGCGGCAGGCGCCTGCTCCGTAATGCCGACGCTGAAGGGAGGGACGGATCAATGAAGATACAGGCGGTTCGCGCAAACCGGCAAAAGCTGCTGCTCCTTGCCATTCTCGCCGCGCTGTGCGCGGCGGGATATATGCTTGTGGATGTGAATTTTTCCAATCCCAGGCTGCTGGCCTATGCCATGAAGCTCCGGACGCCGAAGCTCATCGTGATGCTGATCACTGCCTTTGCCATTGGAGGCGCCTCCATCGTTTTTCAGTCCATCATCAACAATACCATCGTCACCCCCTGTCTTCTTGGGATGAATTCGCTGTACACACTGATCCATACAGCAGTGGTGTTTTTCCTTGGCTCTACCAGTGTGATCGCTTTAAACGCCAACCTGTCCTTTGCGGTGGACGTGGTTCTCATGGGAATCACAGCCACGATCCTGTACAGCTGGATCTTCCGGAAAACAAGGCACAATGTCCTGTATGTGCTTCTGGTCGGAACGGTGCTGACCTCTTTTTTTGGCAGTATCCAGACCACACTGACGCGGGTGATGGATCCCAATGAATACGACAGCCTGCTCAACACGCTGGTGGCAAGCTTCAGCAACATCAATTCCGAGATCATCGTATTTTCCGTTATCCTCCTTGCGGGCATCATTGTTGTGCTGCGAAAGGAGCTGGCGCTCCTGGATGTGCTGACGCTTGGCAAGGAACAGGCCATCAATCTCGGCGTAGATTATGACCGCTGTATCCGCCGTCTGCTGCTGGGCGTGACGCTGTGCATCGCGGTCGCCACCGCAATGGTGGGCCCCATCTCTTTTCTGGGCCTTATCATCGCAAATCTGTCCCGTCAGCTGTTAAAGACCTTCCGCCATACATATCTGGTGCTGGGTTCGGCTCTGTTCGGGATGATCGTGCTGGTGGGCGGCCAGCTCCTCGTGGAACATGTTTATTCCTATTCCGTACCGGTAAGCGTGTTCATTACTGTTGGCGGAGGACTATATTTCCTCTATCTTCTCCTGACACGAAAGAAGGTGTGACTATATGCGGATAAAAGATCTGACAAAACGATATGACGGAAAAACCGTTGTGGACGGAGTGACCTTTTCGATTCCCAGGGGGAAGGTGATCTCGCTGATCGGCCCCAACGGAGCGGGAAAATCCACCGTGATGGGAATGATCTCAAGGCTGATCGCCCAGGACAGCGGGCTTGTGGACTTTGAAGGAAAGGACATCGGCAGATGGAAGAGCAGAGAGCTTTCCAGACGGTTAGCCATTCTGACGCAAAGCAATAACATCCAGATGAAGCTGACCGTGCGGGAGCTGGTAGCCTTCGGACGATTTCCCTATTCGGGCAGCCGCATCACCCCGCAGGATCAGGCTGTCATAGATCGTGCAATCGAATACATGGAGCTGGAAGATTTTCAGGATCAGTTTATCGACGAGCTTTCCGGCGGGCAGCGGCAGCGGGCGCTGATCGCCATGGTGATCGCCCAGGATACGGAATACGTGCTGCTGGACGAGCCTACCAATAATCTGGATATTTACCATGCCACCAATATGATGAAGATCGTCCGTCGGCTCTGTGACGAGTTGGGAAAGACGGTTATCCTGGTATTGCATGAGATCAATTATGCGGCGTTCTACTCCGATTATATCTGTGCATTTAAAGACGGAAAGATCGCAAAATTCGGCACTGTAGAGGAGGTGATGACAAAGGAAAATCTGTCGCAGATCTATCAGGTGGATTTTGAGATCCTTCCTATAGCGGGAAAACCGCTGTCTATCTACTATTAATCATGTTTCAGTACTTTTCAGAAAAGGAGACGGGCAATGAAAAACAAAATTTTATCTTTCCTGTTGGCAGCAGTCATGACACTGAGCCTAGCGGCATGCGGCGCTGAAAGCACCGGCAGCGGCAATATCACGGACGGCGGGGAAGCAGGTGTTCAGAGCGAGACCGGAGGGCAGGATGCTGTGAGCGGCGAGACGGAAAGCGGGGCCGCGGAACAGGAGAGTGAGACCGGCGGGCAGCCGGAGGAGGCTGTGCCCGAAACGATTACCATTTCCAGCTACAATGCCGGCAAAGAGCTTACGGAGCTGGAGGTGCCCTACGACCCGCAGCGCATCGCCATTCTGGATATGGCGTCCCTGGATATCCTGGACGCGCTTGGCGTGGGCGGCCGGGTTGTGGGAACGGCGTCCACCAGTCTGGATTATCTTCAGGAGTATATCAATGATGATATCGCCAATCTGGGAACCATTAAGGAGGCTGACCTGGAGGCCGTGATGGCCTGCGAGCCGGACGTGATCTTTATCGGCGGCCGCCTTGCCTCCAGCTATGACGCGCTCAGCGAGATCGCTCCGGTCGTCTATCTGTCTACTGATCCTGAAATCGGAGTGGTTGAAAGCGTCCGCCGCAATGCCGCAGTCATCGCTTCCATGTTCGGCCTTGAGGAAAAAGCAGAGGAGCTGATGAACGGCTTTGAGGAGCGCATCGCCGCGCTTCAGGAAATCTCTGAGGGACAAAGCGCGATCGTGGGTATGTGCACCAGCGGCAGCTTTAATGTGCTGGGCAACGACGGACGCTGCTCCATCATCGGCGTAGAGATCGGCTTTGAAAATATCGGAGTGGATGCCAAAATCGATACCTCCACCCATGGCAACGAGGCCTCCTTTGAATTCGTTGTGGAGAAAGCGCCCGATTATATCTTTGTTATGGACCGCGATGCGGCGATCGGCACAGACGGCGCTCAGCTGGCGCAGGATATCATGGAGAACGAGCTGGTTATGAGCACGGAGGCTTACCAGAACGGCAACCTGATCTATCTGGCCCATCCGGCGGTATGGTACACAGCCGAGGGCGGCATCAGCGCCCTGGATATCATGCTCGCTGATCTGGAAACGGAGCTGATGGAATAACCGGCGATTTTGTTGCTATTTTTCCTCCCATTGCGTATGATATAGATGAGCAGAAATGCTCATCGGTCATGACGGCAAGAATATCATGAACTTGTATGTTTAACTTCCGTAGGCGACGGGGTGCTTCCTAAAGCGTAGAATATCGCCTGCTTGTAGAGAAGGGCTTACGCATGGAGACATGACAGGCCCTTCTTTTACATAAAAATGTTCCCTGTAACGAAGGAGTACCTGATTCGATACCGAACAGAGGGAAATGACTTCGCCCAGCTGCTCCAAACTATCATTGATAAGAATACAAAAAAGATTGTCGATGCCTGCCAATCCTGCCTGAATCAGTATGCTTCCGGCCAGAAACCGCCTTATGCTACCGATATTGACTATCTGCTGACACAGTTATTTTCCGATATTAAAGATACGTGAACCAATACGGCTCAGGCTTTTTTATGCCTTTCTTCAAGAATTTCTGAAACTTACGTGATACGGTCGGGAAACCTGCGGCTGCTGAAAAGTCATGGAATTTTCAGGCTTGACAGAAAGGAACAGCTTTGCTTATAATACCAAAGGTAAACCGCATATGCGGTTTATTTTTGATACACGAATTAGGCAAAACTAACGGAAGGTAGTTGCGTATGAACAAGAAAAATCCCATCAGGCTCCTCTGGATCATAACCGGTTTTCTCTGTCTTGGACTTGGCACGGCGGGCGTCGTCCTGCCCATCCTTCCTACCGTACCGTTCTACATGGCGACGGCATTCTGCTTTGCGAAAAGTTCAAAGCGGCTGCACGACTGGTTCACCGGAACCGGCCTGTACAAGAAATATCTGGACAGCTTTGTAAAACAGCGCGCCATGACCATGGGCACAAAGCTTCGGATCGTTGGAACGGCGACCATTGTCATGGCGATCGGCTTTCTCATGATGAGCCGGGTGCCCGTCGGAAGGCTCTGCATCGCCGTCGTGTGGGTGTGCCACCTGCTGTACTTTTTCCTGCGGGTAAAGACCATCCGGCCGGAACGGGCGATCCTGCCGGAGGAAGCCGTGGAATAGGGCAGACAAAGTCGCAGCGCGTAAGCGCTTCGGAATGGAGGAAACCATGATTAAGACACGTCTATTGGGGCTTTTACCCCGCGCAAAAAAACACATCGCATTTCAGGTGATCTGGCAGTGGCTCGCCCTGCTCTGTCAGGTCGTGATGATCTACTGCGTGTCCATGCTTCTGGAGCAGGCCCTTCTCGGAGATATCTTCCTGGGGAGCACAGCCCTGAAAAGCGCGGCCCGGGAGAGCACAGCGTTGGAAACCGCGGCCCGGTATGCGTTGCCTGCAGCCCTCGCTCTGGCTCTGCGGTTTGTCTGCGACAGGCAGGCGTCCCATGCGTCCTATCGCGCCAGCGTGGACGTAAAGCGGATCCTACGGGATCGGATTTATGAAAAGCTCCTCCGCCTGGGAGCCTCCTACCGGGAGCATGCAGCCACCTCCGGGGTGGTTCAGATGGCGGCGGAGGGCGTGGAGCAGCTTGAGACCTATTTCGGAAAATACCTTTCCCAGCTCTTTTACAGCCTGCTCGCGCCTCTGACCCTGTTTGTCATTCTGTCCTTCGTGAACTGGAAAGCGAGCCTTGTTCTCCTTGTCTGCGTGCCGCTGATCCCGGTTTCCATCGTTGCGGTGCAGAAGCTTGCCAAAAAGCTGCTGAACCGGTACTGGGGAATCTATACGCAGCTGGGGGACAGCTTCTTAGAGAACCTGCAGGGGCTGACGACGCTCAAGATCTATCGTTCGGATGAAAACAAGGCGCGGGAGATGGATGAGGAATCCCAGCGTTTCCGCCGGATCACCATGAAGGTGCTGACCATGCAGCTCAATTCCATTACCATCATGGACCTGATTGCCTACGGCGGCGCTGCGGCCGGGATGATTCTGGCGGTGAGCCAGTTCCGCGCAGGGCGGGTGGGGCTGGGAGGCTGCCTGGCAATTTTGCTGCTGGCGGCGGATTTCTTTCTCCCCATGCGGCTGCTGGGCAGTTTTTTCCACATTGCCATGAATGGTATGGCCGCCTCCGATAAGATTTTCCGGCTGCTGGAATTGCCTGAGCCGGATCGGGAAGGCAAACCGGTGCCCGCAGATTGCACCATCCGGTGCAGCGGGCTTCGCTTCGGCTATGAGCCGGGGCGGGAAATCCTTCGGGGGGTGGACCTGCTCTGCCCGGCGGGCAGCTTCACGGCACTGGTAGGGGAGAGCGGCTGTGGCAAATCCACCCTGGCCTCCCTGCTCATGGGTCGGAGCCGGGGCTATACCGGCCAGATTACGGTAGGCGGTTTGTCTCTTGATGAAATCGCGGAGGCCAGCCTGCTGCAAAACTTCACTTATGTCAGCCACCAGAGCTATCTGTTCCAGGGCACCGTCCGGGAGAATCTGCGGATGGGCTGCCCCGACGCTGACGACAGCGCCCTCTGGGCGGTTTTGGAGCGTGTCCGGCTGGCGGATTTCCTCCGCAGTGAACAGGGGCTGGATACCCTGCTGACCGAAAAAGCCTCCAACCTTTCGGGTGGTCAGTGCCAGCGGCTGGCGCTGGCACGGGCCCTGCTCCATGACAGCCCGGTGTATCTCTTTGATGAGGCTACCTCCAACATCGATGTGGAGAGCGAGAATGTCATCATGGCCGAGATTCGGGCTCTGGCCCGGACCAAAACGGTGCTGCTGATTTCCCACCGGCTGGCCAACGTGGCGGATGCAGACCAGATTTATGTGTTGGCGGGGGGCCGAGTGGCCGAACACGGCAGCCATCCGGAACTGCTGGCCCGGGGCGGCGCCTATGCCCGGCTCTGGAACGCCCAGCAGGCCCTGGAAAATTACCGGAAGGAGGCCGCTGTATGAAGAAAGAACAGAGAAGCGGTTTTATTGTAATGGCCCGGCTCATTGGGCTTGTCCGTCCCTTGGGAGGGTATATGACCCTGGCGGTTTTGCTGGGTCTTCTGGGCCATCTGTGCGCGGCCTTTATCACGATTTTGGGCGGCTATGCGGTGTTGTCGGTTCTGGGCTTTGCACTGCCGATGCCTTTATGGGCGCTGTTTGCCTGTGCGGCAATTTTTGCGGTTCTGCGTGGGGTTTTGCGCTATGGGGAGCAGGCCTGCAACCATTTTATCGCCTTTAAACTTCTGGCTCTGATCCGGGATAAGGTGTTCCGGGCCCTGCGGCGGCTCTGCCCCGCCAAGCTGGAAGGCCGGGGCAAAGGAGATTTGATCTCGGTCATTACCTCCGATATTGAGCTTTTGGAGGTCTTTTACGCTCACACCATCTCTCCTGCGCTGATCGCTGCACTGTTTTCGGTGATAATGTGTCTGTTCATCGGCCAGTATCATGGGCTTCTGGGGCTGCTGGCTCTTGGGGCGTATCTGACAGTGGGGGTGGCGGTGCCGGTGCTGACCTCCCGTTTCAGCGGAGCGGACGGGCTGCATCTGCGGACAAAAACCGGAGCCCTGAGCAGCTTTGTACTGGACAGCCTGCGGGGTTTGCACGAAACCCAGCAGTACGGCCAGGGCCTGGCCCGGCTGGCTGAAATGAACCGCCGCACCGACGAGCTGGCCGCCGATGAAGCGCGTTTGAAGCGGACCGCCGGGCGGAACAGTGCGGCCACCGGCGCGCTGCTGCTCCTCTTTGATCTGGCCATGCTGCTGGCGTCGGCGGCCCTCTATGGGCGGCAGGCTGTGGGCTTTGACGGAGTGCTAATCCCCACCCTGGCCCTGATGAGTTCTTTCGGCCCGGTGGTGGCTCTGGCCAACCTGGGCAGTACCCTTCAGAACACCTTTGCCGCCGGGAACCGGGTGCTGGATATCCTGGAGGAAACTCCGGTGGTGGAGGATGTCACCGGCCAGAGCGAGACCGGGTTTGCCGGGGCTGCGGCCGAGGAGGTAGGTTTTTCCTACGGCGACGAGCCGATTTTGCAGGGAGTAAGCCTCACCGTGCCCCAAAACGAGATCGTGGGGATTGTGGGCCGGAGCGGCAGCGGAAAATCCACCCTGCTGAAACTGTTCATGCGGTTCTGGCAGACCCAGTCCGGCCGGATTACCCTGTCGGGCCGGGACGTGGACCAGATCAATACCGCCAACCTCCGGGCGCTGGAAGGTTTTGTGGCCCAGGAAACCCACCTGTTCCACGACAGCATCCGCAACAACCTGCGGATTGCCAAGCGGGACGCCACCGATGAGGAAATTGCCGCGGCCTGTAAAAAGGCTTCCATCCATGACTTTATTCTCAGCTTGCCTCAGGGATATGACACCCCGGTGGGCGAGCTGGGGGATACCCTCTCGGGAGGCGAGAGGCAGCGGCTGGGTCTGGCCCGGGCGTTTTTGCACGACGCGCCCCTGATCCTGCTGGATGAGCCCACCAGCAACCTGGACAGCCTGAATGAAGCGGTGATCCTGCGCTCCCTGCGGGAAGAGGGCCGGGGCAAAACGGTGGTGCTGGTGTCTCACCGGGAGTCTACCATGCGGGTAGCTGACCGGATTTACTCGGTGGAAAACGGGAGGGTGAGCTGATGGACCTGCAATCCAAGCGGGAGAGGGAAAAGGCGATGGTCTCCGAGATGATCGCCCTCTATTGCAAAAAGAAGCATGGGGGCAAAGGTCTCTGCCCTGCGTGTGCCGCCCTGGACGCCTATGCCCGGATGCGGAGCGACAAGTGCCCCTTTATGGAGACCAAGACCTTCTGCTCCAACTGCAAAGTCCACTGCTATCAGCCCGAAATGCGGGCCAGGATTCGGGAAGTGATGCGGTTTGCCGGCCCCCGGATGCTGTTCCGCCACCCGGGGGCGGTGCTCCGCCACATGATCGAAACCAAACGGGAAAAAAGACGACTGGAGAGGGACCCATGAAGCTGAAAAAGTTTTTTTACATCGCGGTGGGCTGCCTCAGCCTGGGCCTAGGGGCCCTGGGGGCGGTTCTGCCCCTGCTGCCGGCCTTCCCCTTTTTGCTGCTGGCGGCCTGCTGCTTTGGCAAAAGTTCCCAGCGGCTTCACCGCTGGTTTACCGGCACCCGGCTTTATAAAGAAAACCTGGAAAGCTATGTCCAGGGCAAGGGGATGACCAAAAAAGCCAAGATCCGGATTATGGTCACCGTCACAGCCCTGATGAGCGTTGGCTTTGTCCTGATGCATCAGGTGCCGGTGGGCCAGATCGTCCTGGGCGGCGTCTGGGCGTTCCACATTCTCTATTTCATTTTTGGCGTCAAAACACTGCCGGTTCGGCAGGAAGAGTGAACTTTCCGCCACAGGCGTTTATAAAGAAAAGGGCCGTTCCCTCTGCATAGAGCGCAGGGGAGAACGGCCTGTTTTTCGTCTTATGGGTGTTCGGCAGGGCGGGCGCCTGCCGCTTCTTCAAACAGAATCTTTGAACTGCTTTCGGTGATCCGGCTGATGGCAGAAATGATGGTTCGCTCATCGTAGGCGCGGCTCTCCCGCATGGCGTAGTACCCCCCAAAGATGGCATAACTCAGGTAGATGTTGAAGAAAGGATCGTCCTGGTATTGGGGGTAGGCCTGAAAGATCAGCTCCCGCAGGGCGGCGTTCAGCTGAACAATCAGATGGCCGCTCTGACTGCCCGAAAACAACGTGCCGGTGATGGATGCCTGGGAGCGGAAGGCGGCGAAAAGCTCCTCGGTGAATACCTTGGGCTGCTCCACCACATAGTTGGGATGGGGGAGATTCTCCACAATCTGGCGGATCACGTCGCTTTCCAGTTGGTTGGAGAGATCAAACACATCGGTGAAATGGGTGTAAAAGGTGGATTTGTTGATCTCCGCTTTTTCGCACAGCTCCTTAACGGTGATTTTTTCCAATGGCTTTCGGGCACGCAGCTCCAGAAAAGCATTGATGATGCTGCGCCGCGTTTTTTTAATCCGCGGGTCCATGGCCAATCCCTCCTTCGACAATTTTAGAAAAGAGTTGTTTTTCCGACGAGTGACGAAAAGTGCCGGTGTACAAATAAAAGAACTGTTTTTATACTTGTATTATAGTCTGAAAACCAACTGATGTCCAGAAAAAGAGGGAAATATAGATGGATTTTTACGGGTTTTATACCGGCCAGGAGTTTGAAGCCTATAAATATTTGGGCGCGCACCCGGAGATGGACGGCCAAACGGTGTTCCGCACCTTTGCGCCGGAAGCAGAGCGGATCGCTCTGATCGGTGATTTCAACGACTGGCAGGAACAGGAGATGGAGCGGGTCTACGACGGCAACTTCTGGGAGTGCCGGGTGGAGGGCGCCCAGCCTGGGATGCGGTATAAATACCGGATCACCGGCAAAGGGGGCAAAACCCTGGACCATTGCGACCCCTATGGCTTCGGCAGCGAAAAACGCCCCGCTACCGCCTCGGTCCTCTGCCCGCTGGAAAATTACTGCTTCGGGGATGACAAGTGGATGCGCAGCCGGGGTGATACCCTGGGCCGGCCCATGAACATCTACGAGGTTCATTTTGGTTCCTGGGTGCGGCGGTCCGATGAGCCGGACGACTGGTACAGCTACGCCGAAATGGCCGAACAGCTGATCCCGTATTTGAAGGAGAACGGTTACAACTATCTGGAATTGATGCCTCTGGCGGAGCACCCCTGCGATGAATCCTGGGGCTACCAGAGCACCGGGTTTTTCAGCCCTACCGCCCGGTATGGTTCGCCGGACGAACTGCGTTATTTTATCGACCAGTGCCACCAAAACCAGATCGGCGTGATTATGGATTTTGTGCCGGTCCATTTTGCGGTGGATGATTACGCCCTCTGGAACTACGACGGGACGGCTCTCTACGAATACCCCAATACGGCCGTGGGCCGCAGCGAGTGGGGCAGCTGCAACTTTATGCATTCCCGGGGGGAGGTGCGCAGCTTTTTGCAGTCGGCGGCCCTCTATTGGCTGCGGGAGTTCCACATCGACGGGCTGCGGATGGATGCCGTCAGCAATCTGATCTACTGGCAGGGCGACCCTGC